>DATAXF010000088.1:0-52120 GCA_036273095.1 Steroidobacteraceae bacterium | reverse complement strand
AGCTGGCGCGGGACTTCGAGAGCCGAACCAACGGCATCATGATCACCGCCGTCGTGTTCTCCGGCCTGACCTCGCTGGCCCTGGCGGGCAACTATCTCTACTTCGGCCAGATCAACGTGCCGAACAATCTGGGTGGCGCGTTCGTGCTGCCGGTTATCCTGTCGGCGGTGTTGTGCGGCCTGTTCGGCGCGGTGTTCAACCTGGCGCTGTTGCGCTGGCGGACCTGGATGCCGGGCTGGCTGAAGGCGCTGCGCGCGCGCAGGCCCTTGCTCTACGCGCTGATGCTCGGGCTCGTCGTGGCGGCGCTCGGTGTCGGCACCCATGGCGAGACCTGGGGCAGCGGCTACGACCAGGCGCGCCATCTGCTGCAAGGCACGGCGCCGCTCTCCGAGGGCTACGCCATAACCAAATGGGGCTCCATGGTGGTGACCTACATGGCAGGCGTCCCAGGCGGGCTCTTCTCGCCGTCACTGTCGATTGGCGCGGGTCTGGCGCAGTGGGTGCACCTGGCCTTCTCCTGGGCGCCGATGGCGGCGGTCATCGCCCTCTGCATGACGGGCTACCTCGCCGCGGTCACGCAATCGCCGATTACGTCCTTCGTCATCGTGATGGAGATGACCAACGGCACCGGCATGGTGATCCCGATGATGGCGACCGCGCTGGTCGCTTCGCGCATCTCGGCCTTCTTCACGCCCCCGCTCTATGAGGCCCTGGCCGAGAGCAACTACTTTAAGGTCGCGGCGCTGCCGCCGGGGGACTTCCTCCAGAAGAAGCCGGTGCCGCCGCCGGGAGCGTGAGCGCTGTGAGCGCGCGGGCGGTTCGGCCGACTACGGAAAAACCAGTTTGTAGTTCCGCAGATCCTCTTGAAAGGCATTGCAGCGAGCAAGGTCGTCGCGCACGGCTGATCTCGTCCGCGAGTAGTCAAAAGCTGCCGACCATCGCTGGATGCGGCTCATGGCCGCGAGCAGAGGTTGCGCCGCTCCATGGTGGCTCAGTGCCCGCAGGGGCAGCAGATAATCTTCCCGATAGACAGTAGGTATGATGATACGACTGAGCCCTTCCGCACTCAGTGCGCAATTCATGGCGAGGCGGGCCGTGCGTCCATTCCCATCGAGAAACGGATGGACCTCGGTGACCACGAACATCGCCATGATGGCTCGTGCCAGTGGGTGGGCCAGCGCCGCCATGCGCGAAAACCCCTCTCGCAATGTGCCCGGCACGAGCTCCGGCATGACAAAGAACGTGCTGCCCGCCTGATTCGGTTTGTCCTTCCATTCCCCGGGCTTCTTGTCGGCGCGTTTCTGCATGACCAATGCGTGGACGCTGCGTAACCAGTAAAGGAAATCGTCCGCTGTACGCGGTGGCTGATCACGCCAGGGCGCCAAAGCGGCGGCGTTGAACGTACCGAGAATATCGTGCGAGTCCTCGCTGCGGTTCTCGATGATCTGTCCGTGGAAGATGATGTCTTCTGCCTCTTCGACCGTGAAGGTGGTGCCCTCGATGTAATTGGAGAAATACGCCTCAAAGAACGCGAAGTTCTCGCGTGCACCGCCGGACGGCGCAGGGTCGGTAATCTCGGTCAACGCACTGCGGTTGAGTTCGGTAAACAGCGCCTCGAAGATATCTAGGCGTTGTGGGTCGTATGGCCGCCCGGCGGCGCGTGCCAGTGCCTGGCGCGCCGTCAGATGCTTCGCCGCATGGCTGCCGAGCAATGCACCGATGAGGGTATCCAGTCGCTTGAACTGGGCTTGATAACCCAGGGCATGTGCGACTTCGCGCGCTTGGTCGCGAAGCTGAGTCAACCGGCGCTCGCCGCCCACCATCAACGCGCGATCCAGCGAGGCTTCTAATGCTTCTTGTGGCAATACTCGATCGGACCAACCTCGTCCCCGAGTCAGGTTTTCGAGGAAGCGGCGTGGGTCGCTGGACACGAAGAGATCGCCATATGGCGTGTCGTTCGCGGGCGCGTCACGTCGTGGTCCAGGACCCGGAAGGACGTGTATGGTGAGACCCGGCAGTTTCAGAGTGCGGCGTGTCTTGCCACGGGTGATCGCTAGCGCACCCTCGTGCGGCCTGCCGTCGAACGCCGAGCGGTAGGATATGATGCCGGTTGGGAGAAGGTGCCCGACGATCGACTGCCAATGGCGGAGCACGATCGATTCCGCAGGTCCGTCGAGGTTCGACGTGTAGACGCCGGCATAGAGGCGGCGCAGGCGCCCATCCGCTGCAAGACGGCGGATGCGCCGCGCGGCGGCCGGATCACCTTCATCGACGATCACCAGCTCGGGTAGCGTGTCCGAATTCAGGGGCATCGGCGTTTCCAGAAAGCCCGAAACGTCCGAATTATAGCCCACTCATGCCAGTTATGTCCGAAAAATATAGAAATGAAGAGATCCGCCATCCGCAGATCTTGTGACCCAGCGCGCACGGAAAGCGATCTAAGGCTTTACACTTAATTGTAAAGTCGCACGACGCGTGGGGTGTAGATGACTGCCGAGATTCTGCGCAGGAAGCTGCTTATCCTGGAGAACGACCGCTCCTTGCGCCGGGAGCTCGAAGGGATGTTCGCCGACCTCGACGTGACGACCGGAGAGACCTCCGAGCAGGCGCTGGCGCTGGTACGCCGAACGGAGCCGGACGTCGTGCTGTTCGATCTCGGGACCGCCCGCCAGCCGGCGGTAGCCGCCCAGAGCCTGGATCTGCTGCGTCAGATCCTGCACCTTTCGCCCGACATCAAGATCGTCGCCATGACGGAGCACGACGCGCGCGAGCTCACCGTGGCCGCCGTGGGCCTGGGGGCGGCCGATTTCTACTACAAGCCGCTCGATGCCGGGGTGCTCTCCCTGGTCGTGCGCCGCGCCTTCCGGATGCGCGAGCTAGAGGAGGAGAACAGCCGCCTGCGCGAGCGCACCGGCGCCATGGCGCTCGAGGGCATTATCGGTGCGAGCGATGCGATGCGGACCCTCTGCCGCTCGGTCGAGAAGGTGGCGCCCACCGGCGCCACGGTGCTCATCCTGGGCGACAGCGGCACCGGCAAGGAGCTCATCGCCCGCTCCGTGCACCGTCTCTCCGGGCGCGCCCACAAGGCGTTCGTCGCCATCAACTGCGCGGCCATCCCCGATACCCTGCTCGAGAGCGAGCTCTTCGGCTATGAAAAGGGCGCCTTCACCGGGGCGGCCAAGCGCACTGCGGGCAAGCTGGAAGCGGCGGACGGCGGCACGATATTTCTCGATGAGATCGGGGAGATGCCCGCGTCCCTGCAGGCGAAGCTGCTGCGCGTTCTGCAGGAGCGCGTCGTGGAGCGCATCGGCGGCCGCACGACGATCCCGCTGGACCTGCGCTTCGTCTGCGCCACCAACCGCAAGCTCACGGAGCTGATCGGCACCGGCGGCTTTCGCGACGATCTCTACTATCGCATCAGCGAGGTGACGATCAACGTGCCGGCGCTGCGCGAGCGGCAGGGTGACAGCCTCCTCATCGCGCAGGTGCTGCTGCAGCAGATGTCGGAGCGGTTCGGCAAGTCGACCCGCGGCCTCGCGCCCGATGCGATTCGTGCCATCCAGGCACATCCCTGGCCCGGCAACGTGCGGGAGCTCGAGAACCGCATCAAGGGCGCGGTCATCATGGCGGAAGGGGTGGTCGTGACCGCGAACGACCTCGGCCTGAAGGATCCGGGTGAGGATCCGGAGTATCTCAACCTCAGGGTCGCGCGGCAGCGGGCCGAGGTGCAGGCGGCGCGCCAGGCGCTGGCGGTCGCGCGAGGTAACTTATCGCGTGCCGCGGAGCTGCTGGGCATTACCCGCCCGACGCTCTATGACCTCATCGAGCGCCATCGTATAGACGTCGCGTCTTTCGGGCGTACCGGCACAGTCGTGCCGGACGCAGAGGACACGGAATCAGCGTCTCCCGCCGACCCTGCCACGGCCGCGCCCTAGACAGCCCGAGCCGACCCTGCGACGAGCGCCGCGCACCCCTGCGCCGACGCTCTTGTGCTGTTGCAATCCATTGACATATCTTTGGAAATTTACCGTACGGCCCGAAACGCCGGTGGGATGATAGATGATAGGCTGCGCGCCGGAACACCCAGCAGTGACCATGGTCCAAGGCTGCGCCTTCACCTGATTCCTTCCACCATCCTGAGGCGATGAGACGGCGGCCGGCTTGCCGGTCGCTGCCGGCGCGCAGTTGAGTCGCAATGGACAACGGCACATGACTCCAGACGTTCTTGAACCGACCGCCGATCGCCAGTCGACCTCGGTGTCCGACCCGCAACAGCAGCAGGCCAGCCGCCGCAGGCGTCTCGCCTGGATCATCGGGCTCGCGGTGCTCGTCGTCGGCATGGGCTGGCTGATCCACCATCGCATCGCCGCTGCGAGCAAGCCGCAGCGCTCCGGCAGGGCGGCCATGATGGGCGGCCCGATGCCGGTGAGCGTCGGCAAGGTCGGCACGGCGGATGTTCCCGTGGTGATCGAGGCGCTGGGTACGGTGACGCCGCTCGCGACCGTGCAGATACGCCCGCAGGTGACCGGACCGCTCATCAAGATCGCTTTCAGCGAAGGTCAGATCATCAAGGCGGGAGAGCTGCTGGCGGAGATCGACCCGCGCCCCTATCAGGCCGCGCTCGATTCGGCGCAGGGCCAGCTCGAGAAGGACCAGGCCGGCCTGGCCGGGGCGCGCATCGACCTGGCCCGCTACAAGCGGGAGCTGCAGGAGGACGCGGTGGCGGCGCAGACCTACACCGACCAGATCGCGACGGTGCACGGCGATGAGGCCGCGGTGGCCGCGGACCAGGCGTCCCTCGAGACGGCGAAGCTCAACTTGAGCTACACCCGCATGACCTCGCCCGTCACCGGCCTCGTCGGCCTGCGGGATGTGGACCTCGGCAACCTGCTGCAGGCGAACCAGACCCAGCAGGTCGTGACCGTCACGCAGATGCAACCGATGTCGGTGCTCTTCAGCGTGCCCGAGAATGACCTCACCCAGGTCTTCCAGCAGCTGCACCAGGGCGGCAAGCTCGTTGCACAGGCCTGGGATCACGACCTGCAACACCTCATCGCCACGGGGACGCTGTCGAGCGTCGACAATCAGATCAACATCAGCACCGGCACGCTGAACATGCGTGCGATGTTCGACAACAAGGACCTCTCGCTCTACCCGGATCAGTTCGTCAACATCAAGCTCATAGTCACGACACTCAAGGATCAGATCGTGGTGCCGGGCTCGGCGGTGGAGAACGGTCCCTCGAGCAACTTCGTGTACATCGTCAATCCCGATCACACGGTGACCATGCGCACCGTCGCTACCGGCCCGACCGCTGGCAATAACATTGCCATCACGAAGGGTCTGACGGCCGGGGAGACGGTGGTCACGGATGGAGCTGACCAACTCCGCGACGGACAGCAGGTGCTGCTACCGGGTGAGAAGCCTGCCGCTGAATTGGGCGCCGGCGGTGCTCATGGCGGCTCGACCGCGGAGCGCTGCGCACGCATCGCGGGCATGATGAAGAGCGCGACCGGCACCAAGGCCCAGCGGCTCGCCCATATGTATTCCCGTCTGGGCTGCAGCGCCGCACAGAAGCCGGCCGCGACCTGACGATGAATCCGTCCCGCCTCTACATCCTGAGGCCGGTCGCCACCTCGCTCCTGATGGTGGCGATCGTCATTCTCGGGGCGATCGGCTATCTCCTGCTGCCGGTCTCGACACTGCCAGAGGTCGATTATCCGACGATCGTGGTGAAGACGTTCCTGCCCGGAGCGAGCCCCGACGTCATGGCGACGACGGTGACCGGCCCGCTCGAGCGCGAGTTCGGGCAGATGCCGGGCCTGAACGAGATGTCCTCCAGCAGCTCGGCCGGCGCCTCGGTCATCACGCTGCAGTTTGCTCTCAACCTCAACATCGATGTCGCCGAGGCGGAAGTACAGGCTTCCATCGATGCCTCGAACAGCCTGCTGCCGCAGACCCTGCCCGCGCCGCCGATCTATGCCAAGGTGAATCCGGCCGATGCGCCGGTGCTCACGCTGGCGCTCACCTCCAGTTCCATGCCGATCACGCAGGTGGAGGATCTGGCGGATACGCGGATCGCGGAACGGATCTCCCAGCTCTCGGGCGTGGGCCTCGTGAGCCTGAACGGCGCGCCGCGACCGGCGGTTCGGATCTACGCCAACCTGCAGCAGCTCGCCGCCTACGGCCTGAATGTCGATGATCTGCGCACGACCATCTCCAATTCCACGACAGATGCTCCAAAGGGCAACTTCGACGGCACTGCGCACGCCTACACGATCGACGCCAACGACCAGATCACGACCGCGGACGGCTACGCGAACCTCATCGTCGCGTACCAGAACGGGGCGCCGGTGCATCTCAAGGACGTCGCCAAAGTGGAGCAGGGCGCGGAGAACACGGAGCTCTCGAGCTGGGTGAACAACACCCCGGCGGTGCTCGTGAACATCCAGCGCCAGCCGGGCGCGAACGTGATTCAGGTGGTCAATCGCGTGCAGGCGCTGCTGCCGCAGCTGCGCGCCTCGCTGCCCGCCGACGTGAATCTCTCCGTCGTGACTGACCGGACGAACACCATCCGCGCATCGGTCAATGACGTCCAATTCGAGCTCACTCTCGCCGTCGCGCTCGTCGTGATGGTGATCTTCCTCTTCCTGCGCAGCATCCCGGCGACCATCATCCCCAGCCTCTCGGTGCCGGTCTCCCTCATCGGCACCTTCGCGGTGATGTACCTCCTCGGCTTCAGCCTGGACAACCTGTCGCTGATGGCCCTCACCATCGCCTCGGGCTTCGTGGTGGACGATGCCATCGTCATGATCGAGAACATCTCCCGCCACATCGAGAAAGGCGCGCAGCCGCTCGAGGCGGCGCTCAAGGGGTCAGGTGAGATAGCCTTCACCATCGTCTCGCTCACCATCTCCCTGATCGCGGTGCTGATCCCGCTTCTTTTCATGCAGGAGGTGGTCGGGCGTCTGTTCCGTGAGTTCGCCATTACTCTCGCGGTCTCGATCCTCATCTCCGCGGTCGTCTCGCTCACCCTGGTGCCGATGCTCTGCGCCAAGATGCTGCGCACACACGAGGAGACCGAGCGCTCGCAAGGGGCGCTCGCCAGAAGGGCGGAAGCGGCATTCAATCGCCTGATTGCCGTTTACGGCCGGGCACTCGATGTGACCCTCAGGCATCAGACGCTGGTGCTGTGGATCGCGGCGGGGACGCTGGTGCTCACCGTGGTGCTCTACATCCTCATCCCCAAGGGCTTCTTCCCGCTGCAGGACACCGGCCTCGTTCAGGCGACCATCCAGGGGCCGCCCGCGATCTCCTTCCACGAGATGACCCGCCGCCAGCAGGCGCTGGCCCAGGTGATCATCAAGGATCCGGACGTGGAGAGCCTCACCTCCTACGTCGGGATCGACGGCACCAACATGACCGTCAACGACGGGCGCATGCTGATCAACCTCAAGTCGAAGGAGGATCGCAGCGACTCGCTGACCGAGGTGATGGATCGTCTGCGCCAGGAGTCGGGGCAGGTCCCCGGAATCACGCTCGCGCTGCAGCCCGTTCAGGACCTCACCATCAGCTCCATCGTCGGCAACGCCCAGTACCAGTTCATCCTGGGGGCGGCCGAGCGCGAGATCCTCGACCCATGGGTTCCGAAGCTGATGGCCGCTCTGCAGCGCTCGCCGTCGTTGGCGCACGTCTCGACGACATACTTGGACAATGGCCTGACGGCGGAGGTCGACATCGACCACAGCACCGCCGCGCGCTTTGGCATCACCGATGCCACGATCGACAATGCCCTCTATGACGCGTTTGGCCAGCGCATCATCACGACGATATACAGCCAGTCGAACGACTACCGCGTGATCCTGACCGCGGACCCCTCGCTCGACAATTCGGTCAACTCCCTCAACTACATCTATCTGCCTTCCTCCGGAGGCGGTCAGGTTCCCCTGGCCGCGGTCGCGCACGTCAGCGTGCATCGCGCGCCGCTCTCGATCGATCACCTGGGACAGTTTCCGGCGGCCATTTTCTCTTTCGACACTGCCCCGGGGGCTTCCCTGGGCGCGGCGGTCACGGCGATCCGCCAGGCGGAGCATGACATCGGGCTGCCGGTGAGCATCGGTACCACCTTCGAGGGAGAGGCGCTGGCGTTCGAGTCTTCCCTCACCAGTGAGGTGCTGTTGCTGCTCGCGGCCATCGCCGTCGTCTACATCGTGCTCGGGGTGCTGTATGAGAGCTACATCCATCCGCTGACGATCCTGTCGACGCTGCCATCGGCGGGCATCGGCGCGCTGCTCGCGTTGATGATCGCGGGGCAGAGCCTGAACATCATCTCGATCATCGGCATCGTGCTCCTGATCGGCATCGTGAAGAAGAACGCGATCATGATGATCGACTTCGCGCTCACGGCCGAGCGCGAGGGCGGCAAATCGCCGCACGATGCGATCTACGAAGCGGCGCTGCTGCGCTTCCGGCCGATCCTGATGACGACCGTGGCGGCGCTCTTCGCGGCCCTGCCGCTGATGCTCGGCACCGGTACGGGCTCCGAGGTGCGCTCGCCTCTCGGCCTCTCCATCACCGGCGGCCTGCTGCTCAGTCAGCTGCTCACCCTCTTCACGACGCCGGTCATCTACCTTTACTTCGATCGGTTGGCGAGGCAGGCCAAGGCCTGGGCCCATGGGCGCGAGCAGCGGGGATTGCCGCCTCTGCCCGCCGGCTCACGCGGATGAGCATCTCGACGCCTTTCATCAGGCGCCCGGTCGCCACGACGCTGCTGTCGTGTGGACTGGCGCTCGTTGGGATCGTCGCTTACTTCCTGCTGCCCGTCGCCTCCATGCCGGAGGTGGATTTCCCAGCCATCGTCGTGCAGGCCTCGCTCCCCGGGGCGAGCCCGGACACCGTTGCCACCAGCGTGACGACCCCGCTCGAGCGGCATTTGAGCGCCGTAGCCGGCGTCGATGAGATGACCTCGTCGAGCTCGGTCGGCAGCGCGCGGGTGGTCCTCGTTTTCGACCTGAGTCGCGACATCCACGGCGCCGAGAGCGATGTGCAATCGGCGATCGAGGCGGCGCGGGCAGATCTGCCTACCGCGCTGCGCCAGAATCCGACCTACCGCGCCTTCAATCCCGCGGACGCGCCGGTCCTCATCCTGGCGCTGACGTCGAATACGCTGACCACGGGTCAGGTGTATGACGCGGCCTCGACCGTCATACAGCAGAAGCTGCTGCAACTCGAGGGCGTCGGCGACGTGTCACTCGGCGGCAGTTCCCTGCCGGCAGTGCGCATCGACCTCAATCCCCAGGCGCTCTTCAAGTACGGCATCGGACTGGAGGACGTGCGAGCCGCCATTTCCGCCGCCAACGCCAATAGTCCCAAAGGCGCGGTCGACGACAACGCGCGCCGCTATCAGGTCTACGTCAACGATACCGCCACCACGCCGGAGCAGTTTCGCTCCCTCATCATTGCCTACCGCGACGGCGCGGCGGTACACCTGGGCGACCTCGCTCAGATCACCAATGGAGTGGAGGACGTACGCAATCTAGGCCTCGCCGACGGGCCCAACCGCTCCGTGCTGATGATCATCCGCAAGCAGCCCGGGGCGAACGTCATCGATACGGTGAACTCGATCAAAGCCGTGCTGCCGCAGATCCAGGCGTCCGTCCCGGCTGGGATCAATATCATTCTCACGAACGACCGGACCGCATCGATTCGCGCTTCCGTGCAAGACGTCGAGACGACGCTGCTCATCGCGCTGGCGCTCGTCGTGACGGTGGTGCTGGTGATGCTGCGCAACCCCCGCGCCGCCATCGTGCCAGCCATCGCCGTGCCGCTGTCGCTGGTCGGAACCTTCGTGGTCATGTATCTCCTCGGCTTCAGTCTGAATAATCTCTCGCTGATGGCCCTCACGGTCGCGACAGGGTTCGTCGTCGACGATGCGATTGTCGTAATCGAGAACATCAGCCGGCACGTGGAGGCCGGAGTGCCGCGACTGCAGGCCGCCATTGACGGCGCGAGCGAGGTCAGCTTCACGGTACTGTCCATGAGTTGCTCGCTCATCGCAGTATTCATCCCGATCCTGCTGATGGGGGGGCTGGTCGGGCGGGAGCTGCGCGAGTTCGCTACGACGCTGTCGGTGACGGTGGTGTTGTCGCTGATCATCTCCCTCACGACGACCCCGATGCTCTGCGGCCGCATCCTGCGCCGGCCGCCGCGCCTCGGCCGGGTCCTGAGCAGTTTCGAGCGCGGCTTCGACTGGCTCAAGGATTACTACGGCCGCACGCTTGCCGATGCAATCCGCCACCCGCGCGCCGTGATGCTGGTCCTGCTGGGCGTCGTCGTCCTCAACTTCTATCTGTTCGCCAAGGTGCCGAAGGGATTCTTCCCGGAGGAGAGCTCGGGCTCGCTCTTCGGCGGGGTGGTGGCGGATCAGAGCATCTCCTTCCAGGCGATGCAGAAGAAGATGCTGCAGATCGTGACCATTGTGAGCCGTGATCCGGCGGTCGACCATGTCGTCGCCTTCACCGGCGGCGGCGGCGGCCATGGAGGCGGAACGGTCAACACCGGCAACCTCTTCACCGCGCTCAAGCCCCTCGACGTGCGCAAGCTGAGCGATGCCGCGGTGCTCGCGCGTCTGCGGCGGGAGCTCTCGGGAGTGACGGGGGCGCGGCTCTTCCTGCAGTCCGCCCAGGACATCCACTTCGGAGGCCGTCAGGGCAACGCGGCATATCAGTACACGCTCCTGTCGGACGACCTGAGCACTCTCGACGCCTGGACACCCAAGATCACCGCGGCGCTGCAGAATAACCCCGCGCTGCAGGACGTCAGCTCCGACCGCGAGGCCGCGGGCCTCGACGTGCAGTTGCAGATCGATCGGGCGACCGCAGCCCGCCTCGGTGTCAACATGTCCGACATCGACAACACACTGTACGACGCATTCGGACAGCGACTGGTGTCCACGATCTACGAGGATATGAACCAGTACTACGTGGTGATGGAGGTCGCGCCGCAGTTCTGGCAGAGCCCGGACACCCTCAAGGACATCTGGGTCAGTACCCAGGGTGGGGCGCTCGGGGGGACACAATCGACCGCGCCGGGGGCCGGCTCATTCCACGCTGCCGCGAGCTCGAGCTCCGCTGCAGCGTCATCCAGCGGCACGAGCAGCGCCTGCGGCTCGACCTCGAGCGGCTCGTCCGGGTCGGGCTCCAGCGGTACCTCGAGCTCGACCGCGACCCAGAACAACGCCGCGCACAACTATGCCGAGAACCAGCTCACCAACAGTGCCGGCAGAGCGTCCACCGGCTCTGCGGTCAGTACTTGCGTCGAAACCATGGTGCCCCTCTCCGCGTTCAGTTCCTACGGTCCTGGAATTACCCCGCTCACCGTCAACCATCAGGGTCCTTTCGTCGCGACGACCTTCTCCTTCAACCTGCCGGAGGGCGAGCCGCTCGGGAGCGCCGTCAAGGCCATCAACGCCACGATGCAAGAGCTGCATGTGCCGATCACCATCCAGGGCTCCTTTGCCGGAACGGCGAAGGTCTTCCAGCAGACAATCTCGGAGGAGCCGCTGCTCGTCCTCGCCTCGCTGATCGCCGTGTACATCGTGCTCGGGGTGCTCTATGAGAGCCTGGTGCAACCGATAACGATCCTCTCCACACTGCCGTCGAGTGGCATCGGCGCGGTGCTCGCGCTGCTCCTCTGCGGCGAGTCTTTCACTCTCATCGCGCTGATCGCCGTCATTCTGCTGATCGGCATCGTCCTCAAGAATGCGATCATGATGGTCGACGTGGCGCTCGAGACCCAACGCGCCGGGCACGACAGGCCCGAGCAGGCGATCCACGATGCCTGTCTGTTGCGCTTCCGTCCGATCCTGATGACCACCATGGCCGCCATGCTGGGAGCGCTGCCGCTCGCCGTGATGAGCGGGCAGGGCTCGGAGCTGCGCCGGCCGCTGGGTATCGCGATCGTCGGCGGACTGTTCATCAGTCAGATCCTGACGCTCTACACTACGCCCGTGGTGTACATCTACCTCGATAGATTCCGGCTCTGGTCCGCGAGAACCTTCACCCGACGCCGGCGTTTGCCCCCTTCGCCCATCGGGAGCCCCGCGGCATGATCCGGCACAGACCTGTTCGTATGGCGATCGGCACCGCGTGCGCGTTGGCGCTGACGGCTTGCGCGGTCGGCCCCAACTACCACCGGTCCTCGGCGCCGCCTTCCCCGGCCTTCAAGTCGGGACAAGGCTGGACGCCCGCGACCCCGGCGCAGGTCGCCAATCAGCAGTGGTGGTCGATCTACGACGACCCGACGCTCGCCGCGCTCGAGGCGCAAGTGGAGGTATCGAATCAGAACGTGAAGGTCGCGGTGGCCAACTACTATGCTGCCCGCGAGGCGACCGCGGTCGACGAGGGCGGGTTTTTCCCGCAGGTCACCGTGAACGGCACCGGCACCCATAGCGGCGGAGCCGGGCAATTCAGCTCCGAGGTCTCGGGTTTCCAACACATCGGCTCGACCACGCGAACGGTCTACGAAGCCGACGCGAGCGCCAGTTGGGACATCGACATCTGGGGCAAGCTGCGCCGGGAGGTCGAAGGCGATGTCGCCAAAGCGCAGGCGGACGCCGCCGACATTGCCGCCGCACGGCTGTCGGCGCAGAACACCCTGGCCGCCGACTACTTCCAGCTGCGCGCCGCGGAGCAGCAGCTGCGGATCCTCAAGACCACGGTGCAGGAATACAAAGTGTCCCTGCAGATCGCCCAGAACCAGGTGAATGCGGGCACCACGACACTGGCGGACGTCTACTCCGCACGCACGCAGCTCGAGAACACCATTGCCCAGGAGAATTCCGTCGAGCTGACGCGCGATGAGATGGAGCACGGCATCGCCGTGCTCATCGGCAAGGCGCCCTCGCAGCTCGCGATACCGCAGGGCGAGTTCACCTCGACCGTGCCCGTCGTGCCGGCGGGCCTGCCTTCGCAGCTGCTGTTGCGCCGGCCTGACATCGCCGCCTCGGAGCGCGCGCTCCAGAGCGCCAACGCGCAGATCGGCGTGGCGGAGGCGGGATGGTTCCCGAGCCTGACGCTGTCCGGGTCGTACGGCTATGAGTCGTCCTCGCTTTCCAAGCTGATCCGGGCGAGCAACAACGTTTGGTCGTTCGGTCCTTCGCTGGCGGAGACGGTGTTCAATGCCGGCGCGACGTATGCGCAGACGAAGGAGGAGCGTGCGCTGTACGACTCCGCGGTGGCGTCGTACCGGGAGACGGTGCTCACCGCCTTCCAGCAGGTCGAGAACGACCTGGCAACGCTGCGGCACCTGGAAACGGAGTACGCGCAGGATCAGGCCGCCGTGGTGGATGCGCAGAAGTCGGCCGCGCTCACCCTGAATCAATACCGGGCCGGCACGGTGGCCTACACCAGCGTGATCGTCGCGGACACCACTCTCTTCAACGCTCAGATCACAGCGCTCTCCGTTCAGAGCGAGCGCCTGGTGGCGAGTGCTGACCTGGTCGACGCCATTGGCGGTGGCTGGGACAGTGGGCAGCTCAAGACGCACGATTACGGGGTCACGGAGACGCTGAAGAGCACGGTTCAATAATTGCTTCCCGGGGCCATTCCCGGGCCCGAAAGGGGTAACGGATGGTGAGCGGTTATGCCTTCCGCGGCTGAGCGGGCGTATGCGCGCCTGGCGATCGCGGGTGCCGTGGTCGTCGTGGGCCTCCTGGGATGGTGGATCTACGTGCGCTTCATCGCGCGTAAGCCCCCGCCGCCGCCTCCCCCTGCCGTCCCCGTCACTGCGGTGGTAGCGACCGCTCGCGACGTGCCGGCCCTCGTGCCGGCTCTAGGAACCGTGCTGTCGATGGATGTGGTCGAAGTGATGCCGGAGGTCACCGGCCGTATCACCAGGATCTATTTCAAGCAGGGACAGGAGGTCGAAGCCGGCCAGAAGCTCTTCGAGATCGATCCACGGCCTTATCAGGCAGCTCTCGAGCAGGCACAGGGACAGCTCGCCCGTGATAGGGCGTCGCTCGCAGAGGCGGTCATGGACCTCGCGCGCTACAGGAAGCTCGCATCGCAGAATTCCATCCAGCGGCAGACGGCGGAGGACCAGGCATACGTCGTCGGACAGGACCGGGGCACGGTGGCGCTCGATCAGGGGAACGTCGCCGCGGCCCGGGTGAATCTCGACTATTGCCAGATCACCTCGCCGGTCACCGGGCGCACGGGCGTCATTCAGGTCGGTCTCGGTAATTTCGTGCAGCCCGCGAGCGCGGCCGCGCAGGCGGCGAGCACCAACTCGAGCTCCTCGAACGGCGGCAGCCCCGCCGGCAGCAGCTCAGGTACGGCCGGCAGCGGTTCCGGAGGCTCGGCTTCCGGCTCGACGGCGCTGGTCGCGGTCACCCAGATGGAGCCGATCTTCGTCAGCTTCAACGTGCCGGAGAATCAGCTCGCCACGGTGCTGGAGAATCAGGCCAAAGGCCCGCTGACGGTCGCCGCCTACACCGCCGGCGGCCAACTGCTCGCGACCGGCACGCTCTCGTTGATCAATAACCAGGTCGATACCACGACGGGCACGATCCTGCTCGAGGCGACTTTCGCCAACCGGCAGCAGCGCCTGTGGCCGAACCAGTTCGTCTCGGTGGAGCTGACCGAGTTCGTCCGCAAGAGTGCGGTCACCGTGCCGGCGGTCGCCGCCATGACCGGGCCCGACGGCGAGTACGTCTACGTCATCGGCAGCGATCACAAGGTGAAGCGGGTTCCGGTCACGGTGGACTCCAACCAGCAGGGTATCGCGGTCATCGGCAAGGGACTCACCGCCGGTGAAGAGGTCGTCACCAACGGCCAATATCGGCTCGACGATGAAACCCTCGTCAGTATCCAGCAACCGGCGAGCGCGACGCCCGGGCAATCATCCGCCGCGGTGAGCGCGCCGTCCGCGTCCACTGGGGCAGCGGCCGGGCAATAGTCGCGGTGAGCATCTCCGACCCCTTCATCCGCCGCCCGATCGCGACCGCGCTGCTGATGGCGGCGCTGGTCACCTTCGGCCTGATCTGCTTCCAGTTCCTGCCGGTATCGGCCCTGCCGAATGTGGATTTCCCGACCATCTCGGTTTCCGCCTCGCTCCCCGGCGCGAGCCCGCAGACCATGGCCGACACCGTCGCGACACCGCTCGAGGAATATTTCGCCGACATCCCGGGCCTGTCGTTCATGTCATCCTCGAGCGGGCTCGGCTCGACCTCGATCACCCTGCAATTCAACCTGGACAGCGACATCAACGCCGATGCGCAGTTCGTGCAGAGCGCCATCAACTCGGCCGAAGGGTTCCTGCCGAAGAATCTGCCGACGCCGCCGACTTATCGCGAGAGCAATCCATCCTCGGCGCCGGTGCTGATCTACGCGATCCACTCCGCCGCCATGCCGCTCTACCAGGTCGACGAGTATTCCAACGTGATGCTGGCGGAGCAGCTCTCGACCGTGGCCGGAGTGGGACAGGTCATCATCGCCGGCCAGCAGCAGCCGGCCGTGACCGTGCAGGTGAATCCGCTGGCGCTCGCCGCGCGCGGCATCAGCCTGAGCCAGGTGAGCACCGCCATCACGAGCACCACCCTCGATTCGGCCAAGGGGAACATCGAGGGCAGCAGCGTCGAATATCCCATCGAGACCAACGATCAGATGTTCGATGCCTCGCAGTTCATGCATGTGATCGTCGCCTACCGCAAAGGCGCTCCGGTCGAGCTGAAGGACGTGGCGCGGGTCATCAATTCCTCGCAGAGTCCCCGCAGCGGCGGCTGGTATTTCACCACTCCCTGCGAGCTGCTGCTGATCGAGACGCAGCCCGGCGCCAATACGCTCAAGGTCGTCAATCAGATCAAGGCGAAGATGCCGCAGCTCCTGACCTCGATTCCTCACAGCGTCAAGGTGGACCTCGTATCGGACCGCAGTGTGATCATCCGCGGCTCGGTGTCGGACGTCGAATTCACGCTGATTCTGACGATCGTTCTGGTCGTCGTCGTCATCGCGCTCTTTCTGCATAACCTATGGGCGACGATCATTCCGAGCGTCACCCTGCCTCTCGTCATCATCGCCGCATTCAGCGGCATGTATGCGCTCAGCTACAGTCTCGACAACCTGTCGCTCATGGCGCTCACGCTCGCCGTGGGCTTTCTCGTGGACGACGCG
The DNA here is from genome assembly GCA_036273095.1 of Steroidobacteraceae bacterium. Lineage (GTDB taxonomy): Bacteria > Pseudomonadota > Gammaproteobacteria > Steroidobacterales > Steroidobacteraceae > 13-2-20CM-66-19. The sequence goes on along the minus strand of DATAXF010000088.1, from coordinate 35,951 downwards.
ATCGTCATGATCGAGAACATCGTCCGCTACATCGAGGCGGGCATGGAGCCATTCGCGGCAGCGATAAAGGGCGCCGGGCAGATCGGCTTCACGATCGTGTCGATGACCCTGTCGCTGATCGCGGTGTTCATCCCACTCCTTTTCATGTCGGGGGTCGTAGGCCTCCTGTTCCACGAATTCGCGATGACGGTGACCCTGACGCTGATCTTCTCGATGATCGTCTCGCTCACCTTGACGCCGATGATGTGCGCAAAGTTTCTCAAGCACCGGGAACCCGACGACAAGGGCAAGACGAACGTCTTCGAGCGGACCTTCGAGCGCGTACGCGGCGCTTACGACCGTGGACTGATATGGACGTTCGACCATGGCCCACTGATGCTCATCCTCACTCTGGGGCTGATGGCGCTCACCGTCCTGCTGTACGTGGTCATCCCGAAGGGATTCATGCCGCAGCAGGACACCGGACAGATGTTTTGCTCGATCCAGGCGCGGCAGGACTCCTCGTTCGCGCAGATGGGTCTCATCGAGAACCAGGTTGCGCGCATCGTCGCGCGCGATCCGGCGGTGGCAGGCGTCGTCGGGTTCGCCGGCGCGACCGGCGCCAATGGCAGCGAGAGCACTGGGCGCATGTTCGTGCAGCTGAAGCCGTTCTCCGCGCGTCCCGCGATCCAGACGGTCATGGCACGCCTACGGCCGCAGCTCAACCAGGTCATCGGCGCGAAGGTCTATCTTCAGGCCTTCCAGGACATCAATATCGGCGGTCGCCTCGAGCAGGCGCAGTACCAGTACACCCTCACTGACGCCAATTCGGATGAGCTCAACCACTGGGCGCCGATCCTGCTGGCCGACATGCAGAAGCTGAAGACACTGACCGATGTCGCATCGGACCTTCAGGTCGCGTCGCCAAACCTGAACGTCGTGGTCGACCGTAATACGGCCTACAGGCTTGGCGTGACGATGTCAGCCGTCGACGCCGCGCTCCAGAATGCATTCGGGCAGGCGCAGGTCCAGACCATCTATTCCCCGACTTACCAGAGCAAGGTGATCCTCGAGGTGGAGCCACGGTTTCTCTCCCGCCCGGAGAATCTGTCCGAGGTCTTCCTGCAAAGCAGCAGCGGCGGCGCCGTGCCGCTGTCGGAGGTGGCGCATTTCGCCACCAAGGCCGAGCCGCTGACCGTCAATCACCAGGGACTGTTTCCCGCGGTCACTCTGTCGTTCAACCTGGCGTCCAACGCGGCTCTCAGCCAGGCGGTGAGCGCCATCAATGCCGCCCGCGTCAAGGCGGGCGTGCCGGATACGATCCTCGGCGCTTTCCAGGGTACCGCCCAGGCCTATCAGCAGTCGCTCACCACCGTCCCGCTGCTGATCCTGGCGGCGATCGCCGCGATCTACGTGATCATGGGCGTGCTCTACGAGAGCTTCATCCACCCGCTCACCATCCTGTCGTCACTGCCGCCCGCGGGCGTCGGCGCTCTCGCGATCCTGATGGTGTTCCACTTCCAGCTGACGCTGATCGCCATCATCGGCATCATTCTGCTGATGGGCATCGTCAAGAAGAACGCCATCATGATGATCGACTTCGCGCTCGAGGCGGAGCGGGTCGAGGGCAAGTCGCCCCGCGATTCCATTCACGAGGCCTGTCTGCTGCGCTTCCGGCCGATCATGATGACCACCTTCTGTGCGTTGATCGCCGGTTTGCCGCTCGCACTCGAGACCGGCGCCGGCTCGGAGCTGCGCCGCCCGCTCGGTATTGCGATCGTGGGCGGACTCGCCGTATCGCAGTGGCTGACGCTCTTCACGACGCCAGTCATCTACCTCTACCTCGATCGCCTCGCGCGCCGATTCGGCGAGGGGTCAGGCCGACCCGTCGAGGCGGGCACGCCGTCGCGGTGACCGGAGCGCGCGGCAACCCACGCCCTTCAGCGCGAGTCGTGCCCTTCCAGGACACTCCAGATTCGCGCAGCCGGTCGTTTACCGCTCGACAGCGGCCAAGTCACAACGAGGCTCAGGGTACCCGATCTTGTCAATAATATTCACGTACATTATATTATTGCCAAGAGGTTCCAATGAGACCAAGGCGCTGGGATACCCTGCTTTACGACCTTGCCGAAGGGCAATTGGGCTATTTCACCACGGCGCAAGCGCGTGAGGCCGGACTGCACCCGGTGCGTCTCGTACAACTTCATCGGCATGGCGACATCGAGCGCATATCGCGCGGAGTTTACCGGCTGACCCGGTACCCCGTTTCGCCCCTCGGCCAATACATGGAGGCGGCGCTGTGGCCGCAAGTCCGCCGACCCGGCGCGCACGCTACCGTCTCTCACGAATCCGCCTTGGCAATTTACGGGTTGTCGGACGTCAGTCCTGCGAAAGTGCACATCACCTTGCCACATGTGTTTCGCATTCGTCGCGCCGTACCCCGACACCTAATGCTTCACTACGTAGATCTCGAACCGCAAGACATCAAGCAAGTCGAAGGCGTACCCGTCACGACGGCCGCGCGCACGATCCGCGACGTGCATGCCGCCCATCTCGGACCTGCGCTCGTCCACCAGGCAATCACGGACGGACGCAAGACAGGCCACCTGACATTCGATGAAGCCGATCGACTGGAAGAGGAACTCGTGGGCGGGGCGCTGCAATCTCGGAAAATGCGCCCCCAAGAGCGGCGCAGGGCGCGAGAGTGATCCCCACACGAAAGCCGCCAAGTGGTCCGCCGCAGTCCGCGGGCGTACTGGCGAAATACGCCCAAGCGTACGCGCGCGCGAGCGGTTTCAGCGAAGGACCGGTTCGCACCTGGATCTCGTACATGGTTACAGCTGGCGTCCTCGAACGAGCCGCTGGTGACGGCAGTCCCCAGTGGGCCAGCATCACCGTCGATATCGCGCGAGCCGAATCGGGCGAGTCTGAGATTGAGTGGCTGGAGGCGATTCCCCTCACCGAGGCGTTCGGGGTCAAAGGTCCTACCGCACTCCCGTGCTTGCCTCTACGACTACACATTGCGCAGAAACTCCACGGCATGACGCTGCCACCCCGACCCGGCAAGCGCAACGAACGTTTTCGCGATCTGATCGATCTGCTGCTTATGGAAACGCTGGTTACCGACTACGCGGGTCTTCGCGAAGCGTGCGAGGCGGTATTCCGTACTCGCCGCACTCACTCATGGCCACCGGCGCTGGATCTGCCGGCACACTGGGTCGAGCCAGTCACACGATTGGCTCAGGAACTGAACCTTCCAATTGCCGATGCTTACTCCGGAATGGCACGTGCGCAGGCGTTCCTCGATCGAATCGTTCACACCTGATTGCAATCCTCGGGGTGTATTGGGCCTCTGACGGGCGCTTTCCTCACTACACCGACAACACTGGCTTCGACCGCCATGGACCCCGACCCCCAGCGTCCGATTACGAGAGAGGACGTCAATCAGTTATTCAGCGCCACGATCATGTGGTCGGCGGTGAGGGCGCCGCCGCTGTAAGAGCCCTCCGCCATCACCTGCAACACCCCGGTCGTGCCGTTGAGGTCCGTCGCGAGCGCCGTGGCGAGATCGTTGAAGGTGCTGAAGCTATCGATCGTGTGACTCTGCACGTGCACGATCGCGAAGGACTGCTGCGCCGTGCCCGTGGTGTCGGGGACGAGATCCAGTCCGGCGCTTAGCGCTGTGGGATCGAGCGTCAACCAGCCGACCCGGATTACCTTCTGAGCGCTGGCCTGTAGCGTGGTCTGACCCAGGAGCAGACCCGAGGCGTTGAGCGTCATGAACGGCGCCGTGATTCCAGGGGAGGCCCATCGCACGTCGAACAGCGTGTGCGTCTGTCCGTAGATGACCAGCGTACTGGCCGCGAAGTCAGGCGGCGCCGAGCCGAAAGGCGTCACGAAGCCAGTGAACTCGACCGCCGCGCCGCTGCCCTCGGATGTGGAGACGGAGGAGGGCACGGAGACCTGGTAGGACGATGCGGTCGCGTCCTGCTGAGAGGTAGCGCCGGTGCCCGCGAAATTCAGCTGGCTGGCATCGACGTTTCCGAGCTGCTGCAGCCCCACCGAGACTGACCCCGTAGCCGTCGTCGTCACAAGGCCGAGCCCGGTCGTCGGGAACAGGAAGGCGCTGCCGGCCGTTGCGTCGAGAGTCGGAGTGCTGGAGCTGCTACCCGCCGTTCCCACCATACGCACGTTCTGGCCCACGGAGATGTCGTTCGCTGTGAACGGGCCGGGCTGGCCTTCTTCCACGACCGTTGTTCCGGAGCCAACAGTGACGCTGACTTGCCGCTGGAAGGTCAGGCCCATGCTCTCCGGCTGGTACAGGAGTCCGTTGCCCACCGTGAGCGTATCGCCGCTACGTGCGAGCACCGTGCCCGCTACGCTGCTCATCGTGGATCCCTCCACGCTGGGGCCGATGAGCACCTGAGTCGCGGTGAGCGTGCCGGCCGCGCGATCCCAGGTGCCGTAGGTGGAGGTGAGCGTACCCGCGGCGATCATGGCGAGCTGCGCCAGGCCGGCGCTGCCCGTATAACTCATCCCGTTGATCAGATAGGTGGTCGAGGCGGTCGTCGCAATCGTAACCTGGCCCGTCGTGTCGCTCTGGTCCGTGAAGGGGCGCACGTTGATGACGTAATCATTCGCGCTGGAGCTCACGCTGACCAGCGGTCCCCGCACGTGGATCTGCTTGGTCGTATCCGGAGTGAGGCTCGCCGTCAGCGTCGGATTCACGGTCACGGTAATCGGAGTGGCGGTGAGGTCGACTGTGTTCGATGCCAGCAGGTTGAAGTCGAGCGCAAGGTTTGCGACGGTGCCCGCAGTGACGACGAGCCGCTGGTCGGAGCTCAGAGTGAGCGTCACCGTCACCTGTCCCGTCAGCGGCTGGCCAGTGGTCCCGCTGAGGATGTCTGCCGCGGGCACGGTGACATCGCCGCTGCCTGTATCGACGACAATGGTCGCATTGGTGTAATCGAGAGTGAGCGTCGCCGACGCGTAGGTTCCCGCCGGGATCTGGTCGGCGCTCACGATCTCGGAGAGATTCACGAGCTGAGCGAAGTCCACCTGCGTCGTCACGGGAACAGTTTGAACGACCGTGCCGTCTGAGCGGGTGAGCGTCAGGGAGTCGACATTGACGATGTAACTGACGAAGTCGCCCGGTTGGTCCGTGAGGGACAACATCGCGGTGCCGCAGTTGCTGCACGGCTGCTGCGCAACGGAGGTGCCCGGCGAGCCGGCGTCCGCCGAGCCTGATGAGCTAGAGGAGCCCGAGCCGCCGCATGCGGTCAAGCCCATGGCGCCGAGGGCGCACAGGGTCCAGAGGGCGAGGGAGCGACGAATGCCCGAGGGCGTGCGGATCGCGCGGTCGATACTCATGACTGGGCACCTCTGCGCTCATTCTAGGCACGTGAGCTGAGCGGTGGAAGCTGTCGCCAGTCAACGACTATCAGTTTGTTACAGTTGCGCTGACCTGGGGAGAGAGCGGGCTCTCCGTGCCTGCGGAATTCACCGCGGCCACCGCGAAATAGTACTTTCCGGGCGGCAGGTCGCTCACCACGTAGGTGGCGATACCGGGGTTGGAAACCGAGATTTTGTGCGTCAGGCTACCCGATGAGCTGCCGTAGTGGATGTTGTAGCCGGAGAGATTGGTGAGCGGCGTGTCGTTGGTGTTTTCCGTCGGCGGAGTCCAGTTGAGCGTGATGGCGTGAATGCTCTTGATGGGCGGAGTGCTGCCGGTGGAACCCGAGCCGGTGGTCCCGGCCGACTTGCTGCCGCCGGATGTGCTGCTGCCGGATTTGGTGCTGCCGCCAGATTTGGTGCTGCTGCCAGATTTGGTGCTGCTGCCAGAGGTGGCGCTGGCCGATGTGCCGCTGCTGGCCGACGTGCCACTGCCGGAGCTGGCGGATGTGCCGCTGCTGGCCGACGTGCTGCTGCTGGAGGTGGTGCTGGCGGATGTGCCGTCACCGGCCGATGTGCTGTCAGCGGGCGCCGTGCTCTGCGCCGCCGTGGTGGCCGAAGAGCTGCCGCTCATGGCGTCGCCGCCGCAACCTGAGAGTGCGAATCCCAGCGCTGCGACGGCACAAAGATAAAACCCACGGCGCGATGACCCGCGCCTCCGTTTGGCGTACCCCATCTTACCCCCGAACTGTGCGAGCCGATACGGCTCGGCGGGCGAGTCCCGCCGTGCCTGGCGCGCCACCGAGTGCGAGTCGGTAGCGCGCCCTTCAAAAATACTGCAAAGCCTGTGCCAGAGGTCGAGACTCAGTTCACCGTCGCGCTGACTTCGGGTGACGGCGGGCTCTCGGTCCCCTGCGAATTCACGGCGGCGACCGCGAAGTAGTAGGTCCCGGGTGTCAGGTCATCGACGACGTAGGTCGCGATGCCGGCATTGGAGACGGAAATCGTCTGCGTGTAGTCGCCGGATGCCGTCCCGTAATGGATGTCGTAGCCGGCGAGATTCGTCAGCGCCGAGCCGTTGGTGTTTTCCGTCGGTGGGGTCCAATTGAGTGTGACGGCGCTGTTGCTCACCGTCGGCGGATCCGCGGTGCTTTCATTGGAAGTGGCCGCCGAGCTGCTTGAGCTGGCCGAATCGGTCGAGCCGGCCGTTCCGGAGCCGCCACCGCCGCAGCCCGAGAGTGCGAATCCCAGCGCTGCGACGGTACAAAGATAATAAAACCCACGACGCGACCCGCGCCCCCGTTTGGCGTTTGCCATGCATCCCCCGAACTGTGCGATCCATTGCCGGTATGGCGGGCGAACCACAGTCGGGAGATTGCTTCGAAGCCTTCAGCCGCAGCGCGACCGTAGCTTCACGAGGCTGCCTTCTCGCCCCGCGCGCTCGCGCGCACGGTGCTCAGGACCACCCCGGCAACCCCGCTGTCGTAGGCTTCGCGCCGTTAGACCGGAAGTTTTGCGAAGTCCGCCTTTCGGTGGACTGTGCCCTTTGCGCCGCCGTGCGATTGGCGGCGCGCCTGAGCCGGTGCAACGGCTGTGCCAGGAGCCTTCAGGGCCTCTACAGGGGGGCAACATGGCGGGAGCGGAAGCGCTGCGGACGCAACGGAGGCCGAACCTCGTCTGCGCAGGCAGACAGCTGGCGTCTGCTTCAGCGAGGCGATTTAACTAAATGCCTGAATTTACCGGATAAATCGCTCGTCGCGGCCGGCCGACAGGAGCGCCGCATGACGTCACGCCTGGGCATCTCTCTTGCTCACTGCCGTAGCTCGGCAGCCCCGCGGTGCGGGTAATGAGATGGTATGTGCGGAATAGCGGGCTATCTGGCGTCCGGGCGCCCTGATGGACTGGGCGACTCATTGCGCGGGATGGCTGCGGCGCTCGCACACCGGGGCCCGGACGATGAGGGGTTCTTCGAGGCCGTGACGCGCGGCGGTGTGCGCCGCGTCGGGCTGGCCCACCGGCGGCTCTCCATCATCGACCTCGATACCGGGCATCAGCCGATAGCCAACGAGGACGGCACGGTGCAGATCGTCTTCAACGGCGAGATCTATAACTTTCCCGCGCTGCGCGATGAGCTCATCGCGCAGGGACATACTTTTCGAACGCGGTCGGATACGGAGACCATCGTGCACGCCTACGAGGAGTGGGGGCCGCAATGCGTCACCCGCTTCCGCGGCATGTTCGCGTTCGCCATCTGGGATGCCAACAGGGAGCGTCTGCTGCTGGCCCGCGACCGCTACGGCAAGAAGCCGCTTTTTCTCTATCAGACTGCTGACCGGGTGCTCTTCGCTTCGGAGATCAAGGCCATTCTCGCGGTACCCGGTGTCCCGCGGCAGGTCGATCGCGAGGCTCTATGGGACTACTTCGCCTATCGCTACGTACCCGCGCCGGCGACGCTGCTTCAGGGTATCCGCAAGCTGATGCCGGGAAGTTACCTGGTGTGTGAGCGCGGCGCCGTGGTGGAGACGCCATACTTCGTGCCGGACGACGGCAGGCCTGCGACGGCAGAGCCTGTGGAAGGGGACCCGGTATCGGCGTTTCTCACGCAGCTCGAAGAGGCCGTTCGGGTGCGCATGATCTCGGATGTACCCTTCGGAGCCTTTCTGTCGGGCGGCATCGACTCCTCGGCGGTGGTGGCAATGATGTCGCGGCACTCCGCGCACCCCGTCAAGACGTTCTCGGTGGGATTTGCAGAATCCGCCTACAGCGAGCTCACGTACGCCCGCGCCATCGCCGAGCAGTTTCACACCGACCATCATGAGCTGACGGTATCGCAACAGCATCTGATGGAGCATCTGCCGGCGCTGGTGCGCTACCGTGACGCGCCGGTGGCGGAGCCATCCGACATCCCGATCTATCTGCTTGCCCGCGAGGCGCGGCGCACGGTCAAGATGGTGCTGACGGGGGAGGGGGCGGACGAGTTTCTCGGCGGCTATCCCAAGCACGTGCTCGAGCGCTATGTCTGCACCTATCAGCACGTGCCCGCGGCGGTGCGCCACGGGCTGATCGAGCCGCTCTGCCGCTCGCTCCCCTATGGCTTCCGCCGCGCCAAGACGGCGGTCGCCAACCTGGGTCTCGCGGACCGCAGCGAGCGCCTGCCGCGCTGGTTCGGTGCGCTCTCGGGCCAGGAGCGGTGCCGCCTCACCCGCCTCACCGCGCCCCGACACAACTCCAGCTCCGCGCCGCCATTCGACTCCTCGCTGGGCAACTCCGCGCTGCGCGACATCCTCTATTTCGATCAGACGAGCTGGCTGCCGGACAACCTGCTCGAGCGCGGCGACCGCATGACCATGGCGGCCTCGCTCGAGGCGCGCATGCCCTTCATGGATCACCAACTCGCCGCCTTCGTCTCCGGCCTGCCGGATGAGTGGCGGGTGCGCGGCCTCACCACCAAGCGGATCCTGCGCGAGGCGATGCGGCGGGTGTTGCCGGCGCAGATCCTGGAGCGGCCGAAGATCGGCTTTCGCGTGCCGGTGAACGAGTGGTTCCGCGGCAGCATGCGCGGCTACCTGAGCGATCACCTGCTGGGGCCGGAGTCGCGCACCCGCGACTACTACCACGTCCCGGCGCTGCGTCGTTATGTTGATGAGCATACAACGGGGCGGCAGAACCACGAGAAGCTGCTGTGGTGTCTGCTCAGCCTGGAGGTGTGGCACCGCGAGCTCGGCCTGCGCGCTTAAACCTATATCAGGAGCGATGCTTGCTCCAAGTGGTTCCGTCCGGCGGGGGCGTCCCGCCTCGCGGCAGGCCCAGACATCATACGGATGACCAGCGAAGCACTATCGTTCACCCGTAGCTTCTCCATCGCCCTATTGGCTCTCCTCGAAGCTATGGCGCCCCCAGCGGTGGCCGTCGGGCTGCTGTACGGACTGTGTGCGCTTTACGGGGCAGAGTTCCGGGGCTTCTTTGTCGTTCTTGCGATCCTGGTGGCGGCGCTCTCGGTGCTGCTGCCGCCGCCGCGGCCGCGGCAGGCGGGGGAGCGGCAACTGCTGTCGCCCACATGGCCTCTGGCCGGCAAGGTGCTGGTGCGCTGGATGGTCATCATCGCGGTGCTGCTCGGCGTCGGTTTCGTCACCAAGTATTCTTCGGACTTCTCGCGCAAGGTCGTCGTGACCTGGATCGTGGTCACGCCGATGGTGCTCATCCTGGTCATGCTCTGCCTGCAGGAGCTGAAACGCCGCCTGATGTACGACCCGGCGATGGTGCGCCGCGTCGCCTTTGCCGGCTGCAACGACATCAGCGTCTCGTTGGCGCGCCGGATCGGGGAGAGCGGCGACTTCACGGGCCTCAAGGTCGAGGGATTCTTCGATGACCGCAGCGCCGAGCGGCTGGGCCTGCCTGGCACACGGTCGCGCCTCCTCGGCCGCCTGCCGGAGCTGGCCGCGTTCGTCAAGCGGCGCGGGATAGATGTCGTCTTCGTCGCACTGCCGGTGCGCCACATCCGGCGCGTCATGCAGCTCCTCGACGAGCTGCGCGACACGACGGTCTCGATCTACTACGTGCCGGACATCTTCGCGTTCGATCTCATCCAGGCGCGCAGCGGCGAGCTGTTCGGTATTCCGGTGGTCGCGCTCTGCGAGACGCCGTTCTGCGGTTATCGCGGTGTCGTCAAGCGCTTCACCGACATCACGCTGGCGCTCTCGATTCTGGTGATCGCCGCGCCGCTGATGCTGGCCCTTGCGGTGATGGTGCGGATGTCATCTCCCGGTCCGATCATCTTCTCGCAGCGCCGCTATGGGCTCGACGGCCGCGAGATCACGGTATGGAAGTACCGCACGATGACGGTGCAGGAGGATGGCGCGCAGATCGTACAGGCTACGAGAAAGGATGCGCGTATCACGGACGTAGGCCGATTCATGCGTCGCTACTCGCTGGACGAGCTGCCGCAGCTCTTCAACGTCCTGCAGGGACGCATGAGTCTCGTCGGGCCCCGGCCGCATGCGGTGGCGCACAACGAGGAGTACCGCAAGCTGATCAAGGGCTACATGATCCGTCACAAGGTGCCGCCGGGAATGACGGGCCTCGCCCAGGTGAATGGCTGCAGGGGAGAGACCGCGCGCGTCGAGGACATGCAGGCGCGTGTCAACTACGATCTCGAATACCTGCGGCGATGGACGCCTCTGCTCGACCTGAAGATCCTCGTGCTTACCGCGCTCCTGCTGCTGCGGGACGAGAAGGCCTACTGATGGAGCAATTTCTGCGGGGCGTCTCCTCACTGTTCGAGGATACCCGTCCGCGCGCGCGAGTGGAGGGGCGGACCCTTGCGCTCCTCGTCCTGATCGTGGCGGTGGGAGTCCTGGTGCGCTTCTGGGGACTCGGCAACGTCGGCCTGCACGGCGACGAGAAGACGATGGCGCTGCCGGCCATGCACCTGCTTCGGTACGGCACCCCGGAGATGCCGAGCGGCTTCACCTATCCGCGCGCGATGGCGCAGCTCTATCTCATGGCGGGCTCGGCGCTCGCCTTCGGCGGCCCCAGCGAATGGACCTTCCGTCTGCCGTCGGCAATCTGCGGTGTGTTGCTCATCCTGCTCACTTGGGTCGCCGGCCGGCGCTTTCTCGAGCCGCGTTGGAATCTGGCGCTGACCGCCGCCGTGGCGCTGCTCCCCGCATTCATCCAGGATGCACAGACCGCCCGGATGTATGTGTTCCTCGTCACGGGGGTCACGGGATTCATGGCGCTGCTCTTCGCGTGGGAGCGCACCGGGCGCAGCGGCTACCTGGTCGGCGCGGTGCTGGAGATGGCGGTGAGCCTGGAGTTCCACACTCTGTCGATCTTCGCCGCCTGGCTATGCTTCCTGCCGGGGCTGGTGAGCGGCGAGCGCCGTAAGCTCTGGCACGGCGCCGTGGCCTTCGTGGCCATCGCGGCCGAATTCGTCGCGCTCAACCACTGGATCTCGATTCAATATCCGCACGCTCTCGGAGCGCTCGCGGGAACACCGCTCAACGCCCCACGCGCCGCGGTGGCGCCGCTGCAGCTGGCATGGCCGTTGGTCATGGCGCTGCCGGCGCTCGCGCTCTCCTGGTATGTGGTCCGCGGACGCGGACGGCTGCCCGTCGCTCTGCTGGCCGTCAGCCTGGTGGCGCAGGTATCGCGGCTGGATCACGTGGCGATTCTTCTCATCGTCGCTGCGCTGGTGCTCGCGCGCCGCCAGGGCACGCTGTCGGCGGCGCGGCTCGCGGTCTACTTTGCCGTCTGCGCGCTGCTCGCGGCCGCGCAGATCGGCTATCTGCACGCTCACCACGCGGGGACGCTGTCGCAGATCGCTGGACTCCTGCTCGGCTGGCCGAGCGTGCGCGTCTACATGGCCGTGGCGCGTTACTCGCTGGCGGCGTTGCTGATCGCGGGCTGCGGCATCGGCGCCGGTCTTTGGCGGCTGGCGCACCGGCAGCGCGTTCCCGACCACCTGCTGTTTCTGACACTCGGGGTCTGGATCCCGCTGCTGCAGATCGGGTGCTTTCAGTGGGATCCGGCGCAACGCTTCGTCGATGGCCAGATTTTGCCGCTGCTGGTGGCAGCCTTTGCGGTCGTGCAGTGGGCCGCGCCCGCCTGGCCGTTGGCGGCGGAGACGCCCTCCCGCGTGAGTCTCGCGCGCTTCGGCGGCATGTTGGCCGTGGTAGTGATGTGCACGCTGGTCATCGACCCCACGCGGCTCGGGGCGGCGGTGGACCCGAGCTATGCGCAGTATCCCGATCACAAGGGAGCGGCCAGGTTCGTGCGATCACTGCACCCGGGCCCGCGCGACATCCTCGTCGCCGAGGATGCCCTGATGCAGACTTATTACCTGGGGCACGTCGACTACTGGCTGCAGGATGAGGCGATGGCGGCGCCGTACCTGCACAGGACCGACGGCCGCTGGACCGATATCTATACCGACACGCCGCTGATCGGGTCCGGGCGGCAGCTCGAGCGGCTGGTGTCGCGGCGGGACCGGGGCGCGATCTATATCATCGGCAGCGGCGAGAGCCAACAGGACGCGGAGCTCATGGAGGGGAGGGGTATCGCGCGCGTGCTCGACTCGTCCGCCTTCCACCTGATCTACGTCGGCCGCGACCGTCTCACGGACGTATGGAAGGTCGATGCTCCCGAGCATTCCCTGACCGCGGCGAGCAGCGCCGCCCGCCTCCGGTGAGCGAGGGGAGCGCATGGCCGGAGTAGGCAATCGCGCCGCCATCCTGACGCTGTCGCGCCTGGCCAACTACGGGCTGATGCTGATCAGTCCCGTGATCCTGGTGCGCCTGCTCACCGTGGCGCAGTTCGGCCGCTACCGTGAGTTCCTGTTGTATGCGTCGGTCCTGCAGTCGATCGCGATGTTCTCGATCAACGACAGCCTTCTTTATTGCATCCCGTCTCACCCGGCTAGCCGCTGGCGGACGGTGCGGCAGACGACCGTGCTCATGGCCCTGAGCAGCCTGCTCACGGTCGCGGTGCTCGCCGTGCTGGATCGTGCCACGGGCGGCCGAGTGGTCGGCTCGCTGCTGTTACCGATCTGTCTCTACACGCTCCTCTCATCCAACCTCGACTTCTGGGACTTCTACTGGGTTGCGACCGAGCGCCCCGGACTGATCTTCGTCTATACATCCGTGCGCCTCGGCACCCGTGTTGCCGTCGTGCTCGCGACCGCGGCGCTGACGCACGATGTGCTGGCAATCATCTGGGCGCTCATCGTGCTGGAGGGTGTCCGGGTTCTCGGCACGGCCCTGGTCATGGCGGCCGTGGACCGCGGCGCGGCGGAGCCGCCGCTCCCGGATCCCTGGCGCGAGCAACTGCACTACTGCCTGCCCTCGGGCGCCGCGTCGGTGCTCTCAACACTGAATCGCAGCCTGGGCGCACTGGCCGTCACCAAGGCCCTCGGCGCGGTCGCCCTCGCGCAGTACACCATCGCAAGGTATGGCGAGCCCGTCGTCGTGACCTTGCGCAACTCCGTCTCCTCCGTCGTCCTGCCGGAGATGGTGCGGCGCCATCGCGAGACTTCGCGCAGCGACTCGCTCGCGCTCTGGAAGCAGGCGACCGTGACCAACACCATCCTGCTCTTCCCGGTGGTGGTCATCGTCATCCGCTTCGCGCGGCCGCTGGTGGAGACGGTATTCGGCCGCAGCTACGCCCCGGCCGCCCTCGTACTGCAGATCTACATGCTGGCGGTGGTGCGCGAGTGCTTCGATTTCGCTCCGGCGCTGCGCGCCATCAATTGCACGCGCCCGCTGGTCGGCGGCAATGTGGCCGCGATCATCGCCTGCGGTGTCCTGCTGGCGGCTCTGATTCCGGTGGCGGGACTTCCCGGCGCCATGACCGCCGCGGTGCTGGCCACACTGGTGGAGGCCGTCTGGCTCGGCCGCGCCACCATGCGCAGCTACGGCGTAGGCCTCGGTGAGCTCCTGCCGTGGGCCAATGCCGGCAAGGTGGCCGCCGCGGCGCTGCTCGCGGCAGCCGTCCTTGCTACCTCCGCCTGGAGCGAGATCCGGGGGCCAGCGGGCATGGCGCTCGGGTCGCTGGCGTATCTCGCGGCCTTCACGCTGCTTCTTCTCGTGCTGCGTGTGCCCGAGGCGTACGCCCTGCTCGCGTGGGCGCGACGGCTCATTCCGTCTCTGGGTCCGGTTTGCCGCAAGGCCTGACACATGCGTCTGCTCTACGTTCTCCTCATCTCGACTCTCGCTCTGAGCGACATTTTCTCCGCGGGCATGAGCCTGGGGCCCGGCTTGAGCGTCAAGAACGCGCTCCTCTACCCCATCGCGCTCGGACTCATGTTCCGCATGGCGCTCACGGGGCGCTTCCGCATGCGGCTGCCCATCGTCAACGTGGCCTTCATCCTGTGGATCACCTACGCCCTGCTGACATGGGTGGCCTGCGTGACCGTGCTGCACTATCCGGGGTACGACGCGAAAGGCGCGGGCATCGAGCTCAAGTCGGAGCTGTTCGACTCGGTGCTCTTCTTCTTCGTTTACTTCTACGGCATCGAAGGCGAGCGCGACTTCTTCCTGATGGCGAAAACTCTCGCCTTCTGGATCGGTCTCGCCAACATCCTGACACTGGCCGACGTGGCCGGCATAGTGCATCTGGGTATCACGGTCGGCCAGAACGGCGTCGAAGCCGATCGCGTTTTCGGAGTGTTCGGCCACGCAAACGATACGGCGGCGTTGATCGTGTGCGTGCTGCCGATGATGGTCGCCGTGGCGATGTCGGCGCGTGGCGCCGTCCGACTCTTCTGGTACGGCGGAGCGCTGGCTTCGGTGGCCGTTCTGCTGCTGACCGTCTCCCGCGGTGCTTACGTCGGCGTGATCGTCGGCTACGCAGCGGCGGTGTGGCTCTGCCGCCGGCATCTGCCGACATCGCGTGTCTTCGCCTGGACGCTGATAGGGGCTACCTGCGTCGTGATCGCGGCAGGGCTGGCGGTGCTGCTGCTGCCTGAATTCTCCCAGGTGATCACCCAGCGCATCTTCAACCAGTCGATGTCGGGATCGATCAGTGTCGCCTCGTCCGGCCGCACCGACATCTGGATCACGGCAATCTCCACCATGATGGCGCATCCGATCACGCTGCTCACCGGCTACGGCTTCCGCGTCTACCAGACGATGTTCGTGCTGATCACCCACAACTACTATCTGGACCAGTGGTTCGGGCTCGGTCTGATCGGCCTGTTCGCGTTCGTGACCATTCAATACCAGACCGTGGCAACGGGGCTGCGCGCGATCGCGGCGGGGGCCGGGCCGCTGCGGCCGTACATGATAGCGCTCGTGTTCGGCATGCTCGGGCTCGCGGTTTCCATCTTCTTCGACAACATGGACAAGCCGTGGTCGTATGTCTGGATCTATGTCGGCTTCTCGTTGCGTGCGGCGGTCGGGATCGTCGAGACGGCGCGGAAGAAAGTCATCGAAACACCGGCGCGCTCCGCGGCGTCGCCTGTTAGAACGCGGTCGGCCGTGCGCACACGCAGCGCGGCGGCACGCCGCATGTCGGTGAATTGAGACGCCGTCTGAAATCGCAGACAAAACGCGATTTTCCAGCATTTTGCAATCGCGACTATTGACGTTTCGGTGAACGCTGTAAAAATAGCGACCGGTCACACGGAGCAGCCTGCAGCGTTGCAGGGTGCCCGGGAGACTTCCGGTGTGGACGTGCATGCGGTCATCGAACCGCAGTGCTATCCGGGCGTTTCGCACACGCGCGGATCACCACGAGAGCAGTCACGGCTCGAATTTGTGCGCGCCGTCTGTCCGCCCCACCGGAGAAGCACCTCGACTTCGTCGAGCTTTCAGTTACAGCCTCCCGGGGGGAGACGATGACTCATATTGCATTTCGTCAGCGCCTGACGGCCCTTGCCGCTATTGGCGCGCTCGCGGCCAGCGCGAGCGCATTCGCTTTCACGCCGCCGAACTTTCCGCGCATCGCCGGCATCCAGATCTCGACACCCTTCGACTACAACGACGCGACCTTCCAGGCGCAGCTCGCCAAGCAGTCGATCACGGTCCTCAACGACTGGCCGGGCATGAACCCGGGCGGGGAGTCGATGAAGACCGTGGTGCAGCAGATCAAGGCGATCAATCCCAACGCGCTGGTCTTTCTCTATACCGATTCGGACGAGCAGTTCACCGATCCGAGCAACAGCGCGTGGGCGACCCTCATCAACCAGATAAACCAGATGAAGTGGTGGCTCTACACCAGCACCTCGCTCACGGGAGCGGTGGCGTCCTTCTACGGCAATGGCGGCATGACGATCAACAACACGCCGGACACGCCGAAGGATGCGCAGGGCGACGACGCGATCGACTACATCACCAAGTATTTCGTCAACAACGAATACACGCCGAACACGAACATCGACGGCTTCTTCATGGACAACGTGTTCACCACGCCGCGGGTGGCGGGCGACTGGTACCGCAACGGCGCGGTGCTGCAGCCGTCGAACGCACAGGCGCAGGCGGCCATACAGTCGGGCTATGAGCGCTGGTTCAGCCTGGCGCACCAGCTGATGCCGGGCAAGTATCAGATCGGCAACATCGCGACCTGGTATTCGCCGGGAGCCACGCCCGTTCCCGCCGGCTTCAAGGGAATGACCGAGGGCGGCGAGATCGAGGGGCTCATCGGCCAGTCGTGGTCGACCGAGACCTGGGACGGCTGGCAGGGGATGGAGAACCAGTACTTCCAGATCATGGCGGCGGTCAACGCGCCGAAGCTCGTCATCTTCAACCAGCAGGACAATCCGACCAACTACCAGTCGATGCGCTACGGCCTCGCCTCCTGCCTGATGAACGACGGTTACTACAACTTCACCAGCAATACCAGCACCTATTCCGGCTTCTACTGGTTCGATGAGTTCAACGCGAACCTCGGCGCGGAGACGAGCACGCCGCCTGCGGCCGCCTGGCAGAAGGGCGTGTGGCGTCGCGACTTCGCCAATGGCATCGCGCTCGTCAACCCGAAGGGGAACGGCGCGCAGACGGTGCAGCTCGGCGGCACTTTCGTGAAGCTCAAGGGCACGCAGGCTCCGTCGGTCAACAATGGCCAGACGGTCACCTCAGTGACGCTGCAGGACCGGGACGGAATCATCCTGTTGCGCCAGGCGGCGCTCGTGCAGCCGAAAGCCCCGACCGGCGTCAAGGCCGGCAGTTAACTCAACGAATGCGCCGGCCGACCACGACCATGGTCGTGGTGGAGCGATCCTCTTCGCTCCAGTCGCGGAAGCGTGTCGGCAGGCCGGAGCGGGCGAGGGTCGGCGGGACGATTGCACGCCAGGTGCGGACGACCTCGAATCCGCACGCTTCCATGGCGTGCAGGTGATCGGTGGGGGAGCGGCGGTTGAGCAGATAGGGCCGCCGCCCCTTCACCAGCTTCCATGTCAGATCGCCATACTGCAGATGGCCGTCCCACGTGGCGGTCATGTCGTGACTCTTGAAGTCGATGACGTGACTCACCAGGCCGCCGATCCTGAGACCGGCGGCGAGCGAGCGGTGCACGGCCTCGATGTCCTCCACGTGCTCGAGGGCGGCCTGGGAGATGACGAACGACACTCCCGGCGAGGTCCGCGCCCAGCACTCCTGCCAGGGGACGTAGTACTGGATGCCGATGGCGCTGGGTTCGCCTCTCAGCGCCGCCGCGATGGCCTCGATCCGCCCCGGGTCGGGGATGGCGTCATGGTGTTCGTCTTCGAGGAATAACGGGAAGCCGTAGTCCGGCAGTCGCGGATAGACCTCGGGGAACTCCCGCTCGTCGGGTATCGGCGCACGGTCCTGAAGGAGCTCGACGAGGTCGGCGAGGATACGGGCGTTCCTCGTGTTGTTGGCGTAGCGCACGACATCCAGCGCCTCGACGCGGCGCGCTCCGAGCAGCAGGCCCATGAGACTGATGCCGATGGTGTCGCCGGGGCCGAGCTCGCCGATGGAGTCGTGCCGGGTCGGCAGGCCGCAGGCATGGAGGAAACACAGGTGGCGCAGAAACACCGAATAGCAGTAGCGCGCCGAGACCGAGCCGCCGGTCTTGCGCTTCTCGGGACTGTACAGGCCCGGCGCCCAGGTGCCCATGCCCCGCAACAGCGGCATCATCTCCATGTCAGTCTCTCCAGCAACGTATATTCCCGCCGCGCCACGGGTCTCGCCAGCAGCTGCGTGATCTGCCCGGTGAACCCGGCGGTCATGCCGTGCACGGTGAATCGCTCCCTGACCCGCCACGCCGCGGCGGCGCCGAGCTGTTCCCGCAACGGCTCGGAGGTCAGTGTCGTCAGGTGCATTGCCAGCGCCTCGATGTCTCCCGGCTCGAAGAGGAACCCCTGCTCGCCAGGCAGGATCAGCTCCGCGGCGCCGCCGGTGTTGCTCAGGACCACGGGCTTGCCGAGCGCCATGGCTTCCAGGGCGGCGAGCGAGAAGGTCTCGGAATGGGACACCAGGGTGAGGACGTCGCAGCAGGCCGCGAAGGGCCGTACGTCCTGCTGAAAGCCCGTGATGCGCACGTGCTCGCGCAGGCCGAGCGCCTCCGCGCTCCGCTCGACGTGCGACCGCTCCGGTCCGTCGCCGATGAAGAGCGCCTTCGCGGGCACCCGCTGTTGCCGCAGATTCGCGATCGCGCACAGCAGATCGACCGGCGCCTTCTCCGGGCGCAAGGCGGAGCAGAGTCCGACGACGTAGTCGTTGGCCCCGAACTCGAGGGAGCTGCGCAGGATCCGCCGCTGCTCGGCGGTGTATTGGTTGCTGAAGAATTCGGTATCGACGCCGTTGTAAATGACGGTGTCCGGCGGATGCAGGCCGCGCCGCCGCCAGAACCGGCGCTGGCTCTCGCAGACGTAGATCAGGAGGTCGCAACGGTTGAAGAGCCGTTTGTAGAGGGCCATCTGCAGCCGTTCCTTGAGGCTGTGCAGCAGCGTGCTGTGGAAGACGGCCGCCAGGCGCGTGCCCGCGGCAGCGCCGCGCGCCAGGTGGCCATAGAGCATGGAGTAGGGGTTGGTGCAGATGAGCGCATCGATATGCCTCCGGGCGATCAGTGAGCGCAGCCGGTCCACGGCGTCGCGGTCGATCCTGCGGCTGACGTCGCAGCAGATGACCTCATCGAGCCTCTCGGCGTGCAGCTGTCCGAGCAGCGCCTCCTTGCGCTTCAGATACGCGAGATGCAGGCGGAAGTGCCGCGTGTCGATGTGGTTGAGCAGGGTCACCACCTGCTTCTCGGCGCCGCCCGTTTCCAGCGAGTTGACGATGAAGAGCAGGCCCGGAGCCTGCGACCCTTCAGCGTCGGCGGTCATCGGCCGCCCACGACGGCGCCGAGCGGCACCTGCTCTTTGCGGCGTGCCTCGCGCGGCTCGATGCCGAAGCGGCGGTAGATCCCGAGCAGCCGCTCGACGGCCGAGTCGAGCGAGAAGCGCGTCGCGACCGTCGCGCGCGCGGCCCGTCCCAGCCGCTCGCGCAGCGCCGGCTCGCTCATCAGCCGGGCGATCGCGGCGCCCAGGGCATCCACGTCGCCCGGCGGTACCAGCAGGCCGTCGACCTCGTGCGTGACGATCTCGGGGACGCCGCCCACCGGGGTTGCAATGACGGGCAGTCCGAGGGCCATGGCCTCGAGCAAAGCCATCGGCATGCCCTCCACGAAGGAAGGCAGCACGAATATGGTCGCGGCGGCGAGCGTCGCGCGCGCGCGTTCCGCCTGCAACCAGCCGGTGAACTCGATGCGGCTGGCGAGCCCGAGCTGCACGGCGAGGCGGCGGGTCTCCTCGGCCCCGCTGCCTTTGCCGGCGTATACCAGTCGTAGCCCTGGAAGCTCGTCGGCTACCCCGGCGAAGGCCCGGGCGAGCTCGAAGACTCCCTTGTGGCGCGCGATCTCGCCGAAGAAGAGCAGGCTGGGCGCACCGTCTCCGGGGTGCGGTGAGCCATCGGCGGGCGGCAGCGGTACGGCGTTCATCAACACCTCGATGCGCGCCTGCGGGGAGATTTTCTGCAGGGTCGAGCGCCATGTCTCGGACAGGGCGAGGACCAGAGTGGCCCGGGCGAGGACCGCGCTCACGATGCGGCGCGCGGCTGGCCGGCATTCCCCGTAGAAATCGGCGAATTCCGAGCCGTGCACGTGCAGCAGATAGGGCCTGCCGGCAAGCCGCGCCAGCAGGCACACCACCGCCTTGCGCCAGAAGGATGCGCGCGAGGAGAGTTGGATGTGCACGAGCGGCGCATCGAGTGTGTGCAGGCGCAGCGCGACCCGCGCCCAGCCCGCCAGTGCGACGAACAGCTTCCGCCAATTCGATCCGGAACGGTGCGTTGCGACATACGTGCAGTCGATGCGGTCGAAAAGACCCGCATCGATGTACCCCCGTACGACCGTGCTGATGCCGCCGATGCTGCGCAGATCCGTGCCCACCATGAGCACCGAGCGGCAGCGGGGCGTAGCTGGGAGCTCGGCCATCAGGTGCCCAGTGCGACCGACGAGGCGGCCGAGGGTGCGAGCAGTCCGGAGAGCGCTTCCATGTAAGTGCTCACGGTACGCGGCTCGTTCAACTGCTCATCGAAGTAGCGTGCGCCGCTCGCGCTCGCCGCCTGCCAGTCCAGCGGGTCGCGCGCCAGGCGGCCAATCGCCGCATTCAACTCCCCGATGTCGTTTACCGCGGCCCCCATGCCGTTGCTGCTGACGATCCGTCCGGGATCGAGAAACGTGACGACCGGCGTGCCGCGGGACCAGGCCTGTAGGAAGGTGTTCGGAAACCCGTCCGTTTCCGACGTGCTGACATGAACGCGAGCGCGCTCGAAGAGCTCCCCGACCCGGTATTGCGGCACGAAACCATGAAAGGTGACGTTGGGTAGCGACGCGGCCCGGGCACGCGCCTCCTCGTAGACTGCCTCCTCGCGCGGCGCCGGCGCGCCCACCAGGTGAAAAGTCAGGCTCGGGAGTTGCGCCGCCACCTCGAGGAATAGCTGCGGGCGCTTCAGCGCCCGCATGTTTGCCACCCAGAGCGCGTCGATGTCGCGCTCCTGAAAAGCCGGGCGCCGGCCCGCGGGCTCAACGACCGGGCCTACCACCCGGCTCTGCAGGCCGAAGTTGCGGGCGAGCGCGCGTTGCTGCGGCAGCGTCTGCACCAGCACCAGGTCGGCGCGCCCGATTCCCCAGCGGTACAACTGCCGGTCGCGCCAATGGCGCACCAGGAGCGCCTGGGGGTCGCAATCGGAGTCGCTCGCGACCCGGAAGGCGACCTTGCGGCGATGGCGGCGCGCGAACAACACGATCTGCGCCAGATGCGAGCCGGCGCAACTGGTGTAGTAAATGTCGGCTGCGGCGCGCTGCAGGGCGCTCTGGAGTTTTGTCCAGCGGGGATGCAGAAAGCGCACCAGAGGGATGCCCTCGTCGGGACGATAGGCCTTGTAAGTCTTGACGCCGTCCCAGGCCGCCCCGTCCTCCTGTCCGTAATCCGCGACCACCATGGACACTCGCCAGCCCCGCCGCACGAGCGCGCGGGCGAGCAGCGTATGTTGCAGCTCTTCACCACCCGCCGGCCGGTCGGAATACTCCGGCGCCAGCACGGGAAGATTCCCGAGCCCGACGATGCATACATGCGGGGGCGTCATCGATTCTCGTGCGCTCACGACCGCAAACAAACGCAGGCCGGAGCCAAACGTTCCAGGCCCCGGGCCGGGGCCGGCGGGGCACTCTGCAACCTAGGCGGGAACAGAAGTTGCTCAAGCCCTGGCCCAAGTAGCGCACATCCGGCGCGGCGGATTTTC
The DNA here is from genome assembly GCA_036273095.1 of Steroidobacteraceae bacterium. Classification (GTDB taxonomy): domain Bacteria; phylum Pseudomonadota; class Gammaproteobacteria; order Steroidobacterales; family Steroidobacteraceae; genus 13-2-20CM-66-19. The sequence continues at coordinate 14,343 of DATAXF010000088.1, read as the reverse complement.
GCCATAGAAGAACGAGGAGATTGACCGATGCGATCGTCCTTTTCCCGCTGGGCATGCGGGGCTCTGCTTGCGCTGGCCGCCGGCACGGCCTTCGCGTCCCCTCCCGACCCGCCTTACACCGTGCAGCCCGGCGACACCCTGATGGTGTCGGTATGGAAGGAGCCGGAGCTGGTGCGCCCGATACTCGTCGAGCCGGATGGGACGTTCTCGTTCCCGCTTTGCGGAACGATCGATGCGCACGACAAGACCGTCGGCCAGCTGGAACAGATGATCACGCAACATCTCGCCCGTTTCATCACCGATCCGGTCGTGACGGTGTCGCTGCAGAAGATCGCCGGCAACCGGGTCTACGTGATCGGACAGGTGACCAAGCCGGGCGCATTCGTCGTCAATCCGCGCGTCGATGTGATGCAGGCCATCAGCATGGCCGGCGGCACGACGCCGTTCGCCTCACTCGGCAACATCAAGATCATCCGCCGCACCGACGGCGGCTCGCAGGAGGCGCTGCCCTTCAACTACAACGACGTGCTCCACGGCAACGATCTGTCGCAGAACATAACCTTGCAGGCCGGCGATGTCGTCGTCGTGCCGTAGGCTGTCCGCCGCCCTTGGGGCCGGCGCGCTCCTCGGGCTGACGGCGGCAGCGGGCGCGAGCAACTGGGAGTTCGTGCCGCGCGTCGAGCTCGGCGGCACCTACAGTGACAACTATCGCCTGGCCGACATCCCGGACCAGGAGCTGGCGGTGTACGGGCCATACCTCGACGCGGCGCTCGCGATGGACTTCATTTCGCAGACATCGAAGCTCGACATCACGCCACGCATCCGCTCGGATTACTTTCCGACGGATCATACGGACCAGTCGACCGACGGCTATCTGGACATCGATGGCGAGCAGAGAACGCTGCGCTCGGACCTCACCGGGATTCTGCAGTTCTCGGACCAGCAGATCTTCTATTCCGACTACCTGCCGGCGACCTTCCCGGGGCTGGCGCTCGGCGAGGCCTCGACCGCCCCGAGCGGGCACATCACCGTCAGCACACGCCAGACGCTCGTGCGTGCGGTGCCGGAATACAAGTACGACTTCACGCAGCGGACGCACCTCGACCTCAACGCCGACGTCGAGCATGCGAGCTATCAGCAGAGCCAGGTGGAGCAGATCGGGTACTCGAGCTACACAGGCAGCGCGGGCGTCGGCTTCGACGTTTCTCCACGCTCGGTCTTGACCGTAAGTGGCTTGGGCACGCATTTCGCCCCGCAGGACGGTGGCAACAATACGAACGACTACGGCGTCCAGGGGGAATGGGACTTGCAGCAGTCGCAGATAGCGAAGTTCTATGCGCGGGTGGGTGTGGAGCGTTCCCAGGCTCAGACGGCGACGGCCGGCACCGTCAGTAACAACGGCTTCACCGGTGGCGTGGGCGTGGATCTGCGCTACCAGGTCACCGAGGTCACGATCGATGTGCTGCGCTCGCTGATTCCGACCTCGGAAGGCGTGGTGATGACCGATCAGGAAGTGCGATTCAGGGTTCTGCACGCGTTCTATCCCCGCTTCTCGGGCTTCCTCGGCGTGCGCGGCATGCGCTTGAGCGGCACCTCGGGCCAGGCCGCGCTGCAGGTGACCGCCGAGAATTACGCGACCGCCGAGGCAGGCGTCGACTACCAGATCAGCCAGAACTACCGGGTCGAGGGCGCGTACGACTTCGCGTGGCAGCAATTTCCCGACTCGCCGACGGCCACCTCGAATGCGGTCAGGCTGGCGGTCATCTATCAGCCTCTGAGCCGCTACGAGCCGTTGCCGGAGTTCACCGGCATTCCACCCAAGGAGCGATGAGCATGGCGGAGCACGAAGAGGCCCTGAGTTCGAGCCCGGATCTGTCGGACTATCTGGCGGCCATCAAGCGGCGGCGCATGCTGCTCGTCACCATTGCGCTGCCGATCCTCGCGATCGCGACGGCGCTCGCGATCGGCCTGCCGAATATCTACATCTCCACCGGCCTCTTCACTTTCACTGATGCGATCGTGCCGGGCGAGATGCCGACAAACGCCAACACCGACGGAATTCAGCGCCTGCAGGAGCAATATCGCGACGCTTACGTCGACAGTCTCGCCAGCACCGTGATGGGTGATGCCAGCGTCAAGGAGCTGATCCGTCAGGTCCCGGGAGTCGTCGCGCCTGGAACCGACATGGGCACCGCCGTCAAGGAGGTCGACCGCCGGGCCCATGTCGAGACCGTGCGCACGCCGGTGCTCGATCCCAACACCGGGCGCAATCTCGACATCATCTCCGCTTTCACGGTCTCCTATGAGAGCGCCGATCCCGAGGTCGCGGCGCGCGCCGCCCAGTGGCTGAGCAATGCCTTCATCGAGGCCAACCGCCAGGGGCGCCTGGTGAGCTCCAAGGCGGCCGACCAGTTCTACGACACCCAGACGCAGCAGTACCGCCAGCAGATCGCCCAGATCGAGTCGAAGCTGGCCACCTTCAAGACGCAGAACTACGACCAGCTGCCGGGGCTCACCAATCTCAACATGGGCATCATGCAGACGACCCAGCAGCAGATAGATGCCCTGACGCAGCAGATGGGGGCGCTGCGCCAGAACCGCATCTTCCTGGAGCAGCAACTCGCTACGGCGAAGAACGCCGGTCAGGATCAGGGTCTCCTCGCCCAGCTACAGGCGGAGTACGACCGCAAGCTCGCGACCTACGATGCGAACTACCCGGACATGATCGCGCTGCGGCAGCAGATCGATGAGCTGCAGGAGGGCGGCGGCGCGGAGAACAGCCTCTCGCTGCCGGCACAGCTTCGGTCCGATGAGCAGGCTCTGGCGCAGTCCAGGCTCCGCTACAGCGAGGACTTTCCGGACGTGAAGCGTCTCGAGCGGCAGATCCAGATCCTCAAGACGCGCATCGCCCACGGCGAGAAGTATGCGGGCAACACGGGCGGCACCCCGGCTGTGATCGATCTCAGGACCCAGCTCAACGCCAACCAGACCCAGACCGCTGCCCTGCAGCGCCAGTCGGACCAGATGCGCCAGCAGCTCATGCAGCTCGAGGGACGGGTCGCGGCCGCGCCCCAGGTGGAGCGGCAGTACAAGTCGCTCGCGCTCAACCTGCAGCTCGCCCAGACCAAGTACAACCAGCTGCTCAAGTACCAGATGGATGCCCAGCTCACCAGCCAGGCGATCGCGAGCGGCCGCAGCGATCGCATCCGCGTCGTGGAGCAGCCCTCCGAGCCGCTCGCGCCGGGTAAACCGAAGCGGACCGCGATCGCGGCCGTGGGACTGATGCTTGCGATCCTGCTCAGCCTGACGGCCGTGGTGATTGCCGAGAGCGTCGATCAGAGCGTGCGCGGCAGCCGCGACATCCGGCGTGTGCTCGGGCTCTCCCCCCTGGGCGTCATCCCGGAGATCCAGGACTCGGCCACGGCGCGGCGGCAGCGCCTGCAGGTGGTGATGCTCACATTGTGTGTGTTCGTCGCGACCGCCGTCGTGCTGATGGCTGCGCGAAGTTTTTACTCGTGAGGTAACAGCGGTCATGAGCCTGATCGAGGAAGTGATGCGCCGTCAGGCGCACGAGCGCGGCGCAACTCCGGCAATCGCGGCGAGTGCGACCGGCACAGCGTCGATCGCGAGATCGGCACCGACAGCCAGAGCGGCGCGACCAGCCGTCGTGCCGGTGCAGGAATCGACGGTGCAGCAGTATCGCCCCGCGCCGGTCGACGCCGAGGCGCTGGAGCGAAACCGGGTGCTGTTGCGCGTGCAGGACGTCGCGGTCTCGCGCGCCTACAAGATCCTGCGCACCCGGGTGCTGCACCGCATGGCGGATCACGACTGGACGACGCTCGGGGTGACCGGCACCGGCGCCGGCGAGGGCAAGACCGTCACCGCGATCAATCTCGCGATCGCCCTGGCGCAGGACCCGAACATCTGGGTGTACCTGGTCGATCTCGATCTGCAGCGGCCGCAGCTCGGCGCCTACCTCGGCATGACCTACGACCACGGCCTCACCGACTTCCTCGGCGGCCAGGCGGAGCTCGACCAGATCATCTACGACATCGGGCTGAAGCGCCTGGCCGTGGTGCCGAATGCGAGCCCGGTCGAGACCTCCTCGGAGTATCTGCGCTCGGCCAGAATGGCCGATTTCATCAACGCGCTCGAGGCGCAGACCCCGCGCCGGATCATCGTCCTCGACATGCCGCCGATCATGATGAGCGATGACGTCCTGGCGTTCGCGCCGCGCGTCGACAGCTTCCTTCTGGTCGCTTCTCAGGGCCTCACCGCGCGCCGCACGCTCGCCAACGCCAAGGAGGTGCTCGCGGAGCTCAACCTCCTCGGCGTGGTTCTCAACCGCTCCACCGAACGCAACGACAGTCCCTACTACTGATGCCGCTCGATCTTTCGATCGTCGTGCCGCTCTTCAACGAAGAGGAGAGCGTGCGGCCGCTCCATTCTGCGATCGTCGCGGGTGTGGAGCCTCTCGGAGTCTCCTTCGAGATCGTGCTCGTCGATGACGGCAGCCGGGACGGCACCGTGCGCGTCGCGGATGAGATTGCGCGGGCGGATCCGCGCGTCTGCCTGGTGAAGTTCCGCCGCAACTACGGACAGACCCCCGCCATGGCGGCGGGCATCGCGGAGGCGCGCGGGGAAATCATCGTGACCATGGACGGGGACCTGCAGAACGATCCCGCGGACATCGGCCAGCTTCTGAGCAAGATCGACGAGGGTCACGACATCGTGGTCGGCTGGCGCCACCGGCGTCAGGACAAGCTTTGGACGCGCAAGATTCCGTCGCGCATTGCCAATGCGCTGATCGCGCGCGTCACCGGGGTGCCGATCCGCGACAACGGCTGCTCCCTCAAGGCCTACCGCGCCTCGCTCATCAAGCGCATTCCGCTCTATTCCGAGATGCACCGGTTCATTCCCGCAATGGCTTCGATCGCCGGACCCCGGATCGCCGAGATCCGGGTGCGCCATCATGCCCGGGCATTCGGACACTCGAAGTACGGCCTGTCGCGCATCTACAAGGTGCTGTTGGATCTGATGGTGATCAAGACGGTTGCCTCCTTCACGGCTCGGCCGATGCTCTGGTTCGCGATGCTCTCGCTTCCGACGCTCGCCATCGCCACGATTGCGCTCGGCTGGTCCTGTTTCAACTTCCTCGCGACCGGCAAGATTTCGCTGTCGATCGCCGGTACGGGAGTCATCTTCCTCACCTCCACGGTGATGATGCTCGCCGCCGGGGCCCTGGGCGAGCTCATTTACGAGCTCGGCGACGTGCGCGAGCATCAGTTCTCAGGCCTCACCCAACGCCTGCTCCTCGCCTCCGGGAGGCGCCAATGAAAGAGTCAGCCAGCGCTGACGACAACGTCGAGATCTCCGCGATCATTCCGGTGGGTGAGCGGCACGCCACCGATCTGCTCGCGCTCTTCGCGGATTACAAGTCGGCGCTCGATGCGCTCGGGATGAGGTACGAAGTGATCGTGGTGCTGGACGGCCCGCGGCCGGAGCTGGCCGCCGATGTCCAGCGGCTGCTCGGCTCGGGAGCGAGCATCGCGGTCATCGGCCTCACCCGCCGCTTCGGCGAGGCGACGGCGCTGGTGGCCGGCTTTCAGCGCGCGCGGGGAGGAACCATCCTGACACTGCCGGCCTATCACCAGATCCGTGGCAGTGAGATCGGCAAGCTGGTGCGGGCCCTGGGCGTGGTCGATCTCGCCATCGGCCGGCGCTGGCCGCGCGTGGGCAGCCGCTTCGAGGTGATGCGCCGCAATCTCTTCCATCACATGCTGGCCTCGGTGACCGGCCAGCGCCTGCACGATCTCGGCTGCGGCGCGCGCGCCATGAAGCGGCGGGTCCTGGAGGAGATCACGCTGTACGGCGACCAACACCGCTTCCTGCCGGTGCTGGCGAGCCGCAATGGCTTCAAGGTCATGGAGATCGAGCTGCAGCAGTCGCCCCTCGACCGGCTCGCGGGCAGCTACGCGCTGCGCGAGTACATCCGGCGCGCGCTCGACATCTGCACCGTGTTCTTTCTGGTGCGCTTCACGAAGAAGCCGCTGCGCTTTTTCGGAATGGTGGGTGTCAGCACCTTCCTCGTGGGTGCGGTGCTCGTCGCCGGGCTCGCGATCGATCGCCTCGTATTCCGCCATCCGCTGGCTGACCGGCCGGCGCTGCTCCTGTCGTCGCTCCTGGTCGTCCTCGGCATGCAGCTCTTTGCGCTCGGGCTCCTGGGAGAGCTCGTCATCTTCACGCATGCGCGTGACATCAAGGACTATCAGATCGAGGAGGTGGTGAGGTATCCGGCGCCGAAGCCGCCTGAGGCGCTGCCGGAGGAGCCGCACGCCCTCGAGACGCCCCTTTGACGGAACGCTCCCGATTCGCGGGGGTGGCGCTGACCGGCGCCCCGGCGGATCCGGCCCCGAAGGAGCGATCGACCGCAACACTGGCCGTCCCGCGCGGGCTCCGTCGCGCCGTCATGGCACTGACGATCGGCCTCATCATCGCCACCTGCGTGTTTGGAGCCGGACGGGTGGTCTGGCGCGTGATCAGCATGGACGGCGGCTGGTACTCGTACCCCGGCTACGCCTTGTCCCAGGGGCGCGACCCGGATGAGAACCTGCTTCCCCCGGATCGGCTGCCGCTGGCCACGCCGGGGGTGCGATCCCTCTTTCCCTGGGAGAACCGCAGCTTCCTGCTCACCGATATCGACCGGGCCTGGTTCGACCTCGCCGGACATGGAGGCGCGAGCATCGTGGTCTTCGGTGTGTTGCAGTGGCTCGCTCTCGCCGCGCTCGTCGGCTGGGCCGTCAATCGCGCGACGGGAAACCGCTGGGCGGCCGGGGCGGCCGCATTGGCCGCGCTGAGCGACGTCAACCTGATTTACGAGAGTCTCGCGGACCTGCGGCCTGACATTCCCCTGGCGTTGATCGGCGTCGGGAGCCTTTGTTTCCTCGTCAACTTCCTCAGGCGGCGCTCGTGGACGAGCTTCATCGCGAGCGGATTGCTCATCGCACTGCTGCCGCTCATACACACGACCGGTGTCATGCCGGCGGCCATGATGCTGACGTGTGTCGCGGTGTCCGCTCTGATACCGACGGGCGGACGCCTGTCGAAGCCGTACATGCTCGCGTGCGTCACGCTGGTTGCGGTAACGCTCGGCGTCTTCATCCTTCGCAAGCCGATTGCCGACCTCCTGATTCCGACCAAGGTATCCTCTGCGGTTCAGTTGACCGGTCGCCACGATTTGCCGGCGATGCTGCTCGGCATGGCTCACCGCGGCGTGGCCTGGAAGCTCGCGCAGGAGCGCCAGCGCTGGACCACATACTTTGTGGCCGGCAACCTGCCGCAGCTCCTCTTTCTCCTGACCGGGCTGGTTGCGCTGCTGCGCGCCGCCTGGCGGCGCAGGTCGGAGATGGCCGAGCGGCTCTGGCTGCCCGCCGGTTGGCTCGCCGGCATCGCCGTTCTGACCGTGACCGATCCGCATTTCGTGTCCACGCACCTCATTCCGCTCGTGGCTTTGGGGTACGTGATGGCCGGCGTCGGTTGGGCTCTGTTGCTCGATGACCGCCAATCAGTCCTGAGGACGCAGGGGATGCTGGCGCTCGCGGTGCTGGCGTGTCTCGGGTTCGGGCTACGTACGGCACAAGCCTCGGTCGACGTCTATCAGGGTATCCACCAGGGTGTCAGCCGGGCGTCCGTTCGCCGCCTGCTCGTGCAGGCCTTTCCAGGGACCGGCGTGACCTGGGCCGTGGGGCCAACATCCATCTGGATGTACGTCCCACAGAGCGGCCGCACGGTGATAGTCGACGATCGCGCCGACCCGGGAATCGTCAGGACGCCGCTCTGGCAGCGGATGAGCCTCCTGGTCATCGATACCGACTTCCTCAAATGGGGCTGGGGCAGGATCGCTCGCGAAGGTCTGGCCGCCGGTTGGCTGCGCCCGATCGGTCAGGTAGGCAAGCCCGGGGACAAGTACTGGCTCGAGGCATTCCGGGTCGAGCACCCCGGAGGAGGGCCCTGATGTCCACTTTACTCAAAGAGCCGCCCTGCGATTACCGCGAGCTGACTCCCGCGGACATGCGCTCCGGTGGGATCTCGCCCGCGCTGCCGCTGCCGCGGCTCACGATCGTCGTGCCCTGCTACGACGAGGAAGAGGCGCTGCCCGAGACCGCTTCGCGCCTGATCAGCCTGCTCGAGCGGTTGCGCAAGAATGGCCGCGTCGCGGTCAACAGCCGCATCGTGTTCGTCGACGACGGTAGCCACGACCGGACGTGGCAGCTCGTCGAGGAGTTGTCGCGCGAAGACGGGCGGATAGGCGGGATCAAGCTTTCACGCAACCGCGGTCATCAGAACGCGCTGCTCGCGGGGCTCTTCACCGCAGACGGTGATGTGCTGGTGAGCGTGGACGCCGACCTGCAGGATGACATCGAGATCATAGATGACATGCTGAAACAGCACGCGCAGGGAGCGCATGTGGTTTATGGAGTGCGTGACAACCGGGCGAGCGATGGGGTATTCAAGCGGGCTTCGGCGCAGGGGTTTTACCGGGTGATCCGGGCGCTCGGGGTGGAGTCGGTGTACAATCACGCGGACTTCCGGCTGTTGAGCCGCACCGCGGTGGATGCGCTGAAGGACTTCGGCGAGGTGAATCTCTTTCTGCGCGGCATCGTGCCGCTCATCGGCTTCAGGTCATCAGTGGTGTACTACGCCCGCACGGAGCGGGTGGCCGGCGTCTCGAAGTACCCGCTGCGCAAGATGCTCGGGTTGGCGTTGGATGCGGTGACGTCGTTCTCGGTGGTGCCGCTGCGCATGATCTCGGCGCTGGGTTTCGTGGTCTTTCTGTTCAGCGCCGGGATGGGTGCATATACGCTCTGGGTGCGGCTGTTCACGGATCGGGCAGTGCCGGGATGGACCTCGACACTGTTACCCATCTACCTGTTGGGCGGGTTGCAGATACTATGTGTCGGGATCCTGGGAGAGTATCTGGGAAAGGTCTATCAGGAGACCAAGCGCAGGCCGAGGTACATCATCGAGAAGGTGCTTTGACCCGCGCCGAGTCCGGCCACGGCAGGATGCATCTCTTCCGGTTCGTCAAGTATCTCGTCGTCGGCGGCATCGCGACCGCGATCCAGTATGCGATTCTGGTTTTCCTCGTGCGCACATTCGGGATGGCCCCGACTCCCGCTTCCTCCATCGGGTTCGTGCTCAGCGCCGGGGTCAATTACCTTCTCAACTATCGCTTCACCTTCCAGAGCGATCGGCCTCATGGGCCGGCGACCGCGAAGTTCGCCGCGCTCGCGGCTACGGGGCTCCTGATCAATGCCGTCGTCATGCGGCTGATGACGGGGGCGGGAGCGGAGTACCTGATCGCGCAGGTCTGCGCGACCGCTGTGGTGCTTCTCTGGGGTTTCGTGGGCAACAGCATCTGGACTTTCGGCATCGCAAGCGTCGAGCAAAACACGCGGACTTGACGTCATCTCTAACGTATTAGCGAACGTCAGTTATGTCGTCGTGTGACCAATTGACTCGATCGAATGACATCGGAATAATTGCCTCATTTGCCCGGATTTGACCGCTTCCATCCGAGTTTGGCGCATGCTCTAATGTCGCGAGCGGTTGGGAACCGAGGTCCAAGGGTCATGTCGGCAAGGGTGTCGGAGGTGGTTATGGAGGAGGGTGCAGTCGGGCTCGAGTCTAGAGTTGCGCGAATCGAGGCGGATGTGGCGAATGTCAAGGAGACAGTCGCTCGGCTCGATCACAGGATTGAGCGGCTCGATGAGAAGATCGATAATAGGTTCGCGACGCTCGATAAGAAGATCGATGATAGGTTCGCGACGCTCGATAAGAAGATCAATGATACGTTTGGGACCCTCGATACGAAGATCGATAGCAGGTTCATCTGGAGCCTGACGACGATGATTACATTCGGTGTGGCGTTGCTCGTCACGATGGCCAAAGGCTTCCACTGGCTCAGCTAGCTACGCCGTGAGGTCGGGCGTCACTATTTGCCGACAGTCATTTGCGGCTTGGGTATGGCCTTTGCTCGATTGGACCGAGCATGCGAATACTGCTCGTTGCGCCACAGCCGTTCTACCAGGAGCGAGGGACACCCATCGCTGTGCGCATGCTCGTGGAGGTGCTGTGCGGTCAAGGTCATGCCGTCGATCTCCTGACCTACCACGAGGGCGCGGACCTCGCCATTGACGGTTTGAAAATTTTGCGGACGCCGGCTCTACCTGGGCTGCGGCACGTTCCAATTGGCATCTCGTGGAAGAAGCTCGTCTGTGACCTGCTGATCTCAGGACGATTGCTCAGTCTCGTCCTCACCCGACGCTACGATGTCATACATGCCGTCGAGGAGGCGGTATTTCCCGCGATATTGCTGCGCTCGTCGTCGCACGCCAGAGTGGTCTATGACATGGATTCGATGCTGGGCGATCAGCTCGTTTCCAAATGGAGACTGCTGCGGCCGGTGCAGCGGGCGCTGCGCGCGATGGAGCGGGCCGTGATCCGCAGAGCGGATGCGGTGTTCGCCGTTTGCGGTGATCTTGCGCGCCACGTCACCGCCGACGCGCCCAATGTGCCTGTATTTCTCATCGAGGACGTCGCCCTGCCATCGCAGCAGCACTGCGGCAGCGCGGAGCCGCTGCGCGAGCTGTTGGATATCAAAGGCTCGCTCGCGCTCTACGTGGGCAACCTGCAGCGCTATCAGGGAGTGGAGCAGCTCGTGCGCGGAATGGCCGAGCTGCCCCACGCGCTCGATCTGACATTGGTGCTGATCGGCGGCGCGGAGAGTGACATCGCGCGGCTGCGGGCGCTGGTCCGCAAGCACCATCTGGAGGAGCGCGTCTATCTGCTGGGGCCTCGGCCGCTCGCCCAGCTCACCGGCTTTCTGGCGCAGGCCGATATTCTCGTGTCGCCGCGCTCGCAGGGCAGCAACACGCCGATGAAAGTGTATTCGTATATGAATTCCGGCAACGCGATTCTTGCGACCGGGATTCTCTCGCATACGCAGGTGCTCGATGACAATTGCGCGCTGCTGGTGGAGTCGAATCCGCAGGCGCTGGCGAAGGGGCTGGTGACGCTCGCGGCGGACGAGAAGCTGCGCGCGCGGCTCGGGGCGGCGGCGCGCCACCGCGCCCGCGAGAAATATTCAGTCGAGGCTTTCCGCGAGAAAGTGCGCCTCGCTTACCGGAAGCTCGAGGCCTTGGGCGCCGCTTAGGCGCCGGAGAATCCCATCATGCCACGCACCATCCTCGTCACCGGCGCCACCGGCTTCACCGGCGGAAATCTGGCCCGCAGGCTCGCCGCCGGCGGCGAAAGCGTACGCGCGCTGGTGCGAGACCGGGCGAAAGCCCAATCGCTCGCCGCCGAGGGCATAGACGTTCGCGTGGGGCAGTTGACCTCCCTCGATGAGGTGATCGAAGCAGCGCGCGGTTGCGATCAGATCTACCACATCGCGGCAGTCTTCCGCACCGCGGGACATCCCGACAGCTACTATCGTGATGTCAACATTGGTGGCACGCAGAATGTGCTCGAGGCGGCGCGCCGTCTCGATTGCGAGCGAGTGGTGCATTGCTCGACCGGAGGCGTGCATGGGCACATCGCGGACCCGCCGGCCAGCGAGACTTATCCTTTCGGCCCCGGCGACATCTATCAGCGCACCAAGCTCGAAGCCGAGCTCGCCGTCTCGGCCGCCGCCCGACGCGGCCAACGGGTCGCGATCGTGCGGCCGGGTCCGATCTACGGCGAAGGGGATCTGCGGTTCCTGAAGCTCTACCGGGCCGTGGCCCGCGGCGTCTTCGTGATGATCGGCAGCGGCACGCCGAAATTGCACATGGTGCACATCGACGACCTGGTGGACGGCATTGTCCTCTGCGGCAACTCGGAGGCGGCGCTCGGCGAGGTCTTCATCCTGGCGGGTCCACAAGCGCCGACGCTGAACGAAATCGTACGGCACATCGCGCAATCGCTGGGCGTGGCGGAGCCGCGGTGGCGGATCCCCGTGTGGCCGGTGATGACCGCGGGCCTCCTGTGTGAATCCATCTGCGTGCCGCTGCACGTCGATCCGCCGTTGCATCGCCGGCGCGTGGCCTTCTTCACCCATCACCGCGAGTTCGACTGCTCGAAAGCCGTACGACTCCTCGGCTACGCGCCCAAGGTCACTCCGGGCGAAGGCATTGCGCGGACTGCGCAGTGGTACCGCGCGTCGGGCTACCTGGGAAACGCGCGCTCGCCATCCCCGGGGCCGAGCGCCATGGCGCAGCCCGGACACGCCTCCAAGTAGCTCGAAGACACTACGTCGGTTGACAACGGTAGGCTCGACGTTTGACCCGATGCGTCGAGTAACGTCTGTTTTGCGCAGTTATTGCGCCGAATGTACCGGTTTTCTGCAGATTTGGCGGTTCACCCGGACGGCGGGGCGTGCTGTAATGACTCCATGTTGGCCAGAAAGGAGGAGCACGCGATGGACGAGGGTGTCGCGCGGCTCGAGTCGCGCGTGGCGAGAATCGAATCCGACGTAAGCCATGCACAAAAAAGCATTGAAAACGTCGAGATCGACCTGCGCGAGCTGCGCAAGTCGTTGGATCAACGCTTCGACAAGATTGATCAAAAATTCGACAAGCTGGATCAGAAATTCGACAAGCTCGGTCAGAAGATCGAGATGCTCGATGTGAAATTCGAAGCCAGGGTCGAGCGTTCAGATGCCAGATACGAAACCAAGCTCGAAACCCTGAGTACGCGACGCTTCGCTTTCCTGATTGCCGTGATCTCCGCCGCGGCTACTCTCGCCGGCACCGTGCTGACCGTCATTCTCGCGGCTCCACACGCGCATGGATGATCCGATCGGCGGAAGCGCCGGCAGCTAGCGCTGCTTGAACTCTTCCGGCGTCAGCTGGTGCCGCGCCAGCAGCTTGTAGAAGTCGGTGCGGTTGCGCCTCGCCAGCCGCGCCGCCTGACTCACGTTGCCGCCGGTGATCTGCAGGATCTGCGACAGGTAGCTGCGGGTGAACTCGTCGCGCGCCTCGTCGAAGGAGGGCAGGCGCCCGGGGGAGCCGCCCAGCGACTGTTGCACCAGCTCCACGGGGATGATGGGAGTCTGTGACAGCGCGACATTCTGACGCACCACGTTCTGGAGCTGGCGGATGTTGCCGGGCCAGTCGGCGGTGGCCAGCAGCTCGACCGCCTCCGGGGCGTAGATCTTGCGCTGGCTGGTTTCCTTCGCGATCTGCGCCAGGAAGTGCGCCACGAGCAGCGGGATGTCCTCGCGCCGCCGGTTCAGCGGCGGCATCTCGATGTGCACCACGTTGAGGCGGTAATAGAGATCCTCGCGGAACTGCCCCGAGGTCATCAGCTGTTGCAGATCACGGTGCGTGGCGGAGATGACACGTACGTTGACGGGTAGAGCGTCGGTGCTGCCGACGGGGCGGATGACGTTCTCCTGCAGTACGCGCAGCAGCTTCACCTGCAGGCGCATCGGCATGTCGCCGATCTCGTCGAGCATCAGCGTGCCGCTGTCCGCCGCCTGGAACAGGCCGCGGTGCGCGCGCATGGCGCCCGTGAACGAGCCCTTCTCGTGGCCGAACAGCTCCGACTCGAGCAGGCTCTCCGTCATGGCGCTGCAGTTGACGGCCACGAAGGGCTTGTTGCGGCGGGGGCTCGCCTGATGGATGGCCCGCGCGAGGATCTCCTTGCCGGTGCCGCTCTCGCCCGTGATCAGCACGCGCGCATCCGTTCCCGCCACCATGTGTGCCTGCGCGAGCTTCTCCTCCATGAGGGAGCTGCGCGTGACGATCCCCGCGCGCCAGTCCTCGTCCGAGGTGCCGAAGCCGGAGATGCGCAGGGCCTTCTGGACCTGATCGAGCAGCTCCTGCTTGTCGACCGGCTTGGTGAGAAAGCCGAAAGCGCCCATCTGCGTGGCCTGCACCGCATCCGGGATGGTGCCATGGGCCGTGAGGATGATCACCTTCAGGCCGGGCCAGCGATGCTGCAGCTCCTTCAGCAGGCCGATGCCGTCCATCTGGTCCATGCGCAGATCGGTGATGACGAGATCCGGCCGGAAGCGGCTGGCGGCAGCGAGTGCCTGAGCGCCGCTCTCCACGGCTTCCACATCGTAGCTTTCCGCGCGCAGGCGGATGGTGAGCAGGCGCAGCAATCCCGGGTCGTCGTCCACGACGAGAATGCGAGCCTTGCGTTTTCCGGGCTGGTTCACTGTGTTGGTCCTTCCGTGCTGTTCTTGCGCCGGTTCAGGGAGCGCTCGATGTTCGCGATCGCGTTGAGCTTCGCGCGGGTCCTCTCCAGCTCCTTGCGCAGGCGCGCATTCTCCTCGGTCTCGGCCTGGAGCTTGCG
>DATAXF010000087.1:0-1515 GCA_036273095.1 Steroidobacteraceae bacterium | reverse complement strand
ATCGACCACGATCGCCATGTGATTGCGGCTGCCGCGAAACTCCTTCAGCAGGATGTTGAGCCGCTTCGACTCCGGCACGAACACCGCCGGCCGCATGAACTCGCGGATATCGAAGCGCTCACGCGCCTCGCTGCTGACGAGGCGCAGCAGGTCCTTGGCGAGGAGGATCCCGACGATATCGTCGCGGTCCTCATCCATGACCGGGAAACGCGAGTGTCCCGACTCCACCACTGTCGGCAGGATGCGGGACGCCGGATCGTCGCGGCGCACGAACACCATCTGCGCACGCGGCACCATGATGTCGCGCACCTGGAGGTCGGAGACTTCCAACACTCCTTCGAGCATCGGCAGCGCATCGGCTTCGAGCAGGCCGCGTGTGCGGGCCTCGCGCAGGATCTCGAGCAGCTGCTGGCGGTTCTGCGGCTCCGATGCAAAGCTCTGCGTCAGCCGCTTAAGCCATTTACCGGTCGAATTGATGTCCTTGCTCATGGATCAGACTCTGTAGGGATTGGCAAAGCCCAGGCGGCGCAGCACGACGACCTCGCGGCGCTCCATGCGCTTGGCTTCTGCCTCGCGCTCGTGGTCGTAGCCGATGAGATGCAGCGCACCGTGCACCACCAGGTGCGCCCAGTGCGCCTCGAGGCGCTTGCCCTGCTCGCGCGCCTCCGTGCGCACCACCTGAGCGCAGATGACCAGGTCGCCGAGCGGTCTCCCTACGCCCTGCGGGCTTCGGCAGACAGGTTTCTCTTCGCTCTTCGAGGGGGGCCTGCCCCCCGAAGCCCTCGGGGCGTAGGGGGGGAATGACAGCACGTTGGTCGGCTTGTCCTTGCCGCGATATCGGGCGTTGAGACGCCGGCTCTCCGCAGCCCCGACTACGCGGACGCCGAGCTCCCCGCCTGCGGCGCGGCGGCCGATCGCCATGCCTGCCCACGTAGCGATGTCACGCGCACGCGGCGCCCATGCCCTGACGCCCGTCTGCACATCGACCTGAAGTGGACAGTCGGAACTCCTCATGGCTGCTTTCCTTCAGCAGTGCGTGCCTCGTAGGCCTGCACGATCCGCTGCACCAGCGGATGGCGCACCACGTCCTGCGCATCGAAAAAGGTGAATGCAACTCCCTCCACACCGCGCAGCACGCCGATGACGTGGCTCAGGCCGGACTGCCGGCCCGCGGGCAGATCCGTCTGGGTGATATCGCCCGTGACCACCGCCTTGGAGCCGAAGCCGATGCGCGTCAGGAACATCTTCATCTGCTCGACGGTGGTGTTTTGCGCCTCATCGAGGATGATGAAGGAATCGTTGAGCGAGCGGCCGCGCATGAACGCGAGCGGCGCCACCTCGATGACGTTGCGCTCGATGAAGCGCGACACCCGATCGAACCCCAACATCTCGTAGAGCGCGTCGTACATCGGGCGCAGATAGGGGTCGACCTTCTGATTGAGGTCGCCCGGCAGGAACCCCAACCGCTCGCCGGCCTCCACGGCCGGCCGCACCAGGATGATGCGGCGGATGGTC
>DATAXF010000086.1:0-5066 GCA_036273095.1 Steroidobacteraceae bacterium | reverse complement strand
CGCGCCACGCGCTTATAGGTGTCGTCCATCGACTTGTCGATGGGCGTCCCGTCTTTGGCGGTGAGGCGGTATTTCTTGTCCCAGATGTCCAGCGATGCTTCCTGGAACGGAATCGCATCGACGTCCTTCGGCTCTATCTTCACGACGGTATTCATGTGTCCGCGGCGCTCCGATTGTCTTTAGCACGCCTGCTCTACGGATCACAGGGGATTACGGCTCTCGCAGAATTTGCGGAGCGACGTTTACCGGGATTGCCCGCACGCCGCTCTTGCCAGCCGGAACCCCCTGAACCTCCCCGATCGCGCGATCTGTGGAGCCGCCTGGCGGGCACAAGATCTTGTATCGGGGTACAGAGCCTAATGAGCACTCCGGCAGGCGTCAAGATTCTCGGACATATTTCGTTGGTCAAAATTAGCACATATAAAACAATGAGTTACATCAATGTCAGCCGTGACATACCGAGCGGAAAGTTTTCTTACACCGCCTTTTGAAGGCACTCCGCATCCCCTATATATGGTGTGCCCAGGCAGCTCACAAGTTCTGCACAGCATGCTCACACGCCGCGGCAGAGCCTTCGCTGCGCCCAACGGCGCAGCCCGGCAATCACGTTCGCCCGCGCACCGCTCGGGCTTGCAGCCTCCGACCTGCCGGTGCACGAACTTTCACGCGCGCGAACCAACTCACACTTGAAACTTCCGTACCCGCCCGCAAATCGCTTGCAACGACATAGTGAGGCCGGCGCGGCCGACACCAGATTCACGATTGGAGGTTTGCAACATGACTATTCTCCGCTACGAGCCCTGGTCGCTCGTCAACCGCCTGCATCGGCATCTCGATGGGGCACTGGCCGCCGACGCCGGCGATTCCGACGGCGCCTGGTGGATTCCGCAGGTCGACGTCCACGAAGAGCCCGAGCGCTTCGCGGTGTTGGTTGACGTCCCCGGCGTGGAGCCGAAGGACATCGAGATCACTGCCGAGAAAGGCGTTCTGACGATCCGTGGCGAGCGGCACGCGTCCACTGAGACTGATGCGAGCGCCTACCGGCGCCTCGAGCGGCGCAGTGGCAAGTTCCTGCGGCGCTTCACCCTTCCGGATAGCGCCAACCTCGACGCAATCAGTGCCAAGCACACGCACGGCGTGCTCGAGGTGACGATCCCGAAGCAGGCGAAGCTGCAGCCGCGGCGCATCGAAGTCGCGGCGGCCTGAGCCCCCGCGGCTCCAAAAGCCCGGCCCGCTGCTGCGCTTCCGGCGCAGCAGCGGGGCCGGTTCCTTCTTATGTTCACGCGGCGCTTCGTCCCGGGCCCGCGGACTTGTAGAATCGGAGCTCCTTCACTCGGAAGCCTCATGAATCCCAGGGATCTGGCCTGTACCGCGCTGCTCGCAGCGGTCGTGGGAGGAATACCCTTCGCGCCCGCCTCCGCCGCGATACCCGCCGCGATCACCGGCATGCGCGTTCCCTCCCTCGCGCCGATGATCCGCAAGGTGTCCCCCGCGGTCGTCACCATCGCAACACGCGGCGTCATGCCCGACAGCGACGGGGACGAGACGCGCGACGACCCCTTCTACAACCGTTTTTTCCATGACCTTCCCGGACAGCGCCCTGACGAGCAGCCGTTCGCGGCGGCCGGCTCCGGCGTGATCGTCGACGCGAGACACGGGTACATTCTCACCAACGCGCACGTGGTCGATCACGCCACGAGCATCACCGTCACACTGCAGGACGGGCGTAGTCTCAAAGCCAAGGTCGTCGGCGCCGATCCGCCTTCCGACATCGCGGTGGTAAAGGTCGAGGCGCATGGCCTCGCACAGATCCGGTTCGGGGATTCCTCCCGCCTCGCCGTGGGCGATTTCGTGGTGGCCATAGGTAATCCGTTCGGGCTGCCGCACTCGGTGACCTCGGGCATAGTCAGCGGGCTGAAGCGCACCGGGTTCAGTCCGGACGACTTCGAGAACTACATCCAGACCGACGCCTCCATCAATCCCGGCAACTCGGGCGGCGCCCTCGTCGATCTGAACGGCTATCTGGTCGGCATCAACACGGCCATCCTCTCCGCCAGCGGCGATAACATCGGCATCGGCTTCGCCATCCCTGGCAACACGGCGCGGCGCGTGATGAGCCAGCTCATCGAGTACGGGGCCGTCGATCGCGGGCAGCTCGGCCTCAACATATACGCGGTCACGCCCGAGGTGGCGCGCTCGCTCGGGTTGCACAAGGCGGCCGGCGGGCTCGTGGAGCAGGTGATCTCCGGCTCGCCCGCGGACAAGGCCGGCGTCCGCGCCGGCGACGTGGTCACCGCAATAGCAGGCCACAAGATCAAGTCCAACACCGACCTGCGCGGCGCGATCGGACTGCTTCGCGTCGGCGATCGCGTCACCATCGATCTGCTGCGCGACGGCCGGCGCGAGCAGCGGCGCGCCATTCTCGCCAACACCATGGCCGCCGCTCCGGAGCCCGGACACCGGCACTGAGATGACGTCGCCCATGAACATCTGCGTGCTGGGCGGCACCGGCTTCGTCGGCACAGAGCTCATTGCGCGCCTGGTCGGGGAAGGGCACTGGGTGCGCGTGCCCACGCGCAACCTCGCCCGTGGCCAGCATCTGAGGGTCCTCTCGACGGTCCGGCTCATGACCGCGAACGTGCACGACATGCGCACGCTCGGTCAGCTCTTCGCCGGAATGGATGCGGTCGTCAATCTCGTCGGCATCCTCAACCAGAGGGGCCGCGCCACTTTCCACGCGGCGCATACGGATCTCGCTGCGAAGGTCGTCGCCGCCGCGCGCGGCGCAAAGATCCGGCGGCTGCTGCAGATGAGCGCGGCGGGCGCCGATCAGGAGCGCGGGCCGAGCCGTTACCTGCGCTCCAAGGGCGAGGCGGAAGCGCTCATTCGCGCCGCGGGCGCACATCTCGATTACACGATCTTCCGTCCGTCGGTGATCTTCGGTCCCGGCGACTCGCTCACCAACCGCTTCGCCTCCCTCCTCGGCCTGTCCGGTGGATTCCTGCCCCTCGCCCGCTCGCAGGCGCGCTTTGCGCCCGTCTATGTTGGAGATGTGGCCAGCGCGTTCGTGAAGGCGCTTGGGCAGCGCGAGAGCTTCGGGGCGACTTACGAGCTCTGCGGCCCCGATATCCTCACGCTCGAACAGATAGTGCGCATGACGGCTGCCGTGGCGCAGCGTCCCTGCAGCATTCTCCGGCTGCCGGACGTACTCGGATGGCCGCAGGCCGCGCTCCTCGGGCTGATTCCAGGGAAGCCGTTCTCACTGGACAACTTCCACTCGCTCAGCCGCGACAGTGTCTGCACGGAGAACGGCCTCGCCCGGCTCGGGATCACGCCCCACCATATGATGGGGGTGCTGCCCTTCTATCTCGGCCCTTTCACCGGGCCGACCGAGCTCGACGCGGCCCGCAAGACGGTCAATTAGAGCGCTCTGATCGCCGCCAACCGCTTCTCGCGTATCTTCTCCCCGATGGCGGGACCGGCGAGCCCCTGACGCTCGCTTTCATCCAGTGTCACCGCCGCCGCCGCGGTGCGCGCCCGGCCGAGGAGCTCGCGCTGAGGATAGGGTTGTGCCCCGAGACCGGTGCGTCCGCGCGCGTCGGCTTCGCACGCCTCCAACATCTCTTCGAACCGCTCGGGTCGGCGGAATGCATCCGTCGTCTCGAGTAGTTTCAACACCGTGGACGGACGAAGCTCCGCCGCACGATGAACCACCGCGTGATGGCGCGCGGTGAGCACCGCCAGATCCCGAAACCCGTTCGGTACCTTGAGCCGCGCGCACAGAGCCTCGATCACCGGCACGCCGCCTTCCTCGTGCCCTCTATGACTCGGCCACCGGTCCGGGGCGGTCAATGCCTTGCCGAGGTCATGCATCAGGACCGCAAATCGCACCGTCGTGGAGGTGCCGCTGGCGGCCGAATAGCGCAGCGCCAGCATGACATGCACGCCCGTGTCGATTTCCGGATGCCACCGCGGCGGCTGCGGCACGCCATAGAGCGCCGCCAGCTCAGGGAAAATGACCTGCAAAGCACCGCATTCCCGCAGGGTCTCGAAATACACATCGGGCCGGGACTCCCCCAGCGCACGCTCGGTCTCCTGCCAGACTCGCTCCGGCACGAGTGCGGCGAGCTCGCCGGAGTCGGTCATCCTGCGCATCAGTGCGATCGTCTCTTCCGCCACGCGGAACCCGAGGTCCGCGTAACGAGCGGCAAAACGCGCCACGCGCAGAACCCGCACGGGATCCTCGACGAAGCTCTGCGACACATGCCGCAACAGCCGGGCCTCGAGATCCCGGCGACCGCCGTACGGATCCACGATGTCGCCGGCAGGAGTCTCCGCCATGGCGTTGATCGTGAGATCGCGGCGGCGCAGATCCTCCTCCAGCGTGACATCCGGTGAGAACTGCGTGGTGAACCCGCGATATCCCGGGGCTACCTTGCGCTCCAGGCGGGCAAGGGCGTGCTCCTCGTGGGTCTCGGGGTGCAGAAAAACGGGAAACTCGCGCCCGACCGGAACGAATCCCTGCCGCTCGAGCTCCTCCGGTGACGCGCCGACCACGACCCAGTCGCGCTCCTTCACGGCACGCCCGAGCAACCGGTCCCGCACGGCACCGCCGACCAAATACACCTGCATAATGCGCACATGTTAACCGAGAAGGCCCTTCCCACCCGCATGCGCGCCGTGAGCAGGGCCGTACGGCTCATGATCACTGCGGTCATGCTGGCCGCACTCTCGGGCTGCACCAGCACGATGTATCTGCTGCAGGCGGCCAACGGCGAGTGGCACGTCATCCATGGGCGCAAGCCGATCGTGCAGGTGATCGACGATCCGCAGACGCCGGAACCACTGATCCGCGAGCTCGCAGAGGTACGTGAGGCCCGGGACTTCGCCTCGCATCAACTCGACCTGCCGGATAACGACAGCTATCGCACCTATGTCACGATCGACCGTCCCTATGTCGTATGGAACGTGGTTGCCGCGCCCGTCCTCTCGGTGCAGCCGAAGGAGTGGTGCTTCGCGATCGCCGGCTGCGTGGCCTATCGCGGTTACTTCCAGGAGAAGCGCGC
>DATAXF010000085.1:0-53806 GCA_036273095.1 Steroidobacteraceae bacterium | reverse complement strand
GTGAGCGAGCGGCGGCTGGTGGAGTGCTACCACGACGCGCTGACGGCGCGCGACCAGGTGCTGCAGATGTTCAATCTCGGCCTCCTGTCGCTGGAATTCCGCGCCCTGGCCGAGCGCCTCTTCTGGGCCACGTGCGCCCGCGTCCGCGACTGCTGCCGTCGCCTCGAGCGGCTGCCGGAAGAGCTCGAGGGACTGGAGTCGATCCTTTCGGATACCTATTTCTGCAATTTCTCGGTGTTCCAGTCGCTGCCGGACAGTTGGGCCATCGACCAGCTCTTCCCGATCATGCCGATCCACCGCCTGGACGAGCGGCCCGCGCGCACGGGGGTCCTGGCGGATATCACCTGCGACTCCGACGGCAAGATCGACCATTTCGTCTCGCTGCGAGACGTCAAGCGCACCCTGGAGCTGCACGAGCTGAAGCCGGGTGAGAAGTACTACCTGGCCGTCTTCCTGGTGGGTGCCTACCAGGAAACCCTGGGAGATCTGCACAACCTCTTCGGCGACACGCACGTGGTGCATGTGCGCCTGCATGACGAGGGGGGTTGGTGGATCGAGGAGATCGTCAAGGGTGATACGGCCAACAAGGTGCTCGAGTACATGGAGTATGACGTGGCGGAGCTCTACCCCGCCCTGGCGAGGGACTGCGAACGGGCGATCCGGGACGGGCGCATGACCCTCACGCAAAGCCAGATGCTGAAGCGCTTCTACGAGAGCGAGCTCAACGGCTACGCCTACCTGGAACCCGCGGGCAGCTAGCCCGGCGCCACTGTTGCGCGGATACTACAACTGGTGTTTGCCATCGGCAAAAACCGGGAGTAGCATGGTCTGATGTTGGTATCCCAACACGGATAAATAAGCTTGAGTTCCGCTGTTTCGTTTCCCCCTCCCCGTCACTCAATCCACGATCACGCGGCACATGCGACCGCTTCGTGCGGCTCGCCGCTGTGCGCATTCCGAAGAGAGACTTCCGGATGACGACGATCTATGTGGGCAATCTGCCCTTCAATGCCACCGAGCAGGATGTGAAAACGCTGTTCGAGCGTCACGGCACGGTGGAATCGGTCAAGCTCATCAACGATCGGGAAACCGGCCGGCCACGCGGCTTCGGTTTCGTCGAGATGGCGCAGAACGAGGCCCAAGGGGCAATCCAGGCCCTGAACGGCTTTCAGATGAGCGGCCGGGCGCTACGGGTCAATGAGGCCCAGGAGCGCGCCCCGCGTGCACGGCAAGGCGGCGGTCCATTCCGACGCTGACAGCCGCGCCCGTTACGCTCTACCCTTGAGACAAACCCCGCCTCGGCGGGGTTTTTTTTGCGCCGGCGGGCCGCCAGAATGACGCACTGATGCATCTGCCGCCGAAAGTCCCCGCCCGTGCGCTCGCGCTCGCATGCCTCCTCACCGCGGTGGGGTTGGTGGCTGGGTGCGCAACGACGCCGAGCGGCAGGGACGCGACTGCCAGTGCCCTCGATGGGATTCTCGCGGGCAGCCAGCGCACCACGGCAGACCGCGGCCAAGACACCTACCGGCATCCCAAGCAGACGCTGCTCTTCTTCGGCATCCGGCCCGGCATGCGGGTATTGCAGGTGTGGCCGGAGCCGGGCTGGTACACGGAGATCATCGCGCCGCTGCTGCGACCCCGAGGCCGCTTCGTCGCCGCCGTGATCGCGCCGGATCCGGGCAGTCGCTTCCTCCAGGCTCGCGTCGCCGCCTACCGGGGGCTCCTCGCGTCGCGGAAGGATCTCTACGGCGGCTCGAAGGTGGTGACCTTTCCGCTGAATGGGGCCGATGTACTGCCGCCGGGATCGGTGGACATGGTGCTGAGTTTTGGCGACCTGCACGAATGGATGGCGCTGGGCGACGCGCAGGCGGCGCTGGCCACGATCTATCGGGCGCTGGCGCCGGGCGGGGTCTTCGGGGTGGTGGACAATCGGGGGGATCCGGCGGTGGCACAGGATCCGCGGGCCAGGAGCGGCTACGTCAGGCAGGACTATGCGATCCGGCTGATCGAGGCGGCGGGGTTCCGGCTGGTGGCTTCCTCGGAGGTCAATGCGAATCCCAGGGACACCCGGAATTATCCTGCGGGGGTTTGGACGCTGCCGCCGGATTATCGGTTGGGGAATATCGATCGCGCCCGGTACGAGGCTATCGGGCAGAGCGATCGGTTCACTTTGAGATTCGTCAAGCCCGGGGCGAATTTTTAGAGGCTCTTGAAACCAGCTGCCCCGGGGGCGCCTGGCGGGCTCGGACTGCGGCGGTTACCACATCTCCTTGAGGCGGGCGCTGACGTCGAGGTCGGCGCCGGAGTCTTCGGTCAGCAGTGTCTCGCCGTTGGCGCGGGGGCTGGCGAAAGCGGCGGATTCCAGCGTTTTGAGGACTTTGTCGGTCAGGAAGCGGCTGCGGCCGCCGTAGACGTGCTGGTCGCTGTGGCGATGTTGCGATGTCAGGTGGAATTTCAGGGGGGCGAGCAGCAGGAGGTCGTTCCGGGCGCGGGTCAGACCGACGTAGAGCAGGCGACGCTCTTCCTCTATGAGCTCGGACTTGCCGGTGGAGAACTCGTTGGGGAAGCTGCCGTCGACGACGTTGAGGAGGTAGACGGCGTCCCACTCCATGCCTTTGGCGGAGTGGACGGTCGAAAGGACGAGGAAGTCCTCATCGAGCGCCGGACGGCCGGCGAGATCGCTGGTGGCGTTCGGGGGATCCAGGGTGAGCTCGGTCAGGAAGCGCTCGCGTGAGGGGTATGTGCTGGAGAGCATTTCCAGCTGATCGAGGTCGCCCAGGCGCGTGTGGAAGTGCTCGTATTGGCGCTCGAAGTGCGGCCGATACCACTCCCGTGCCAGATGAACCTGTCCGGTCCACGGGCGTTGCGGCTCGACGAGCGTGACGAGGAGCTCGACCAGCCGGCGCCAGTCCTGGGCCATCGCCGCCGGCGGCGTGAAGCTCTGCAGGGAGCCGATGGCGCCGCCGTTGGCTTCGAAGTGATCGAGGGCGCGGCGCGCGTTTCCAGGTCCCATGCCGGGCAGGAGTTGCAGAGTGCGGAAGGCCGCCAGGCTGTTGCGAGGGTTGTCGGCCCAGCGCAGCACGGCGAGCAGATCCTTGATGTGCGCGGCCTCGAGGAACTTGAGGCCGCCGTATTTCACGAAGGGGATCTGACGGCGTCCGAGCTCGACCTCGAGGACGTCGCTGTGGCTGGAGGTACGGAAGAGCAC
The DNA here is from genome assembly GCA_036273095.1 of Steroidobacteraceae bacterium. GTDB lineage: Bacteria > Pseudomonadota > Gammaproteobacteria > Steroidobacterales > Steroidobacteraceae > 13-2-20CM-66-19. Next base: position 50,598 of record DATAXF010000085.1, on the reverse strand, counting down.
GGCCTGCTTGCGCAGCGGCACGCTCGCTTCGCGGCGTTTCAGCACCTCGCCGCACACGAACTCAGCCTGCGCCTGTAGATCCTGCACGGTCACGAGGCGCGCCCGCGGCCCTTCGCCGCGGGTCGCCAAAAGGTGCTTGCGGTGCTGCCGGGGCGCCTCCGCCATCACGGCGTTGGCAACGTCGAGCACCTGCTGGGTCGAGCGGTAGTTCTGCGCCAGCGTGATCACCTCCGCCCGCGGCGCGAAGCGGTCGGGAAAGCCGAGGATGTTTTCGACGGCGGCGGCGCGGAAGGAATAGATCGCCTGCGCATCGTCGCCGACCACCGCGAGCCCGGCGCCGTCGGGCTTCAGCGCGTGCAGGATCTCCGCCTGCAGTTTGTTGGTGTCCTGATATTCGTCGACCAGCACGTGATCGAAATGGCCGCCCACGTGGGCGGCCAGCCGCGGATGGGACATCATGATCTGCCAGTAGAGCAGCAGATCGTCGTAATCGAGAAGGCTGTTCTGCTGCTTGCGCTCGACGTACGCGCGATAGAGACGCGTCAGGTCCGATTCCCACTGTGCGCACCAGGGGAACTGGCCATCCAGGGTTTCCTTGAGCGGACGCTGTGTGTTGACGCGATGGGAGTAGATCTGAAGGCAGGTGTCCTTACGCGGGAAGCGCTGCTCCTTCTGCGCCAGGCCGAGCTCCTGACGCAGGCTGTCCATGAAGTCGGCCGAGTCGCCCCGGTCGAGCACGCTGAACTGCGGATCGAGCTTCAGGTGCCCGGCATAGTGACGCAGCAGGCGGTTGCCGACGGAATGGAAGGTGCCCGCCCAGCTCATGCGCTGCAGGATGCTCTGGCTGACGCCGCCGAGGGTCTCGCTGAGGGCCGACTTGGCGATCTCGTAAGCGCGCCGGCGCATCTCGGCGGCGGCCCGCCTGGTGAAAGTCAGCATCATGATGCGCGCCGGGTCCACTCCATGGATGACGAGATGCGCGACGCGATGCGCCAGCGTGTCGGTCTTGCCGGTGCCCGCCCCGGCCACGATCAGCAGCGGGCCGGACTTGAAGCCCTTGGGCGCACCAGCGCCGTCGGGCAGCGGCTCGCCATAGGTCACCGCCCGGCGCTGGGGACCGTTGAGCTTTGCCAAATGTGACGCCGTCGACATGACGGCGGGGGACTATACGTAATCCGGTGAGGGGCTGTCACTGAATGACGTCACGTGTTCAGCATACAGCGCCGGCGGTCATCCTCCACTGGACGTTACATGTGCCTCATTCCACGGCGTGCGCCGGGGCCCGGACCGGCCCGAGGTCGGCGCTGCAGGAGATGAGCCGCTGCCTGACATCCCGCTCGATGGCGGCGAAATCCACCGGCACCAGAGCCGCATCCCGGCTCGGCAGCCGGCAGTCATCGAAATCGATGCTGAGACCGATATCGGCCTGGATGCGCGTACGCACGGCGTCGCGATACTGCGGCGAGCGGGCCAGCCGATCCACGTCGAGGACCAGATCGGCGGCCGATTCGGCGGCCGCATGCGACAACAGGGAGACCGCGGTGAACGCGCGATACGACAGCTCCTCGCTCCACGGGTGCAGGTTGGCGTAGAGGAATTTGTACTGCCGCTCCAGGCCGCCGGAAAGGCGCGGCAGACCCAGCATGCCGGCGAAGCGGTGCGCGGGACTGCCTGCCGGGGCGAGCGCCAGAATGAGAAAATGACTCAACTCGAAATAGGCGAGCGGCACTTCTTCGCGGTAGCTGCGGCACGAGAGCCACTGCTGCAGCGGATTGCGGCGCACGACGATGTGATAGCCGCCAAGCGCCTGCTTGAGCGCCGACGCACGCCCGAGAGAGCGCGAAAAGCCGAACACCGGATGGGTGCCGCTGCGCCGCGCGTGCTTGATGAGCCGCGAAAGATAGCGCGTCTCCGGCCCTACGCCTGCCTTCGTAGGAAAATATCGCGCGAGCGCGAACTCGTTGCGATACCCCGGCACACCCTTGAAGAGTGGGCGCAGCAAGGGGCAGTACTCCTCGGCGTAAGGCAACGCGAGCGGGGGATGACGCGAGTTCCACCCCTGCGGGGTCTGCCGCCGGATGCGTTTCGGCGAGCAGCGTGACAAGGACTCGCCGAAGGGCTCATAGAAGCCGGTCGTGGACCCATTACGCCGGAAGCGGCTCCACACGTACGTGCTCGCGCAGCGCCAGCCCGCGTGCAGAAAAACGGCCTCGTACTGCTCCGATGGCGGTTTCAATACGCAATCTCCTCGCTTGGACGACACGAACTATACCTCGGTCGGCGCGGCTCCCGACCTGCAGAAAAGCACCGCAGCCGTTTCAAAGTGTAACCGTGCTAGGCTCGCCGGATGAAGCCTGAGAAGCGGACGACGCACTTTCAGGGCCGGATCATTTCGCTCACGACCGATGAGGTACGACTGCCGAACGGCCATCTGGCGTCGCTCGAGGTGGTTCACCATCCTGGTGGCGCGGCGGCAGTTGCCATCGATGCGCAGGACCGAGTCTGCCTGCTGAAGCAGTACCGCTACGTGGCGGACGGCTGGTTGTGGGAGCTGCCGGCGGGAAAGCTGGAGCCGGACGAGCCGCCGCTCCTCACCGCGCAGCGCGAGCTCATCGAGGAGGCGGGCGTGAGCGCGCGCGAATGGCGTAGCCTCGGCTCTTATCTCAGCTCGCCGGCGATGTTCTGCGAGGTGTTGCATCTCTTCCTTGCGACGGGCACGGAGCCGGCGGCAACGGCTCACGAGCAGGCGGAGGTGATCGAGGTGCACTGGGTGCCGTTCAGGGAGGCCTGCGAGTGGGCGGAGAGCGGCCGGATCCGCGACGGCAAGACCGCGATAGGGCTGCTGCGGGCACGTTATGTCTGCTCCCCCGGAGCACAAGCGGGACCGCGGACTGATCCGTGACAAATGTCTCAGAACGACGATGGACGCGCTGCTAAGGTCAATGCGTCCGCGAGCCGCGGATTGCCGTTTCCAGTGTTCCCTTGGACGCCATTACAAAAAAGATCGACGGCGCGCAGAGCCGCAAGCAGGACAGCAGCGGCGAGCGCCGCCGCCTTTCCCGAGTCCGCCACGATGACCGCGGAAACGCCTACGTCGAGTGGGTGGATGCACCCGCGGAGCTGGTCGAGCGCCCGAAGCTCGAGATCCAGCGCGACACCGGGGAGTTGCGTCTGGAAGCGCCGCCGAGCTCCCACGATCCGTACTCCAACCATTCCGGCGCCGCCCGCAAGAGCAGCGGCAACACGACGCGCACCGACCTGCGCAAGCTCTCCGAGTGGATCAAGATGATGCGCGAGCTCGAAGACCGCAAGTGCGAGGACGGCTCGGAAGAATAGAAGCGGGAGCGGCCCTGGGCCCCCTGTTCTCTACCGACGGTCGATGTGCGCGACTTTGCGCGCATTGCTCAGACGGTAGAAGCGCCGCAGCTCGCTGAGAACCTCCCCTTCCGTGCCGGCGCCGCGGCGGCGCAGCGATTGCTCGAGCCGGCGGCAGAACTTTTCCGCGTAGTGGCTGGCCTCCCGGTAGAGATCATCGCGCCCGTCGGCCAGCCGCGGATCTATGCGGGCGCGCTCGAACAGAATGCGGCGCAGCTCCGCAGGGAACCGGCCTGGCAGCTGGCGGCGCAGCAGCCAGTAGCTGGCGACGTACTTGTCGACTTCCGCCTGCATCTCGAGCTCCAGGATGGAGACGGGCCGATCGTGGCCGGCGTTCCATGCGAGGTACAGGAAGTGACTGACGCCTTCCAGCGCCTTGCAGTAGTCCGCGACGTTGCCGTCGTGCAGGCGAACCATGGGGTCCTGGCGCCGCAGCCGTTCCAACAGGCCAGGATCGATATAGAGGGAGACTCCCGCCTCGCCGCCGGTCTCCGCGGGCTGCGCCACGATGAGATCCTCCTCCGAGGCCCGGCCGCGGACCGCTGCCGGCAGCCGCGTGCGGTCGGTGACCAGAAAATCATATACGTCGTGAGTGACACTGACGTCGTATATGCCGCCGATGAGCTGCTGCAGCTGCGTGAGGATCACAGGATCAGTGGGCGAGCTGCGCTCCGGCGGCCGCGGTCGGATCGATCCCGAGCCGTTTCAGCAGCGCGTAGCAACGACGGCTGCCGGTCTTCAGCCACAGCTCGTACAGGCGCAGGATGTCCTTGTCGGTATGCGCGTACGCAGTCTCCGCGAGCTCGTTGAGCGCATCGACCATCGGCTGGAATTTCTCCGACAGCTCGGCGAATACGTTCCCGAGCACCTTGCCCTTGCCGCGGGACAGCACGTCTGCGAGGACGCCGTAGGCTCGTCCCCCCATCGCGATGTGATAGTCGATGTCGATCAGCTTGCGCGCGAAACTCTGCGCGAAGAAGCCGGCGACGAACAGCGACACGTCGCCCAGGCGTTGCAGGTTGCGATTGCGGTCCCCGGCCGATCGCGCTTCGAGCGCTTCGGACAACATGACGACCAGCGGCTTGAGGCGCGGGCCCGTGGGAGTGAGCTCGAAGAGTGCCTCGGAGCGGGAGAACAGCGTCAGCAGATTGACGACGTAGTGCTCGGTCTGGTCTTCGACCGAGAGCTGCTGGCTCTGCAGAGCGCCGTGCAGGGCATCCTTGAAGTATTCCTTCAAGTTCGCAACCGGCTGGACCCGGACGGATGAGTCTGTGTCAGACATGGCTGTTATAGACCTCCTGAGCACGTCTCCTACCCTGATACAACGGCATTGGCCGCCTAAAGTTCACCTCACATGATGATCAAATGCCGTGACGTGGTCGTATTTATTGGCCGTTCAGCTTTGGCAGCTGGCGGTGTCGACTGCTAACAGCTCCGCCAGATGCATACAGTCGACGACGTCGGCGTCGGCGGGTTCCAGGTCGGGCGGCCAGGGCGCCTGGCTGCGGTTCATCCAGGCGGTGCGAAGGCCCGCGGCGCGTGCCGCCTCGACGTCCAGCAATGGGTCGTCGCCGACGTACAGGATGTTCCCTGCCTCGAGACACAGGTCACGGGCGAGGTGCTCAAAGCAGCGAGGATGGGGTTTCGCGACGCCGACCTGACGCGCATTCAGCGACACGCTGAAAAGCGGCGCGAGGCCGATCAGCTCCAAATCCGCATTTCCGTTGCTGAGGGACGCCAGCTTGTAGCGAGTACGCAGACGTTCAAGCGCTGGCTGAACATCAGCGTAGGGCTGCAGCTTGTTGCGTGCGGCAAAGAATACCGCGAAGGCGCGCTCGGCGACCTCTTGTCCGTATCCCCACTCGCGTGCGTGTGCCGCCAGCGCGGTCAGGCGCAGGTAGGTGAAGTCGTGGGCATTGTGCGGCTCGCTGTGGGCAAGCCGCTCGCGCGCGGCGCGCATGTCCTCGACCGAGACGCGCTCGGTGATGCGCGGGCAGTGCTCGCGCAGCCAATCCTGCAGGCACTGCTCCGCGTGAACGAGCACCGGACCAACATCCCACAGTGTATTATCGAGATCGAAGGCGACCGCGCGCAGGTCGTCGAGGCCGGCCGTCCGGGAGGCGGCGCGGCCCAGGCTCAAGGTACCCGTCGTCATGCTGTGAAGGTTACCACCCCATGTCGGACCTGACTCTGGTGATCGGCAACAGGAACTACTCCTCGTGGTCGCTGCGGCCGTGGATGCTGCTGAAGCGGCTCGAGCTCGCGTTCCGCGAGATTCAGATCCGTCTCGATACGCCGACGGCGAAGGATGAAATGGAAAAGTACGGTCCGAGCGGGCGGGTACCGGTCCTGCTCGATGGGGATCTGCGTATCTGGGACTCTCTGGCAATCTGCGAATACGTCGCCGAGCTTGCCGGAGGCGGCTGGCCGCGGGACGCCGCCGCTCGCGCGGTGGCGCGCTCCGTGTGCGCGGAAATGCATTCGGGCTTCGTCAACCTGCGGACGGAATGGCCGATGAACGCACGCGCACGCAACCGCCGCACGATCGCCACGCCGGGCCTGGAGGCGGACATCGATCGGGTCGATGAGATCTGGAACGATTGCCGGGGGCGCTTCGGCGCGTCGGGCCCCTGGCTCTTCGGCGAGTACTCCATCGCCGATGCAATGTATGCGCCGGTGGTGCTGCGCTTCAATACTTACGGCGCGCCGGTCTCGGAGACGGCGCGCTGGTACATGGCCGCGGCGCTCGAGGATGGGATCCTGCAGTCGTGGCTGGCGGCCGCCAAGGCGGAGCCATGGACGATCTCGGCGAGCGAGGTGGGCTAGCCGTAGGTAGCCCGCCACTCCGCCCGGTAAGACATCCCGAGCGACATCAGCCGCTCGAGCAGCTCCGGATAGTCGACCCCAGCGGCGCGGGCGGACTCGGCAAAGTCCTCGGCCGCCTCCAGGTTGGGATTGGCGTTGGCTTCTATCGCATAGACCTCGCCGTTGGCGGTCGCCCTGAAGTCCATCCGGGCGCAGCCCGAGAGACCCAACGCCCGGTAGATTCGCCGCGAGAGCCTGTCGAGGCGCGTGACCACCGCCGGCGCGAGATCCTCGGCGGCGCGGGTGGTGATGCCGTATTTCGTCTGATACCGCTTGTCCCATTTCACCTTACGGGTGGCGATGGCGGCCAGGGAATCAGGCATCGATCCGAACACCATCTCCCAGACGGGCAAGCGCGTGAGCCGCTCGTTGCCCATTACCCCGACATACAGCTCGCGGCCCTCGATGTACTCCTCGACCAGGGCATCGGTGCCGATCTGCTCGTGGACGAAGTCGATCCGCTCCTTGAGGCGCGCGGCATCCTCCACCACGGAAGCCTGCGCAATGCCCAACGAAGCGTCCTCGACGGTGGACTTCACGAAGAGCGGAAAGCGGAGCTTGCGCGGGACGTGGATGCGGGCAGCGCGCTGGAAGACTGCGAACTTCGGTGTCGGAATGCGATGGAAGGCAAGAAGCTGCTTGCAGAGAGGCTTGTCACGCGAGAGTAGGAGCCCGCGGGGATTACAGCCGGTGTAGGGTTGACGCATCAGCTCGAGGAATGCAACGACGTGCTGATCGTACGTAACGATGCCGTTGAATTCCTCGAGTAGGTTGAAGACGATGTCAGGCTTCCACTCGGCGATGCTGCTGCGCATCTCGGTGAGACTGTCGAGGACGCCGAGGCAGCGCACGTCATGACCGCCCGCGCGCAAAGTGCTCGTGACGTCGTACTCGGTACGCCACTCCTCGATCTCTTTGTCGCTATGGCCTTCGAGAGTTTCCGGAGGCACCAGGCTCGCATGCACGACGACGAGCGCGCGCAGTTTTCTCATAACCGCAGGTGGGGAGTCTCGCCTTGCGCATACAGACTCGCCAGCCGCTCGAGCAGCCATCGGGCACTGCGGACGGCATCGCGGCGGTTGCCTCGGACGTAAAGCTTCAAAGTCTCACTGCGCTCAATGAGCATGCGGACGATCTGTTGCACACTATAGCGCTCAAGGCTCAGCTTACGCGACACGGACGTGATCAGTGACGTGCGGTTGGCACGCAAGAGGGTTGCCGCGCGTATTGCGCCGCGACGCACCGGCGGGTGCGCGAACAACCTGCGGAGGAATTCGTCGGCCAGTCCGCGGCGGTAATCACTCTGGCGGGCGAGCTTGCGGCGGTAGTGCTGGGCCAGCGTGCGGGTGTTCGTCTCGAGAGGCTCAATGCGGATGCGGTTACGCACCGAGGGGCGGCGGCCTCGCACCTGTGCGATGAGCTCTTCGACCGCGCTCAGCTTCTGGAACGCGGGCCAGTCGGCATAGCTCTTGCGCCAGCCGGATCGCGGTGTCAGCCAGACGGCGAACGTCTCTGCGAAATCCTCCGTCGGGTGTGACTGGGCGTACCACTCCCCCAGATGATGAACGTAGCGGCGGCTTCCGGGGCGTGCCTTGTACCGCGCGGGATACTGAAGCGACGCGGGTCCGAAGATCTCCCGCCAGCGTTTGCGGCGGCGGAGTCTGTAAGCATTGTCCAGCGCGTGTCCGGCTTCATGCCGCAGGATGCGCATGAACCAGCGCGTGTTGCCGCCCTCCGCTTCCCGCATGATGCGGCGCTCGAGGCGCTCCAGGCGGGGGTGCGCGAGATAGAACGGAATCGCGAGACCGGGAACGCCGTCCGGAGAAAACCATTCTTCGGACAGCCAGACATGCGGGTGGAAGCGGATGCCTCGAGCCTCCAGCTCCGAATAGAGCCGCCGCACACGCCGCTCGAGGCGCGAACCCTGCAACCGCAGCCCGAGATCGCAGAAGCGCAGGGAAAGCAGGCTCTCGTCGGAGAGACGAGTCCATGAGAGGCTTTCCTGCTTGCTTGCTTTCGGGCTCACGGGCCCGTAAGCCTAGCCCATCTTGAGCAGAGCGTGCTGCAGAAGAAGGTCGGCGTAGCTCTCGATCAGCGCGCGCTCCAGGAGGCAGTCGCGCCAAGGAGCGGGAATCGCCGCCGCGCCGTAATGGGCGCCGGCGAGCTGGCCGCAGGCCGCGGCCGCGACGTCCGAATTGCCCCCGTGATTGGCAGCGTGGAGCACGGCGTCCCGGAAGTTGCCGGTTGCGACAAATGCCTCGAACGCGATGCCGAGCGCATCGGTCGCGGTGTGGTTCGCGCGTGCCTTCTCCCGCTCGCGGGGACGGGTGGAGCTGCTCCGGGCCGCCCGGGGCGCAGATGCGGCAGAAACCACGGCGAGGATCTGCGGCTTAGGCCGACCGGATAGCGCCAGTAACAGAGCCCGCGCCAGGTCGCGGCAGGCGCCGAGTACGGCAGGCGCCTGGCAGGTCGTTCGGGCGGCATCGCAGGCGAACTGCAGGGCCTCCTGTTCCGCGCCGAAGAAGAACATCACCACCGGAGCGACCCGCGACAGCGGCTCCGGGTCGAGCTGATTGGGGGAATGGGAGCCGGAGTAGAGCTGGCGGCGCCATTCCGCGACGGCAAGCGCGTGAGCAGTGCTTGCCGTGATGCCGAGGCATTGGCCGGTGGCCGAGAGATAGCCTTCCCGCTGCCAGCGCTTGTAGCGCTCAACCTGATCGCGGACATCGAAGCCGTCAGCGGCCAGCAGGCTGTCGGCAAGACAGAGCGCCATCGCGGTATCGTCGCTCCAGGCGCCGCGCGGCAGCTCGAACGGTCCGCCGCCGATCAGATCGCCGATCGGAGTGAAGGTGCCGGGCTGGCGGTACTGGGTCGCGGCGGCGACGGCATCGCCGACTGCAAGCCCCAGCAACGCGCCGAGAAACCGCTCGCGCAGACTTCGCGCGGCGGCGAGAGTAGCGGGCTCCAGCAGCGGATCCGGTGCGTCCGCAGCGGGTTGCGGCCGCGGCGGGGGAGCCCCGAGCGGCGGCGCAGCTGGCGCTGCCAGCGAGAAGCTCAGCTTGCGCGCTTTCCAGCGGCGGACGTAGTTGCTCTGGGCTTCGGTTTCCGGAACGCTCGGCCAGGACTTCGAGCGCTCGCTTTGCTGCCAGAGCCGTGCCAGCTCATCGAGCGCCTGCTCACCGGTCAGGCCGCGCTCGACCAGCAGGCACCCGACCACCATGCCCGTGCGGCCGATGCCGGCGCGGCAATGCACATAAGCCGGCCTGCCGGAGCGCAGGGCATCGTGCAGGCAGTCGAGGATCTCCATCATGTGCTCGCGCCTCTCGGGCAGGCCGTGGTCGCGGATGGGCTTGCGGAGGTACTCGACGTGAAAAGGCAGCTCCTGATCGTATGGGTCGATCTCGGCGGGATGCGTGAGGTCGATGAAGCACTCGATGCCGCTGGCGACGAGAGTGCGCAGGCGCTGCCGGGTGGCCTCCGGCGTGAGGCCGGCGGGGTGCTCGCCGGCAAGGAGCAAGCCTGGGAGTGTCCAGTAGGTGTTGGGGAGCGGCGGAGCGGCGAGCGCGATCTCCATAGGCGATCACACCCGATCGAGCATGGCGTCCTCGTCAACCATTGACATCGGCTCGATCGCCGCGGCGAGGGGCGACGGCACGCGCTTGTCGTCCAGGGAAGCGAAGTCGAACCGGCGGGGATCCGCCAGGTGCGCAACCTCGACGTGGCGCAGTGCGGAAAAGATGCTCTCGGTACGCCCGGGATGGGCGCGCTCCCAGTCGGCGAGCATTCTCTTGATGGCGACGCGCTGCATGTTGTCCTGCGAGCCGCAGAGCTTACATGGAATGATGGGGAATTGGCGGCCGCGAGCGTAGCGCTCGATGTCGCGCTCCGCGACGTACGCCAGCGGACGAATGACGATGTGCCGGCCATCATCGGAGAGAAGCTTCGGGGCCATGGCCTTGAGACGTCCGCCGAAGAAAAGATTCAGAAAGAGTGTCGCGACGATGTCGTCGCGGTGGTGACCGAGGGCGATCTTGGTGATGCCGTTCTCGGCCGCAAACCGGTAAAGCGCGCCGCGGCGCAGGCGTGAGCACAGGCCGCAGAGGGTCCGCCCCTCCGGGATGACGCGTTTCACGACGCTGTAGGTGTCCTGCTCGATGATATGGAAGGGGACGCCCAGAGAGGTCAGATACTCCGGCAAGACGTGCTCCGGGAACCCAGGCTGCTTCTGGTCGAGATTGACGGCGAGGATGTCGAAGTCGACGGGCGCGCTGCGCTTCAGCGACAGCAGGATGTCGAGCAGGGTGTAGGAGTCCTTGCCGCCCGAGAGGCACACCATGACCCGGTCGCCGGCGGCGATCATGCGAAAGTCTTCGATCGCCTTGCCCACCGAGCCGCGCAGGCGGGCCTGCAGCCGCGCAAGTGTGCGCGACGGCTTTCCGTCCCCTGGTGAAATCCGCGTCGTCGCTGGTGAGGGTCTGGGAGGGCTCGCCGGCATCTAAGCGGCGGCCTCGCTGGGCGTCACTTCCAGGTACTTCGTCTCGATGTAGCGGACGAACGTAGCCGCGGAAAGCGGCTTCCCGGTTGCGCCCCGCAGCAGCTCCTGCACCGGCACTTTGGCGGCGAGCCCGTGCACGTGAGTGCGCAGCCAGCCGAGCAGGCCCGAGAACTCGCCGCGCGCGAGCTGCTCGTCGAGAGCAGGCATGTCGTTGCGGAGGCTCTCGTAGAGCTGGCCGGCGATGACGGCGCCCAAGGCATACGACGGGAAGTAGCCGAAGGACCCCACTGCCCAGTGCACATCCTGAAGGCAGCCTTCACTGTCGTTTGCGGGACGAATGGCCAGACGCTCTTCCATTCCAGTGTTCCAGGCGTCCGGCAAATCTCGCACTGCAAGTGTACCGCTCAGCAACTGCTTCTCAAGCTCGTACCGCAACATGATGTGCAGGGGATAGGTTAGCTCGTCTGCGTCGACGCGGATCAGGCCCCGCCGAACGCGCGTCAGATGAGCATAGATGTTTTCGACGTCCCATTCCGGCCCACTGACACCGAAGTGCTTCACGATGAGGGGCTGCACGTAACGCACGAACGGGCGGCTGCGGCAGACGATCATCTCCATTAGCAGGGACTGGCTCTCTTCGAGGGCCATGCCCCGGTCGCGGCCGACGGGCTGATCGCGCCAGTCCTGCGGCAGGCCCAGGTCATACATCGCATGCCCGGTCTCGTGCAGCGCACCGAGCAGCCCGGAAAAGAGGTCGTTGGGATCGATACGCGTGGTGATGCGGATGTCGCCGGGAACACCTTCGGTGAAGGGGTGCTCACTCTCGTCGAGACGCCCGCGGTCGAAGGAGAAACCAACCTGCTTCATCACTTCCACGATGAGCGCCCGCTGCTTGCCGGCCGGGAATTTGCCGCTGAGCGGGGCGGGCGGACGGCTCTCCTGGACGGCGATCGCCTCCCGGATGAGGGATGGGAGCCGCCGCGAGAGGCCCTTGAACATGGCATCGATATCGGCCGTGGTGATGCCGGGGCTGAACTCATCCACGAGTGCGTCGTAGGGCGCAAGGTTGAGAGCCTGTCCGAGAAGCGCGGCCTTGTCCCGAACCAGGTGGACGACCTCCTCCAGGTGCGGCGCGAAGAGCTCGAACTTGCCCTGCTGGCGAGCCTCGAGCCAACGGACCTCGGCGCGTGAGGTGGCCCGTGCGAGACGGGAAATGAGCGAAACCGGCGTCGCGATGGCGTGATCGCGCTGGCGGCGCATCTCGCGCAGGTTCGCCACCTGCCAGTCCTGCAGACCCTGGGTATTGGCCTGGGCGCGGTCCAGCAGCCGCGTGATGCGCGGCGCCGTGAGCAGCGCGTGGTATTCGGTCTCGAGAGCGGCAAGCTGCTCGCCGCGCACATCCGCGCTGCCGCGAGGCATCATGACGGCGGCGTCCCAACGAAGGAGCGACAGGGCACCGCGAAAGGCGTGGAGTCGCTTGAACTCCTGCTCTAGCTGTTTGTATGGCGAGGCTGACATGTTTCTCTTCTCGTACGTCCGCTCCGTGCCAGGCCAAAGCGGCCCTGAAAGGTGCCCCGGAAGTGCGCAACGACGCGCGGATGAGGGTGGCCGGAAGCGGGAGAATGGGCATAGTCTACCAGCGAGCGGCGCCACGACCGGGTACCGGGAGACCGCTTCCCTTTAGAATCAGATACTTAGACTGCAACCTAGCCGATTGACACTCGGCGCCGGGGGTCTGGGTCCGGGTAGGCCGACGGTGCGGGCGCGGCGGCCTGGAAAGCGAAGTGCCGCCACTCCGGCCATCGGGCCACGGCGATACCGACACCGATCGAGATGATGAGCAGCAGAGCGAGCGTGAGTCCTATGAGAAACCGTTGCATCGCAGGCAGGGTCGGGTTTACGGCTGGCTACGCCATGATAGTCCGCGGGAGAGCGGCATGACTTTGAGCGTGTGCCTGCTTTCCGCTGAGGTGGCGCCGCTGTCCAAGACGGGTGGGCTCGCCGATGTCGCCGGCGCGCTCGCCAAATACCTGACCGCGGCCGGGCATGACGTCCGGCTGTTTACGCCGCTATATGCGTCCATAGACCGCGCCAGGTTCCCGTTGCAGCCTGTCGAAGGCCTGCAGCAGGTGCCGCTGCGGATCGGCCCGCATCATTATGTCTACTCGATTGCCACCACCCGGCTTCCCGGATCAGATGCTCTGGTCCATCTGGTCGACTGCCCGGTGCTCTATGGGCGGCCGGCGATCTATACGACCGATCCCGACGAGCACCTGAGATTCCTCGCGTTCACCCGCGCTGTGCTGGCCGCCTGTCAGCGCCTGCAGTGGTCGCCGCAAATCCTCCACTGTAACGACTGGCACACCGCCTTCGGACCGCTCTTCGTCAAGGCGCAGCTCGCGGATGAGCCGCTCTTTGCGCGCACCCGCTCGGTGCTGACCATCCACAACATCGGCTACCAGGGAGTATTCAGCTCGGCGGCGGTCGCGGACCTGGAGCTCGGTCCCAGAAGCTACCTGCTGCATCAGGACGACTTGCGCGCCGGGAAGATCAATCCGCTGCGCCACGGCATCCTGTACGCGGACGCGATCACCACCGTCAGCCCAACACACGCGCACGAGATCTGTACGGATGAGTACGGCATGGGGCTGCAGGATTCCCTGCGCATGCGCAGCAACGCGCTGACCGGCATTCTCAACGGCGTCGATTATCAGGTGTGGGATCCACGCAATGACCGCTACCTGCCGGCGCACTATGATCCTGACACTTTGTCGATCAAGGCGAAGCTGAAGGGAGACTTCATCAGGCGGCTCGGCCTGACCGTGCCGGTAACGACGCCGCTCGCGGGGATGGTGAGCCGGCTCGCCGCGCAAAAGGGCATCGAGCTGATGTTCGAGTCGCTGCCGCAGGTGTTGGAATGGCGGGAGCTCGGCTTCGTGGCTCTGGGAAGCGGCGAGCCGCAGTACGAGCGCTTCCTGACCGAGCTCGAGCAACGTTTCCCGGGACGCGTGATATTTCGCCAGGGTTACGACGAGGAGCTGTCGCACTGGATCGAGGCCGCCTGCGACATGTTCCTCATGCCATCACTCTACGAGCCCTGCGGGCTCAATCAGATGTACAGCCTGCGATACGGCACGGTGCCGATCGTGCGGCGCACGGGCGGACTGGCGGACTCGGTGCAGAACTACGAGCCGGATACGGGCGCGGGCACCGGCATCGTTTTCAACGACTTCGACTCCGAAGCCCTCGAGTGGGCACTCAACATCGCGCTCGATCTGCACGCGCAGCCGAAAGACTGGCAGCGCATGGTGCGCAACGGAATGGCAAAAGACTTCTCGTGGCAGACACAGGGAGAGATATACGTCGGGATTTATCGGCAGTTGACCGGATGATTCGCGGCGCGCGACTGCCGCCTCGCGGCGACATGTCTGCCGCCTGAGACATTGCGCTCGCGCTCGAGTCGGCGTCTACTCTCGATTAAGTCAAGGGCAAACCTGCCGCAAGGCGGGGACGCAAAGCCTCCGGTCTGAAGCTTCAGACAGCGGGGCTGCCGGACCGCAGCCGCCATCGAGCGGCATTGCACCGTCACACGATCCGAGCGGCTCGACTCGCACTCGAGACGCAACCGGTGTGTTTGCCGCCCCTGGCGATCCAAATTGGGTTTCTGCACGGGGTGGTCATGATGTCCATTTTCTCCATGGCCGCGGTGTGTCCGCGGCAGGCGGCGCTTTGCGCGCTGCTCCTCGCTTCATCGCTGTCTTCACCGCTTGCGAGCGCCGCCACGGCGCCCACGATCAGCGGTAAGCCCGCCACCAGCATCGTCGAGACGCGCGAGTACGAGTTCAAGCCGTCCGCGAGCGGTCCTGCCGGCAGCAAGCTGACGTTCTCGATCACCAGCAAGCCGTGGTGGGCGAGCTTCAGTGCCGCCACGGGACTGCTCTCCGGCACCGCGATGCACACTGCCACTTTCAGCGGCATCGTCATTTGTGTGAGCGCCGGGACGGCCCGCAAGTGCCTGCCGGCGTTCGGCGTGAAGGTACTGCCGCTTCCCGACACGCCGCCGGTCCTTTCCGGGAAGGGGGCCGCCATAGCGACGGTCGGCAAGGCGTACTCGTTCCAACCCACGGCCCGCGACCCCAACGGCCGCAAGCTCACCTTCGGGATCTGGGGCAAGCCCGCCTGGCTCAACTTCGACAAGACCACCGGCCGACTGTACGGCACCCCGACCGCGGCGGCCGTGGGCAAGTACGGGCCCATCGGCATCACGGCGTCCGACGGCTACTACCAGGGTACTCTGCCTGCCTTCGCGATCACCGTGCCCTCGCAGGGGGCTGAGCTGCCCCCCAGCGCCGTGACGATCGCCTGGACGCCGCCGACTGAGAACACCAACGGCTCCGTGCTCACGAATCTCGCGGGCTACCATCTCTACTACGGGACGACTCAGTCCAATCTCACCAAGGTGGTGGACATCACCAATCCGGGGCTGGCCGCCTACGTGCTGAGCGACCTGTCGTCGGGAACATGGTACTTCGCGCTGACGTCCGTCAATACAGCAGGCGTGGAAAGCACACGTTCCACGGTCATAAGCACCGTGGTCCAATAGCCCGCCCCCGGCCGGCCGAAGAGCTGCTGCAGGCGCTGCCGCCACGAGCGCGCCTGCAGCAGGTCGCGTGCGATCTGGAGGGTTGAGCTGTATTACTATGACTCGATGACCGATTCGCGCGCATTCCAGGCCCGTGGTGATGCGCTGTATGCGGCAGGAGATTATCCGAATGCCCTGGAGGCGTATCGCGCGGCGCTGGCCCTGAACGTCTCGCTGATCGACTGCTGGCACAAGTACGTCGACTGCCTGTCGAGAACGGGTCGCCTCGATCTGGCGGCCGACGCCCGCCGGCAGGCGGAGCAGATGGAGGCGTTGCCCGCGCAGGTGCTCAGCGCCCATGACGACCTCGCCGGGGGCAACATCGATCGCGCCGAGAGCACCATCCGCGCCTTCCTGCAGCAACACGGCATCCATGTCGAGGGCATGCGGGTGATGGCCCTCGTCGCAGCCAGGCGCGAGGTTCTCGAGGTGGCCGAGGAGCTGTTGGCGCAAGTGCTCCGGCGCGCCCCGGAGCATGTCGCCGCGCGCGGCGAGTATGTGTCGGTACTGATCCGGCTGCAGAGGTATGCCGACGCCTTACCGCATGCGGAGCAGGTGCTGCGGGCGCATCCGGAGCGGCGCGACTATCGTCTGCTTTACGCCGAAACGCTGGCCGGATTGAACCGCTACAGGGAAGTCATTGACATTCACCAATCACTGCTGGCAGGCGCTTCGGACCCCGCTTTCCACTACCTCGCCATGGGCCACGCGCGCAGGGGGCTGGGCCTCGTCGATCTGGCGATAGCCGACTACGTCCAGGCAATCGCCGCCCGGCCTGCTTACGGGGAAGCGTGGTGGAGCCTGGCCAACCTCAAGGTCCATCGGTTTACGCCTGAGCAGCAGCGCGCCCTGCGGCAGGCGCTCGATGCGCCGCGCCTGGAGGAGAACGACCGCATCGGACTTCACTTCGCCTACGCCAAGAGCCTCGAGGATGAGCGGCACTTCGATGAGTCGCTGCAGCATTACACCCAGGGGAATGCCCTGAAGGCGCGGCTCGCTCCATATCTGCCGGACGTCATCGACCGTATCGTCGGCGAGAGCAGGGAGCTGTTCACGGCGGAGTTCTTCGCGAAGCGGGCGGCCTGGGGGCACCCGGACTCTTCGCCGATCTTCATCGTCGGCCTGCCACGATCCGGCTCGACGCTCG
Organism: Steroidobacteraceae bacterium; assembly: GCA_036273095.1. Lineage (GTDB taxonomy): Bacteria > Pseudomonadota > Gammaproteobacteria > Steroidobacterales > Steroidobacteraceae > 13-2-20CM-66-19. Next base: position 34,074 of record DATAXF010000085.1, on the reverse strand, counting down.
TCGAGCAGGTGCTCGCGTCCCACCCCGCGATCGACGGCACGATGGAGCTGCCGCAGATCAATCACCTGATCCAGGGGCTCTGCAGCGCCGCCCGCCCCGGGCAGGGGCTACGGCCCTACCCCTCGGCTCTGGCCGCGCTCGATTGCAACGCAGTCGCCACGCTCGGCAGGCTCTATGTCGAAAAAACGCGACCGTTTCGCACCGGCCGGCCGCACTTCACCGACAAGATGGGCGAGAACTTCCTGCATGTGGGATTCATCCGGCTGATCCTGCCGCAGGCGCGGATCATCGACGTGCGCCGCGATCCGATGGCCTGCTGCTTCAGCAATTACAAGCAGCTGTTTCCCGCCGGCAACTTCTCTTATGACTTTGAGTCACTCGCGCATTTCTATACGCGCTACATCGCCATGAGCCAGCACTGGGATTCGGTCCTGCCGGGCGGCGTTTACCGACTGCACTACGAGCAGCTGGTCCGGAACTTCGAACCTGAGGTGCGCCGGCTGCTGGATCACCTGGAGCTTCCGTTCGACGATCACTGCCTGACGTTCCATGACTCCGCTAATCGGGCACATACCGCAAGCTCCGAGCAGGTGCGCCGCCCGGTCAACACCGATGGCGTCGGCCAGTGGCGCCACTTCCAGCAGGGATTGGAGCCGCTGCGCCGGCACCTGCGCCAGGAGGCGCAGGCTGCCGGCGTCGAGGATCTGCTCAGAAAGTCACTCTCCCACTGAGAGTGAAGCGCCGGCCGTAATTCAACAGACTCTCGAACTCGGTCGTCTGATCGACATACTGCTGTATGACGGTATCGGTCAGATTGGTCCCCGACAGTGACACGGTGAAATACTTCGTCACGTCGTAATTGATCTGCGCATCCAGAGTACCGTACCCCTTGACGAACACCCGGTCGAGCGGTATACCGCCAGTGCCTATTCCGGTTATGTAATTATTCCGGTGGTCGTAGGTGACCCGGGCTCCGATCCCGTACTTCTGATAAATCAGCGACAGGTTCTGATAGTCGCCGAGGCCGGTGAGGCCGAAGGTCTCCTGGGTCGCCGAGGTCGCCCCGGCGGAGTTCAGTCCGGCGCTGGTCGACAGGATGGTGGCGTTGGCGTTGAACCCGAAGCCGTCAAACGGCGCCGGCAGGTAGCTGAACATGTGCTGCGCGCTCAGCTCCAGGCCGCTGACGTGCGCCTGTCCGATGTTGGTCGGACCGTCGAACTGGAAGGTGGCCACATTGTTCGGGAACTGCGCCAGATGCTGCGAGTTGCTGATGGGGACCGACAGCGTGCTGGCGGTCACCGTTTCGATGAAATCCTGCAGATCCTTGCGGAACACCGATCCGGCCAGGTAACCGTCGCGCGAGTAGTACCACTCCAGGCTCAGGTCGTAGTTCCTCGCGGTGTACGGCTTGAGGTCCGGGTTGCCACCCGTTGCCACCAGGTTGTCCGGGGCCAGAATCGAGCCGCCGTAGTTGAGAACCGGCGACAGGAGCGAGGGCTCGGGGCGCGCGAGGCTCTCGGAAACAGCCGCGCGCAACAACAGCGTATGCGTCAGATTGAAGCGGAAGTTCGCGCTCGGCAGCACATGGTCGTAGCTGTGGTTGCCCGCCACTTCCAGTGTCGCGCCATTGGACGCATAGATGGCGTTCAATCCGGTCGGGTCATTCGGAATCGGAGTTATGTCACTCAAGACCTGGCTGTAGCCGACCGCATCGTCCTGGGTACGCACCCAGCGCACGCCGACATTGCCGCCCCAGGAGTGCTCCCCCAGGGTCCCATCGAAGTCCGCCTGCAGATACAGCGCGTAGGTTTTCTCCGTGACCTGGGCGATCGCCTGTTTGTTGGTCAGCGGATTCAGCGGCATGAAGTTGTCCTCACCGATCAGCGCGGCCGAGGTGCCGGGCGTGAGGCCATCGGCCGAATCCCGCGCCGCAAACGCCGCCGGGCTGTCGAGGTAGGCGATATACGCCTGCGGGTTATAGGTCAGGAACGCCGACGGGTAGGCTCCGGTGTAAGGCCCCCCCATGTTCGGCATCGTGAAGGCGCTGACGAGCGATGCGGGAACCGATACTCCATAGCCGCAGTACGCGCAGATGGAGTCCTCGTTGTAGGTGCTGTACGTGTCGTAGGAATTCTTCTGGCCGTAGGCGCCGAACCGCAGATCCGACACCGGGCCCCATGCGTCCGAGCCGTGCCAGGTTCCATCCAGCGTCAACTGCCGGATATCGTTCTGGGAATAGGTGCCGGAGACCTCGGTGTAATGCGCCTTCACCGCGTCCGGATCGATGAGATTCGAAGGCGAGGTGGTCGCGCTGGGAATACCCGTGCCATCGGTGTTCGTGAAGGTGGCCTGCAGCGGAAACCCGAGAACGGTGAATAAATCCGGATTCGTATAGTTATCGGCGACGTTGCGCGCGTCGGAGCCGTCGAGCGCCCACGTCAGGCTGTTTTCGAACAGCGACCCCTCGATCTTCAGGTTGAGGGAGCGCAGATACTGCGGGCTGACCTGGCCGCCCTGCTGCCCTTCTATGGCGTCCTCGTGCGAGTCCCCGGTGAAACTCTGCACGACCCCGTCCGGACCCACCGTGGGAGCCGGATTGGCCAGGATGGGGTTGCCGTCGAAATAAAGCCCCAACTGCTGCGCGCGCGCGAACTCCTCGTACCTGTTGTACATGCCGTCCAGGGTGATCTTGAGATTGTCGCTCGGCTTCCATTGCAAAGAAGCGTTGATGTTCTGACGCTTGACCTCAAAGGTGTTGACCGCGTAGTCGATCGACACCGGCATGAGCGTGTTGGGAGTGAGGGGCGCCGGCAGGGCGGTCCCTGTCACTCCCGGCAGGGCCCATCCCGAAACACCCAGGGTTCGCGTCCTGGTATTCTCATCCGTGGACGCGAACGAAATCAGCGCGCCCAGCCTGTTATCGTCGAAGGTATCGCTGACCAGCACGAATGCATTGGGCGTCACCCTGGTGTCCAGAGAAGTCTCACTGCCCTGCACCTTGGCGGTGGCCTTGAAGCCGCCGAAATCCAAAGGATGCGCGGTTTCGAGCTCGACCAGACCGCCGATGGCTCCGTCCGGCTGCCAAGCCTCCGCCGTCTTGTAGACCAGGGACTTGGTGATCTGATCGGTCGGCAGAACGTCGAAGTTGAACTCGCGTCCGCCGGTCTGGGTCGGCAGCTGCTGGCCGTTGATCAGCACGGTGTTGAACTGCGGCCCGAAGCCGCGAATCGTCACTTCGCTGCCGGACCCGGTCTCGTCGCGATCGATCGCCACACCCGGAATATGGGAGAGTGACTCGGCGACATCGGAATCCGGGAATTGCCCGAGATCCTGCGCGGTGATGGCATCGACCTCCTGATCCGACAGCTCCTTGATGGCCTCCGATTGCGCGAGGCTCTCGCGAATGCCCTTGACCACTACCGCCTGCAACTGTGTCTCCTGGTTGGTGTTGGAGGTGGTGCCGCCGGTGTTGCCGCTGGCGCCGGTGGTGCCCGTGCTGATCTGCTGCTGGTCGGCACCGCTTGCCGCCAGGAGCGTCTGCGGCTGCGCCGGGGTCGGCGCTGCCGCCTGCACCGAGGCGAACGGCAGCGCCGCGCCGGCGAGCAGAGCGCTCTTGACCGCGATGTGAATCAGACTAGTCCGCGCACGCGAACTTTGGCGGCGAACGCCGCGAATGGGTCTCATGAAGCTCGACTCGTTGGATTTCACGTTTTCCCCCTCAGGACACGATGGCTTGGCGCAGGCTGCTGCCGATAGATGTAGTAAAACCTCTAACAATGTAATGAAACTATATTTAATGGAGATTTGCAATATGATGATTGTGTGGCGTTATCGCCACGAGCGGCCGCAACGGCGATCGGATCGATGCTGGCCAAGAGCACCGGCAAGCTGATCAGAGACAGTCCGTCTCGTTTAACGAACTGATTTCATTGAACTTATTTAATTTAGAGGTGGGTCGACCAAGTGCCCTCGAGCTGCTCCGGTCGGTTCTTGAAGGCTCTCACCGCGGCGCCACAGCTCGGGAGTCGATTTCTGTAATTTACCTTCAGGCGGCTTGCGGCAGGCCGTACAGCAGCATGTGGCGGATGTCCAGCCGCCCCGGATCGAGCAGCAGGATGTTCGCGGGCATGTTCGGCGCCAGAAAGCCGTGCCGGCTCTCCAGCCCTGCGGCGCGAGCCGGCCCCGAGGTCACCATGGCGAGCGCCAGCTCCAGTGGCAGCTCCACATTCCGGACGAGCCGGCGGAGCGTGCCGATCATGTCGATATGCACCCCAGCCAATGAGCCGCGCGCGTCGATCAGCCGGCCCGCGTGCAGGCGCAGAGTGTTGCCATAGAGTTGGAATTCGGGCGGCCCATGCACCGTCGGCATGGCGTCAGTGACAGCGAAGAGCATGCCCGGGCCTCGCTTGGCGCGCACGGCCAATCGCAGCATCGTGTCGGCGACGTGGTGACCGTCGGCGATGATCCCGCACCATGCGGGACTATCGAGGGCGACACCGGGCAGCCCGACCTGCTTGGTGCGCAGGGCCGGCATGCCGTTGAAGAGGTGCGTGAAGAGGGTGGCGCCCGCGGCCAGCGCATCCCTGGTCTGCAGCTCGGTAGCACCGCTGTGGCCGATCGACACTTTGACGCCCATGGCGACCAGCTCCGCCAGCGCGCCCGACGGCAGCCGTTCAGGAGCCAAGGTCAGTATGACGGGAACGTCCCGGGCACGCAGGCGGCGCAACAGGGTCCGGGTATGGTCATCCAGCGGGCGGATGTACTCGAGCGCGTGCGCGCCGCGGAAGTCCGGGGAGATGTGCGGGCCTTCGATGTGCATTCCGGCAACACCATGCTGTCCGTACACGGCGAGCACCGCGTCGACGGCGCTGGTCATGATCTCCGGCGTGGTGGTGAGGAGAGTGGGCAGCCAGGCGCCAGTGCCGCCCTGGCGGTGCGCGGCAGCGATCACGGCAAGAGCTTCCGGAGTGGGCTCGTTGTTGAAGAGCACGCCGCCGCCACCGTTGACCTGCAGATCGACGAATGTCGGGCAGGCAACACATTCGCTCTGCCAGACGGGAGAACTGCCGGCGCCGGGCTCGAAAGCCTCTACCACCTCCACTATCCGGCCCGAGTCGACGCGCAGCGCAACGCCGCCGCGCATTCGCACCCCATCGAAAAGCTGCGCCGGCTGCAGCCACCAGGACCCGGCCGCCGGCGGCTCGAAGGCTGGGTGCGGGGCTGACAGCGGACTCATGCCATCGGCGGTTGGAAGTACGGCCGCAGCACCTGCTGGATACTGGCCAGCACGAGCGCGCGCGCCGGCCCCCCGGCCGCGACCCGCAGCCGCTCCGCCCGCTCGAGCAGCTCCGGATCGAAGTAGTCGCGCAGCACGAAAAAAGGCGGCTGCAGCGCATCGACATGCTCGTAGAGCGCCGTTACAGCCTCGCGCGCCGCCCGCTGCGGCCAGTAGTAACGCACCCGATCCGCATAGCTGTGATGGCGCAGCAGGCGGCATTCGGCTTCGGTGCCGTGATAGTGCTCCAGCCAATGGCGCGGCTCCGCCAACATCAGTTGCTCCATGACTGCGGCGAGCGGTGGGCGGGACCCGCGTCCCTCCAGCGCCTCGCTCATTGCATCCAACGCATAGAGCGCGCGCCGATAGGCGTCGGTCAGCGCCGGTCCGACCTTGAGGATGGCGAAATGGCCAACACCGAGAGCCGCCAGCGCCTGCGGCCGCTGATAGTCGGTCGAATGCGCCTCGAAGCACATGCGGGGCTGTCCCTCCAGGGCCTTCGCCAGGCCGACAGCGCCTGCGGCGTCGTAATGCTCCACGTGGGTGGGCGAGAATTCCACGCCGGGTTGAACCACCAGCGCCGCGACACGCTCCCAGGCCGCGGGTGCCGTCCTGGCGAACGCGTGCCGATGCAGCTCGATGACTTCGACGGCGTCCTGCGGCTTCGTCGGACGAAGCGCTTCTTCTTCCGCGAGTGCGCCACCCGGCCGCGGCACTTCCGTGCCGATGACATAGGCCAGGGACGACCTGCTGGTCGCAACGCGCTCACATTCGGCGGCAAGCTCCGCGGCACGCTCGGCGGACAGAGCGGCCGGCAACGGCCGCGGATCGTCGGCGCATGGCTCCGAGCAATCGAGATGAATCTTGTGAAAGCCCGCGCGCACGTATGCCCGCACCAGCTCCGCTGCCGCCGCCACCGCCGCGGTTGCCGTCTCCCGCCGCCACACCTGCGGGCCCAGGTGATCCCCCCCGAGCACGAGCTGCTCCGGATCGAGTCCCAGCCGCCCGGCGAGCGCCGTCAGTTGCTGCCCGAACTCGGCCGGCGTCATGCCGGTATAGCCGCCGAATTGATTGACCTGGTTACTGGTCGCCTCGACGAGCAGCACGCTCGACAGCTCACGCGCCAACAACAGGGCCGCGGTCAGCACCTCCGGCTGCGTCGAGCACACCGAGGGCAACACCTCGGGGCTCCCGGCCCGATTGCGCTCGATGAGCGCCCACATTCGCTTGGTCATGCCGTTCAGCTCCGTGTCAGGACTGGGCCAGGAGCAACGCCGCGCCGCGGGTGCCGCTGGCATCGCCAAAGCGCGCGACGGCGATACGAGGCTCACGACCGGCGAACTGGTGCGAACGGTAGGTCCGCGCGAGCATCTGCTCCACGTTGGGAATCCGAGACAAGCCGCCGCCCAGCACGACGCAATCCATGTCTATCGTGCATTGCGCAGTGTTGATGAGCTCGGCGAGCAACGTCAGCCATTCGCGCAGCGTCGCGGCCATGGCTGGATCACCAGCCTCGGCGAGCGCCACGATCTCGGCGGGTGAGCGGACCACGTCCTGGTGGCGGCTGGCGAGCCGTGTCAGGCCCGGACCGGCCACCAGCGTCTCGTAGCAACCGAGACGACCGCATCCACAGCGGAGAATGGGCAGATTCAATTCCGCGACGAACCGTCCCGGTATGCCCAGATGGCCGACCTCTCCCGGCAGGTCGTTGTACCCCCGCACCAGCCGCCCGCGATAGGTCACGCCACCGCCAACGCCGGTACCCAGGATCAACCCCAGCATCGTCTCGGCGTCCTCACCCGCACCGCCGTTGGCTTCCGAAAGTGCAAAGCACTTGCAGTCATTCGCCATGGCGACCGTACGACCGAGCCGTGCCGTGAGATCCTCACGCAGGGGCCGCCCCGTCGCCGGAAGATTGGACGTGAGAGAGCGCCCGCTCTCGGGATCAACCGGACCCGGGAGGCCGATGCCGAGCTCGACAGGGCGGCCCGCGCGGGCATCGAGCCAGCGCGCCTCTCCTACTATGCAGTCGAGGAGCTGCTCGTAGGTGGCGCAGACGGTATCCACGCGCCGCCGCTCGAGCGGTTGGAACCGCTCGTCGAAGAGGCAAGTCTCGATTTTGCTGCCGCCGACGTCCATCCCGCCATACAGACCGGCGCGGCGAGTCGACGGCGGGTAGATGCGCACACCCTGCACGACGCGCGACAGTTGCCCATCCGGAAACGGATCGTCGACGTTGAGCCCCATCCGATCCGACCAGGTCACCGCGACCAGCTGCGCCGGCAGTACGTAGAGCGGGATATTCCAACCCGCCGGAACGCCCGCGAATGCGATATCGGCGCCGCTGTCCTCCGTGCCGACGGTGATCACACGGCTCGGGCCATACTGACTGCGCAGCTCGACCACCACGTCGTCGTCATACCGGCGGGCATCGGGATCGGTCGCCAGCAGCACGACGATCCGGGTCTGTTCGTTGACCAGAGACTTCGGGCCATGGCGGAATCCGAGCGGCGAGTCCCAGAACGCCGCCACCCGCCCGGCGGTCAGCTCCAACACCTTGAGCGCGCTCTCGCGCGCGGCCCCGCCCAGCTCGCCACCGCCGAGAAATGCCACCCGCTGCGGCGGCGGCAGCTGCGCCGCGATCCTGCCGGCGGCTGCCAGCACACCGCTCCCGGCGGCGGCGATCTGCCGCAGCCGCGCTGCGATATCGGCGATCGGCAGATCATCGAAGCATGCCAGCGCATACAGCAGCATCGTGCTGTAGCTCGAGGTCATGGCAAAGCCGGCATCGTGCGTTTCCGGGGGCAGAACCAGCGCCCGTTGCCGCGGCCCGGCGGATCGCGCCAGCGCGCCGTCGGCATTGCAGGTGACGTGCAGGGCATCGGCATCGGCGCGCTCGAGCAGCGCCAGGGTCGCCAGCGTCTCCGGGCTCTCGCCGCTGCGGCCGAATGACACCAGCAGCCGCCGCATCCCGGGGCGCAACAACGCCTGCGGATGCGCCACCAGCTCCGTGGTCGGCACTGCCCGGTACCGCGCCGGGGTCCGCAGCTCATTGAGATGGGCGCTGAGCGACTCGCCGATGAATGCGGATGTGCCGGCGCCGCAAAACCAGATCTCGTCGTGGCCGCGCGCCCGGATCCATTGCCGCATGTCGGCGACCAGGGCGGGCAACTCGCGGGCGGCGGTGAGCCAGACATCCGGCTGGTGCATCACCTCCCGATATGTCTGTGACCCGAGGAGGCTGGCGTGTCCTCCGGCCTGTCCCTCCGGGGTCACCGCCGCTCCCGCCGCTTGTCGGCGGCCCGCTGCCCGGTGCGCGCATCGACGCAATGCACGGCGACGCCGAGCGCCTCGAGCTGCTGCACCAGCACCGGATCGACCTCGGTGTCGGTCACGATGAGATGGGCTTTGCGGATGTCGCAGATCCGATGCAGGCTCGGCGTGCCGAACTTGGAGGAATCCGCCAGCACCACCACGCGATCGCTGGCGCGGATCATGGCCGCGTTCTTCTGCGCCTCCTCCTCGTTGAAGGTACTGAGGCCCAGCCGCAGGTCGATGGCGTCGGCGCCCAGGAAGAAGGTGTCGAAATGCATCTCCGCCAGGAACCGCTCGATGAATCGTCCGCCGATCGACATGGTGTCGTAACGGACCGTTCCCGCCGGCACGATGACCTCGTGGTGCTTGTAGCGCTTCAGCAGATTGACGATTTCCAGGTCGGCGCTGAGGATCGACAGCCCGCGCGTATCGCCCAGCTGGGTGGCGAAGATGCGCAGTGTCGAGCCGGAATCGATGATGATCGAGCGCTCACGATTGATCAGCCTGGCGGCGTAGCGCGCGATGGCGCGCTTCTTGTCGACGTTGACCTGCTCGCGATCCGAGATGTTGGGAGCGATCAGGTTCAGGCGGAATTCCGGCAATTCCCGCGCCAGCGACTTCGCCAGCTCGATGCGGAACTCGGGCACGCCCTTGCAGCCGTAGCGCTTGCAGTAGCGCAGGATGCTCGGCTCGCTGACACCGGCACCGGCGGAGATGGCTCGCAGGGGCGCATGCATGAACGAGTCCGGATCGGCAACGAGATAGTTGGCAATCCGCCCGAAGGCCTTCGAGAGGTGGCCGATGTCGGCGCGGATGCGCTCGAGCAGATCCCCCGTAAGGGACGCGGCGGATGCCTCGGCGTTCCGCGCCGACGGCGGCGTGCCCGGTTCATCCCGGCGTGAGTTGCGGCTCATTAGCGTGCTCCCAGCAGCGCGTGCGCGCTATTCGTGCGCCGCTGCGCATACAGCGCATAGGCCACCATGACCGCGTACATGGGTACCAGGGCGAGATAGGCCATCTGATTGCCGGTTACGCGCGCCAACAGGCCATAACAGGGCGGCACCACGGCGCCCCCTATGATGGCCATGATCATGATAGCCGCGCCGGTCTTGGTGTGCTCGCCGAGGCCCGTGAGCGCGATGGGGAAGATTGCCGGCCAGAGCACGGCGTTGGCGAAGCCCAGGGAGGCGACGAACAGCACACTCAGCATGCCGTGGGTGACGGTGATTGCCACGGTCAGCACTATTCCCGTCGCCGCGGACAGGGCCAGGGCGCGCTGCTGGCTCAATCGCTTCGGGATCAGGATGATCCCGCAGATATAGCCCAGGACCATGGCCCCCAGGGTGAGACTCGCGAAGAACCGGGCGGTCGTGATGGGAACGTGCAGCGCCTGGCCGTAGAGCACGATGGTGTCTCCGGCAATGACCTCCACCGCCATCTCGAAGAACAAAGCCCAGAATCCGAACAGCAGCAGCGGATGCTGCGACCAGCGGAATCTCGCTCCGGCCCCCGTCCCCGGCTCGATCGGCGGCTCCTTCGGCTCCGGCAGTCCGGACCGCTCGACGCCAACGGCCAGCACGAGTAACCCGATGGCCATCGCGAGGTACGGCATGATCAGCCGGTCAGCGAGGTTGGCCAGCACCACGGCGGATACCGGCCCGTGGCCCGCGGGGGCGATGCGGTCGAAATCAGCGAATATCAGGGCGCCGAGCACCATCGGACTGAGCGCGCCCGCGAGCTTGTTGCATACGCCCATGATCGACACACGGCGCGCCGCGCTCTCCAGCGGGCCGAGGATGATGACGTACGGATTGGCCGCCGTCTGCAACAGGCAAAGCCCGGTGCCCTGCGTGAACAGCCCGGCGAGAAACAGGCCATAGGAACGCAGCAGCGCCGCCGGCAGGAATACCAGAGTTCCCGCGGCCATGACCGCCAGCCCGAGCGCCATGCCGCGCCGGTAGCCCGTCGCTTTGAGCACGCGCGCGGAAGGCAGCGCCATCACGAAATAGGCTATGTAGAACGCAAAGGTGACGAGCAGCGCCTCGAAGGTATCGAGCCGGCAGACGACCTTGAGGAAGGGGATGAGAACGCCATTGAGCCATGTCACGCAGCCAAAGAGCGCGAACAGCCCGGCCATCAGGGCCAATGCCCGATTGTCGGATTGCCGCGCTGTGCCGGCCACGGGTCAGTCACTCACGCTGAGGTCGTTGGGCAGGCCCCAGATCTGGGATGGCGGATTGTTGCCGCAGGCCGCGACCGAGAGCGCACCGCTCGCCGATCCGGTCAGGCACCGACGGCTTGCGGAGTTGATGAGTCTTCCGAGCAAGTCGTAGTGCCACGCCTGATCCGCCCCCGAGCTGCATGCGGCGAGGACCGCTCGATCACCCTTCTGCTGCAGGCACTTGCCGCCTGAGCGCAGCGCACCGTCGGCCTGCACTTCCCAGCTCTCCGCGCTGCTGCCGGTGCACGGCTGCACCGTGCCCGGGGCGGCCACACAACGGGTGTAGCGGCCCGCGTTGGGATGATTGTCGTCATCGGTCGGGCTCGGGAGAACGCGGGTGATGGCGCCGATCCGGGCCGGCGTACCGCAGGCGGAATTCGGCCGGATCGTCCAGATGGCGGTATCGTGCGCGGCGATGTGGGCGCGCAGAGCCGTGACGGCCGTCTGATGCCCGCCGCTCCAGAGGTTGCTCGCATCGAAGCGGCAGGCGCTTCCCCCGAAGCCGAGATCAGCGGGAGTCAGCCGCGCCGGCAGCGCCGCGGCGCTGCGATTGAGCACGGCGACGGCGTAGCCCGCACCGCGCAGCGGCTTGATCAGTACGTCGCTCGAAGCGCTGCGGCGAAGCAGGGTTGCCATGCGGCCGAGAGGGTCCTGATCGACCGACAACACCGCGCGGTTGCCGAGGATGCGCACCGCCGCGGGCGTCAGCCGACTGACATCGGAGCTGAGAATGAGCGGCGCGGACATCATCGCCCACAGCGCCAGCTGACTACGGCTTTCCGCAAGCGTCATACCGACGTCACCGCCGATGATGAAATCAGGGTCGTTCCAGTTGCCGGGAGTCTGAAAGCGGCCGAGCGGCAGGTTGTAGCTGTAATTCCACAGGACGCTGGCGAACCGCGAGCGCGGCGGATTCCTGGTGTGGTAATTGGCCATGTCCGTGCCTTCGCGCCACAGCTGGCCATCGCCACGGACCCAGCTGAGGACGTCGTACCACCCCGGCTGGCCTTGGAAATAGGCTGGGGCGGACTCCGAAAACACGATGGGCCGGCCCACCTGCGCGAGCGCGTTGCTCTCGGCGCGATAGGCGGCGCGATAGGCGTCATTCTCCGACTCGCCCTTGCGAACGTAGACATTGCAGCCATCGAGCTTGAGATAGTCGACGCCCCAGGACGCAAACAGCCTGGCATCGGCCAGGAAGTGCGCGTTGCCGCCGCCCTGCGGCTCGCCGCTGCCGGCAAAGCGGCCGCAGGTCTCGGAACCGGCGTCTTCGTAGATGCCGAACTTGAGTCCCAGGCCATGGATGGCGGCGGCCACCGGCTTCATGCCCTGCGGAAACAGGCGCGGATCAGGCTGCAGATTGCCCTGGCTGTCGCGCGTCTTCATCATCCAACAGTCGTCGATGGTGACCGTGTCGTAGCCACGCGCCGCAAGCCCCGTCCTGACCAGCGCACGGGCGTTCGCCACGATCGTTGCCGCAGTGTAATCGCATTGATAGTGGGCCCAGTCGTTCCAGCCCATCGGGGGCGTAGCGGCCAACCGGTCCGGAGTGGCCGCGCGGACCGTGCCGATCAGTAAAGGGAGGAGGACCGCTGCGAGGAGCGCGGGGAGGACAGACAGGGACGACTTCTTTGAAGACATGCTTGTTCTCGTGGGGCGAGCGGACGGGTCGTTTAGAAATGTAGTTTTATTCCACTACTTGGAGCATTCTTCACAGAACGACCTCGTGCGTCAAGCGTCCGGCGCTCACTGCCGCCATGCCATGGCCGTCTTATCGTGCGCCGACACCCGCCGATAACAAATTGATTTTTATCAATATTATTCGGCATCACCCGCCATCGCGCCGCGGCGACGGAATATCGTATATCGGCACGCCCGGAAAATATAATTACATTACACCGGGGATCATGACGCCTCGCCGATCTCACGGGCCACGCGTTGCGCCGACCGAATGCACGATTCCATGCCGCGGCTGAGAAGATCGGCGTACGTTCCGGCAAAGTAGATCCTTCCCTCGGGACGCAGGATCTCGGGCCAGAACCGGTGCATTTGCCCGATCGGAAACGGCTCCATCTCGCAGTTGGGCGCCAGGCTGTCCTGGGTCCAATCCTTGGTCAGCCCCTGGAAGATCGTGTCCCGTTTTCCCGGATAAACCCGGCGAAATGCGGCCAGCACCTGCTGCGGCGAGAGCCCTCCCGGGCCATACGCCTTCAACAGCACCCGCGGAGTATCCACTTCGGTCGGCACCTCCCAGATCGACGAGATCTCGGGCTGCCCGAGCTCCATGTTGATGCTTTTGAGACCGTCCTCGAGCCAGAATCTGGAGCTGGCCTCGAACACGTAGAAAGGATGGGACTCGTACCTCAGGTTGTCCACCACGTACTGCTTTGCCGGCGAGAGCGCAGGTGCGAGCGGAATATTCCTGAAGACCGTCAGGCTGATGCAGTTCACGAAGAAATCCGCATCCACGGTCTTGTCTTCGTCGTAGCCATACTCGCGATAGCTCACCGTCACGCCATCGCCGCTCTGCCGGAGCGCGGTAATCGGGTGCGCCAGTTTCACCCGTGAGCCGAGCCGTCTGGCGAAAGCAATGGGAAGCTGCTCGTTGCCGCCCCGCAGCCGAAACATCTCTCCCTGGGAAGGCGGGATGTGCCGCGATCTCTCGGCAGCCAATCGCCATATGCGATAGAGCGCGCTGGTGGATTCCTCTCCCAGATAGGAGATCGCCGCCTGCGAGGCGCCTTCCCTGCGGTAGATCTCGCTGACGGGTATCTGATCGAGATCGTCCAGGCCCATGCCGAAGGGGCGACTCGGATCTTCGATCGCATCGACGTAGCGCCGCAGATACAGGCTCTCGAGCCCGTACCATGGCTGCTTCGAGAGAAACCGGGTCTCGCGTGCATTGAAGCCGAGCCCGGTGAGCGTCTTCGGATCAGCCAACATCCTGTTGCTGTAGGATTTGCCGCCGATCATTCGCAGATCGTCGTCATTGTATGGGAGCCAGGCGCCTTCCGCGTTCGGATAGGGGACGAGCGCGATGGAGAACTCCCCGGCGTACTGCAGCAGCCGCTCATAACCCGGCCTGGTGATGTGGTCGGCGCCGAAATCGGCGTACAGTCCGTCCGACAGGCCGTCGCTGCCGGTGAACACGTGGCCGCCGTACCTTGCCGAAGCCTCGAGCACGGTGACGTCGAATCCGGCCCGCATCAGCTCGTAGCCACAACACAAGCCGGTGATTCCAGCGCCGCCGATCACCACCTTCCGGCGCTTTGAATGAATGGCTCGTGTCCGTCTCTCGGCGGCATCCGCGGCCATCCTGTGGGAATCGATTACGGAGGCGCCGGCGCCGGCCACCAGCGTCTTCAGGAATGTTCTTCGGATCATCCGCCTAACCCGATCACCTCGTCGCGTGCGCCAGGGCAGCGAGGCTCTCGGCGCCGAGTCGGGTGCCGTCGAGTCGCGCGGCCTGGATGGCCGCTCCGACATCGGGCGGCAACGCGGCCGCGACGAACCGATACCGGGCACACCGCCGCTGCAGCTCCGACTCGAGCCGCTCGCTCAGACCGTTGCCCGGCTGGAACATGCCTCCGGAGGCGGACACCGAAATGGGCACATCCGCTGGAATCCGTAACTGTTCCCGCACCGCATCGACAATGTCCGCGAGCTCCCGCACCGCGCTCTGCAACAGCCCGAGCGTGGCCGGATCCCCGTCCGCGGCCGCTGCGATCACCAGCCTGGAAAGCTGGGCGAGCTGGCTGCGCTGCGCTATCGCCTGGCCGTAGACCGCGGCGCAGAGATCGAGGTCGCTGCCGAGCGCGAAATGCCGCCGCACGTGCTCGTAAAGGGCGCCGCGCGGCGTGCGGCCATCGCTCATGCGCGAGAACAGCCGCAGACCTTCGCGCGCCAGCCAGTAGGACGAGCCTTCATCGCTGAACAGCTCGCCCCAGCCGCCGGCGCGGGCGTTGCGGCCCGCAAATTCCCCGTAGCCGATCGAGCCGGTGCCCGACACGATGTTGATGCCGTCGGCACCCGCAAGGGCCCCTGCCCACCCGCACACCATGTCGTTGTCACAGCGGTACCGCCCGTGGGGCAGAGCCTGGGCGGGGGCCGCATCCAGGGCCGGCAGCAGCTTGCTGTCTTCTCCATAGGCTGGAAGGCCGAGGAAAGCCTGGCTCAGGTCCTCCTCGCGCACGTGCCCCTGGCGGAGCGTGTTGCCGATGCCGCGCGTCAGCATCCCGCGCAGCGCATCCAGCCCGATCTCGAGGTAATAGGCCGGCCCCTCGAGGTGCGACGCCAGCACCTTGCCTGTCTCATCGATCAGTACAAATCGAGTCTGGGTGCCTCCGCCGTCGACGCCGAGGAAGGTCTTCATGTCATGTCTTCATGGCTGGCCCGGGAAGGGATGAATGGATACACCCTGGACCACCCGATTCACAGTCCCGGCGGCGTTGGGAATATCCGGCGACAGCCCGAGAGAGATCGATCGCAGCAGCGCCAGTGTCTGTGCGAAAACCACGTAGGGCAGACAGAGCTCCAGGTCCGACAACGAGCGGAGCGCGGGCCCGGCAACGCCCAGCGCAACGGTGTCGTGACTCTCAGACTCATCCGCCCGAGGGCTGAGAGCGACCACCCGTCCCGCCACGGCATCGCCCCTCAGCTCCCGCAGCAGATCGAGGTCGTACTGGTGCGAGTATGCATCGTTGCTGAGGTACGCCACCACGAGAGTACTGCCGTTGACTATGGTCTTGGGGCCGTGCCGGAAGCCGAGCGGTGATTCCCCCATGCTCACCACCCTGCCATCGGTCAGCTCGAGCATTTTCAAAGCCGACTCGAGCGCAAGCCCCTTGAGCTCGTTGCTCCCCACGAAGGCGACCCGCTCGAACTGCGCCCGCACCAGGCTGGCCGCGAGCGGCAGGTGGGTCGTCAGCATCTCGGTGCCGAGCGCCGCGATCGCTTCGATTCGTGCCGGCTCCCCCCGCACCGCCCCGAGCCCCAACGCGGCGGCGAGGAGCATCCCCGTGAAACTCGAGGTCATGGCGAAGCTCTGGTCGTTGCTGGCCTCCGGCAGTACGACCGAGTACGCGTGCCGCAGCCCGCCGGCGCAGCGGCTGAGCTCGCCGGCGGCATTGCAGGTGACGATCAGATGATGGCAGTGCTCGATCCTCCGCTCCGCGAGCTCGAGAGCAGCGACGCTCTCAGGGCTGTTGCCGGAACGCGCGAAGTGAACGAGCAGAGTCGGCGCCTTCGGGGTCAGCGTACTCTGCGGGCCCGTGACGATATCCGTCGTCGGAATCGCTTCTGCGTGGCGGCCGCTCCGCGCCAGCGCCGGCGCCAGACACTTGCCGATGTACGCCGAAGTGCCGGCGCCGGTCAGCACGATCCGCAGCGCCGGATTGCGCAGCAGCGGCGCCAGATACGCCTGCAGATCGGCATCGCCGCCGATCTGGCGCGCGATCTGCGGCCACAGCTTCGGCTGCTGGGCGATCTCCCGCGCCGTCCACTCGGCGCCGGCGGAGCGGACCTGCGCCGTGCTCAGTCCCGGGAGTTCGATGGAGTCGTTCATCCGTGTGATCGTCCGTTGTCAGTAACGCCAGGAAAGCCCCACTACATAGGTCCGGCCGAAGGCGCTGTAGCCATAGCCCACGCCGCTTTCGCTGCCGCCGGTGTTCTGGCCGGGCGCCCAGGGCAGCAGCGGGTTGCCGTTGAGGTAGGTGCGCGAGATCGAGTTGCTGAGATTCTTGCCTTCCCAGTAAATCTCGAGGCCGTAGGGGAGCCGATAGTGCACGCTCGCCGTGACCCAATCGAACTTCTCGGTGATCGCCGGCCAACCGGGGACCTCGGTGCATTCCGAGCAGTCGGCGGTGAAGCTCGACTGGTGATCCCAGTTGACGTCCGCGCTGATCGGACCCTTGTCGTAGAAGAATCCGATCGTGAACGTGGTTGGTGGCGCGGCGTTGATCGCGCCCACGAAGTTGCCGTACTGGTCGTAGCTGCGGGTGCGCGTGGCCGTGAACTGCATGCGGGTGCCGAAGCCATCGAGCAGGATCTCCTGCCAGGTGAGCTCGACGCCCGAATACGTGCTCTCCGCACCGTTCGCCGGCGCCGTGACCGTCCACAGGAAGGGTGTGCCCTTCACCGTGCCCGGTGGCCCGCCGATGTACTCCGTCGTTCCCAGGTTGACGTTGGTCGAGACGGCATCATAGATATCGTCCGTGACTCTCTTGGCGAACACATCCGCCGTGAACGCGGAATGCGGCGAATAGTACCACTCCAGTGACAGGTCCGCCTGGTTTGCACGGATCGGCTTCAATCCCGCCGTACCGCTGTAATCAAGCTCCGGGGTGCCGTTCTCGGCATTGTTGGTCGACGTCGGCGCCAACTCGCTCAAGTCCGGTCGCGCCATCGTCTGGGCCACCGCCAGTCGGGCCTGCAGCTGATTCCGCACCACCCAGTAGGCGAGGTTCAGCGAGGGCAGGGCCAGCGTGTAGCTGCCTTTGCCGCCCAGCGCCTGCGAATTTCCGTATTGGACGTTCCAGGTCTGGGTGCTGCTCGCCGTATTCGACGGGGTCCACAGTGACACCGGCACGGCGGGCGCGGTATTGGCAGTCGTCGTGGTGTGCACCATACGGAGGCCCAGGTTGCCGGACCAGCGCGAGCCGCCGAAGTCCCCCTCCAGGTAACCCGAGATGGTCTTCTCCGTCACCGCGTAGGAGTTGGAGGCATTGACCTGAGGCAGGAGCTGCGCGTAATCGAACGGCGTGTAGGGTCCCGTGCAGGGCTGGGTGGTGCAGTAGAAGGGGTTGGGCTTGCCGTTCAGACTCTTGAGGAAGCCGAGCAGCTGCCCGACGTTGAGCTCAGGCAGCACCATCGGATACGAGCCGCCCGCGCCCTCCATGAAGTTGGGCAGCGACATCAGCTGCACCACGTTGAATCCCTGCGAGCCGAACGAATAGGGGTTGCATTGCACCGGGCAGCCGTACGTCTGATACAGCGTGCCGTATTCGCCCGAGCCGTTGGTCCAGTCGTTGTCCGAGTCCACCTGCTCCTTGTCGCGGTCGGTGCCCTGGACGCCAAAGAGCAGCTGCTCGAACGGGCCCATGTCAGCCCGCCAGGCGCCGCTCAGTGTCAGCCCGGTGATCTTGTCGTGCACCGAGAAGCCGTTGAGACCCACATAGTGCGTCGACCAGTAGTTGTTGTTGTTGAGATAGCGGGAGTTCATCAACGAGGTGTAGGAGCAGTAGCCGGCGTTGGTCGTGCTGGCGGTGCCGGCGGGGCATGCCGAGAGGCCGAGCTGGCTCGGCGGAATGGCCACGTTGATGTCCGGCAGGCTGTTGGGCTCGTCGGCGAAATTGAGGATGTCCTCGGCGGTCGGCTGGTCGTTCACCAGGCCGGCGGTGACGAAGCTGTCCTGACCGCCCTCCGGGCGGCTGGCGGTGGAGCGGTAGAGGTCGGCGCCGAAGGTGAGGCTGTCAGTCGGCTTCCACTGCGCGTTGAGACCATAGAGGAATGTGTCGACCTTGCGGTTGATGGTGTTGTTCACCATCTCCGGCTGGAAGTTATTCACCGTCATCGCGGTGATGAGGCCATTCTGTATCACGGGGTTGGGCCCGAACGGCGTGCCGTCCGGATTGGCCGCGAAGTAGTAGGACTCGTTGTAGCCGATCTGCGGGTCGTTCAGGTGCGTCCACAGGCCGTCGGCCTTGAGCCGGAAGGTGTCGCTCGGGCGCCATTCCAGGTTGCCGATCAGCCCGGTGCGCTTCTTGTCGTCGAAGATGGAGCCGAAAGTGATGCAGCACGGTGTGGCGACGAGCGGTGTGGACCCGGCGGGCGGCGTGACCCCATCGGGGGGGTATGGATAGCTGATGGGCCCGTAGATATTCTGGTTGTACGCGTTCAGCGAATCGGTGCGCGACTTGAGGTCGGTGTCCACCGCGCCGAGCACGAA
The DNA here is from genome assembly GCA_036273095.1 of Steroidobacteraceae bacterium. Classification (GTDB taxonomy): domain Bacteria; phylum Pseudomonadota; class Gammaproteobacteria; order Steroidobacterales; family Steroidobacteraceae; genus 13-2-20CM-66-19. The sequence continues at coordinate 15,318 of DATAXF010000085.1, read as the reverse complement.
CCCGAGCGTCCGGTCGGCGAAGGTATCGCTGATGAAGGCCGAGAACTTCTTGCTGGCCAGGTGCGACATGTCGTTCCAGTCGCCTTCGCCGTGTGCGTCGGCGTGGAAGCCCGGATTATCGAAGGCACTGGCAGTGTGCAGATTCACCGTGCCGCCGATGCTGCCCTCCACCGCGGAAGCCTCCGGCGACTTGAGCACATCGGCACCCGTGATGAGCTCGGCCGGCAGCACGTCGAAGGCGATGTCGCGGCCGGAGTCGTCGCTCGCGAGGATGCGGTTGTCCATGGTCACGATGTTGTATTCGGAGCTGAGGCCCTGCACCGTGATCTTCTGACCCTCACCGCCCGTCGTGCGCGATACCGTGATGCCCGGCAGGTGCTCGAGGGAATCGGCGACATCGGAGTCCGGGAAGCGGCCGAGCTGGGTCGAGTCGATCGAATCCAGCATGACGGGCGCGAACTCCTTGGTATCGAGCGCCTTTTCCAGGTCCGCCGAGATGCCGGTTACCACGATCTCGTTGAGCTGGCCGGACGTGTCGTCCGTGCTGGCGGCGCCGTTCGTAGCGCCCGTGCCGGCCGTGTTGTTCTGCTGGGCGTTCGGCCCGCTCTGGGAGCCGGTGTCGGCCTGCGCGACGGCAGGGACCGGCAGCTGTAGGGCGAGAAGGAGGCTGCAGGCGCCGACTGCGGCGGCCAGACCGGGGTACGTCTTCATGGAGCGTTTCCTTCTTCTGTGATTCGCGGTGGTTGACGGAGCCTTCACGCGCCCTCCTCCGGCTCGATGGCGAGCAGGGCTGCCGCAATGAAGGCGAGCACGATGCCGGTGATCTTGAGCGGCTGCGGAACCAGGCCCAGCAGCGCGAGCGCGATGAGCGCGGTGATGAGCGGAGCGCCGGCGTTGGTGAGCGGGGATACGACGATCGCCTTGCCGTAGCGGAAGGCATAGACCAGCGTCAGCGCGCCCACGGAGTTGAGGATCTGGGTGGCGGCGGCGAGGTAGGGACCGTCGCGGCCGTAGTTGATGGGCAGCGAGAAATCGGTCATCCAGAGCGCCACCGGCACCAGCGCGAGTCCCATGAGCGTCATGTAAAAGAAGATTCCTTCCGCGCTCATGCTGCGGTTGGCGAGCTTGATGAAGAAGGCCTGCACGCCCCAGGCCACGAGGATGATGAGGGAATAGAGAAACCAGGCGACGCCGTGGCCGCTCAACCCCTGGCCCGGCTGGTAGTCGAAGAGCGGCAGGGCAACAAGTGCAATCAGGATCCCGAGGGCGCCGATACGACTGGTGCGCTCTTGCAGCCAGAGAAGCGACAGCGCGATGGTGACGACCGGGGACAGCGCAATGAGCGGAAAGATGAGGTACGTGGGACCGGTGTGGACCGCATGGAAGAGCAGCATCTGCCCTCCCGCCCCCGTGAGCCCGATGACGACGCCGAGGAGTATCGAGCGGGGTTCCGTGGGTACCTTCCAGCCGGTACGCCCGAGCGCGTAGAGCGCCGGCGGAATCATCGTGATGGCCCACACCACGTAGATGAGGGTCTCCGGAAAGCCGTGCTCCGCCGGCATGCCGGCGAAGGCGCCCCAGACGCCCCAGAAGAGCGTGGTGATGAGGGCGTAGAAGAGACCCGCGCGACGGCTCACCGGCAGGACCTGCACTGCGGCGAATGCCTCACACGGATACGGCGCGGCGATCGAATCACGGTTTCCCCCTGTAATCAAAAGAAACCGAAAGTGATTAATTTTGTCTGCTGATTATTTCGAGATCTTGCGTATACGTCAAGACGAGTACTATTGGGTGCCTTTCGAAAGCACATCAGGCCATATCGCAAGCCATCGAAAGACCCGAGGGCGCCATTTGCGGCCCCACGGTCCCTTATGTACCTTACACATTGAACGTGACCGAAAGAGCCATGCACGACCCCAATCCCCGCGCCGTAGCGGGCGCTGAGCTGCCTGCGGCGGACAACGCCGAGGAGCCGGGGCTGCTCGTTGAAGAGCGGCGGCGGCGGATTTGTGATCTGTTGCAGGAGCGCGGCAGAGTCACGGTCGTAGCGCTTGCGCGGCGGTTCGCCACCTCCGCGGTCACGATTCGAGCGGATCTCGCGGCCCTCGAGCGCGCCGGCGCGCTCGTTCGCAGCCATGGCGGCGCGCTGCCGCCGCGCGAGGGGCTCGATCAGCCCCTCACCGTCAAGGAGACGCTGCATCACGCCGAGAAGGTTCGCATCGCGCGCGTTGCGGTCGCCATGATCGGCGACGGTGAGACGATCATTCTCGACTCCGGCACGACCACCGCCGAGATCGCCAAGCAGATCCGCGAGGCGCCGCTGCAGTCGATCAACGTGATCACCAACGCGCTCAATGTCGCCATGCTGCTGGCGAGCGCGCCGATGGTGCGGCTGATCATGCCGGGGGGAATATTGCGGCGCGAGTCCAACTCCCTGTCGGGTCACATCGGCGAGGCCGCGCTTGCAGGGCTCAGGGCCGACCGGCTGTTCCTCGGCGCCGATGCGATCGATCCGAAGCTCGGTGTGATGACGCCGCACCTGCCGGAGGCGCAGCTCAACCTGAAGATGATCGATATTGCCCGCCAGGTGGTCGCAGTCGCGGATTCGTCCAAGCTGCTGCGCAGGAATATCTCGGTCATTGCACGGGTGGAGCAGTTGGATGCTCTCATTACCGACTCCGCGGCGCCGCCCGACGTCATCGAGGAGCTTCGCCGCCGCGGCGTAGAGGTTCTTCTCGCTTGAAAACAGCATTGCTCGCGGCCGGCGTGGCGTGCCTGCTGACATGGACCCCGGGGACCGCTCGACCGCAGGAGCGCTATTACTCGGCCACGGACTTCGCGCATGTGCAGAAGGTGGACGCCCACATGCACATCTGGGGACCGGGAAACCTGCTGGTGGCCGAAGCGACCCGCGACGACTTCCACATCCTGACGATCAACGTCGACAATCCCGAGCATGGGCCCGTCCCGCGTCAGCTTCACGACGCGGCATCGCTACACCGGAGGTATCCGGGACGGGTGGCTTTCGCCGGCACGTTCGAGGCCGCTGGTTTCACCAAACCCGGTTGGTCGGATGCGGCACTGCGCGAGATCGACACCGCCCTGGCGCAGGGCGCGGTGGGCGTGAAGATCTGGAAGAACTTCGGCCTGATCGTGCGCGACAGCAACGGCCGCTACGTGCTGCCGGATGACCCCCGGCTCGAGCCGATCTACTCCATGCTGCAGCGCCGCCACATCGTGCTGCTCGGACACCTGGCGGAGCCGCTGGACTGCTGGCTTCCATACTCGAAGATGATCGTGAAGGGAGACGCCGACTACTATCGGCAGCATCCGCAGTACTACATGTACCTGCACCCGGAAAGGCCGGGACACGACGCGATCCTCGCGGCCCGCGACCGGATGTTGGCGGCTCACCCGGGACTGCGCTTCGATGCGCTGCATCTCGCGTCTCTGGAATGGGACGTCGACCGGATAGCGGCCTTCCTCGACCGGTTTCCGGAGGCGGATGTCGACATGGCCGCCCGGATCGGGCAGCTCGAGTATCAGGCGGAGACTCATCCTGGCAAAGTCAGGCGGTTCTTCATGCGCTACCAGGACCGGATACTGTATGGAACCGACAACGCCTACGGACCGTCGGACGATCCGAAGGACGTGGCCGACATCGCCGCCGACTGGCGCCAGGACTGGCTGTTCCTGGTCACGGACCGCAAGCTGCGCTCGCCGGACCTGGACCGCCCATTCCGCGGGCTGCACCTGCCGCGCAGTGTCGTGGACAAGATCTATCGCGGCAACGCCGTGGCGCTCTATCCGCAGGCATGGCCAGGCCTGCGATGAGCCTGCGTCTCAGTTGCCCAACCGCCGGATCTTCGATGGGCTGAAGACGGTGGGCAGGTGGCCGGTGATCCGGATCGCGGCGTGCTCCGTTACCCGTGACCCATCCAGGGCGGTTGCCTGGAGATCGATGCCGTAGGTTCCGGGCTCGGTCCAGGTGTGTGTCGCGCTGCCGCCTCCCGTGGAGGTGCCGTCGCCGAAGTCCCAGCGATAAGTCACCACCGGTTGGCCGCCTTTCACGGTTGCCGCGCAGGCTACGGACTGGCCCGACACTGACGTTTCGGGACAGTCGATGGCGAGGCGGGGCATCGCGGCCGGCTGGCTCGAATCGATGATCCGCAGTACCCGCACCGAGTGCGGCGGGAGCTCGATGCGGAAAACGCCCGCGGAAAATGACGCCGGCTGCTGCGGGTGCAGAGCGTCGGCGACGCGATATGCGCCCCCGGCCGGCAGACCCAGGCTCGCGAGCGGAATGGAGTGCCGGGTGGCGTGCTCCGTCCAGTTGAATACGGTGAGGATGCTCTGCCGCGAGGATTCCTTCAGCAGGAAGATGCTCGGCTGGCGGTCGCTATCCGCGTAGCTCATCAGATCCTCGGGGACGGAAGCCTTGCCGAGCCGCACCATGTCGATGAGATCGCGGTTCTCGATCAGAGCGACCCGATCCGGCGAGCCCTGAAGCGAAGGCAGATTGTCGCCGATCTCGAGCATGCCGCCGGAGACCGCGGCCAGCGCGATGGAAACCTCGGCCTCGTTGCGGGTCAGCGGCTCGCTGCCTTCGTGCCAGGTCTGATCGGTGATCCGTTGTGTGGAGACAGTGAAGGCATCCGGATCCGAGACGAAGTAGTTGCGGTCCATGAAGTACCGAGCCGCGATACCAACGGCCGCATCGCGGCTCGCTCCGAAGCTGTGCCCGGTGTCCTGGGAGATCCGTCCATAGTCGACATATCCCACGGGATTCAGCATGACGCTGCCGTCCTTGTCGAGATACACGTCGTTGCCCACTGCGTCCCGGATGACCTGCAGCCCGATGCGCTGCGCCTCCATCGCCGTCGTGTGCGGCCGGAAGTAGTAGCCTTCGATGGCGCTATCGTCCATGAAGTCGAGCTTGATGTAGTGGATGCCCCACTCGCGGACCAGAGTGCGGTAGGTCAGAGCCAAGTACGCCTGCGCGCCGGGATTGGTCGCATCGATGATGTAGAGGGCATCCTTGCCGTCGACTACGCTGCCCGCATGGATGGGCCGGCCTGCAGCGTTCTTCACCAGCCAGTCAGGGTGATGTTGAAAGACCGATGAGCGCTCCGACACTTCGAACGGCGCCGTCCACACCCCAGGCGTCAGTCCAAGTCCACGCACGGCGTACTCCACGGGGACGAGTCCGTGAGGAAACATCGTCGCATTCGGCGTGGTGTATTCGCCCCGTGCGTACTGATAGCCCTCGTCGATATGGAACAGCGTGTAACCGTAGCGCGCGAGGTGCTCGGCCAGCCATTGGGCGTTGGTCAGGGCGGCGCCCTCATCCAGGCCGAAGTAATACGCGGTCCAGCTCCACCAGCCCATGAGGGGCGGCGCCGTGACCCTGGCGTGGTGCAGGCGGCGGATCAGACCACCATAGGTCTCGAGCTGCCGGTGATAGTCGCGGTCAACGCTGAGCGCCAGGGCCTCGGAGGAGAGCGCACCGCCCGGTGCGACCGGAAGGCTGAGGGTGATCCGATCGGCTGCGGTGGAGTCCTGGAGAGAGTTCTCTTCCTCCAGCTCCGTCGTGCCGGTCGAATCGACCTGGTAGCTGGTGATCCTCGGGCTGCCCCCTTTGGAGGCGACCCGCAATCGCAGGATGGTGAGGAAGCGATTCGAGCTGAGGGCGCCGAGGAAGAGGCTCTCGCGGCTCTCACGGTTGTAAATGAGCTGACTTCCAACCGCGCGGTGCATGTCGTGGCGCACATCGGCAAGCGCATGAATCGACATTGCGGGGCGGTCTTCGCTGAAGCTGTCGGACAGGACGCGCTCGCTGCCCGCGGGGCCGCCGAGATCGGCAATGCCACCGCCGCTGGCATCCACCAGCCGGATGGCTTCGACCTGCACCGGCCGGGAGCTGGTGTTGCGCACTGTCGCCGTGAGATCGGCGAAAGGCAATGCGGCGTAAACGCGCAGCCGATAGGTCAGCTCGGGCGCCGCCTTCAGTCCCGAGCAACTCACGTCCCAGACGGTGGCCGCGCCCAAAACACCTTGCCCGGCGGAGCGGATGGCCTGACACGACGGGTAGTCGTTGGCGCGCAGCCAGCGACCGTCGATCTTCGCTGCAACGTCGGATATCAGCGTCGGCGCAGATGCGCCCTGAAGGCCGAGACGGTACACGCCATGAGAATCAACTGATGCGAGCAGCGCCGGCTGCGCAGCCAAGGCCAAGCAGGGCAGCATCAGCGGCAGAATCCAAGAGCTCCGACGTTTCAACCCCATTGCCACTCCCGAGTGGTTTCGATTTATTGCGTTTTATGCTTCATTATCTTTCTTTTTGATGAGGAACGCAATCATCCGAGGCACAGTGAAGTGCCCCGCCGCCGCAGGTGGCGGAGCCTCGGGCAAAAACCGCGCTTTTTGCCCGAGGCGCGCTGGGCCGGGCAGGAGCCCGGATCCAGCGCTTCAACGAGGAGGCCTATCGGAGCATGAACGACCCGCTCTGCTCGAAGGGGATCGACCGCAGCCAGCCGTGGGCGAGCTCGACCTTGCCCTTCATGTGATAGTCGATGCCCTGCCCGGCCGGCCTGCTGAGCGCGGCGAAGATCGCGCCGGCGGCGTTCGCAGTGACATCCATGTTGAATTCGGCCGTGCCGAGCGCGGGAACGACGAAGCTGGCATCGGAAGCGCCGGTGGCGAACTCCTGGTCACCGAGGTAGACCGTATAGGACAGGCCCTGGATGGGGAGGCTGCGGTCGTTGGGATTCTCGACGCGCATGCGGACCCGCAGCCGCTGCTCGAGGAACGTGGCCTTGACCACCTGGATGTCGACGATGGAGAGCCTGGGGGTTTGCAGCTTCGGCACGAAAAGCGCGCAGCCCGAGAGAGCGAAAGCCAGAAGCAGAATCGGCACGGAACGCATGGCGCGGATGTTACCGAGCATCAAAGCCGTCCGTATATGCCGTTGAGCTGCGCGAAATGGCGGGCGAGATCCAATGTCAGCGCGCCCGCAGGCAGTCGCCAGAACCAGTTGCCGTCAACGGTGCCGGGCGTGTTGAGGCGCGCCTCGCAACCGAGGCCGAGAAGATCCTGGGCGGGAATGATGGCCAGCTGTCCGACCGAGCCCAGAGCTTCCCGGATGAAGGCCTCCAGCATGGAGCCGGGCGCCGCGCGCAGCATGGAGTCGACGCGGCGGCGCGTATCCTCATCGAGGCTCTGATACCAGCCCAGCGTCGTGTCATTGTCGTGCGTGCCGGTGTAGATGACGGTGTCATGCCCATGCATATGGGGCAGGTGCGGGTTGTCACCCTCGCCGCTGAATGCGAACTGCAGGACGCGCATGCCCGGAAGGCCGAAGCCCTTGCGCAACGCTACGACATCGTCGGTGATGACGCCGAGATCCTCGGCTACGATCGGCAGGTCACCGAGCTCGTCCATGAGCAGGCGCAGCAGATCTTCCCCCGGCGTCAGGCGCCACTCCCCGCCGCGGGCATCCGGGGCGCCGGCGGGCACCGCCCAGTGCGCCGCAAGCGCGCGAAAGTGATCGATGCGCAGCAGGTCGACACGCTGCAGCTGCGCCAGCACGCGAGCGCGCCAATAGGCGAAATTGTCGCGGCGCATCGCCTGCCAGTCGTAGAGCGGGTTGCCCCAGAGCTGCCCGGTCTGCGAGAAATAATCGGGCGGGACGCCGGCCACGGCAGCCGGCCGGCCCGCGGCATCTAGCTGGAACTGCTCGCGATGCGCCCACGTCTCCGCGGAGTGCGGCGCCACGTAGAACGGCAGATCGCCGAGAATCCGGACGCCGCGCACGCGCGCATGCTCGCGCAGCCGCCGCCATTGCACGAAGAAGGCGAACTGCTCGCGCTTGACGTGCTCCAGCTCCGCGGCGAGATCGTGTGTTACCCGGGCCAGCGCAGAGGGAACGCGATCACGAACGTCAGCGGGCCACGTCCACCATACCGCGCCTGAGTGCACACCGCTCAGGACCTCAAAGAGAGCATAGTCATCCAGCCACTGCTCTGTTTCAGCCACGAAAGCGGCGTAATCTTCGGGTGCGGCCCCCGGCAGCTCACTCCGATCGAGAAAGACCGGGTTACCGGCGAAGTCGGAGCGCACCCAATAGGGAGATCCGTCGGGCCCGGTCGGCCCCAAGGGCAAGACCTGCCAGACGCTGAAGCCCGCTTCCGCCAGCCAATCGATGAACGCCCGCCCGCCACGCCCGAGCCCGTCCTCGAGCGAGCCGAGATGCAACAGTACTCCCGCACGGCGCCGATCGAGCACGGGCAGGCGCATGACGAATACTCCTTGTAACTAAGTTCGCCGTCGATCGGCGGTCTCTGCGACCAGGCACATGGATGTGCCCGGCCGCCGCAGGTGGCCGGGTTTCGGGCAAAAACCACGCTTTTTGCCCGAAACGCGCTGGGCGGGGCAGGATGCCCGGATCCAGCGCCTTTTCAATTAGCGTATGCCCGCCGCATGACACCTCCGTGCTCGGGGCTGCCGCGGCCGACGGAGATGGGCTGCGCCAGACTCTCCGGCTCCGGCAGGCCGAGGAGGCGGTAGAGAACGACGAGCTGACGGCGATACAGGCTGTCGAACTGACTGACGGCATCAGCCGGATTGTAGTCGCCGAACCACCAGAACCAGTCGGAGCTCTCGCACAGGGCGAGCTGGCGCTCGGCGCCGACCCGCTGCGCCGCATCGAGGACGCCCGACGCCATCACACGATCGAAGGCGATCTTGGCGTCGCAAAGAAGATCCCAGGCGCGATTCTTGGCCGGATCGCCCATCCAGGTGGCGAGCGTGCCATGCACCCAGCTGCCGGCCACCACGCTCGGCAGGGGAACGGGCTCGATGCCGCGGCCGACGCAATCCGAGAGCGTCGTGAGCTCCAGCAGCGGGTGCGCAGCCAGAAGCGAATAGAGCGCGCGCAGGAAGTAATAGCCGTTGAATGGGTAGTGCTCCCACGCGTTCTCACCATCGAGAGCAATCAGCACGACATGGCGCGCCGGACCGTCGACCGACTCCGCCGGCGCGGCCTCGGCGTACTGGCGGGCGAGATGCGTGAGCTCGTTGACGAGGTTGTGGGCGGCATCATCGCCATGCCAGGTGGCATAGGTGAAGCCGATGAGATCGGAAAGCGTATCGTCGCGGAAGAACTCGACCATTTTGCCGCCGGGCAGGCGGTAGGGGCGGTTGAAGACTTGGGAGTCGTCGGCGGACTCGGCATCACCGCGGCTCAACGCGCTCTGCAGCACGTTGGCGCTGGTCGCGGCCCATTTGAAGCCGGCCCGGTCGAGCAGTTCCAGCGCGCCGCGGCTGATTGCCCCCTCCGAGGGCCAGCAGCCGCTCGGCTCGGTGCCGAACGCCTGTTTGAAGACGCGGAGCGATTCCCGCACGTGCCACTGCGCACGCTCCGCGCCTCCCGGATAGGACGGGTGTTGCGGCAGCGGCATGTTGGGCACGGCCTCGCGCGCGGCCTGAAAATCGAGCAGCAGCGGCACGATCGGATGCCCGTACGGCGTCACCGACAGTTCGCACTGCCGCCGCTCATAGAGCTTCCGATAGCGCGGCACGATGGACGCGACCAGGTCCCCGACCAGGGACAGGAGCTCGCGCCGCTGCGCTGCCGTAAAGGCGCGGCCCTGTTGAGTCAGGATGCTCACGAAGGTGTCGGAACGGCGCACCGTCTCGCCGAGCCAGGCGAGGTGGTACCAGACGGCGAGATCGTGGATGAGCTGATCGGAGGCGTAGCTCACGCGCTCCACGGTGGCGAGCGGCTCGGCGAGCGTGGCGAGCTCGAGGTAAGGGCCGAAGCGCTCGATCATCTGCTTGCGCTGGGCCCTGAGGCACGCGCGCAGCAGCTCCAGCCGCTCCGCGGGCTCGGCCGGTACCGGATCGGGCCCCAGCAGCCCGAGCACGGGGTCCGGCAGCGGGCTGCCGCCAGCCAGGTGATCGGCCACGCGCCGCGAGATCTCCTCGAGCTGCTCGAGCAGCACGGGCGAGAAGTTGACCACCGCGCGCGCCGCCGGGTTGGCCTCCATGTGGGCGGCCATGTCGGTGTAATCCTTGATGGCGTGGAGGTAGGTCCACGGCAGCACATAGCGGCCGGTGAGCGCGTCGCGGTATTGCGGCTGATGCATGTGCCACAGGAGGACGACGGGCAGTCGCTGGTGTTGCGCTCCCATGAGACTCAGGCGGTCAGCCGCCGCAGCATGTCTGCAGTCACGAGCACGACACCGTTCTCGGTGACCAGGAACCGCCGGGCATCGTCCGCTCTGTTGAGTCCGATGCGCATTCCATCGGGAATCTCGCAGCCCTCGTCGATGATGGCGCCGCGGATCTGACAGCCGCTGCCGATGAGCGCGTGCGGCAGGACGACTGAGCGCTCGATGGTCGAGCGGTCCTCCACGCGCACGTCGGAGAAGAGCAGCGACTCGCGCACCAGCGCACCGGAAATGATGCAGCCGCCGGAGACCATCGAGTTGATGGCCATGCCGCGCCGCCCTTCCTCGTCGAGAACGAACTTGGCCGGAGGCTGGTGCATCTGATAAGTCCAGATGGGCCAGTCCTCGTCATAGATGTTGAGCTCGGGCCTGACGTGCACCAGCTCGAGATTCGCCTCGTAGTAGGCGTCGAGCGTGCCGACGTCGCGCCAGTAGCTCTGCGCGCGCGTCTTGACGTCCTGGAAGGGATAGGCGAACACCTGCAGGGTGGTGCTGAGAGTGTTGGGGATGATGTTCTTGCCGAAATCGTGAGCGGAGGATTCGTCGGCCGCGTCCTCTTCCAGCAGCCGCTGCAGAAGACGGGTGTTGAAGACGTAAATGCCCATCGACGCAAGGATCGTATCCGGCCTGGACGGAAGCGTGTCCGGGACGGCAGGCTTTTCCGAGAACCGGGTCACCCGGTTCCATTCCGTCGCGGTAAGGACGCCGAAGTGCCGCGACTCACCCGCAGGCACTTCGACCACGCCGACCGTGATGTCGGCGCCCTTCTCCACGTGGTAGGCGATCATCGGGCCATAGTCCATCTTGTATATGTGGTCGCCTGCAAGCACGAGCACGTGCTTTGGCCTATGGGAGAGAATGAGCTCGATGTTCTGGTGAACCGCATCGGCCGTGCCGCGGTACCAGACGGCGCCCTTCTGTTGCTGCGCCGGAATGGTCTCGACGAACTCGCCGAACTCGCCGCGCAGATAGCTCCAGCCGCGCTGCACGTGCGCAATCAGTGACTGCGCCTTGTACTGGGTGAGAATCGAGATCTGGCGAATGCCCGAATTGACGCAGTTCGACAGCACGAAATCTACGATACGGAACTTGCCGCCGAATGGCGTCGCCGGCTTGCAGCGATGCTCGGTCAGGTCCTTGAGGCGCTCGCCGCGCCCGCCGGCCATGATCACGGCAAGGGTGCCGCCCGTCAGGCGGCTCACGTAGCGTCCGGAAGAAGCTCGCGCAGGCTGTCGGGGCATGGGTAGCGGGGCAGCAGCTCGTTATTGGGACAATCTTATCGTGCGCACGGGCTAAAGCCACTTCATAAGGCCGAGGCCGTACTCGTGCGACAGCAGGTCGTGGCGCGGGTAGGCGCGCACCTCGGTGGCGAACTGGCCGCATTCCGGCGGCTCCGCATCGAGCGCAAAGACCGCAGCTCCGTCGGACTCCTGCTCTCCCGTAGCCGTGAGCGGGACGCGCCAGAGGCCATCCCGCTCCGGCGGGACGAACGAGCAGAGCAGCGGCGGTCCCTGCTCTCCCTCGGGCAGGACGCGCCGCGCTACCAGCTCGACACGCACTTCGGACGGGTGCAGGCCATTCAGGCTGGCAGCCACCCGCAACCGCAGGTGCTCGCCCCGGGGCAGCTCCGCGGGTGCGTCAGCCACCACCCGCAGGCTCACGCGGGTCCAGGCCTGTCGGATGCGCTGCTGCCACTCCGCCAGGACCCTGGCGCCGGCGAAACCAGCGTCGGCGAGGCGCCGGTACTGCGCCGCCGCCGGCCGATAGAGCCCGCGCGTGTAATCCTCGAGCACCCTGCTCATGTTGAACCGCGGTATCACGGTCATCATGGCGCGCTTGGCGCGCGCCACCCATTCCGGCGAGCAGCCGCTCTCGCCTACGGCGTAATAGAGAGGGATGATCTCCTCCTCGAGCGCATCGAGAATGAGCCCCGCCTCGAGCCCATCGCGGCGCTCCGGGTCATGCACATTGGCCGGCGGTATGCCCCAGCCGTTGTCCTGCATCCAGCCCTCGGCCCACCAGCCGTCGAGAATGCTCAGGTTCAGGCGCCCGTTGATGGCCGCCTTGATGCCGGAGGTGCCACTCGCCTCGAGCGGCGCAATAGGGTTGTTGAGCCAGATGTCGACGCCGGAGACCAGTGACCGCCCGAGCTGCAGGTCATAGTCCTCGAGGAAGATGATGCGGCCGACGAACTCCGGCGAAGTCATGAGCTGGCGGATCTCGCGCAGCACCTGCTTGCCGGGCTCGTCCGCCGGGTGCGCCTTGCCGGCGAACAGCAGGATCACCGGGCGCTCCGGGTCGTTGACCAGGCGCGCCAGCCGGGCACGATTCCGCAGCAGCAGTGTCGCGCGCTTGTAGGTCGCGAAGCGGCGCGCAAAGCCAATCGTCAGCACGTTGGGCCGCAGGGGATCCAGGAAGCGGGTGACGTGGCGAAGCTGTGCCGGGCTCATGCCCTTGCGCGCGTACTCGCGCTGCAGCCGCTCGCGGACGCTGGCGAGCATCCGCGACTTCACGGACTGAGCCGCGGACCAGAAGCGCTCCGGCGGCACTGCCTCGAGCGCGCTCCAGAATGCGACGTCGTTCAGGCGATCGCTCCAACCGGCCCCGAGCTCGGTATTGAAGAAGTCCACCCAGGTCTTGTGCAGGAAGGTGGGCACGTGTACGCCGTTGGTCACGAAGCCGACGGGGTTCTCCTCGGGCCGGATCTCCGGCCATTGGTCGGCGCACAGCCGGGAAGAGACGGCACCGTGAATGCGGCTGACGCCGTTGATGTGCCGCGCGCCGTTCAAGGCCAGCCGGGTCATGTTGAACAGGCCGGGCGCCGCCGGGGAACGCGCCAGATCGAGGAAGCGCTCGACGGGAATGCCGAGCTCGCGGATGAAATCGCCGAAGTGCCGCAGGATGAGATCGTGCCCGAAGGCGTCGTGGCCCGCGGCTACGGGCGTGTGCGTGGTGAACACGCAGGCTGCGGCGACGGCCTCCAGAGCGGCGTCGAACTGCAGCCCGAGGCCCAGATGCTCGCGCAACAGCTCCAGGATGAGGAATGCGGCGTGGCCTTCGTTCAAGTGCCATACGGCGGGCTTCATGCCCAGCGCGCGCAGCGCGCGGATGCCGCCGATCCCCAGGATCATCTCCTGGCGGACGCGGGTGGACTCATCGCCGCCGTACAGCCGGTGCGTGATGTCGCGGTCGGTCGGGGCGTTTTCCGGGGTGTTGGTATCGAGCAGGTAGACGGGCACACGACCGACCTGCGCCTTCCAGAGGCGTGCGACGACGTCGCGGCCGGCTATGCGTACCGTGACCTTTACCCATTCGCCGCTGGCGTTGCGCGCGGCCTGGACAGGCAGATCCCGTGGGGCATGCTCACGGTATTCAGCATGCTGGACGCCGTCGTTGTCGACCGTCTGGTTGAAGTAGCCTTGCTCGTATAGAAGACCCACAGCGACGAAGTTCGCGCGGCCGTCGCTCGCAGCTTTGCAGTAGTCGCCGGCCAGAACCCCGAGGCCGCCGGAATAGATGGGAAAGCTCTCGTGAAAGCCGTACTCGGCGCAGAAATAAGCGACCAGCGGGTCATCGCCGCGCGGCGCGGGCGCGGTCACATAGGCATCGAGCGCCTCAAGCGCGGCACTGTAGCGCGCCAGGTAAAGCGGGTCCCGGGCGGCGCGATCGAGGCTCGATTGGGCGACGCAGCGCAGCAGCACCCGCGGATTGCCGCCCGTCTGCTTCCACAGCTCCGAGTCCAGGTCCTCGAATAGCGCGCGGATCGGACGATGCCAGGAGAAGAACAGATTGCCGGCCAGCTCGGGCAGGCGATTCAAGGCCTCCGGGACGACGGGGGTGATCTCGAGAAGCGTATTGCGCATGCGGTCCGGTCTCAGCCTTCCTGCGGCGAATGAGACCGCGCAGTCTAGCGGGTCGGATCGGCGTCTGCTTGGACAGCGGCCTCGAGCTCCGGCAAGGCCGTTCGTCTCCCCTATGCCTCCGTTGGCCGCAGGACGGGCACCCGCCCAGCCCCCGGGTGGCTCGCGTCGTCACAGTCGTGGCATAGTTCGCGACACTTCTCGTCGCCTGACAACCGGCGCGACCGCAAGAACAACTTACTTGGGAGGAGCGACCCGTGAGACGTGTACTGCCCCTATCCGCTGTCCTTTTGCTGCTGTGTGTATGTGTTTCCCGGCCGGCCCCGGCCGAGGAGCCCAACAGCAATGCCCGATCCTACGCAACAGAGGCGAATCCGGAGACGCTCGTGCTGGACGCACGCAATGTCAGCCGGGGACTGATGACCGCCACGATGCGGATTCCGGTGAAGCCGGGCGCGTTCACCTTCGTCTATCCCAAGTGGGTTCCGGGCGAGCACGGCCCGACCGGCCCTCTGGTCAACATCTCCGAGATCAAGGTGTCGGCCGGCGGCCAGTCGCTGCAGTGGTGGCGGGACCAGGTGGACATGTACGCTTTCCACGTGGACGTGCCTCGCGGCGTCGATACGCTGGATGTGCAGTTCACCGTGCTGGTGAATTCGGCTGGCGACAATATGTCGACGGCGAATCTGGCCATCATCAACTGGAATCGGGTCCTGTTCTATCAGGCAGATACGAACTCCCACAAAGTCTACTTCAAGCCGAGCATCATCCTGCCGGACGGCTGGAGCTACGGCACGGCGCTTCCGGGTCCGCAGGAGTCCGGGCAGCGGGTGGACTTCGCCGAAGTGGCGCTCAACATGCTGGTGGACTCGCCGCTCGACCTGGGCCGCTACTACAAGCACATCGAGCTCTGGCGCCGGGGCAGCGCCTATCAGATGCTCGACATGTTCGCCGACAAGCCGCAGGACCTGGACGCCCCTGACAAGCTGATCGCCGAGTACAAGCAGATGACGCCGGAGGCGCTCGCGCTCTACGGCTCGCGGCACTGGAACGACTACCACTCGCTGCTGACGCTGTCCGATCAGATCGGCTTCCAGGGCATCGAGCACCATCAGTCGAGCGACAATCGCGGCCCCGACGACTTCATGACGAACCCCAAGGACCAGCTCGCCGCCGGTGATCTGCTGACGCACGAGTTCTCGCATTCCTGGAACGGCAAGTACCGCCGG
>DATAXF010000084.1:0-7546 GCA_036273095.1 Steroidobacteraceae bacterium | reverse complement strand
GTACACGATCGATCTCTACCGGGAGATCGAGGCGCTCTCGGGCCAGTCGTGCGGTCTGCACCCGAACGGCGGCCTCATGCTGGCGGCGACACCCGGCGAGCTCGACAGCCTGAAGCTCATCTGCTCCCGCGCCCGCTATCTCGGCATGGAGACCGAGATGATCTCGCTCGAGGAGGCGCAGCGCCTGAATCCGCTCATCGACACGCGCTTCTTCGTCGGCGCCCTCTGGCGCGCGGACGGCGGGCACTGCGATCCCTCCGGGACCACACATGCCTACGTCAAGGCCGCTCGCCAGCTCGGCGCATCGGTGGAGCGTTTCACGCGCGTAGTCGCCCTCACGCAGCTTCGCGACGGTAGCTGGGATGTGGTCACCGACAAAGGAACGGTCCGGGCCGAGCATGTGATCAACTGCGCCGGATTGTGGGCGCGCGAAATCGGGCATCTGGTCGGTCTGGAGCTGCCCGTGCTCGCAATGGAGCACCACTACCTGCTGACGGAGGATATCCCGGAGCTGAAGGGACGCGAGCGTGAGATCGTCAACACGACCGACTACGCGGGCGAGATCTACATGCGGCAGGAGCGGGCAGGAGCCCTGATTGGCACGTACGAGCCGCACGGTGTGGTCTGGTCACCGGTCGCGACGCCCGACGACTTCTCCATGCAACTCCTGCCCGAGGACTTCGAGCGCCTGGCGCCTTATTTCGAGGTCGGCTTCCAACACTTCCCTGCGCTCGGGCGAGTCGGCATCAGGAAGGCGATCAACGGTCCCTTCACCTTCGCGCCCGACGGCAATCCGCTCGTCGGGCCCGTTCGCGGCTTGAGAAATTTCTGGGTCGCGTGTGCCGTGATGGCGGGTTTCAGCCAGGGCGGAGGCATCGGGCTGGTGCTGTCGCGCTGGATGGCCGAGGGCGACCCGGGTCAGGATATCCTGTCGATGGATGTGGCGCGGTTCGGCGCCTTCGCGACGCCCAAGTACACATCCATCAAGGTCCCGGAAAATTACTCGCGGCGGTTCCGCCTGGCTTATCCCAACGAGGAGCTGCCGGCAGCGCGCCCCGTGCGGCGCTCCCCGATCTACGACCGGCTCAATGCGGCGGGTGCCGTGATGGGCGCGAATTTCGGGTTGGAGCATGCGCTTTGGTTTGCACCTCCGGGCGTGACGGCCGCCGAGACGCCTACCTATCGCCGGTCGGAAGCGTTTCCTTACGTCGGTCAGGAATGCCGCGCTGTGCGCAGCGCAGCAGGCGTCTACGAAACCACCAACTATGGAAAGTACGAGGTGACAGGCAGCGGCGCGCGCGGCTGGCTCGACCGGGTTTTCGCCGGGCGCATTCCGCCGCCCGGACGGCTGCGGCTGGCGCCGATGCTCAACCCGGCAGGTCGCATCGTGGGTGACCTGACCATCGCCTGTCTCGCGGACGATCGCTATCTGATCTTCGGGTCCGGCTTCGCGGAGGAATTCCACCTGCGCTGGTTCTGGGCGTCCGGCGTTCCGGCGGATGTGTTCGTGCGCTCGGCGGCATCGACCCTGACCGGATTCTCCATTGCGGGTCCGGCATCGCGCGAGCTCTTGCAGCGGCTGGTGCGGCTCGACCTCGCCGCAGGCGCATTCAAGCTCTTCCAGTTGGCGCAGACGTCCGTGGGTTTCGCGCCTTCGGTTCTCATGCGGTCCGGATTCACGGGCGAGCTCGGCTACGAGGTCTGGACGACACCCGATTACCTGGCGTCGCTCTACGATGACCTCTTCGAGGCCGGCCGCGACCTGGGTCTGGTGCATTTCGGCGGCCGCGCGCTTTCCTCGCTCAGGCTGGAGAAGGGATACGGCTCATTCAACAAGGACTTTCGGCCGGACTACACACCCGGGGAAACCGGCCTCGATCGCTATGTCGATTTCGATAAACCTGAGTTCACGGGCCGCGCGGCCGCGCTCGCCGAGCGGGCCGCCGGCGCGAAGCGGCGATTCGTGATCCTGGAGCTGCCTGAGGCGGAGACGGAGGCGATCGGCTACGAGTCGATCCTGAAGGACGGCAAGGCGGTCGGGTATGTGACCTCGGCCGCGTTCGGGCACTGTCTGGGCAAGAGCCTTGCGGCGGGCTACGTGCCGACGGCGCTCGCGCGAGAGGGCGAGTCGTTCACCGTCGACATCTTCGGCGAGCCCCGCACGGCGATCATCCGCCTGCAGCCGCTCTACGATCCGCAGGGACTTCGGCTCAGGAGCTAGCGTCAACCTCGCGGCGTTCGTCCTCCGCCGCGCTGCCGGCCGCCTTGGCTGACAAGGTGTCGGCGATGAAGAAGCGGTACAACACCACGCCCAGAGGAGCGCCCACCAGCGGGCCGATGATGGGGACCCACCAATAGCCGTAGGGACCCGGGAAGGCGTTCGTTCCCCATCCCAGCAGCCAGCAAAAGAGCCGCGGACCGAAATCGCGCGCCGGGTTGATGGCATAGCCCGAACCGGTGCCGAAAGACATCCCGATCGCGGCCACCGCCATCCCGACCATGAAGGGCGCGAGATTGGCTTTCACGCCGACGTTCATCGAATCGACGATGGCGAGCACGAAGACCAGCAGGAAACAGGTGCCGGCTATCTGATCGAACAGCGGCCCGAGCATGCCCGCGCCGTAGTAGTGCGCCGGAAACGTGGCGAAGATACTGAACGTAGTCATGCCGCCGGGGTCGGCGCGGGCGACGATGTTGTGCGCGGCGTTCCACATGTTGATCGCCGGGGCATAGTCGGCGTATGCCAATGCGGCACCCGCGAACGTTCCGGCAACCTGCGCCGCCGAGTAGGGAAGGACCTTTGCCCAGGGGCAATCACCTTTGACGGCAAGAGCGAAGGTGACTGCCGGATTGAGGTGCGCTCCAGTGACGCCGCCCGCGACGTATACCGCCATGGTGACCGCCATGGCCCATCCCCAGGTGATCAGCAACCAATCGCCGGCGCCGGCGAATATCGTCGGAGTTCGGCCCGACTCGGGAAGTCCCACCACAGCGAGCGCCACCACACCGGCGCCGAATGCCAGCATGACGAAGGTGCCGAAAAACTCGGCCAGCAGCTCGCTCCATATGCTGCGGGCGCGCCAGCCCGTCTTGACGCCGATTCTCATGCCGTTCTCAATCGACCCAGCCGAAGGATCGGGTGACGGCCTTCTGCCAACACTTGTAGTAATGGTCGCGTCGCTCCCCGGTCATCTTCGGCGCCCAGGTGTGATCGATCGACCAGTTGGCGCGCAGATCCTCGGTGTTGTTCCAGAAGCCGACCGCCAGGCCGGCCGCATACGCCGCGCCCAGAGCCGTGGTCTCGGTCACTTTGGGGCGAATTACCGGAGCGTCGAGCATGTCGGCCTGAAACTGCATCAGCAGGGCATTGCCGACCATGCCTCCGTCCACCTTCAGGCTCGCGAGCTCGATGCCGCTGTCGGTCTGCATGGCTTCGACCACATCGCGAACCTGGTAGGCCGTGGATTCGAGCGCGGCCCGCGCAATGTGCGCCCGGTTGGCGTAACGGGTGAGGCCGGCGATCACGCCACGCGCGTCATCCCGCCAGTAAGGCGCGTACAGGCCGGAGAATGCCGGTACGATATACACATCGCCGTTGTCCTCCACGCTCGCCGCCAGCGGCTCGATCTGTGCGGCGACGTCGAATAGCTTCAGATTGTCGCGCAGCCATTGCACCAGGGCGCCGGTGATCGCGATGGCGCCTTCGAGGGCGTAGCACGGCGCCTGTTTGCCGAAGCGATAGGCGAGTGTGGTGAGAAGTCCCGCTTTGGACTGCACCGGTTGCGGGCCGGTATTCATCAGCAGGAAGGACCCGGTGCCGTAGGTATTCTTGGCCTCACCCGGCGCAAAGCAGGTCTGACCCACCAGCGCGGCCTGCTGATCGCCGAGGATTCCCGCGAGCGGGACCCCTTTCAGCCATGCCGTCCTCATCTCGCCGTACACCTCGGACGAGGACACGATGCGCGGCAAACAGGCCCGCGGGATTGCAAACTCCGAGAGCATGTCAGAGTCCCACTCGCAGGTGGTGAGATTCATCAGCTGCGTGCGGCTCGCGTTCGTGACGTCGATGACGTGCACACCCCCGTTGGGGCCGCCAGTCAGATTCCATGTCAACCAACTATCGACGGTGCCGAACAGCGCCTCGCCGGATTCCGCCTGCCGGCGCGCGCCTTCGACATTGTCCAGGATCCAGCGCAGCTTCAGACCCGCGAAGTATGTGGTGAGCGGCAGTCCGGTCCTGGCGCGGAAGCGGTCCTGGCCACCCTGGCTGGTGTAACCGGCCACGAGCGGCGCGGTGCGCGTGTCCATCCATACCACGGCATTGCACAAGGGCCGGCCGGTCTTCTTCTCCCAGAGCAGCGTGGTCTCGCGTTGATTGGTGATGCCGATCGCGGCCAGATCGCCGGCGCCCAGATTGGCGCGCGCCAGCGCGGCACCGATCACCTCCTCGGTGTTGCGCATGATTTCAATTGGATCGTGCTCGACCCATCCCGGTTTCGGATAGATCTGCCGATGCTCTTTCTGCGCGACGGAGACGATCTCTCCCTTCTTGTCGAAGACGATGAAGCGCGAGCTCGTCGTACCCTGATCTATGGCGCCAACGTAGCGTGACATGGAGCGTCCCCCTGGATGCCCGGAACCGCCGTTCGCCGCGGCGATGTGCCGATGTGGCGCCAGTCTACTAGATCGCCGTCGCCGCCAGCGCTCGCTCATCGAGCGCATAGCCCAGACCCGGGGCGTCGCTCAATGCGAGCCAGCCGTCCGCGGCGGCCTCGA
Organism: Steroidobacteraceae bacterium; assembly: GCA_036273095.1. Lineage (GTDB taxonomy): Bacteria > Pseudomonadota > Gammaproteobacteria > Steroidobacterales > Steroidobacteraceae > 13-2-20CM-66-19. Next base: position 2,770 of record DATAXF010000084.1, on the reverse strand, counting down.
GCGGCTCCGCCATCATGAAATCGCGCCTTGCGAGCGTCCACTCCGGCGGATCGTAGGCGTACTCGAGGAACGGCGAATCGGCGAGTCCCGCGGCGAGGTGAGCGTTGGCCGTGAGGCCCATGCCGTTCGTCCAGGTGTGCGGCGTGAAGACGAGCTGGTGCTCCTGCGCCATCGCCGCAATCCGCCGCAGACCCGTGATGCCGCCGACCAGAGCCGCGTCCGGCTGCAGGACGTCGACGGATCCGGTGGTGATCAGGTCGCGCAGCTCGTGTAGCTGCCGTGTCATCTCGCCAGCCGCGATCCTCACCTCCGTAGCCTGACGGAGCGCCTTCATCCCCGCCTGGTCGCCGCGATGCAAAGGCTCTTCCATCCAGAACACATGGAGGCGCTCGAGCTCTCGTGCCACCGTCAGTGCATCCTTCAGGCTCCACGGTGCCTGCGTGTCCCAGGGCATGCGCCAGCCCTGGTTGCAATCGACCATCAGCTCGAGGCGCTCGCCGACGCGCCCGCGTACGGCCTCGAGTGCACGAATGTCCTGCCGCCAGTCGCCGCGCTGAAAGCGGATCTTCATGGCGCAAAAGCCCTCGGCGACATAACGTTCCGCCTGCTCGGCAAGCGCCGCCGGCTCGCGCAGCGTGCCCGAAGAGGCATAGACCCGCACCCGGTTCGACAGACCGCCGAGCAGCCGCCAGCACGGCTGGCCGGTGATCTTGCCCGCGAGGTCCCAGAGCGCGAGATCGAGCGGCCAGCAGCGTCCGTAATGAAAATCGATGTGCGACAGGACGCGGTAGTGGCGCTCGATGGCGAGGGCATCCTGGCCGATGAACAAGGGCTCGTGGCCGGCAAAGCCGACCATCAGATCACCCGAGCCATGACCTTCGAGCCCGGTATCTGTGGTCACCCGCACGATGGTAGCGTCGAAATGCATCCGCGGGCGGGTGTCCCAGCTAGCGTGAAACGGCGGCTCGAGCGGCAGGCGATGATGGGTGATGCGGATCGAGGCGATCCGGTGCCCCGAGGGGCGGGGCGCGGATTGCTGGGGCAACGCGTTCATGGGGGTTGAGCCATAGGCTTCCACAATCTCCATCGCCCTCCAAGCCGAGAATTTGGCTACCCGCATCGAAAAAAGGCATCGAATCGCCCGCGCCGCCGTGCGCCCGGGCCGCTAGTATGATCGGGGTGCTCTGGAGGCACTCATGGGTAAGAAGACGATCGATCGACGTTGGCTGCCGCTCAACGCCCTGCGCGCGTTCGAGGGAGTGGCCAAGCACGGCAGCTTCACCGCCGCGGCCCACTCGCTGCTCATCTCCCAGAGCGCTCTGTCGCGACACGTCATCTCGCTCGAGCGGCTGATCGGGGTGCAGCTCTTCGAGCGGCGCCCGCACGCGTTGACGCTGACCAAGGCAGGTCAACATCTTCTGCCGGCCGTGGCCAAATCCTTCGACCGGCTGGAATACGCGATCGACGACATCAGAAATGAAGGCGCCCCTGCACAGCGTACCCTGCGGGTCCGTATGCCGCCGAGTTTCGCGGTGCAGCTCGCCGTACCCATCCTGAGGGATTTTCGTCAGGCGAGCACCGAGGTCGACATCGACCTCATCAGTCCCGCCGCGGCGGGTCCGCCGCTCGGCGATGTCGATGTGGCGGTGGTCTACTCCACGCCCATGGTGACCGACCTGGTGGCGGATCTGCTCTGGCCAGTGTGCGTCAGCGTCCTCTGCCACCCGCGGATCGCCGCCGAGCACGCCGGCAAAGGACTCGCTGCCTTCATCGAAGCGAATGAGCTCGTGCACGTGCGCATCGACGAGTTGCCGCGGCACGAGGCATGGGCGCAGTTCGTGCGCCAGTCCGGGCTCGGCCCGGTCAACGTCGAGCGCGGCCTGGTATTCGACACTGCGCTGCTCGCGGCGCAGTACGCGTTGAGCGGGCAGGGTGTCGCGCTGGTCGACACCAACCTGTTCGCGGAAGAGATCCGCAGTGGCCGCCTGGTGAGGCCCTTCGACGTCAGCCTCGACAACGGCTACGGCTATTACCTTCTCACGCACCCCGAGGGGCTCTCCGATACGGCGATCGCGCTCTTCAGATCATGGCTCATCGAGCGGTTCGGCGCGAGCGGCACCACCACCGCCCCTGCCGTGCAGCTCGCGGTGTCCAACGATTGGGAGAAGTCGGAGCAGCGCGGCTCATGAGAAGCACTGCGCGGGTCGTGGTGATTGGCGGCGGAGTCGTCGGCGCCAGCGTGTTGTATCACCTGACGAAGGCCGGCTGGCCGGATGTCATGCTGATCGAGCGCGACGAGCTGACCTGCGGCTCGACCTGGCATGCGGCCGGGGGCATGCACACCGTCAACGGCGATCCCAACGTCGCGCGGCTGCAGCAATACACGATCAATCTCTACCGCGAGATCGAGCGCATCTCCGGCCAGTCGTGCGGCGTGCACCTCACCGGCGGCATCATGCTGGCGGGCACCCGAGAGCGGCTCGACTGGCTGCGGATGGCGCAGGCGCGTGGCCGCTATCTCGGCATGGAGCTGGAGATGCTGACGGTCGAAGAGGCCGCGCACCGCTTTCCGCTCCTCGACCAGCGGCATTTTGTCGGTGCAATGTTCGATCCCGTCGAGGGCCATGTCGATCCCTACGGCGTGACACAAGCCTATGCCAAGTCGGCGCAGATCGCCGGTGCTGAGGTCACTCGCCACACTCGCGTCGTCGATCTGAAGGTTCGGCCCGACGGTACTTGGGACGTAATCACCGACCACGGGAATGTGCAC
>DATAXF010000083.1:0-14562 GCA_036273095.1 Steroidobacteraceae bacterium | reverse complement strand
CCTCGAGGTTGACGAGCGATTGACCACGCAGGTCTGTTCCGCGTGCGGCGCACGCGGCGGCCCAAAAGGTCGAGAGGACCTCGTAGTGAGAGACTGGATCTGTGGCGGATGTGGTGCTTCGCATGATCGAGACATCAACTCAGCTATCAATATCCTCGTCTTGGGCCGGAACGTCGGCCTCCAGGAGACGGAAATCCCCTCCCTTCAGGCAGGGGAAGACGTTAAGTGGACCTCGCTCCAAACACGATGCTGGCGCGGCCGCTCAGGAGCTCATGTCCGCCGCTCGATACCGTGAACTCGTACAACGTGCTGCCCTCATCTCCGGCCAGGCGCTCGGCGGTCGCAATCAGGTCGGTGTCGAGGTCATCGAGACGACCGACCCGCAGCACGAGGTTTCTGACACTCGTCAGGAGTCCCGCGGGTGCCTGCGCCCCCGCGATATGCGCCATGATGGCTCCGTGCACCGCCATGGCCTGCGCCGCGTACTCGACTCCGCAGGCCGCACCCAGCCTGCCGTGAGCGCGCAGCGGATTGTCGGCGAGCCGGTGGCTGGTCGCACGGCAGCTGATGCGCGCCGCATCCCAACTCAACACCTCCTCGAGAAGACACATGCGTCCGCGATGCGGGATGTGACTCTCGATCCAATCGTGATCGAAGGGGCCGCGGGCTAACGACACTCGCGCACCTCCACCGTCAGGCGCTGCTCGCCGAGGTAATCGAGCACCACTTCTCCGGGCTCGCGGCGCGCGAGAAGCCGCAGCAGCGGCAGGCTCCGGGCCGCCGGCAATGCGGTTCGGAGCGCCTCGAGTTGCGGGTCAGGGAGCCGGTCAGCGGCTGCCGCGGCGCCGCAGAGGCTCACCGCGAGCCTCGCGAGGGCATTGGGGCCTGGCGCCGGCGTGAGGACCAGCGCCACGGCAAAGGAGTCGGGCAGCGGCCGCTTGGCACGCAGCGGCTCCGGGTAGCTCGTCTCGTATGCGCTCAGCAGGACCGGGACGCGGTCCGCGCTCACCAGAGCCAGCGCCTCGAGGAGACCCGCGCCGAAGCTGCCATCGTATGCGCAGAGCGAGGTGGACGCGGCGGTGGCGCCGGTGGCGAGGCTCCAGTATCCCGCGGCCGCGTTGTGTACGGAGTTGTGGAAGCGTGTTGGTGAGAGCTGGCGGTCCGCGGAGGCCAGTGTCTCGCAGATCTCGTGACAGATGAGGCCATCGCCGCCCGAAGAGCTGAATACCGCCGGCAGTCCCGTCGGGTCGACGCCCGCGGCGGCGACCGCCTGCTGCGCCACGCTGATGGCGAGCTTGACGGTGGCGCCGGTTCTGCGGCGCTCCGCAGGCGGCAACCCGTCAGGCGGGGGCACCGTCGTCGGACGCGGCGAGTAGGCTTCCTCGCCGGCTATCACACGCGCGCCGCCCGGCCAATCCGCGAGGCCGGGTCCAATGAGGCCGATGCCCTGGATGTAAGCGGTCAGCATGGCCGCCCCAACACCAGGGCGCAGTTGGAGCCGCCGAAGCCGAAGGAGTTGCTGAGCACGCGCGCGATCGGCCGCTGCCGGTTGGCACACAGGTACTCGAATTCGAGGGATGCATCGACCTGCAGCGTGTTGGCGCCGCCGGGAAGGAGTCCGTGCCGCAGCGAGAGCGCGCAAATCACGGCCTCGAGAGCTCCCGCCGCGCCGAGCGTATGGCCGGTCGCACCCTTGGTGGAGCTGGCCTCCACGGGCCGCTGGCGATCGGCGAACACGCTCGCGACGGCCTTGCCTTCAGCGCTGTCGTTGCTCGGAGTACCGGTGCCGTGCAGATTGATGTAGTTGATGTCTGCCGCGGTGAGGCCGGCATCGCCGAGCGCCTGGAGCATCGCCGCACGCGCGCCCCGTCCCTCGGGATGGGGTGATGACATGTGATAGGCGTCGCTCGACTCCCCGACGCCAAGCAGCAGAATGGCGCCGTCATCGGGACTCTCCGGCGCGCGCTCGATGAGCGCAAAGGCGGCTGCCTCGCCGATCGAGATGCCGTCGCGCGCGACGTCGAAAGGCTTACAGGGGTTACGGGAGACGAGCTGCAGCGAATGGAAGCCGTAAAGGGTCGTCAGACAAAGCGAGTCGACGCCGCCGACCACGGCTGCATCGATGAGTCCCGCGGCGATCATGCGCCGCGCCGACCCGAACACCTTGGCGCTCGAGGAGCACGCGGAGGAGACCACCGCTGACGGTCCGTCGAGCCCGGCGATCTCGCGCACGAAGGCGGCGAGCGAGTAGGAGTTGTGAGAGCCGGCGTAGTCGAAGTCGGCGGGCAGCGCGCCGGTCGCGGCGTCGCGCCGCCGGTAGGCGATCTCGGTCTCGAGCATCCCGGAGGTGCTGGTGCCGAGAAAGAGCCCCATGCGCCGCCTCCCCCACCGGTCGGCACACACCGCGACGGCATCGAGGAAGCCGTCCTGGGCGAGGCCGAGTTGCGCCAGGCGGTTGTTGCGGCAGTCGAAACGCCTCAGCGCCGGAGGCAACTGCACCTCATCGACACCCGGCACTTCACCGATGTGCGTGTCCAAAGTCGCCGTCTCGAAGGCACACGCCGTCAGGCCGCTGCGCTGAGCGTGCAGAGACTCGAGGGTCGCCTGGAGGCCGCGGCCGATGCAGCTCGTCGCGGTGAAGTGGCGCAGGACGAGCGGAGTCATGGCGTGAGCGCTTCCCGCAATGTGACAGGCGTGAGCTCCGCGGCCGCCAGTGCATCGAGGAGTCGCGGCAGCACCTCGAGAATCACGGGGACGCCGTTGCCGGTGAGCGCCGCGTGACCGTCGTGCAACAGCAGAATGTCACCCGTCCCGAGGTTGTGGGTGAGCTTGCCGAGCACCGATTCGGCGTTCGCGCGCACGGTATCGAAGCCCCGTCGTGTCCAGCTGGCGAGGCGCAGGCCGAGCCGACTCAACACCGGATCGAGGAACGGACTGCGGAATCCGGCCGGAGCACGGAAGAAGAGCGGCTGTTGACCCGTGGTGATGCCGATGGTGTCTTGCGCGCGCTCGATTTCCGCCACGAGACTTCGCGGGCCGAGCAGGGAGAAATGGTGCAGATGCCGCTGACTGTGGTTCTCCACAGCGTGTCCCCGACGCACCATCTCACGCGCGAGCTCCGCGTACCGCTGTACGCGCTCGCCGATACAGAAGAAGGTCGCCCTGGCCCCACGCGCATCCAGGAGGTCGAGCACCCTGGGAGTAATCCGCGGATCCGGACCGTCGTCGATCGTGATGGCGAGCTCTCGCCGGGCCGCCGCCGCGGCGGGCAGTCGGGTCCAGTTGGGCCCGAGCAGTGCACTGCGAGGGGTGAGTCCCAGGGCTGTGAGCAGGGCGTGGTCGGCGATCACGCCGCCTACCGCCCATGGCCACGCGGACGGCCGCGCCAGGACCAGAGCAAGAGCCCCGACGTGCAGCCCGAGCGACGCCTGCACGAGCGGTGAAGGCCGCCAGCGCTGGGAAGCCGGGGAGGGGGGGGCCTGGGATGTCATCGGAGAATTGTAGTATGCAGGCACTTACGGTGGCGGGGCGCCGCCCATTGACCGGGAAGGCAGCGGCCGCGCGAGCAGGGCGGCGTAGATCAACGCCAGAAAGGCCCCCGGGGCGACCGTCTCGCCGAGGTCGTGCAGCACCGGCACGGATGAGAGGGCCAGCACCCCGAAAGCAACCACCGTGGTGCAGTTCGCCACGAGGAGCGAGGCGAGCGTGAGCTCGCTCGCGGCGGTTGCGCCGGGACCGGCGCCCCCGTTGTCCGGCGGCGAGCTGGAAAAACGCTTGTCGAAGAAGAGCGCGTAGTTGGAGCCGACGGCGACGATGAGGAGCAGGCCAACCACGTGCAGCAGCGTCAGTGGCGCGCCGAAGAGCCGCAGACAGGCTGCCACAGTGAGCACGGCCAGCGCCAACGGCAGTACGACCCGGAGCACGCGCGATGGCCGGCGAAGCGCGATCAGGAGGAGGACGATGATCGCGGCAAAGCCCGCGAGCGACAGCCGCACCGCGCCCGCGAGGTAGCCCGAATACAGCGAGTTGGCCTGGTCCTTGAGATCCAACACCGTGACATCATCCGGAGCGCCGATGGACACGGCCTGCCGTACCCGCGCAACGTCGATGTCGCGCGCATATCCGTGCGAGACAGGCGCTTCCAGCGGCATCAACGCCCGCCATCCGTCGTCACCTCTTACCAACAGAGCGCCCACCAGCGGCGCGAAGGACGTGCCTTCGAGGGAGGCGAGCTGCAGGGGCGGGGCCGTGCGCGCAACTTCCGCGTCGTGGAGGAAGGGCTCCAGCCGATCCTCCCGGAGAGGTAGACCCGACAACGCCTGCGTGAGCCGGGCACGCAGTACATCGGGCGGCGGCAGACTCTCCTGCCGTTGTCGCTGAACCGCGAGACTCGGCAGATACTGCGCCGGGCTCTGATATCCCGAGAGGACGTCAGCGGCGACGAGCCCGTCAAGCTCGACGCCGACATGCCCCGCTCCCTCGAGCGCGGACTGCTCATCCGGCGCCGAAATCACCACCAGGTAACGTACGTCGGGCGCGCCGAGATCGGCCCGCAGCAGCCCGTCCAGCCTTTGAGCCGCTATCGGCACCGGGCTCAAGGCCGAGAGGTCATTGCTCCAGAGCCGATGGCGATACAACCCGAGCACGATCGCGGCGCAGACGGCGATGAGCGCGACCGCCGCGCGTCCGGCCGAGGCCTTCTCACGCAAGCGCGCCGCGCGGCGGCCGATCGGCGTCAGATCCCTGATCCTGAAATTGCGCGGCAGCAGCTCCGGCAGCACGAACCGCGTGGCGAGCCCCGCCGCCAACACGCCCGTGAGCGAGTACATGCCGAGCTGCGCCAGCCCCGGAAAGCTCGAGACCAGCAGCACCGCGAAGCCGCACACGGAAGTCAGCATGCCGAGCCGGATGGTCGGCCACACCGAGCGCCGCCAGTCCGTGTGGGAGGCCGACTGCACGAACAGATAGATCGAGTAGTCGACTCCCTCGCCGATCAGCGTGCCGCCGAATCCGAGAGTCACGCCCTGCACGACCCCGAACCCCAGCGCCACCGCCGCTATCCCCGCGAGCGCCCCGGAGACCACCGGCACCAGCCCGAGCAGCAGCGCCGGCACCGAGCGATAGACCAGGAGGAGGAGGGCGACGATGAGCACCGAGCTGATGATCGAAAGCCGCATCACCTCCGATTTGATGCTCGCCCGCGCCTCCACCGCAAAGAGGCCCGGCCCCGACATGACCAGTTGCGCGTGTTGACCGGCAAGCGCCGCCTGAAAGGCCGTGCGGATTGCCTCCACCGCGTGCTGTTGTCCGTCGGTATCCGACCCCGCCGCGCGTGTGCGCATCAGCAGCAGCGCGCGCTTGCCGTCCTGCGATACCCATACCCCATACTCGGTTCGCGGCGGCTGATTGCGGCTCAACTGGTCGAGCAGCGTCATCATCTCACCGGTCGGGTCGCCCGGCACCAGGTCCTTCGCCAGCGCACCCTCCGGCGAGGTGAGGAGATCGACCGTGTTCCCGATGGCCGCCCTCAATCCCGAGACGCCGAACCTCTCCGGAGTCACGGTGTCGCTGAGCACGTAGCGGTGCGCGAACAAAAACGCCTCATCCCTCTGCTGCGCCGCCGCGTCCCCATTCTCGACCGCAAGGAATTCCGGATCCGCCCGCAACCGGGTCGTCATCTCTTCCGAGATCCGCGCGCGCCCCTTCTCATCCGCGCCCTCGATCGCCGCGATGGTCAGCTTTGACGCCACCCCCTGCCGCAGCTGCTCCACGAGCAACCGCTGCACCCCCGTAGGCGCCTGCGGCAAAAACGCCGACAGATCCGCCGAGTACCGTGCCCGCGCCAGCACCCACACCGCGAGCACCAGGAGTCCCGCCCAGACGAGAACCGCGCCCGCGCGCCGTCCTTTCATGGCGACGCCGCCGTCGCCTTCACCCGCCAGCTCCCGACCCCGAGGTTGGCGCTTCCAGCATCATCACGGACCGATCCCCATCCGCCTGCTGGATCTCCACCGAACGAATGACGTCCCGCGCCCCGCCGATCTCCACCCGCCGCACCTTGCGAGCCGCCTCCTTGTCCAACGGCACCAATTCGAGCTTCCAGTCCTCTCGCGTGCCGGTGAATCCAACCTTGAACACCTTCTCGAGCCCCGCCTCATTCCCCGCCAGCGTCTCCCGCACCGCATCCACCAGCGCCGCCGCCTGCGGATAAGCGCTCAACTGCACCCGATAGGTCCGATGTCCCCTCTGCACCGTCAACTCATCCCCCTCGAGAACCATCGACTCCTTCTTAGGCGTGAGCGTCCTCTTCTCCAACCGATCCGGCGCCCGATAAACCAACACCCCCGACGACTTTACCGGCCGATCCAGGATCTGCAGGTAATCGGTCTCTGAAAACTTCACCTCCCCCTGCTTACGCTGCGCCAGCGACTGCATGAGCCGATCCAGCGTAAACCCCGCCTGACCCGCTTGACTTGCCTGCGCGGCAAATGCCCGTACCGGTGCAATCAGCAGCAGCAACGCGGCCATCCCGCCGGCACCCCAGGCAATTTCGCGCATTTGATTCACTCCCCCCAAAAATCAAAGAAGTTGAACCAGTTATAAGGGTACTCGCGGCAGTAACTCTCCAACCTCCCCGCATACCTCACCACCGCCTCCCGGATCGCGGCCTCCCGCTCCTTCCTCTCCACCCCCGAAAAATCCGCAATCTGCTCAAAGAACACCCGATACCGGTTCCCGCCGCAATAAATCCCCAACATCAAAATGACCCGCCGCTGCAACAGCGCCGCCAAGCGCATCGGCCCCAGCGGAAATTTCGCTCCCGTTCCCAGGAACTGCACCACCTCCGTAGCCTCCCCGCCCGGCGTCCGATCCCCCAACATCCCGACGAACGCCCCCTCATCCAGCAGCCCCCGCACCCTGAGCATCGCCTCCGCCGACCCCAACGCCACGGTCCCCCCCGCCAGCTCCGGATTGATCGCCGCCATCATCGCGTTGATCTTCCTCGCATTGGTCTCGTAAGCCACCATTGCAACCCGCAAGTCCGGGTGCCGCCGTCCCATCGCCCGGGTGACCTCGAAGCTGCCCAGATGTGCCCCCACCAGGAAGGCGCCGCGTCCCGTCCGCATCCGCTGCAGCATGAGCTCCTCTCCCTCCACCGTGACGTCGAAGAGCTCGAAACGATCGTTGAGCAGATACACCCGATCGTGAATCGTCGTGGCAAACGCCATGACCTGCCGGAAGCGGTCCCGCATCGTCGGCCGCCGTCCCAGCACCCGCTGCAGATACGCTATCGAGGCATGCCGCGCGCGCGGCGCAAAGAGGAAGAAGTAAGCGGCAATGGCATAAAGGACCACACGTCCCACACGCCGTCCCACCGTCAGGGAGAACACCGCCATGAGGCGCAGCAGCCAGACGCTGCCGCGCTCCTGCTGAGTTGCCCACTCAGCCTTCAAGCGACAGTGCGCCGGTTGCGACCGCCTGCCCGGCGCTGAGGACCGTGAAACGCACCGTTCCGCTCGCGAGCCGCTCCCGTTCGAGCGTCAGCGCCTCACCCGGCCCGATCGCCCGCAGAAACTTCACCGACGCAACGCGCCAACACCGCGGCTGACCGCCGCCCGCGGCCTCGATGGCGCGGATCGTCTCATCGAGCAACACCACTCCCGGTAGAACCGGTGCGCCCGGAAAGTGCCCGTCGAAAGCCGGATGACTCGCGGCAATCGGCAGCGCCACGGATGGCATCATTCCGCCCGCTGAGCTGCGGCCGCGGGCGCCGGGGACGACGTCGCGACGAGAGCGCGCAACGCCTCGCGGGGAAGCTTCCCGGTGCTGTTGCGCGGCAGATGCGCCACGAAAAGGAGCGGCCGCGGCAGAAAGACCGGATCGATCCGCTGCCGCAGCGCCTCCGTGAGACACGCGGCATCGAGCCTGGGAGCGACCACGGCGGCGGCGACGCGTGCGACCCCTGCCTGCGAGGGGTGCGGCTCCTCGGGAAAGAAGAAAACGCCGTCCTCGACACCCGGGATGGAGTTGAGCTGGTGTGTCAGGTAGGAGAGGGAGCTGCGCTTGCCCGCAATGTTGACCAGATCCGCCAGCCGGCCGCCGAGGAGGAAACGCTCCGCGTCGATCGGCTCCAGCTCATCGCACATCGGTGTCGGCTGCTCGAGATGGCCGCCCCGCGCCCAGGCGCGTCCTTCCTCCAGAGTGAGGCACACGCCCGGCCACAACCGCCACTCTTCATCGCGGGCCGTCCGGCGGGTGGCGAGCTGACCGCTTTCGGTGGAGCCGTAGATTTCGAGGAGCGGCCCCTGGAATCGCTGCTCCGCCTCCCGCGCGAGCTCCTGAGGCAGCGGTGCTGTCGCGGAGACGATGAGGTCGACCGGGGGAAGCTGCACCTGCGAGGCGAGGAGAGCCCGCAGATGGATGGGCGTCGATATCAGGGTGCGCGGCCGAGGCAGTGAGTCGAGTGCGCTGCACACGTCAGCAGGATAGAAGGGCCGCTCCGCGCATAGCGCGCCGCTGCTTTGCAACGCGAGCAGCACACTCGATTCGAAGCCGTACATGTGCTGCGGCGGCACTGTGGCAAGCACGGCGTGAGAGCGGCCGTCGGCAGAACCGAGTCTCGCCGATCCGTCGCGCACGCACCGGACCAGCTTGCCCCAGGTCTTGGGGTAGGGCACCGGTGTCCCTGTCGAGCCGGAAGTGAAGACGTAAGCCGCCACCTGGTCAGCGTCGATCTCAGGCACGTGCCACGAGCCGCCGCCCGTAGCCGCCCGCCAGGCTGGCTGCTGCGGGAAGCGCACCTGGGGGAGCGCGATGTTGCAATCATCCTCGTCCGTCAGGCAGCACAGATCCGGGGCAAAGGCGGCGAGCTGGCGGATCACCTCGGGCGTGCGCGTGGGCGGCAAAAGACAGATTTTGCGAGCGAGCAGGCATGCTGCAAGCCCCACCGCGAATCGGTAGCGGTCCCCGCATACGTTGATGACGTGCCCGCCGGGCGGTAACCGCGCCGCCAGGAATGCGGCATCGCCAAGGAATTGCTCAGCGCGCAGCGGTTCGCCCGCGCGGTACGCGATTACCGCATCAGCCGTCGCGTGCGAGATCAGCGGGTAGGTGGCCAGGCTTCAAGTCGTCCGGTGGGCGGTGATGTATTCGGCGAGCCGCCGCAGCGAGCGGAAGATTTCCTCGTTCTCGGCGCTGTCGGCGCGCAGCTGCACCCCGTAGCGCTTGGAGACCACGAGGGCGATCTCCAGGATATCGATGGAATCGAGGCCGAGGCCTTCGCCGTAGAGCGGCGCATCGGCATCGATGGCGGCCGCGCTCAGCTCGAGATTGAGGGCTTGGACGATCAGCTCGGCAAGCTCGCGCGTGAGCGCATCAGTTTCGGCCGGGCGTGACTGGCGCACTGTTGAAGCGTTATTGGACATTGAGCTCAAAGGAAAACGTTCCGACCCCCCGTATGGGCGCACAATTTTATACAGCCGGCCGCCGGCCGGCCAGCCGACGCGCGAGCAACCGAGGCAGCCGGACGAGAAAGCCGCCGAACAGGCGCGCGTGCATCGACGTCAGCAGCAGATTGTCTCGCAAGTAATTGAAATGTGATACTCCGCCCTCCGCATTGCTGAAGTACCGGATGGGGGCGCTCAGATTCACCGCCGGTACCCCCCGCCACGAGAGCCGTACCGCCGCCTCGACGTCGAAGTCGAACCGCCGCATTCCCGGGCTCGCCCGCATCTCGCGCACGAGCGGTGCGATGGGGTAGACGCGAAAGCCGCAGAGTGAGTCGTGGATGCCCGCCCAGAGGGTCTCGCAGTTCGCCCACCAGTTGGAGATGCGCCGCCCCTTGACGCGAATCGCCGGCGCACTGGCATCGAAGAGGGGCTCTCCCAGCACCATCGCCTCCGGTCGGGCCGCGGACGCATCCATGAACGCCGGGATCCTGTCTGCCGGGTGCTGGCCGTCGGAATCCATGACCAGCGCGTGGGTGAACCCCTGCCGCAGCGCTTCTTCGAGGCCATCGAGAACGGCGGCCCCCTTGCCGCCATTTCGTTGCCGGAGCAATACCTTCAGGCCGGGGTCCTCCCGTGCCATCGATGCCAGCCCCGCCCCGGTGCCGTCGGTGCTGCCATCGACGACGATCCAGACCGGCGCCCATTGCTCACGCGCCGCACGCACCGTCTCGAAGACCTTCGGGCCGGGGTTGTAGCTCGGGATCAGCACGAGGTGCGTGCTGGATGATTTTGTGGCCGGGTTCACGCGCGCGCCGGCGGCTACTGGGTCTGGCACTGCCGCGAGCGGCTCGCGGTCTCGGCTCTCCCGAGCCAGCCGTTCTGCGGTGCGTTCGAGAGCTCGCGAATGAGCTCCCGCTCCAGGGCCACGGTGCCGGCAGTAGCATCTTCGGCGGGCTCGAGCCTCCGACCCAGGCGCACCCGATAGCGGATGGGCAAGCGTGGTACCCGGAAGATCGGCCAGCCTTTGCTCAGGTACGGCGAGTCGGTCTCGATGATGACCACCTGGATGGGCACGTGCGCGTGGCGGGCAATGATGCTGGCGCTGCCCGTCAGCCGGTTGAGCGGTGCGCGGGTGGTGCGGGTGCCTTCCGGGAAAAGGAGCACGAGGCCGCCGCGGTCGAGCTCCGCCACGGCCTCCCGGATCATCGGCCGCGGCGGATCGCTGCGGATGAAGCCCGCGAGCCGCGCGCCCGCGCCGAGGAAGAAATTGCGCATCAGCTCGGGCTTGAGGATGCAGACGAGGTTCGGATGTCGCGTCAGGAAGAGGATGGCATCAATCAGAGTCGGATGATTGGGCGCGAGGATTACCGGGCCGCCCTCACGCAGAGCATCGATGGAGTCGAGGTCGAGCTGATAGGCGCCGGCAGCCGTGAGCAGGCGGGAGAAGAGGCGCAAGCCCAGCATCATCGTGTAGCGGGCCATCGTCCGGCGCCTGGGCCGGGGAAGGGGAGACAGCAGGATCAGAGCCGGCACGGTCCAGGCGAAGATGATCACCGCCAGGCTCGCCAGCAGGGCGTAGGTGGCGAGGTATTCGTAGGCCCGCTTCAACCGGCAGCTCCATGGTCAGCCGGAGCCATTATGCCGCCATCCGCCACCACCCACCGCTTCGATCTCCACGGACAGGTCCTGCCGGCAGATGTCTGCCTCGAGGTAGAGGAGGCCCGCCCCGGGGCCGACGGCGGACTCGAGCTCCGCCCGGATGACCGGCAGGTCCTTCGGGTCGCGGATGTAGATCTTGTAGGCCAGGGTCTCGAGGCGCAGCGCCCCGATGCCGGAGCGGCGGGCCGCCTCTTCGAGCAGCGCCTCGATATTGGTCAGTGTCTCTCTGGTCTGGGCCGCGGGATCGCCGGCGTGCAGCGTGCGATGGCCGACGATGCTCGCCGTGCCGGAGACGAAAAGCGTCGCCTCCGCTCCTTCGCCGAGCACCGTGGCGCGGGAGAAGGCCGGGCTGCGCGGCCCGTACTGCGTCGGGTAGCGGTAGGCGCTCATCTGGCGGGGATTTTCGATGAAGGCCGGCGTGCGGCGGCTCGCCAGGAAGTAGATCGTGAGAGGGCTGCCGCTCGCACCGCCGAGCGCGCTTGCGGCAGGGACGCTGCCAGTGACGGTACGACCAGACGCAAGCGAGGCCTCATGGCGTGCGGTGTTGAATTGCCGGTACCGCTCGAGACCGTGGCTGCCGAGATTGATGTCGGGAATGTAGTTCCAGACACGCACGAGCTGTGGGTTGCCGGCGGCTGCAAGCGCCGCATACATCTCCCGGTAGGCAAGGTCCGTGGCAATCTCGAGCGGCGGGCGCGGGTCGGCTCCGGCAGAGCTCGTCACCTCCGCCTCGTGCACCGCGAGGCTGCCGAAGAGGAGATCACCGCCGGTCGCATAACGCACCCGCCCGTGAGAGGCAGGCTGCGTGCGCTCGCTCGCGCGCCAGACCTCCAGCGTGTCACGCGCATCGCTCAGCACCGGCGTATGCACGTGGGCGAGCGGAAAGTCGTCCTCGCCGTCGGCGAGGACGGTCGCGCCGCCTGCGAACGCCGCCGCGCCGAGCACGCCCCGCCTGTTATCGAATTGCGACTCGGCCGGCGTGAGGTACTCGAGACGCAGGAAGGGAGCGGTGCTCATCCGCCCGCGGCCGCCCGCTCGGGCTGTATGGGCCGGATGTCTCTCATCCGGGCGCGCAGCGCCGCGAGCGAGGCTCGCGGGTGCGCGAGACTCACCGCGTAGTACACCAGCTTGAAGGCGCGCAGGGATGCCCAGATGGGCGTCGCATTGAAGATGTCGCCGGCAAGCAGCGACAGCAGCGCCTCCTTCATCCGCAGGACATTGCGCGGCGCCATGAAGAGGTTCTTCATCGCGGGCCGGGTCATGCGATAGATGAACCAGGAGAAGACGCGCGGGCCGTGGCGCGTCTGCCGCTCGAAGCGCCGGAAGGCCTGCCGGCGCCGTGCCGGCCGTCGTAAGGCTTCGCCGAGCGCTTCCGCGGCCGCGGCGCCGCTCTGCATCGCAAACATGACACCGGAGGAAAACACCGGATCGACGAAGGCGTACGCATCTCCGACCAGCAGGAATCGGTCGCCATAGGCGCGGCGACAGGTATACGCGTAGTTCCCAGTGGCTTCGACGTCGCTCACGAGCGTTGCGGACTCGAGTCGCTTGGCGAGTGGCGCGGAGAGGGCAATCGTCTGGAGGAAGAACTCCTGCAGTGGGACTGCACGGGTCTTCATGTAGTGGGGCCACACCACCGCGCCGACGCTGGTTATACCGTCCGCGAGCGGGATGGACCAGAACCAGCCGTAATCGAACCAGAAGACGCAGATGTCGCCGGCGCGGTACGGGTCGTCGCTCCGCCACGCGTCGCGGAAATGCGCATACATGGCCGAGCTGTTGTGATGGCGGTTGCGGCGCTTGGTGCCGAGCCGCGTGCCGAGGATCGTGTCACGGCCGGAGGCATCGACGAGATAGCGGGCCCGCCAGCACTGGTGGGTACCGTCCTCGTGCTGCGAGTGCACGGCGACGCCATCCTCGCCCAGGAATTCGATCTCGCGCGCGCGGCAGCCTTCCACGACCTGCGCTCCCAGACAGCCGGCGCGCTGCAGCAGAATGGCGTCGAAGCTCGAGCGGCGAACCTCGTAGGCGTAGCAGAGCGTTTTGTTCCAGCAGTCGGCGAAGTCGAAGCGCTGTGAGCAGCTGTGCGTCGGGGAGAAGAACTCCGCCCCATGCTTGACGATGCCGATGGCCTCGACCTGCGAGGCGACCCCGAGCCGCTTCAAGAGAGGCAGGCTCGCAGGCAGCAGGGACTCGCCAATGTGGAAGCGCGGATGACGGGCCTTCTCGAGCAACACGACGCGATGGCCGGCTTCCGCCAGCAGGGCCGCGGCGGTCGATCCCCCGGGCCCGCCGCCGATCACGACGACATCGGCCTCGGAGTCGCTCGGTGTCGTCACCGCGATGCCGTCGTGGTCGCGGGCGGCTGCTCGATGAATGTCTTCATCTTGTGCGCCTCGTCGTGGACCTTGGAGTCCATCCGGTGGGCGCCGTGGGCGAGGGCGTGCCCGGCGGCGCGCGATTTCCGCGCAATGGTATGCCCGGCGGCCTTCGAGTCACGCGCGATCGCGTGGCCGGCCGCCCGGGAATTGCGGGCCACGGTGTGGCCGAGCTTGCGCGACTGATCGGCTATGGAGTGGCCGACATGCTTCGCGTTCTCCGAGACTGCATGGCCGAAATGCTGGGCTTGGTGCTTGACCGTCGTGTCGTCCGCCCGGGCTGGCGTCGCTGCAAACGAAGACAGCGCGACGGCGGCAGCGGCCGAGAGGAGGAATGCCAGGATCGAGGGTTTCATGGTGGCGGGCTCGCAGGGCCGTAGTTACCTGGCAGCGATGGTACCGCAAGCGTCCGCCCACTGCCGTAGGGAGGTTTGTGGTGCCAAATGTCACAACCTTCGGGCAAACTTGATGGGATGCGCTTCGAGCTGCCGATATCTGTAGTGAAGCCCCGGTACGTCCCCGGCCCGTGGGACGTGGCCGCGTTCATCCTGATATTCGCCGGCTTCGCCTATCTGGCGGATGCGGCCCATGGTCTCAGCGGCTCGCTGGCGCATCTCGAGGCGCAGAAGATCTCCCTGGATCCCCGCTACCTGCCGTCGTATGCGGCGCGGACCGCGCTGCGGATGCTCGTGGCCATGCTGGCCTCGCTCGTCTTCACGTTCACATACGGCACCCTTGCCGCCAAGAGCCGGCGCGCCGCGGTCGTCCTCATTCCGCTGCTCGACATTCTGCAGTCGGTGCCGATCCTCGGCTTCGCCATCCTCATCGTTTTCTTCCTGCAGCTCACCCCGGGGCGGGTCGCAGGCGCCGAGCTGGCCGCCATCTTCCTCGTCTTCACCAGTCAGGCGTGGAACATGGCCTTCAGCTTCATCCATTCGCTGCGCAGCATTCCGGATGAGCTCAACGAGGCCGCGCGCAGTTTCCATCTGGGTCCGTGGATGCGTTTCTGGCGGCTCGAAGTGCCGTTCGCCATGCCGCCGCTCATCTGGAACATGATGATGTCGATGTCGGGCGGC
>DATAXF010000082.1:0-64199 GCA_036273095.1 Steroidobacteraceae bacterium | reverse complement strand
CGGGTGCTGCTCTCCCGCTACCGCGCCTACACGCCCTGCGAGGCATGCGGCGGCGCACGCCTGAAGACCCAAGGTCTGCTCTGGCGCGTCGGCGATCGTGCGCTCGCCGACAGAGTCCTCGGCTCCGATACGCGCTTCCGGCCGCACGGCGTCGCCTGGAGCGAGGAGGCTCTGCAGACTCTTCCCGGCCTCGCGATTCATGACGTGATGCTGCTGCCGGTGGAGCGCGCCTGCGAGTTCTTCCGCGAGCTGCAGCTGCCGCGGCCGCTCGATGAGGCGACGGACCTGCTGCTCGGCGAGATCCGCGGGCGCTTCAGGTACCTCGGGGATGTCGGGCTGGGCTACCTCACGCTCGATCGCCAGTCGCGTACTCTCTCCGGCGGCGAGGTACAACGGATCAACCTGACGACCGCGCTCGGCACGTCGCTCGTCAACACCCTCTTCGTGCTGGACGAGCCCTCGATCGGCCTGCATCCGCGCGACATGCAGCGCGTCATCACCGTGATGAAACGCCTGCGCGATGCCGGCAACTCACTGCTCGTCGTGGAGCACGACCCGCAGATCATGCTGGAGGCGGACCGCATCCTCGACCTCGGGCCGGGAGCGGGCGAGCGCGGCGGCGAGATCGTGTTCTTCGGCACGCCGCGCGAGATCCGCCGCGATGGCCGATCCCTCACCGGTGAATACCTCAGCGGGAAGAGGCGCGTGGGCGGCGCGCGCTCCGTCAGTGCCGCGGTTCTGCCATCCGGCAAAGAGGTTGTTGCCGAAGCTCGCTCCAACCGCTGGCTGGAATTGCGCGGTGCCGGTGAGCACAACCTCAAGGAAGTTGACGTCCGGATTCCGCTGAAGCGTTTCGTCTGTGTCACCGGCGTCTCCGGCTCCGGCAAGTCGACGCTGATCGAAGACATCCTCTACCCCGCACTGCTCAAGTATCACGGCAAGCCGACCGAAGCACCCGGGCTCTTCTCCGGGCTCGCCGGCGCGGAGCTCATCGACGATGTCGTCATGGTCGATCAGAGTCCGATCGGGCGCACCACCCGCTCCAATCCGGCAAGCTACGTCGGCGCCTTCGATGCCATCCGCAATCTCTTCGCGGCGGAGCCGGCCGCGCAGGAGCGCAAGTACACCGCCGGAACCTTCAGCTTCAACTCCGGCAACGGCCGCTGCCCGACATGCAGCGGCAATGGCTTCGAGCACGTCGAGATGCAGTTCCTCTCCGACGTCTACCTGCGCTGCCCCGACTGCAACGGCCGCCGCTATCGGGACGAGGTGCTCGAGATCAAGCGTGAGGGAACGAATGGCCGCCGCGCCAGTATCGCGGACGTCCTGGACATGACGATCACCGAAGCGCTCGAGTTCTTCCGCGACTCGAGGGAGGTCGCCGCGCGTCTCGCGCCCCTCTCCGACGTCGGCCTCGAATACGTGACACTCGGGCAGCCGGTGCCTACTCTCTCGGGCGGCGAAGCGCAGCGCCTGAAGCTCGCCGGCCATCTGGCCGCAGCGGGCTCGGTGCTCTCGAGCACAACGCACAAGGGTAAGCTGTTCCTCTTCGACGAGCCGACCACGGGCCTGCACTTCCAGGACGTGGCGAAGCTCCTCACCGCCTTCCGCAAGCTGCTCGCCGCCGGACACTCCCTGCTCGTCATCGAGCACAACCTCGATGTGATCCGCGCCGCCGACTGGATCATCGATCTCGGCCCGGAGGGCGGCGACCGCGGCGGCCGGATCGTCTGCGCCGGCACCGCCGACGAGGTGCGCGCCCACCCGGAATCGCACACCGGCCGCGCGCTCGCGGACTACGAGCGGGCTCTTGACGGTGAGCCGGCTGCGCCTGCAAGCGCACCGCTCCGCGCGGTCAAGGAACCCGGCGCTACCTACGCCGCGGGAGCGCGCGCCAATGGAAAAGCCAGGAACTCCGTGGTCATCCACAACGCGCGCGAGCACAACCTGAAAAGCATCGACGTGGAGATCCCGAGGGACCGGCTCACGGTCATCACCGGCGTGTCAGGCTCCGGCAAGTCGACACTGGCCTTCGACATCCTCTTCAACGAAGGCCAGCGCCGCTATCTCGAGTCGCTCAACGCCTACGCGCGCCAGTTCGTCCAGCCCGCCGCCCGACCCGACGTGGATGCGATATTCGGCATTCCGCCGACGGTAGCCATCGAGCAGCGCACCAGCCGCGGCGGCCGCAAGAGCACGGTCGCAACGCTGACGGAGATCCATCACTTCCTCCGGCTCCTTTACGTAAAGCTGGGTACCCAGTACTGCCCCGATTGCGATATCGCGATCGACTCGCAGAGCGCCGCCTCGATCGCCGCGCGGCTGTTGCGCGAGCACCGCGGCTCGCGCATCGCGCTGCTGGCTCCGCTGGTCGTGGCGCGCAAGGGCTACTATACGGATCTCGCCAAATGGGCCGCGAAGAAGGGCTTCAAGACCCTGCGCGTCGATGGCGCCTACCTTTCCACGGCGCAGTGGCCGCGGCTGTCGCGCTTCAAGGAGCACACGATCGAGCTCCCCGTCGCCGAGATCGATGTCGGCGCCAGGACCGACACCGCGCTGCATCAGGCACTCGCCCGCGCGCTCGACTTCGGCAAGGGCCTGGTGAATGTGCTGGGACCGAAGAGCGACAAGCCGACGGTCTTCTCGACCAAGCGCGCCTGCCCCTCGTGCGGGCGCAGCTTCGCGGAGCTCGACCCGCGCCTCTTTTCCTACAACTCCAAGCATGGCTGGTGCGAGAGCTGTTACGGCACCGGCCTGGAAGTGCCGGCGGAGGATGAGTCAGGCAGCGCCGCGGAGGCCGAGGGAGACGGCGGCGGCGACGAGGCGCCCCAGGTCTGCCCGTCCTGCGCCGGCGAGCGGCTGAATCCGGTGGCCCTCAGCGTGCGCTTCCGCGAGCGCTCCATCGCTGACCTCGCCGCCGACTCGGTGGCGCAGTCGGCGCAGTTCTTCCGCCGCCTCAAGCTCTCGCCGCGGGAGCAGCAGATCGCGCGCGATATGCTGGCGGAGGTCCGGGCGCGGCTCAAGTTTCTCGACCGGGTGGGGCTCGGCTACCTGCAGCTCGATCGCTCCGCGCCCACACTCTCCGGCGGCGAGGCGCAGCGCATCCGCCTCGCCGCCCAGCTCGGCTCCAACCTCCAGGGGGTGTGTTACGTCCTCGACGAGCCGACGATCGGCCTGCATCCGCGTGACAACGCGGTGCTGCTCGACTCGCTCGCGGAGCTCTCCAGTCATCGCAACACACTCGTCGTCGTCGAGCACGACGAGGAGACCATCCGCCGGGCCGACCACGTGCTCGATCTCGGTCCGGGGGCGGGCGTGCTCGGCGGCGAGGTGGTCGGCGAGGGCACCGTGAAAGATCTCATCGCCAACGCGCGCTCGACGACGGGGCGTTTCCTGCGGCAACCCCTGCGGCACCCGGCGCAGCCCTACCGCCCCGTGGTCGCGCGCACGCCGCAACTGAAGCTCGAGCGTGTCTCGCTGCACAATGTCAGGGGCGCCGACGTGCGAATTCCGCTCGGCAGGCTGGTGGTGATCACCGGAGTGTCGGGCTCCGGAAAATCGACCGTGGCGCGCGACGTGCTCTACGCCAATCTGCGCCGCCTGCTGGGCGACGTCGGCCGGGGCACCACCAACGGGAAGCGGCCGCGGCGCCGCGCGAGCGGCCCGCAGCTCATCGGCTGCAGCGGCATGCAGGGACTCGAGCAGGTGGACCGTGTGCTGGAGGTGGACCAGACACCGATCGGCAAGACCCCACGCTCCTGTCCCGCCACCTACATCGGACTGTGGGACGATATCCGCCGCATCTTCGCCGCCACCACCGAGGCGCGGCTGCGCGGTTACACCGCCAGCCGCTTCTCCTTCAACACCGCCGGTGGACGCTGCGAGGCCTGCGAGGGCCAGGGAGTCAAGACCATCGAGATGAGCTTTCTGCCGGACGTGAAGGTGCTCTGCGACGTCTGCGCCGGCCGGCGATTCAACACCGAGACGCTGTCGGTCCTGTGGCGGGAGAAGAGCATCGGCGATGTCCTGGCCATGGATGTGGACGAAGCCGTCGGGTTCTTTCGCGCGCACTCACGCGTACACCACGCGCTCAAGCTGCTCCAGGACGTGGGACTGGGCTATCTCACGCTCGGCCAGCAGAGCCCGACGCTGTCGGGCGGCGAGGCGCAGCGCATCAAGCTGGTGGCGGAGCTCTCCAAAGTGCGCACGGAGAGCGTCGATGCGAGCCAGGACATGTTCGCGCCGGAAGCGCCTCAAGGTCCGCCGCCGGGGCGTCGGCAAGGGGTGAGGCACACCCTCTACGTGCTCGATGAGCCGACCGTGGGCCTGCACATGGCTGATGTCGAGAAGCTCATCCACGTGCTGCACCGGCTGGTTGCCGCGGGAAACACGGCGGTGGTGGTCGAGCACAACCTCGATGTCATGGCGGAAGCGGACTGGATCGTCGACATGGGGCCGGAGGCCGGCGATGGCGGCGGCCGCATCGTCGCTCAGGGCGCCCCGGCCGAAGTTGCCCGGCGCAAGCGCGACTCCCACACCGGCCGCGCGCTGGCGGCATTTCTCAAAGGACGCGTGAACGGCGCATAATCGCTGCGCCATGCCACACGCAAGGGCTACAGAGCTCGTCTGCTGGAAATGCGGCGCCTCGCTCGCGGCGCTGACGCTGCCCCTGCGCCGCCTCGAGGAATGCCCGAAGTGCCGTTCGGAGCTGCACGTCTGCCGGATGTGCGTCGACTACGACACGACCGTCGCCAAGCATTGCCGTGAGCCCGTTGCCGAGGAAGTCCGCGACAAGACGCGCGCCAACTTCTGCGATTTCTTCGAGCCCCGGCCGGGCGCCTACACGGCACCCAACACCAGCGACGTCGAGCGCGCACGCTCCGAGCTGGACAAGCTCTTCGGGAAGTAACTCCTGCGGAGACCTCAGGTCTTTCTGACGCGCTCGCTCAGGCGCTCGAGCAGACGCGAAAAGGGCGTGTTCTTCTGAATCTCGACACGCAGGTGCCGCACTCCCGTGTCACTCACTGACTCGCTTCTGCCGTTGTCGATGGCGAGCTCATTCGCCCCCAGAATCTCGAGCGTCTCCTCCAGAGTCTGCGGGGTGCGGCGCTCGCGGGCGCCGACTTTGCCCGCATTTTCGCGGACGACGGGAGCAGCAGGCGCGGCCTTTTTGGCAGCCAGGGCGGACTGTGCCGCCGGCGCGGCTGCGGCGGGGGCAGCCGGAGCAGAGCGCGGCGCCTCCTCCGAATCGATGAGCTTGAACTCGTTGTCCTCGCTCTCCTGCCGCTTGCGCGGCGTGCTCCCGCCGGCGAATCGCCGGTTGTCCTCGGTGGCGCGCTCGCGCTCCTGCGGGCTGACCGGCACTACGGCGACGGCCGTGAACTCCGAGCGGACGTAATAGGCAACCTGTTTGGCCGAGATCGCGTCGTTGAAAAAGCCGAGACGCAAGCCGTACCACTTACGCCCTTCGCGGCTGCCCTCGACGGAATAGAGCGTGTAGGCGCTGAAAATCGCGAGCGGCGGCACTCTGTCGAGCTCCACCGGCTGCACCGACCATTGCAGCTGCACCGCGAAGGAAACCGGATCGTTGTGGGAAACGGCTTCCTTCAGTGCGCGCCGCGTACCGGTATCGTCGGGCTTCAGGAGCGAGATGCCGGACTCGGCGGCGGCATCGACCTGCAACCCGGATTGGGCACGAGCGTCGTCCTCCTCCCGCCGTATCTCGAGAAATCGCAATACCTGAGTGTCGGTGAGCGAGCTGTCGTCCGCGGTTGCGGCCGGGATGACGGGAGACGGCATGAGGCGCGTCTCACCGGTGGGATCTCCGTTCCCATCCAGCGCCGCCATCACCTCCTTCACGTTGGAATCGGAAAAGATCGGCTTCTTCGCCGTCTGTTGCGCGGGCTGGGAGGCGCCCTGAGGTACCGATTTCGCGGCCAGCGGCGGCGCCGGCGCTCTTGGCGGCGCCGCCGGGGCTGCAGCCGCCCGCGGTGCGGGCTTGACGGGCCCCGCCTTGGCAGCCGAGCGATGGGCAGCGGGAGAGGCAGTGCCGACGCGCGAGTGCTGCGGCAACTGAGGGGCTGCTGCCGCGGGTCGCGATGCTGCTGTTGGCCTCGAAGCCGTTTGGTTCTGCGCGGGAGCGCGCGCTACGGCGGGCGCCGCGGCGCGCGGCGCCGTGGGGGCTGCGACAGGACGTTTTTGCAGCTGTTGCGGTGGAACCTTGGTGGCCGGCGCGGCCTTGGCGTGCTGCGGGACGGCGGCGCGCGCCGCTCCTGCAGCTGCCGCGGACGCCCGAGCGCTCGGAGGCGCCGCGGCCGGCGGATGAAGAGTTGGCACCAACGTCGGGACTCTGGGCGGCGCCGCAGGCCGCGAGGCCTGTGGCTTTGCGGCGGAGGGCGCCGATGGTGTTGGCACTGGCGGGGCTGGAGGCGCCGCGGTCTTCTGCGGCCCGACGGCGTGTCGGGCCTGCACCGCGGCGGCTTCCGCGGCGCGGGCGCGCAGCTTCTTGCCCGGTGCCTCTCCCGCCCACGCGCCGGGGTAGATATCCCGCACCGCGCTCAGCCATTCCTCGGCTTCCGCCTGGCTGGCGAAGAATCCCATATGAAGACGGAAGCGCTCACGCCCCTCCTCGAAACGGCGGCTGACGAAGAAGGTGAAGCGCTTGAGCTCGGGCAGATCGGTCTGCGCGAGCGCCATCGGGGTCGTCGAGGAGCACAAATTGAGCACGAACGGCCCCGCCTCAGCGGCAGGCGCTGCTGAATTTTCCGCGTCCACCTCGGTGGGCGCCAGATTTGCCGTTGGTGTCATAAATTCCCCGGACAGTCCAACAGCCACAGGCGATGGGACTCGGATCGAAATGCCGAGGGGAATGCTATCGATCGCACTGCGCGCGATCGTGGCAGCCCCGCCGTCATAGGAACCATCCCTTAGACCGGTGGCTTTGCGTCCCCGCCTTTCGACGGGTTTGCCCTTGTCACTGCCGCCCAGTGTCGAAGTCTGACGAAAAGGAGTCAAGGGCCGCGAGTGTGGCGCGGCTCTCAAAGAGCGCGTGCGGGGGGACCTGGAATTGCAGCGCTGCCGCTTATGTAGCGCGTTGCGCGTGATATGTAATGAAGCGGGCGCTCGCAGCCCGATCGCGTGGCCGGACGCTTACGAAGTAGCAGTCGCGAGTGCCGCGGGCCTGCGCGATTTCAGCTGCGCCAGCGCGCAGATCCCCTCATACGTATAACGCTGCGGGCCACGGCGGCCGGATCGCAGAGTCCCGAGCATGGCCGCCGCGGCGGTTGCCATGGGGATGCCGCGCCGCGCCGCGCGGTCGCCGACCAGAAATGGATTGACGAGAGGCATCACGGCGCGCCGCACCGCGTCGGCCGCCCGCATCTCGCGCGGCCAGCCGAGAACCATCGCGGGCTGCAGGATATCGAGGCCGCCGAACCCGAGGCCGGACAACATCTGCTCGAGCTCTCCCTTGACGCGCAGATACCCGTTCTTGGCCGCCGCGTCCGCGCCCGCGGCGGAGATGACGACGAACCGCGCAGCCCCCGCAGCCTTCGCGGCGCGCGCGAAAGCGACTGTGTAGCCGAGGTCGACGCGACGCACCGCTGCCTCCTCAGCGCCGTTCCGCTCCCCCAGCCGAGCGCCGAGACAGCAGAACGCGACCTGACACTTCAGTCCCGCCAACTGCCGCTCCAGGTGATCGAACTGCACGATCCGGTTGGCGAGTCGCGGATGCTCCCGCCCCAGGGGACGACGCGTAACGGCGAGCACGCGCGCGATTTCAGGCGCATTGAGGAGAGCGTCGAGGACACGGGTGCCCACGAAGCCGCTGGCGCCGGCAAGGAGCGCCACCACGGAGTCGGTATCGGCCATGAGAGCTTATTAGCCCTGTCGCCACCAGCGCACAAGCTCCCGCCCCGGCTTCATTACGAGGTCGTGACACCCATCACGGACGCGCTGGACGGATCGTGATGTCAGGCACATGGACGTGCCCCACTTAAATCGCTTGCGAGCAGGTTACCGTGATGGTTACGCTCTGCTGGCCGGGCTCCACCGTGAACTCCAGGTGCACTGCCCGATAGCCGTCGCGCATGCCGATGACCGTGTAGGTGCCGGGCTTCAACCGGATCTCCCTGCGCCCGAAGCTGCCGAACACGCCGATGCCCGGAATGGTCACTTCCGTGGCGTTGTCGGAAATCATGTTGAGCTGCACCGGCCGATCCAACTGCGGCACGAGCTGTGTGATCCGCTCGACCTGCGCCTGCAGCACCGGGCCGGGCGTCGCTTCACGCGCCTGCTGCAGGAGAGTCACGGCCTCATCGCGCACCGCCGGGAAGTCGAGCCGGTCCGGATGATCGATGATCTGCTGCAGCCCCGCGGAGAGCTGTGCCCGCGCCTCATCCTGTGCCTTGCCGCGCTTGGCGAAGGCGAGCGCGGGATCCACCGCCAAGGCGCTGTCATAGACCGCCACGGCCTCGCTCCAACGCTCCCGCGACTCGAGGCTCGCGGCTCGCTGGCGCAGCGTCGCGATCCGGCCCGCCTCCATGGCCAGGCTGACGCGTTGCAGACCCTCGGTGGCTTCCTTGCCCTGCGGCCGGAAGCCGAGCGCCCGCTGGAAGTCCGCCTGCGATTCCGTGAGCCGGCCCGCACCGAGCGCCGCGAAACCCGAGCCCACCGCACGCGCATAACCGTCGTCGCCGAAGGCGGCGTTGGCGCGGGCCAGACCGGCTTTGGCCAGCGTGTTGCCTGGATCGAGCACCAGCGCCTGACTGTAGTCCTGCGCGGCTCGCGAGTAGTTTTGCGTCGCTTCCGCCTTCTGCGCGTCGTTGAGGAGCGGCAGCACACCGCTCAGCAGGCGTGCCCGCCGCGAGCCGACGACGGCACGCTGACTGTTGGGATCGATGCGCCGGGCCAGGTCGTACGCCTGGCTGGCCACGTCCCGGTGACCCGCCGCAAGTGCCGCATCTCCCGTTCTGAGCTGCGCGGCCAGCGCCCGCGGCACCCTCTGCTCGACCTTGTCGAGAAGCTGCTGCGCCCGGGTCAAATGTTGCATCGCGATCGCGACACCGCCGGCGGCGGCCGCGCCGCTCGACTCCGCGGCCTGCATCTGCGCTGCGGAGTAGTCCGACCCGTCCCACGCCACCGCTCCGCGTGCCGCAAGCAAGGCCGCGCGCTTCTGGAAGGCCGCGCTCGCCGTGTTGAGTCGGGCGAGCGCCGCCGGATCGATCTTCGGCTTCGGTGGCGGCGCGACCGGCGCCGACACTACCGGCGGCTTCACAGCAACGGGCGCCGGGCGCGTGGTCAGCTGCGACGACACGACCGGGCTGATTCTTGCCAGGAGGGACTGCAGGCCTGCGATGTCCTGGCGCGGCAGCCAGAAGAGCGCCGCCGCGGTGGCGGCACAGATCAACACCGCTCCGCAGAGCAGTCCCGAAAGCAGATAAAGCCAGCCGCTGCTCCGTCTGGAACCGTATAACGGTTGTGGCCGCCGCCGTCCTGGCGGAGGCACTGCCCACAGCCGGGGCTGTTCGGCTTCCCGATCGAAGAAATCATCCGAAGAGACTGGCTCCATCGGCGGGGCGAAGCTGTGCGTTGCCAATGGACTGCGGGGCTGCACCGGCGGCGCGGGCGGCGCGGGCGGCGCGACGGAGGCGGCCCGCGGCGGCACCGCGTGCGGGGACTGGCGCGCCGCAACCGGCTCGGGCCGGGGCGGGGGCGGGGCCGCGTGCATCGGCTGCGGCGGCGGCGTACTCGGCTCCGGTCGCGGCGGCGCCGCTTTCGGCGCGGACTCCGGCACGGGCAGCTCGATGGGCTCATCGTCTGAGGTCGGGGCCACCTCTATGAGCGGCCTCGCCGCGACGCCTCTTGCAGGCGCGGCGGCTTCCTGCGTCGCGGGTCGCACCGCAGATCGCGCCGGAGCGGGCGCGCCTGGTCGATACCGGGCATCCGCCGTCGGTATATCGGCTGGCACAGCCTCTGCCGGCAGCGACGGCCGTGGCTTTGGAGTTTTTTCGGCAGCTTCGACTTTCCGTCGAGGTAGATTACTTTCGGGACGCGCGGCTCGCTCGGGCTCACTCGGCCTGGCTGGTGCGGCAGCGGCAGCTGTTGCTGCTGCTCCCGCGGCTTCCCGGGTGGAGCGTTTGATTGCTTCCGGTTGCGGGCTGTCATCTTCGTCCGTCACCACACCCTCTGGCGCGAAGGACAGCGTCGCGTTCAGTGTGGTATCGAGCTCGTCCATGACCTGCTGCATGGAAGCGGGACGCTCCGCGGCCCTCTTGGCGAGCATGCGCATCACGATCGCGCCGAGCTCGGGCGGAATCGGCCGCGCCGGCACGAGCTCCGGAACGGGTTGGTTCAGGACCCGCCTGAGCTCGAAGTTGGGGTAGTACGGCGGGTGTCCGGACAGCAGCTCGTACGCGAGCGCACCGAGGCCATAGATGTCATCCGCTGCGCTCGGCGGCTCGCCGCGAAGCTGCTCGGGACTCGAAGTGAAAGGCGAATGCCCCGTGCCCCGCTCCGCTGCGGCACCGGGCGCCGGCAACAGGGCAGCTATGCCGAAGTCACCCAGCTTCACCCTGCCGCGACCGTCGAAGAGGACGTTTCCGGGCTTCAGGTCCCTGTGCACGACGCCGCGCGCATGTGCGTATTCAAGGGCATCGGCCACCTCGAGAAGCACCGGCACGATCTCGAGGTATCCCGCACCGCAAAGCCGCCGCAGGTCCCCGCCAGAGGCGAGCTCCATCGGCAGCACCACGACATCGTCCACTCTCTCGGGAGCGAGGACCTGGAGAATCCCGCCATGCTGCAGGCGGTTGGAAATATCGTGCTCGCGCTCGAGCGCCTCCCACGCCGCCGGATTGCGGGCGGCGGCGCGCACCAGCACCTTCAGTGCGATGTCGACGCCGCGCGAGTCGTCGTGCGCTTTCCAGACCTCGCCCTGGCCGCCCGTACCAATACGCTCGATCAGCGTGTAATGGCCGAGTGTCGTCGGCGGAGCGGCTGGACGAACCTGTGGCATGACCTCCACCTTAACTGGTTTCGCTTCTGGCGAGTACTGTACTCGGACCCGAGTACGTTGCGGCAGTGCCCGATCCGCTCCCCCTGTCGCATCTTGAACACAGCCTCGGGAGCGCCTTCCCTCCTGCCGAGCAAGAACCCTGCCCGGCTGCGCTAGAGGTCGAGCGCGAGCTGCGGGCCGGAGCTGGGTGGCCGGAAAAGAGCCGTGTTCGGCGGCTGGTGCCTCCCGGTCCCGAGCCCCACCCGGCGACAGGCGATCTGGAAGCGGCTGCGCAGCAGCTCCGCGAACGCCCCAGTGCCCCGCATGCGTGTGCCGAAGCTCGAGTCATAGTCCTTGCCGCCCCGCATCTGCCGCACCACCGACATCACGTGGTCGGCTCGATCCGGATAGTGCGCCGCCAGCCACTCGCGAAAGAGATCCTTTACCTCGTGAGGGAGCCGGAGCAGCACGTAGCCCGCCCAGCGCGCTCCCGCCTCCGCTGCCGCTTCCAGAATGGCCTCCATCTCATGGTCGGTCAGCACTGGAATGACCGGAGCGACCATCACCCCTGTGGGAACGCCGGACTCGTTCAAGCGCCTTACAGCTTCCAGCCTGGCCCGCGGCGAGGCGGTCTGCGGCTCCATGACGCGCTTGAGCTCCACATCCAGCGTCGTGATGCTGACCCCCACCCCTGCGAGCCCGTCCCTGGCCAGATCCGCCAGCAGGTCGAGGTCGCGCAGCACGAGCGCGCTCTTGGTGATGACCGTCACCGGATGCCGGCAGCGGGCCAGCACCTCCAGGATCTCCCGCGTCACTTTCATCTGCCGCTCGATCGGCTGATATGGATCGGTGTTGGCCCCTAGCGTGATCGGCTTGCAGACATAACCGGGCCTGGCCAGCTCTTCTTGCAACAGCTTGCCGGCGTCTTTCTTGTAGAACAGCCGGGTCTCGAAGTCCAAGCCCGCCGACAATCCCATGTAAGCGTGGCTCGGGCGGGCATAACAATTGTGACTGACGACGCCGTTCGCGATGAAATCGCCCGTCCCAGTCGTGATGTCGTAAAGGCGCATCGTGCCCACCGGCTCTATCGATGCGATCCGCAGCCGCGCCTCGCTCTTGACCGCGCGACCCTCGATGTCGAGCTTGCGACTTATCGCCGGATCGAGCAGGTGAAAGAAACGCAGATGCTCCGGCAGTCCTCCCACGAGGCGCACTACTTTGATCGGCTTGGCGCGCTCGCCGGTGGGCTCCTCGACTGCGAATCGAAACCCAAACTCCCGCAGGCAACGGCAGATCCAGTCAATGATCTGAAGGTTCGTATTGCTGATTCGCAGGATTCCATTGCTGAAAGAACCTTCGGCATCGAAGATCCCGGCGAGGAAACCCGCGGACCAGCAGCGCGAGGGCGCAGGAGGCCATGCTATGAGGAGGTAGATCTGCTCGAAGCTTGCGCGTCCCGCGGTGCGGATAGCCATCAGTGCCCGGCGCGCTCCCAACGCCGCCTGAAAAGCGAACTCGTGCGCCGCGATACAAAAGTCGAGCAGGTAGCTCTGTGCGCGATAAAGCGCCTCGTCGTCGCAGAGAGCAAGGCGAAATTGGTAGAGCGTGTTCCAATTGCCGCTTTTTCGCTGATAAGGGTACGCACCGGGATGCGCATCTCCGCGAATCATGCCGCAGACATATCCTCGTTTGTAATCCGAGTCCTTTTCAATCTCCTCGGCGAACCTTCCGGTCCCAATGAGCTTGTTGTTTTCAGTCAGATACGGCCGCTGTAGCGCCCCCGCCATCGCGCCAGTAACAAACTTCCAGCCTCGCTCGCTCAAGAATCTGTGATCGGCCCCCGCGACTATCTCAGTGCCATCCTCGAGTGAGACACGGTAGGCAGGTTTAATGACGCTCCAATGTGCCAACACCTTGGTTTTGACATACCGTCTGTACCTGCCTTGCCGCACCGTCCCGTAAATTTCGCTCCCCAAGTTCACCTTCGCAATAGGCCTGGCGCTTCCGTCCCCCATCAGTATTGGCGTATCTCCCCTGACACAGTAAACGCAAGAATGGCTGCATCCCCTGTAGGGGTTGATCGACTGTTCGAACGGAATGTCGGGTGAATCGTTGCGTGCTATGACGGAGCGGGCGCGGTCCGGCTCGATGGATGTTGGGATGAAATCGGGGACCTCCTCCTGATACCAGCCGTCGTCCACGGCCTCGTGCCGCCGGGGCTCGAAGCGGCCGGTGGGGTTCGAGAGCGCGCCGCGGCCTTTGAGCGGCCGGTTCCTTTCGCGGTCCATGCCGACTACTGTACATCCATCCAGGTAGGCGGTAAAGTGGCCGATGCCGGGTCATAATGACCGCAGAAGCGGGAGCAGCCCGCGGGGAGCAAAGCATGAGCGAATCAGGGGAGCCGGCGAGCTACGGCGGCGCCGTGAGCAAGGACGAGCGCAACCTGGCGATGTTCGCGCATCTGTCGGCCTTTGCCGGGCTGATCTTCCCGGCCGGCGGCAACGTGATCGCGCCTCTGATCGTCTGGCTCACTCAGCGGGAGAAGTCCGCATTCGTCGCCGACCAGTCGCTGGAAGCGCTCAACTTCAACATCACCGTATTAATCGCGGAAGTTGTCTGTGGCGTCCTTTTTGTCGTCGGGATCGGGATACCGCTCGGCATACTCCTCGGCATCGCGTGGCTCATCGGCACCATCCTGGGCGCCGTCAAAGCGTCCGAAGGGCAGCGGTTCCGCCACCGCTTCACCCTGCGGTTGGTTCACTAGCCGCTGTGCAGCCAGACGCTACACCGTCTCCTTAAGCGGCACGGTGTGATCTGCTAGCTTGTCCGGGTTCGGGCGCGCATGCGCCGCGATCAGCCTGCGCGCGGCCATCTGGTCCTTGGGACTGTTGATCGTATCGACGGCGATCAACTCGCCGCCGCGCAGATAACACGTGCTGAAGGCGCGGGTTGCGGGGTCACCGCGCATCACGACGGTGTCGTATCCCTGGCTGATGCCAATGATGATCAGCTTCAGGTCGTACTGGTCCGACCAGAACCATGGCACTTTGTCGTGCACAGTCTCGAGGCCCAGGATATTCAGCGCCGCGCTCGCGCCCTGCTCGAAGGCGTTGTCGACCGACTCCAGCCGCATGCGCCGGCCGTAATGCAGGCTCGGATGGCTGGTGCAATCCCCTGCCGCGTAGATCACGGGGTCCGACGTTCGGCAGCGGTCATCGACCACCACCCCGTTCTCGCATGCCAGCCCGGCGGCGACTGCCAGTTCGTCGGCCGGAAGGACCCCGCATCCGACCACGACCGTGTCGGCGGCATGCTCCTGACCATCCTCGGTCACGACTGCTCGCACGTGCCTCGAGCCAGGAGCCGCCGCGAGCGCGCGGACCTTCGAATTGCAAAGAATCCTGGTCCCGTGCCGGGAGTGCTCAGCCTCGTAGAAAGCCGAAAGCTGCTTGCACACGACCCGATTCATAACGCGGTCGGCCATCTCCAGCACGGTGACCTCGAGACCGGCTTCCCGGGCCGTGGCCGCCACCTCCAGTCCGATGTAGCCGCCGCCGACGATCACCAGGCGCCTGCCGGGGTGCAACCGGGCACGGATCTGCTCTACGTCGGCGATGGTCCGCAGGAAGTAGACGCCCTCCAGATCTGCACCAGGTGCGGGCAGCGGACGCGGCCGGCTGCCCGTCGCGATCACAAGAGCGTCATAGGCAACGGTCGCGCCGTCGTCGAGCCGCAGACGTTGCTCTCGGGGCGCGATTTCCTCGACGCGGCGGCCCAGCCGGGTCTCGACGGAGTGGGACTCGTAGAAATGCTGCGGCCGCAACAGCAGGCGCTCGCGCTCCAGCGTGCCGGCGAGGTATTTCTTGGAAAGAGGTGGGCGCTGATAGGGCAGCCACGGCTCGTCGCCGATCATGACCAGCTGGCCCGTGAAGCCCTTGCGGCGAAGCGTATCAATGGCCTGAACGGCCGCCTGGCCCCCACCCACGATGACTACGCGCTCGTACATCGATCAGGAGCTTAGCCTATCCCCTTCTCCCCGGGCACCTGCACCGGCCGCGGGCGCCGGGTGGGCCCCAATGCGCCATAATGGTGCGGCAGAGCTCCCGGCCGCAAAGGGGCGCGGCCGCGATCCGCGCCGTTTAAACGTATTCCCCTGCGTGGCATGAAAGCTGCAAAATCGCACCTGCCGCGAACGAGGCAGCCCGCCTTCTCTAAAGACAACGCACCGACTCGACGGAGAGCCCGCAAATGAAACTGGTCACCGCCATCATCAAACCTTTCAAGCTCGACGACGTCCGCGCCGCGCTGTCAGACATCGGCGTCTCGGGAATGACGGTGACCGAGGTCAAGGGCTTCGGACGCCAGCGCGGGCACACCGAGTTATATCGCGGCGCGGAGTACGTGGTGGACTTCGTGCCGAAGACGCGAATCGAAGTGGCCGTGCGCGCCGACCTCGTCGATCAGGTGGTGGAAGCCGTCCTGAAGTCCGCCAAGACCGGCAAGGTGGGCGACGGAAAAATCTTCATCACGGATATCCAGCGCGTGATCCGCATCCGCACCGGTGAAACCGATGACGCTGCGTTGTAGATGTGAAAGCGATTCGGTTTCATGAGCACGGGGGGCCGGAGGTTCTGCGGATCGAGGACATCGATCCCGGGGCGCCGCAGGCCGGCGAGGCGCAGGTGCGCCATACGGCCATCGGGCTCAACTACATCGATGTCTATGACCGCACCGGGCTTTATCCGGGAGAGCTGCCGAGCGGCTTGGGGCGTGAGGCTGCGGGCGTGATCACGGCGCTCGGGCGCAAAGCGCAAGGCTTCAAGGTGGGTGACCGCGTCGCGTACGTGTACCCGAAGCCGGGAGCCTATAGCGAGGTCCGTAACGTGCCGGTGGAGCGCCTCGTGAAGGTGCCGCGCGGCATCTCCGACGAGGAGGCGGCCGCGCTGATGCTGAAGGGTCTGACGGCGCATTACCTGCTGCGTCGGACCTATCGCGTGGCTCGCGGCGACACCATTCTCGTACATGCGGCTGCGGGCGGTGTGGGCTTGCTCCTCTGTCAGTGGGCGAAGGCACTCGGCGCGAAGGTGATCGGCGTCGTTGGCAGCGACGCGAAGGCGGAGCTGGCGCGCCGCAACGGCTGCAAGCACGTGTTGATCCTCGGCCGCGAAGCGCTCCCCACTGAAGTCAGAAAGCTCACCAAGGACGCGGGTGTGGCGGTCGTCTACGATTCCGTGGGGAAGGACACCTTCATGGAATCGCTCGACTGCCTGCGCCCGCTCGGCATGATGGTCACCTACGGCAACGCCTCCGGTCCGCCGCCCGCCGTGAGCCCGCTCGAGCTCAGCAAGCGCGGCTCGCTCTTCCTGACACGCCCCACCCTCTTCAACTACATCGCCACGCGGCAGGCGCTGGATGCTGCGGCGCGTGAGCTCTTCGCCGCGGTCAAGAGCCGCGCGCTGCGCGTCAGGATCGGGCAGCGATATCCGCTTGCGGACGCGGCGCAGGCTCATCGGGACCTGGAGGGCCGCCGCACCACCGGCGCGACGGTGTTGGTACCGTAACGCTAACGCGCCGGCAACCGCACGACGAAGCGCGCTCCGCAGCCCTCGCCGTCGCTTTGCGCCTCGACCGTTCCGGAATGCAGCTCCACCAGGTGGTGCACGATCGCGAGCCCCAGACCGAGGCCGCCGTGCCGCCGCCTG
This sequence comes from Steroidobacteraceae bacterium, assembly GCA_036273095.1. Classification (GTDB taxonomy): domain Bacteria; phylum Pseudomonadota; class Gammaproteobacteria; order Steroidobacterales; family Steroidobacteraceae; genus 13-2-20CM-66-19. The sequence goes on along the minus strand of DATAXF010000082.1, from coordinate 47,504 downwards.
AGCGAGCCGTCCTCCTGCCGGAATCGCTCGAAGACGTGCGGCAGGAATTCCGGCTTGATGCCCTGGCCGGTGTCGGTGACGCTGATCTGCACGTGATCGCCGCTCATGGCCAGCTCGACATCGACCCGCCCGCCGCCCGCAGTGAACTTGATGGCGTTGGAGAGCAGGTTGCAGAAGACCTGTTGCAGGCGCGCGGGATCCCCCGGCACCACCGCCGTCACTTCGCCGAGCACCGGCACGATCGTGACTCCCTTGGCCGCGGCGGCGGGTTGCATCGTGGCGATCGCGCCCTGCAGAACGCGCAGCGGCGCGACGTCTCCAAGCTCCAGGGCGAGCTTGCCGGTCACGATGCGCGAGACATCGAGCAGATCCTCGATGAGACGCTTCTGCGCGCGGGCGTTGCGCTCGATGGTCTCCAGCGCCCTCGCTTGCGCCGCCTCATCCAGACGGCCGGTACGCAGCAGCGTGATCCACCCGAAGATCGCATTGAGAGGCGTGCGCAGCTCGTGCGACATGGTGGCGAGGAACTGGTCCTTCAGGTGGCTGAGCTCCTCCGCGTGGCCGCGGAGCAGCCTCTCGCGCGCCAGCAGCTCCTCGCGCTCGTTCTCCGCCCGCAGGCGCTCCTCGATCTCGGCCCGCAGCCGGTCATTGCTCCGCAGCAGCTCCGCGGTGCGCTCCGCGACCCTCGACTCCAGATCCTGGTTGGCGCGAGCGAGCGCCGCTCGTGTCACGAAGAGATCCAGGAATACGCCAACCTTGGCGCGCATCACGGGCACGACGACAGGCACCTGAATATAGTCGACGACGCCGAGCTCGTAGCCACGCACGCTCTGTACGTCGTCGGCGTACGCGGTCACCAGAATGATGGGTGTATGTCGGGCGTTACGGTGTTGGCGCAGAAGCCCCGCGGTCTCGAGGCCATCCATTCCCGGCATGTTGACATCCAGCAGGATGACGGCGAACTCTCCCTCGAGCACGCGCTTCAGGGCTTCCTCCCCGGAGCCGGCCATGACCACTTCGGCATCCAGTCCCTCCAGAATGGCTCCGTAGGCCAGGCGCTTCTCGGGAAGGTCATCTACGACCAGGACCCGTGCGCGCGCCGCGGATGCGGCGGTTGGCTCCGCGCCCGGACGCGTATCGCTGCTGCGTGACACGCCTGTCCTTGTGCGCCCCGGTCAGCGCACGACGCGCAGCGGCCGCGCGTTGCGCCCGATTCCCAGGGCGCCGCTGCGCACGACCTCGAGAAGCTCCGCGCCGCGGGCGAGATCGGCCGTGAAGCTCTCGATCTCGGACTCGCTCGCTGTGAGCTCCACTATGAATCCGTCCGGCGCCGGATCGAGCACACGGCCGCCCGTGCGCACGACATAACCCCGCACGGCATCGGTATCCGCCGGCCGCACCCGCAGCTTCAGCAGGATGAGCTCGCGCTCGAGATGCTCGCCGGTCGTCATGTCCTCGACGCTGACCACGTCCACGAGCTTATTGAGCTGATTGACGATCTGTTGGATGACGGCATCCGAGCCGGTGGTGACCAGAGTGAGCCGGGAGACGGTCGGATCGTCCGTGGGCGCGACGGAGAGCGACTCGATGTTGTAGCCGCGGGTGGAGAACAGCCCGGCGACCCTGCTCAGGGCGCCGGCCTCGTTCTGCAGCAGAATGGCGATAATATGACGCATGCTGGCTGGGATCGGATGGGACGGGCGGTGACAGCGCCAGAATAAAGGATCGCGCGCCGAGCGGCCATTGGCGCCGCTTTCGTGCCGCAGATCGACCTGCTAGTCTCAGGAGATCACCGTCCGCGCGATCCAGGCGATTCCGAGATCTCCGCATGAGCGACACCGTCATCCAGCCCCGTCCCGTCGGCAATCCGCTTGCCGGCCAGACCATGTCCGGGGCGCGGATGATCGTGCAGATCCTGGCCGATGAGGGGGTCGAAGCCATCTTCGGCTACAGCGGTGGCGCGATTCTGCCGACCTACGACGCCGTGTTTCTCTATAACGAGGAGCAGGCACGGTGCGGCGGGGCGCAGATTCCTCTGATCGTACCCGCGAACGAGCAGGGGGCGGGATTCATGGCGGCGGGGTTCGCGCGCGCCACTGGCCGGGTGGGCGTCTGCCTGGTGACCTCCGGACCCGGCGCCACCAATACCGTCACTCCCATTCGCGATTGCATGGCGGACTCGGTGCCGATCGTGGTGATCTGCGGTCAGGTCGCGCGTGCGTCGATCGGTACGGACGCCTTCCAGGAGGCACCTGTCGCGGCCCTCATGGGGTCCGTCGCGAAGCACGTCTTCCTGGTCACCGATCCGTCGCGGCTCGAGGCGACGGTCCGCTCGGCTTTCGAGCTGGCGCGCACCGGCCGGCCCGGCCCGGTGGTCATCGACATTCCGAAGGACGTGCAGAACTGGGAAGGGGTTTTCCAGGGTGCCGGCACCCTGCCGCTGCCCGGCTATCGCCGCCGGATGAAGGAGCTTGGCGACCAGATCATCGAGCCCCGCGATGCCGAGCGGTTCTTCGAGATGCTCGGCGAATCGCGCCGGCCGCTGATCTACGCGGGCGGTGGTGTGATCAATGCCGATGCCGGCGGCGCACTCACCGAGTTCGCCGTTGCTTTCGACATTCCGATCGTGACCACGCTGATGGGCATCGGCGCCATCGACACGACACACCGGCTGGCGCTGCGCATGCTGGGAATGCACGGCGCCGCCTTCGCCAACTATGCCGTTGAAGATTGCGATTTCCTCATCGCCGCCGGTGCGCGGTTCGACGACCGGGTGGCCGGCGTGCCCGCGAAGTTCGCGCGCGGCGCGAAGCGGATCGCCCACCTCGACATCGACCGCGCGGAAATCAACAAGGTCAAGCACGTGCAGTGGAGTCACGTCGGGCTCCTCGGCGACGCGCTGAGGGCGCTTACGGAGCACGGCCACAACGCCGGGTTCAAACGCGATTATGGTGAGTGGCACCAGGCGCTGGCGGAGCTCAAGCGCGTCCACGCCATGGGCTATGACCGCGAGAGCCGGCTCATCCAGCCGTACTACGTGATCGAGGAGATCAACAGACACACCCGGGGCGAGGCGATCATCACCACCGGCGTCGGCCAGCACCAGATGTGGGCGGCGCAGTACTGCGACTTCCGCCGCCCGCGGCTCTGGCTGTCCTCGGGCAGCATGGGCACGATGGGCTTCGGGCTTCCCGCGGCGATCGGCGCGCAACTCGCGCATCCGCGGCGCCTGGTGGTGGACATCGACGGCGACTCGAGCATCCGCATGAACATCGGCGAGCTCGAGACGGTGACCACTTACGACCTGCCCATCAAGATCGTCGTTCTCAACAACTTCGGCGATGGCATGGTCAAGCAGTGGCAGAAGCTCTTCTTCAAAGGGCGCCTCTCGGCGAGCGACAAGTCGCTGCACAAGAAGGATTTCATCCGCACCGCCCAAGCCGACGGCTTTCACTATGCCGTCCGGCTCGACCGCAAGGAGGACGTGCCGCGGGTGGTCGAGGAGTTCATCCGCTTCGAAGGGCCGGCGTTCCTCGAGGTCATGATCGACCCGGACGCCGGGGTCTATCCGATGGTGGGCCCGGGCCAGAGCTACGAGGAAATGATCACCGGCGAGTTCATCGCCTCGCGTTACAAGGTGGACATCAAGCCGCCAGGCCCCTCGGAGATGTTCTGAGGACAGCACCGTGAAATACCTGCATACCATGGTCCGGGTCACCGATCTCGACGCTTCGCTGCGGTTCTACCGCGATGCGCTCGGGCTCGTGGAGCTGCGGCGCAAGGAAAACCCGCAAGGCCGTTACACGCTGGTGTTCCTGGCAGCGCCCGACGATGAGTCGGCGCAGGTCGAGCTGACCTTCAACTGGGACCCGGAGACCTATGCCGGCGGCCGCAATTTCGGCCACCTTGCGTACGAGGTCGACGATATCTACGCCACCTGCCAGCGCCTGAGAGAACGCGGCGTCACCATCAACCGGCCTCCGCGCGACGGACACATGGCCTTCGTGCGCTCACCCGATCAGATCTCGATCGAGCTGCTGCAGCGCGGCGCCGCGCTTGCGCCCGCGGAGCCGTGGCTCTCGATGCCGAACACCGGAGCCTGGTAGGACAGGCAGGCCCGGGGTGATGCCGTTCGATGCGGAGATGCTCGAGCGCTATCTGCACCAGCAGATACCGCTGTCCGCCGCGATGGGCGCGCGGGTGAGGCTCGCCTCCCCGGAGCAGGTGCAGCTCGCGGCCGCTCTCGCCCCGAACGTCAATCACCATGACACCGTGTTCGGCGGCAGCGCCGCCGCGCTGGCTACGCTTGCCGCCTGGTCGCCGCTGCACCTTCGCATCGCGGGTGCGGGACTGCAGGCGCGGCTGGTGATCCAGCGCAGCAGCATGGAATACCACCAGCCCATTCCCGGAGACTTCGACGCCGTCTGCCGCTTCTCGGACGAGCTCGCGTGGCAGCGGTTCCGGGTCACCCTGGCGCGCCGCGGCCGTGCACGGTTGACGCTCACGACGCACCTGATCTACGACGCCCAGCGGATGGCCACGTTCGCGGGGGACTTCGTCGCGCTCGCGCAAATCACCGGGAGCGAATTGCCCCAATAAACGAATGTGGCTCCTTGCAGACATGGAACTGCAACGCGCTTGAGTGCAGAATGTAGGGAGTTGGATACAACGCCGCTCGTCAAGAAGAGGCAACCTCACATGAGCAACGCTGAGATTCGGGGGCGATTCGTCTGGCACGAGCTGATGACGACCGACCCGCAGGCCGCAGGCGCCTTTTACTCCAAAGTCCTTCCGTGGAAGACCCAGCCATCCGGCATGCCCGATTACTCGCTTTGGGTGTCCGGCAAGACACAAACCGGTGGACTCATGGCGCAGCCGGAGTCCGCACGCCAGTCCGGCGCCCCGCCGAGCTGGCTGGTGTACATCGGTACGCCCGATGTGGATGCCACCGCGGCAGCCGCGGAGCGCTTGGGCGGCAAGGTGCTGAAGGCGCCCGCCGACATTCCCGGCGTGGGCCGCTACGCTGTGCTTGCAGACCCACAGGGCGCCGCGTTCGCGGTGTTCAAGCCGGGCAGCGGCCCAGCACCCGACGGCGCGCCTGCGACCGACTTCTCCTGGCACGAGCTCGCCACCAGCGACCAGCACGCTGCGCTCACGTTCTATTCGGAGCTCTTCGGCTGGGCCCGTGGAGCCGCCCATGACATGGGCCCGGGAGGCATTTACCAGCTCATCGATCACGGCGGCACGCAGGTAGGCGGTGCCTACAAGCTGATGGACGCCTCCAAGCCGCCGCACTGGCTGACCTATATTCGGGTCGCGAGCGTCGACAAGGCTGCCGCGGCGGCCAAAGCTGCCGGCGGCAGAGTGACGCAAGGCCCTATGGAAGTGCCCGGAGGCAGCCGCATCGCGCAGATCCTGGATCCGCAGGGCGGAGCATTCGCGGTCCACGAGCTGGCCAAGCAGCCCGCCGCGGCAAGCGCCGCCGCCGAGAAACCGCCCGTCGCGCGGAAAGCTCCCGCGAAGCGAGCCGCCTCCAAGGCGAAGGCACCAGCCCCGGCTGCGAAGAGGAAGGCGGCCGCCAAGGCAAAGAAGCGCCCCGCGCCCGCCAGGCGCGCCGCCGCCAAAAAGAAGAAATCGCCTGCCAGGAAGAAATCTGCGGCCAAACGCCCCGCAGCGCGCAAAGCCGCCGGCAAGAAGAAATCCGCCAAGCGACCAGCGCGAAAGAAATAGCGTCGTCCAACTCCGGGCCCGCCGCGTTCGCGGCGGGCCTTGGATCAAAGCCTGATCAGCGGATGACCGAAGTTCTCGCCGCGCATGGCTTTGATGAGGTGTGCGGGGGCGCTCTCCAGGCCTTCGGTCACGTCCTCCCGGTACACCAGCCGATCCGCGCCGTGCCAGGCGATCGCGTCCTTCAGGAACTCGCCGCGGCGGTGCTCATAATGAGCCGCGTGCAAGCGCAGCAGCGTGATCTCCCCCGGCGCATAGCCGGCCTGCTGCAGCAATTCCGCGGGAACTCCTTCACGGACGCCGTTCAGAACGACCCGCCCGCCGGGCGCGACATGATGTCCTGAAATCACGGCCTCGAGCAGCTCACCGCCGGAGTTGTCGAAGTAGACATCGAACCCGTGCGGCGCAAGGTGGCGCAGCCGCGCCGCCAGATTCTCGGCATGAGGATTGACGCACGCGGAAAAACGCGCGCGCCGGGTGGCCCATTCGCACTTCTCGCGCGAGCTGCCGACGCCGATCACGCGGGCGCCCTTGATCCTCGCCACCTGGCCAGCCATCGCGCCGGCCACGTTCGCCACCGCGGAGACCAGTACCGTCTCGCCCGTGCGCAGCCGGGCAAGATCGAGCAGCCCGAAATAGGCCGCCATTCCCGAAGGACCCAGCAGCCCGAGCGCCGTCGACGCTGGAGACTGACCAGCGTGCAGCGCACTGGCGTGGTGACCGTCGGAGACGCAGATCTCGCGCATACCACACTGGATAACGACGCTCTGTCCGACTGCGAAGACATCGTGCCGGGACTCCAGCACTTCGCAAACACCCAATGCCGGTACGACGTCACCTGGCCGCGGACCGCTCGAATGCGCCGCGGCACCGGACGGCGAATACGTCAGCGGATCGACCGCGAGCCAACGTGTACGGCAGAGTATTCCGCCGTGAGTGAGATGAGGCATTTCCGCAGACACTACCTCGAAGTCCTCGGTCGTCGCCGGTGGCCGCCTGATCCTTACTTCGAGATTGCGCATGGATCCGCCTCGCTATTGAGCCTGGGCCTCCGCCGCCTTGCGCTGCGCCGCATCCTGCTGGTAGGCGGCATTGATCTGCTGCTGCACCTTCGCCTCGGTATCCTTTGCCTGCTTTGCGTCCTGGGCGGCGGAAGCGCCGCCTGCCGCCGCGGTGACGCCTGTCGCGGCGAGACCGCAGCCCGCGAGCGCGAGCAGAGTGACCAGCAGGGCCAGGGACTTCACCAGTGTTCGTGTCATACGAATAGCTTAAACCCGAACCGCCGCTGCGGCACAATCAGGCTACCACCATGCCTAAAGTCTCACCTTCTCGCCCTGCGGCGACCGCGCAATCGCGGCTGCGCCGCGGCTATTTCGAGTGCCGCTACGGCCAGCTGCACGTCCACAACGCCATTCCCGCAGGCGGCGGTTTCGAGGAGGGCACCCCACTCCTCTGTCTCCACCCGATCCCCCATTCCGGTCGAATCTTCTCGCGATTTCTTACGGTAACCGGGGTTGGGCGCTCTGTTTTTGCGCCTGATCTTCCAGGTTTCGGGGAATCTGATCCACCGCCTCCTCACGTGGGCGTCACAGAGCATGCTGCGGCCATTGGCGATTTTCTCGAGACCATGCGCCTGCGCCAGGTCGATCTGCTCGGCCAGGGTTTCGGCGCAGCGGTCGCCGCGGAGCTCTCGGCGACCCGGCCGGCGCAGGTGCGGCGCCTTGTGCTCGTATCGCCTCCGCTCCCATCGGACGCCGCCGAGCCATCGCCGATGACTCCGGCCATGGACGGTAGCCACTTGCCGGAGGAATGGCGCCGGGCAGTGGCGTATTGCGGGCCCGCCGCGTCTGCTGAGGTCGCAACCGCCGCACTGGCGGACCGGCTGCGCAACGGCGCGCAGGCCGGAGCGGCCGCGGCGCGCGCCTATCAACTGCGGACCCGGTTGACGCAGCTTTCCGTCCCGCTGCTGGTCCTGCGCCTCGGCGGGGAAGTTGTAGCCAACAAGGCACAGGCGCGCGACATGCCGGCGCGGGCCAGGCTCGTCGAGCTGCCCGAACGTGACGCCTCGCTCTTCGAGACGGCCCCGGAGGTTGCCGCGCAAGCCGTGGAATCCTTTTTGCGTTAGTTGCCGCCGTCCTCGATGGCGCGCGTCCAGTGCGCCACTTCCTCGACCGTCATCGATCCTGCCACCGTCACCCGCGCGTCCTCGAACCCCCACAGGCCGATGTCAGTCAGGTATTGTTCTCGCGAGAGCAGCGTGCCCTGACACACCCGGCGCGCCGGCGGTGCCCCGCGCGACTCACGGGCCAGCCGCTCGATGAGCTCACTCATGACCCACTCCGGAATGCGCGTGCGCTCTGACGGATATACGAACCCGAAGAGGCTCAGATACGACAGCAGTACGCGCCAGTGGCCATCGAAGCGCGTGAGGAGCCGCCGCCAGTCGAGCCGCTCGGCACAGGCGAGCAGCAGATGCATGATGTCGGCGCCGTCGTAGCGCTCGCGCTCGGTGATGAACGCCTTCTGCCAGATCATTTCTTCCGCAGGACAGACGCTCACCTCGACTCCGAGCACCGGCCCCGTGACGGCGTGCTCGAACCACCCGTCATCGACCTGCGACAGCCCGTTGCCCGAGCTGAAGATCACATCGACGTCGCCGTGCTCGCAGCTCGCCTTGCCGAGCCAGTGAGGAAATGTCAGCTCGGTTGCGATGCCGGCGGCGCCGAGCACGCGAGCGACGTCCCCGTAATGCTCGCGGCGCACGAACACATCGAAATCCTTGGTGTGCCTTTCGATGCCGGTGTGATGGTGGAGGGCGTATGCGCCGCCCACCAGGAACGGGATGCCCGCGCGGCCGAGCAGCGCGAGGGTTTGCACATAGAAGGCATGAGCCCCCTCGTCGAGCTCCCCCTGACGCTCGTGAATCGGCGGCATGCGGATTGCTCCATGGCCAAAACTACCGAGGAGCGTAAGCAAGCGATGCGCCTGGCAGCCGTCGGAGACCTGCACGTAAAAAAGACCTCGCAAGGTGCGTTGCAGCCGCTCCTCGCGCCGGTCAACGATCACGCGGACGTCCTGCTGCTCTGCGGCGACCTCACTGATTACGGCCTGCGCGAGGAGGCGGTGATCCTGGCGAAGGAGCTCAACGCCGCGGTGCGGATTCCCATCATCGCGGTGCTGGGCAATCATGACTTCGAGTCCGGCCAGGAGGACGACGTCTGTCGGATCCTCACGGACGCCGGCGTCAAGATCCTCGACGGCGAGACGTACGAAATTGGCGGCGTCGGAATCGCGGGCGCCAAGGGTTTCTCCGGCGGCTTCGGTCGCGCGACGCTCGGCGCCTGGGGCGAGCAGGCGACCAAGCGCTTCGTGCAGGAGGTGATCGACGAAGCGCTGAAGCTCGAGCGCGCGCTGGCGCGGCTGCGCACGAGCAGGCGCATCGCGCTGCTGCATTACTCACCGATCCGCGGCACGGTGGAAGGGGAGCCGCTCGACATCTATCCTTACCTCGGCACCAGTCGCCTGGAAGAGCCGCTCAACAGGCACCCGGTCGATGTCGTATTTCACGGGCACGCGCATCACGGTACGCCCGAGGGACGGACGAGCGCGGGCACACCCGTGTACAACGTGGCGATGCCGCTCCTGCTGCAGAGGTATCCGGACCGGCCGCCATTCCGCATCGTGGAGCTGCCTGCAGCGGCGCCTTCGGAGACGGAGGCCGCGCTGTCGCACGCGCGCCAGACGGCAGGCAGCAAGCAGCCGCCGATCGTGGATCGACCTTCCTCCGGCACCCCGGATCATTGATAACCCGCTGTTTGCGGGAATTCGCTAAGCTGGCGGCATGGCCAGTCCTTACATCGAGCGCATTCTCAAGGCTCGCGTTTATGACGTCGCGATCGAGTCGCCTCTGGAGGAGGCGCCGCGGCTGTCGCGGCGGCTTGGCAACCGCGTGCTGCTGAAGCGCGAGGATTTGCAGCCGGTGTTCTCATTCAAGCTGCGCGGCGCCTACAACCGCATCGCACAGCTGTCGGATGGCGCGGCCAAACGCGGGGTCGTTTGTGCTTCGGCGGGCAACCATGCGCAGGGCGTTGCACTGTCGGCCCGGCGGCGAAGCATTCCGGCGGCGATCGTCATGCCGCGCACGACGCCGCAGATCAAGGTGCAGGCGGTCATCGACCTTGGCGGCGAGGTCGTCCTGCACGGAGACGACTACGATACGGCGCTCGAGCGTGCACTGGAGCTCGCGCGGGAGCGCAATCTCGTGTTCGTGCATCCGTTCGACGATCCGGATGTCATCGCGGGCCAGGGCACGATCGGAGTGGAGCTGCTGCGGCAGACCGGCGGCAACCTCGACGCGATCTTCGTGCCGGTGGGCGGCGGCGGGCTCATCGCCGGCATCGGGGTGTACGTCAAGTACCTCTATCCCAACATCCGCATCATCGGCGTGGAGCCGGAGGATGCGGCCGGCATGTACGAGTCGCTCAAAGCCGGGCGGCGAGTCACCCTGGACAGGGTCGGAATCTTCGCCGACGGTGTCGCGGTCAAGCGGGTCGGAGAAGAGACGTTCGCGCTGTGCCGCGACCATGTCGATGAGATCATACTGCTGGACACGGACGAGATCTGCGCCGCGATACAGGACGTGTTCGAGGATACCCGCTCCATCGTGGAGCCCGCCGGCGCGCTGGCCGTCGCGGGACTGAAGAAGTACGTCGCCCGCGAGGGCTGGCGCGACAAGCGTGTCGTCGCGATCAACAGCGGCGCCAACATCAACTTCGATCGCCTGCGTCACGTGGCGGAACGCGCCGACCTGGGCAGCGAGCGCGAGGCACTGCTCGCGGTCACGATTCCAGAGCGTCCCGGCAGCTTCCTGCGCTTCTGCGAGATGCTGGGCAACCGCAGTGTCACGGAGTTCAATTACCGCTACGAGAGCGAGCAGGCCGCGCAGATCTTCGTCAGCTTCGGCCTCTCCCAGGGCCGCGCCGAGAAGGATGCCGTCGTAGCCGCCCTGCGCGCTGCCGGCTACGCGGTAACCGACATGACCGACAACGAGATGGCGAAACTGCACGTGCGCTATATGATCGGCGGCCGCGCGCGCGGCATCCGCGACGAGCTGCTCTACCGCTTCGAGTTCCCGGAGCGTCCCGGGGCGCTTCTCAAGTTCCTCCAGGCGGTGGGCGGCCGCTGGAACATCAGCCTGTTCCACTACCGCAATCACGGCTCCGACTATGGCCGCGTACTGGCGGGCATCCAGGTGCCTCCGGGGGAGCGCCCGGACTTCCTGCAGCATCTCAACGAGCTGCACTATGCCTACGCGGAGGAGACCGACAATCCAGCCTACAGGACGTTCCTGGGCGCGTGAGCGGCGCGCGAACCGCCCGCGCCACGCCGTCTGTCAGGAAATCGTCTCGAGCGCCCGCAGATCGCGGCCGCGCGTCTCGCGGCCGTAGAGCGCGACGAGTCCCAGGCCGAGCAGTACGGGAATGACGGTCTCGACCGCCGCGGTCCCGATCACGGGAACGAGCGCGAGGCTGCTCAAGCCCTGACAGACGAGACCGCCGCTCTTGCTGACACCCGCCACCCAGCCGGTGGCGCGGCCGCGGATGCGCAGCGGATAACTCTCGGCCGTGTAGGGAAGCATGATGGAGATGACCCCGGTGGCCCCGACGATGAGCAGTGTGAGCGCAATGACGGGGTCGGAAGCGGCACGCACACCGTTCTCGCGCAACACGATGGCCACGAGTCCTGCCGCCGTGATCCCGATCATGACGAGCAGCGAGCCCTTGGTGCTCCAGCGGGAATAAAGCAGTGCCGCGATCGCGATGACAGGCACCGAGATGAAGGTCGAGCGGGCAATGATGGCGGCGGCGACGCCCATGTCGCGGCCCTCGGCGATGAGTTGCCCCGGCAACCACAGCAGCACGCCGTAGTTGAGCAGTCCCCAGGCGAGCGCCGCGATGGTGAGCGCGACCGTGGTGCCGACATAACGGCTGTCCGTCGGCGGCAGGTGTGAATGATCCAGCTTGGCTTCTTCGTCCCAGTCATCGCTTTCCTTGACGACCACCGAGCCAAAGCGCTCGAGGGTCGCGAGCGCTTCCCTGGGCCGCCCGATATGGATGAGGAAGCGGGCGGATTCCGGGATGAGCGGGCTCAGCGCTATCAGCAGCAATCCTGACGGCAGGTTCAGGAACCACATGATGCGCCAGCCGAATGTCGGCTGCAGCAGCGCGGAGAATCCCGAGGCCGCCAGATATCCGCCCAGCGTGCCGGCGCCACCTATGACGACGAGGCTCCAGCCGCGATGGCGCGTCGGCATGATCTCCGCCAGCAGCGCGTAAGCCACCGGCAGCATGCCGCCGGCCGACCCGCCCATGAGGAAGCACATGAGCAGGTTCCAACGGAACGAGGGCATGGCGCCGCAGATGGAGGTGCCGATGAACATCACCCCTGATAGCAGGATGGTGGCGCGGCGGCCGTAGTGGTCCGCAAGCGCGCCCCAGATGAACGAGCCGAGCGTCGCGCCGGTCAACGCCAACAGGGGCAGGAGTGCGACGGCCGCGGCGTTGATCCCGTATTCGACACTCATCCCGGGAATGACGAAGCCCAGGCTGCTGATCTTCATGGTGTCGACTACGAGTGCCATCGCAAGCGCGGCGCCGGCGGCCCAGTGCCACACCGTGAGCGCTGCATCCTCCGGAGCAGCGATGCGTTCGTGCATCATCGTTCGGTCAGTGCTCGCCTCCTTGGGCCTGAGCCCATAGACGGCCGCGGCGAGGCCGCCCAGGATGCAGCCCATCCCACAAAGCATCCCCGTGCCCATCGGCATGCCGGCCAGCTGGTAGTGCATGGACCGGGCCATCACGAACATCGGCAGGTGCAGGAGCACACCGATCACCACCGACAGCGTGCCCAACCAGAAGGCAGGCGCGCTGCGGCGATCGGCGAACATGAAGAGGGAGTTCATGGATTGCGTGCGGGGGCCCCACGCGCTCGCAAGCGTACGTCTTGGCGCGTGACGCTCAGGCGCATCGAGTATGTTGCAAAGTGGGTTTCCGGCACGGCCCTCGAGCGCGCGCGGCGCCATTAGTATTACAATATTGCGGGGCCCGGGGCAAGCTTATGAACGACAGACGAATTCGAAGCGTCGCGATCGTCGGGGGTGGCACGGCCGGCTGGATGGCGGCGGCCGCACTGTCGAAGTCGTTGGCCGGGATGGGCATAGACCTTCGGCTGATCGAGTCCGCGCGGGTCGACCCCATCGGGGTGGGGGAGGCGACCATTCCGCCGATCATGGACTTCATTCGTCAGCTCGGTATCGACGAGAGTGACCTGGTCCGGGAGATCAAGGCGACCTACAAGCTGGGCATCGGCTATCGCGATTGGACCAGGGCCGGTCATTTCTACTTTCATCCCTTCGGTCCCGCAGGCCCGGGGATCGGCAATGTGCCGTTTCAGGCCTACTGGCTGAAAATGTTCCTCGAAGCCAAGGCAGAGCGGCTGGAGGAATACTCGATCCAGACGGTGGCCGCGCTGCGCGGACGATTCGCGCGGCCGGTACATGCTCCCAATACGCCACTCAACAAGCTCACCTATGCCCTGCACTTCGACGCCGGTCGCTTCGCGAGCTATCTGCGGGGCTTCGCCGAGGCGCAGGGCGTGCTGCGCACCGAAGGCCACGTCCGGAGCGTGTCGCTGCGCGGCTCGGATGGATTCGTCGACTCGGTGACTCTCGAGAGCGGCGAGAGCGTCAGCGCGGATCTTTTCATCGACTGCAGCGGCTTCCAGGGCTTGCTCATCGAGGGAACGCTGCACGCGGGCTACGAGGACTGGGGTCGATGGCTGCCCTGCGATCGCGCCGTGATCGTGCACAGCGAGCGCGCCGCGGCCCCCAATCCATACACCCTGGTGACCGCCCGCGATGCGGGCTGGCAGTGGCAGATTCCGCTGCAGCATCGCGACGGCAACGGCTACATCTACAGCGGCGAGTTCAGCGCCGATGATGCCGCGGCAGCGTTGCTGCTACGCAATCTTTCCGGTCGTGCCCTGAGCGAGCCGGCGGCGTTGCGCTTCCGGCCCGGCCGGCGCAAGGCCGCGTGGAGCAGGAACGTGGTGGCACTGGGCCTCGCCGCGGGATTCCTCGAGCCGCTCGAGGCCACATCGATCCACCTCATCCAGCGTGGCATAGCCATGCTGCTCAAATTCTTTCCGGACCGGGATTTCGCGCCCGCCGACACCGATCGATACAACAGGATGCTGCAGGCGGAGTTCGCCCGCGTGCGCGACTTTCTGCTGCTGCACTACAGCAACACGGAGCGCGCCGCCCCATTCTGGCAGCACTGCCGCGCCATCCCGCCGAGCGACAGCCTGCGCGAGAAGATCGAGCTCTTTCGCAGCCACGGCCGCATCCTCCGCGAGGAAACCGAGCTCTTTCCCGTGCTCAGCTGGCTATCCGTCATGGTCGGGCAGAACATCATTCCGCGCCGCTACGACCCGTTGGTCGACGGCCTCGATGCGCGCAAGGTCCTGACCCGGCTCGAGGAGCTGCGCTCCGCGGTGAAGGACTGTGTCGAGACCATGCCGTCGCACTGGGACTTCATCAGCTCAATACCACCAGCAGGTCCTTCGCGTCGACCTGCTGCGCCGGGCTGACCAGCACCTCCGCCACCTCGCCGTCGGTCTCCGCGCGTACCGCGGTCTCCATCTTCATCGCTTCCAGGGTGGCGAGCAGATCGCCCCGCGCCACCTTGCGGCCAACGGTCACGGCGATCGTCGCGATGGTCCCGGGCATCGGCGCGCCGACCTGCCTGGGGTTCCCCGGCTCGGCCTTGCGCTGCGGCGGCCGCTTGGCGACCTGACTCCGGTCCGGCACCCGCACGGAGCGCGGCTGGCCGTTGAGCTCGAAGAACACGGTGCGTGTCCCATCCTCGTGAGTCTCGCTCGAAGCGACATATCGCACGATGAGCGTCTTGCCTCGCTCCAGCTCGACGCTGACCTCCTGCCCGGGTTCCATGCCGTAAAAGAACACCGTGCTCGGCAGAATGCCGACATCACCGTACTGTGCGCGCTCGGCCGCGTAATCGAGCCAAACACGCGGGTACATCAGGTATGAGGCAAGATCATCGTCCGTGACCGGACGCGGGATCTTCTGTTGGACCTTGGCGCGCTCAGCGGCCAGGTCGACGGGCGGCATCTCAGCCCCGGGCCGCCGGGTGAGCGGCGCGATGCCCTTCAGCACCTTGCGCTGCAGCGCCTGCGGGAAGCCGCCGTGAGGCTGGCCGAGATCGCCGCGGAAGAGCTGCACCACGGACTCCGGGAAGGGTACGTCCACCTGCGGATCGAGGACCTGCTTCGGTGTCAGACCGCTCGTCACCATGAGTAGCGCGAGGTCTCCGACCACCTTCGACGTCGGCGTCACTTTGACGATGTCGCCAAACATCTCGTTGACGTCGGCGTACGCCTGCGCAACGTCCGACCAGTGTGCGTTGTCGATGCCGAGGGAGCGGGCCTGCTCGCGCAGGTTGGTGTACTGCCCCCCGGGCATGCCGTGCACATAGACCTCCGACGCGCCGGAGCGGATATCGCTCTCGAACGCGGCATAGAGCCTGCGCACCTGTTCCCAGTAGGAAGACAGCAGACGCAGTTTCGCCGGATCGACGCCGGAGTCATGCGGGCCATGACGCAGCGCCTCCACGATCGAGCCGAGGTTAGGCTGAGAAGTCAACCCGCTCATCGCATCGATTGCGCCGTCCACGGCATCCGCGCCCGCATCGACTGCGGCGAGCACGCTGGCCGCGGCGATGCCGCTGGTGTCGTGAGTGTGGAAGTGCACCGGCAGCCCCACTTCCTCCTTGAGCGCCCTGACCAGCGTGTAAGCGGCGCGCGGACGGCACAATCCCGCCATGTCCTTGATACCGAGCACGTGCGTGCCCGCGGCCTTGAGCTCGCGCGCCAGCCCCAGGTAGTAGTCCAGCGTGTATTTCTTTTCCTGCGGATCGCTCAGATTGCCGCTGTAGCAGATCGCGGCCTCGCAGAGCTTGCCCGACTCCAGCACCGCCTCGATCGGCATGCGCATGTTCTCGACCCAGTTGAGCGAGTCGAAAATGCGGAACACGTCGATGCCGCGCTCCGCCGCGCGCGCAATGAAGAATCGCACCACGTTGTCCGGATAGTTGGCATAGCCGACGGCATTCGCCGACCGCAGCAGCATCTGCAGCAGCAGATTCGGCACCCTTTCGCGCAGCATCGTCAGCCGCTGCCAGGGGTCTTCCTTCAGAAATCTCATCGCCACGTCGAAGGTCGCCCCGCCCCAGCATTCCAGCGAGAAGAGCTGCGGCAGCAGGCTCGCGTAGCACGGGGCGATCGCGCTCATGTCGATGGTGCGCATGCGCGTCGCGAGCAGCGACTGATGGGCGTCGCGCAAGGTCGTGTCGGTGAGCAGCACGCGCTCCTGCGCCAGCATCCATTTCGCGAAGCGCTCGGGGCCCAGCTCCTCGAGCTTCTGACGCGTGCCGGGCGGTGGCTCGGCCAGGGCCACCTGCGGCACCCGCGGCGTCTCGAGCCGCGCCGGTCGCGGCCGGCCGCGGGTTTCCGGATTGCCGTTGACGATGGTCTCGGCGATGTAGGTGAGGATGCGGCTGGCGCGGTCGCGCTTCGGCGGCCAGCGGAAGAGCTCCGGCGTCTCGTCGATGAAGCGAGTGGTGTATTCCCCGCGCGCGAACCGCGGATGCGTGATGACCTGATCGAGGAAACGCAGGTTGGTGACGACCCCGCGGATGCGGAACTCCCACAACGCGCGATGCATGCGCGCGTTGGTCTCTTCGGGGGTCGGCGCCCAGGCGGTCACCTTCACCAACAGCGAGTCATATGACCGCGTAATGATCGCGCCGGTATATGCCGTGCCCGCATCCAGGCGGATGCCGAAGCCCGCGGGGCTGCGGTAGGCGGTGATCTTGCCGTAGTCCGGGATGAAGTTGTTTTCCGGGTCCTCCGTGGTGACGCGGCATTGCAACGCATGCGCCGCGATGCGGATCTCGCCCTGCGGCGGGACACCGCTTTCGGGGGTCCCGAGCCGGGCACCCGCCGCGATGCGGATCTGCGCCTTGACGATGTCGATACCGGTCGCGCACTCGGTGACCGTATGCTCGACCTGGATGCGCGGGTTGACCTCGATGAAGTAGAACCTGCCGGAGTCGGCATCCTGCAGAAACTCCACTGTGCCGGCGTTGAGGTAATTCGCGGCACGCCCAATGGCGAGTGCCGCCGCGCAGAGCTCCGCGCGCTGCGCATCGCTCAGGAACACGGCGGGCGCGCGCTCCACGACCTTCTGATTGCGGCGCTGCACCGTGCAGTCGCGCTCGTAGAGATGCACCAGGCCGCCATGCGCATCGCCCAGGATCTGCACCTCGACGTGGCGCGCGCGGCGCACCAGCTTCTCGAGATAGACCTCGTCGTTGCCGAAGGCCGCCTTCGCTTCGCGACGCGCCACCGGCAGGACCTCTGCGAGCTGCGCATCACTTTCGACGAGGCGCATTCCCCGGCCGCCGCCGCCCCAGCTCGCCTTGAGCATCACCGGATAGCCGATCTCATGCGCAAGGCGGCAACAGTCCTCCAGGCCCGCGGGCAGCGGCGGGGTTGCCGGCATGACCGCCACGCCGGCTGCGCTCGCGAGATTCCGCGCTGCCACCTTATTCCCCAGGGCGCGCATGGTATCGGCCCGCGGGCCCACGAAGAGAATCCCAGCGGTTGCGCAGGCCTGCGGAAACTCCGGGTTCTCGGAGAGGAAGCCGTAGCCAGGGTGAATGGCATCGACCCGGGCCTCGCGGGCGATGCGCAGGATGTCATCGATATCGAGGTAGGCCTCGATCGGGCCCTTGCCGCGGCCGACCAGATAGCTCTCGTCCGCCTTGGTGCGATGCAGCGAGAAGCGGTCTTCCTGTGAGTAGATGGCCACGGTACGCAGGCCGAGCTCGCTCGCGGCCCGCATGACACGGATGGCGATCTCGCCACGGTTGGCGACCAGAATGCTGCGTATCCCCTGCGACATGAGAGCCTTACCGGTAATATCGACTCAAATCATAGCGGACTCTCTCATGCTTTCGATTGCCATTCACGGTGGCGCCGGCGCGATGCCGCGCAGCACTCTCTCACCCGAGCGCGAGCGGCAGTACCGCGACGGCCTCGCGGCTGCTCTCGATGCGGGATACGCCATCCTCGAGGAAGGCGGCTCGAGCCTCGATGCGGTCACCGCCGCCGTGCGCACGCTGGAAGACAACCCGCTCTTCAACGCCGGACGAGGCGCGGCGCTCACCCGTGATGGAGCCGCGGAGCTCGATGCCGCCATCATGGAGGGACGACAGCAGCGGGCCGGCGCCGTGGCTGCCGTGCGGCACGTGAGAAATCCGATCGAGCTCGCGCGCCGGGTGATGGAGAAATCCCGGCACGTGCTGCTGGTCGGAGCCGGGGCGGAGGAATTCGCCCTCGAGGAAGGGCTGGCGCTGGTAGCGAATGGCTACTTCCGCACCGAGGAGCGCTGGGCGCAACTCGAGAACGAGCGCAAGGGCCGCTCGGTCTCGGATCTCTTCCCCTCCTCCCAGGGCACGGTCGGCGCCGTTGCGCTCGATGCGGCCGGCGACCTCGCCGCCGCCACATCCACGGGCGGCATGACGAACAAGCGCCAGGGTCGCGTCGGCGACTCCCCGATCATCGGGGCCGGAACCTACGCCAAGAACGGCGTTTGTGCCGTCTCAGCCACCGGCCATGGCGAGTTCTTCATCCGCACTGTCGCCGCGCACCACATCAGCGCTGCCGTGGAGTTTCGGGGCCTGGCCCTGCGGGAGGCGGTACACGAATTGCTGCATCAGAGGCTCCGTGAGCTGGGCGGCAGCGGCGGCATCATTGCGATCGATCACGGCGGCCGCGTCGTCACGGACTTCAGCACGGAAGGCATGTTCCGCGGCGCCCGCGACTCCAGCGGCGCCCGGCAGATCGACATCTATTGAGATGAGGAGAGAGGACATGGCACTCGGGCGGCAAGACACTGGGGCATCGACGGCGAAACGCCGCCTGCTGGTCGTCGATGACAACAGAGACGCCGCGGAGAGCATGTCGATGCTGCTCCAGATGTGGGGCCACGAGGTTGCCTTCGCGTATGACGGCCCGAGCGCGCTAGAGACCGCGCAGCAGTGGCGGCCGGAAGCCGTGTTCCTCGATATCGGCCTGCCAGGCATGGATGGCTATGAGGTGGCCGCCCGCCTGCGTGCGCTGCCGCAAGCCAAGGGCGCCGTGCTGATCGCAATCACCGGCTACGGTCAGGATGACGATCGCCTGCGCTCCCGACGTGCGGGCATCGACCACCATCTGGTCAAACCGGTCGCGCCGGATGCGCTGCGCGATCTGATCGACTCACTGCATCTGCATTGAGGAAGCGTAGGCCGTGCGGGATGCGGGCCGGTTGTGATGGGCGGCGTCCCGGACTTCCGCCGCCAGCATCTGCAGCCCATACATGCGCGAACGCTCCAGCGTCGCTACGTCGTCTTCCGCCGCCGCCACCAGCATCTGCCGCCAGAGATCCAGGCGCTTGAGCCACCGCGGCCGCAGCCAGCCCCAGCCGCGCTCGGCAAGCTCGTGCACCTGGGTCACGGAACAGGAGCCGAGCAGGCTGGCGCAATGAGGGTGAATACCGAGAACCGTCGCCGCGCCCTCCGAGTGATTGACGACCAGCGACCAGGCGTAAACGAAGACCGTGCGTGCCACTGCAGCGGTCTGTGGCACCGTGAAGAATGAGGTGCACGGCGCGCGCGGCGCATCGTTGACCCGCGAGCCGCTCAGCCATTGCCAGCGCTGCGGTTCTCCGAAGCAGGCGTCGATCAGCAGATAGGGGCAGGCGGCTGCCTGCCAGCGGGAGCGCTGATCGAGGGCCCGCCACAGTTCCCCTACCTGCCGCAGCGTCTGCTGAGCCTGGGGCCCCAGCGCCAGGGCCTGCTCCGCGAGCAGCCCGAGACAGGCGTGATTGACCTCCGCCAGCGCCTCGAGCATGTCCCGCCGCAGCCAGCAGGCCCGGCTGAGAGCGCGCGAATCCAACGCCACGACCACCGTGTTACGCAACATGACGGTAACTCCCTCCCATGACCCTCTGCCGCATGGTACCCGCACGGCCGCCGGAGGCAACAGGCGAAATTGGGCTTTTTTGCCCAAAATGGCCTGGTTGTATTTTGGGAAATATTTCCCAACAATAGGCGCAGGGGGTCTCGTCCCGGTAATTCATAGACGGCAGGGGGAACCGGCCATGCGCATCTCGGAAGACCGCTACGACCGCGACCGGCAGCGCCTGGAGCTGGCGCTGCGTTTCCTGACACACGAGGCGCGCACCCAGACGATCCGCCACTGGACCGGGCTCAGCGACGACCGCATACGCAAGCTCTACCGGTCCTATCTCGGCCGCGCCGCCTGTTATGTTCCCCGTCACCGCGGCAAGTCGCCGCACCAGGCCGCCTACTTCACGCGCTCGTTGAGGATCCAACAGGAAACCGCCGTGCTGGCAAGCTTTTTCTCGCTTGCCGGGCTGGTGCCGACGGAGCCCTGCCCCGCCGCCGCCACGGCGCTCCCGGACATTTCGCGAGGTGGTTTTCTCTGCGCCGCGTTCGAGTCCTACGCCATCCTGATCCCGACCGCTTCGATTTCGTTCGAGTACGCGGTTTTCCTCGCGGGGTGCCTGGCGCGCGGCGATCAGCTGCGGCTCGGTAGGTGCTGCGAATGCGGCGGCATGCTCGTCGTGGAGCGTTTCCCCATCAGGGAGAAGCGCTGCCAGCACTGTACGGCCGCACGGGGCGACGCCGACCGATGAAGCCTGGCCCCGTCCAAAGGCGGGTTG
Organism: Steroidobacteraceae bacterium; assembly: GCA_036273095.1. GTDB lineage: Bacteria > Pseudomonadota > Gammaproteobacteria > Steroidobacterales > Steroidobacteraceae > 13-2-20CM-66-19. The sequence goes on along the minus strand of DATAXF010000082.1, from coordinate 26,911 downwards.
ACACAACTCACGCTCGGGGGTGAGCGGCGGCGCTGCGGCAATGGCGGGACCCGCTTGCGCCGGCTGATAGAATCGGCTCATGGACTCGGAGCAGCCGAACTTCTTTGCAGGTCCCTATATCGACCGGCGCGCGGAAGAGCGTGAGCACGCAGACTGGGCGCGGCTGGCGCTCGAGGATCCGCGGACACTTTACCTGCTGTCCAGCGGCACGCGGCAGCTGGTCTACACCCGGCCGCAGCCGGGCATCGCCTTCCTCGAGGGTGAGGCCGCCCGGCTCATCGCCGCCGCCGATGAGAGCCGGCTCGTCCTCCTCGGACGGTTCCGGGAGCGGCGCTGTGTCCTGGTGGAAGTCGGCGACCCGGTCCCGGCGCAATTGCCGCAGGATGCCTCCTTCGAGGAGCTGCGTCCGCTCGCGCCTCTGATCCGGGGCGATGAAGCGGGTCTCCTTGCCTACGCGCGCGGGCTTTCGATCTGGCGTGCGCGCCAGCGGTACTGCGGCGCGTGTGGCGCAGCGACGATTCCGCAGCGGGCGGGTCACTGCATGCGCTGCTCCAAGGAAGGCTCTGTCCAGGAATTCTTCCCCCGGATAGACCCTGCCATCATCGTGCTGGTCACGGACGGGGAGCGCGCGCTCCTCGGCCGGCAGGCGACATGGCCGCCCGGACGCTACTCCACGATCGCCGGCTTCGTGGAGCCGGGCGAGAGCCTGGAGGACGCGATCGCACGGGAGGTCATGGAGGAGACGGGCGTGCCGGTCACCGCCGCCCGCTACGACTCCTCCCAGCCCTGGCCCTTCCCGGCCTCGATCATGCTCGGCTTCCAGGCCTGGGCACGTCCGGGCAGTCCTGTCCGCTGTACCGGCGAGCTCGAGGATGCGCGCTGGTTCTCGCGCGAGGAGATCCGCGCCGGCGGCGCTGCTCTGCTGCCGACCCGCTACTCGATCTCCCACCGCCTGATCATCACGTGGATGGAGGGTAAGTAGGACGTGTGTCTGCTCGTCCTCGCATGGAACGCGCACCCGCGCTACCGCCTGGTGGTCGCCGCCAATCGCGACGAATACCACGATCGGGCCGCAGCGCCACTCGGCCTTTGGCCCGCTCCCCCTGAGATCCTCGCGGGCAGGGACCTGCGCGCCGGCGGCACGTGGCTGGGAGTCGACCGCTGCCGCCGTTTCGGAGTGGTCACGAATTTCCGCGATCTGCTGCCGGCACCGGCGGAGGCGCCCTCGCGCGGGGCCTTGATCCCGGCGTATCTCGCCGGAGCGGCGGGTCCAGGCGACTATTTCGCGGCACTGGCGCCGGCGGCCGCGGCATATGGCGGCTTCAACCTGCTGTTGGCCGACGGCGAATCCCTGTGGTATGCCTCGAACCGCGGTGCGCCTTTCGCGCGCGCGCTGTCGCCCGGCATCCACGGCCTGTCGAACGAGCAGCTGGACACTCCATGGCCGAAATTGGTCCGGGTGCGGCGCGGTTTCGAGGCCTGGCTGAGCCGAGGCGGTACGGTGGACAATGGCGAGCTGTTCGCGCTCCTCGCGGACCGGACGCCGGCGGCCACGGAGGAAAGCGTGTCGAGCACCGGCCTCCCGCCGGAATGGGAGCAGACCCTGTCCTCCCCATTCGTCCTGCACAGCAGCTACGGCACGCGCTGCTCCACGCTGGTGGCCATCGAGCCCTCGGGCGCCTGTTACCTGGCCGAGCGGCGCTTCGACCCGACCGGTGCCTGCAACGGTGAGACGGAGTTCCGCTTGGCGCCCGGGGAATGGCCGGGTCTGAACGGAGCCAGGTAAGCGGCCGGCGGCATCCGCCGTTACAATTCATGTTTCATCCGCCCGGGTTCTTCGTCGCACGTATCAATGGCGCAGCGCAATTCGTCACACGGGGCTCGGTCGCGCTGGCGGGCCTCGGGCGTCCTCCTTTTGCTCTTCGCCTGCCGGCTGGCGCTGGCGAATGTGACCATCGCCGTCAAAGGCGTGAGCGCGCCGGTACGTCGCAACGTGCTGGCATACCTGAGCTTCGCCCGCTACCAGCAAAGCAAGAGCGTGAGCGCGGACACCGCCGAGAGACTGCAAAGCCGGATCGCCGCCGAGGTGCAATCGGCGCTGAAGCCGTTCGGGTATTTCCAGCCGGCGGTAAGCTCGAGTGTGACACCTGCCGGCCCAGGCAATTGGAAGGTGACGATCACGGTACATCCCGGGCCGCCGGTAATCCTGGATCGCGTGGACGTGCGCGTCGTCGGCCCGGGAGCCGACAGCAGGCTTTTCAAGCGCATCACCTCTCATCTTCCCTTCCACACCGGCCAGCGGCTCAAGCAGGCGCAGTACGACAGCGTCAGGGGCGATCTCCTGCGTACTGCGGCTACCTACGGCTACCTCGACGCGACGCTGACCCACCACGAGCTGCTGGTCAACCCGAGCGCGCATACGGCAAGCATCGACCTGGAGCTTCAGACCGGGGTGCGCTACCGTTTCGGCGCCACCACCATCGAGCAACACGCCGTGCGCGAGAAGCTGGTGCGCAGATTCCTGCGTTACCGGCAGGGCGACCCGTTCGACCTGGCGGAGGTTCTGCGCACGCAGTTCGCGCTCGATGACTCGCAGTACTTCACCAACCTCGATGTGCTGCCCGGAGATCCGGACCACGCCAGTCACACGGTTCCCATCAGCATCCGCGCCGATCCCAATCGGCCGAACGTCTACTCGCTCGCGGCTGGGTACGAGAACGACACCGGAGCGCGCGGCATCCTGAGCTGGGAGGACAGGCGGGTCAACTCCTACGGCCACAAGATGAGTGTCGACCTGGAAGCCGCGCAGGTGACCAGGTACAGCCTGCAGAGCCGCTACGTCATTCCGCTCGGCGATCCGGCGGTGGAGAACCTGACTCTTTCGGGTACTGTCATACAGCAGGAGCTCGCCGATGTCGACGCGCGCACCATGTCGATCGGACCGAGCATCACCAGAGTCATGGGCAACTGGCAGACGGTGTGGTTCGTGAATGGGGTGCAAAGCACGGGCACCGTCGGCACCTCCTGGCCCGGAGCCGTGAACCCGTCCAACAAGGTGTGTATCGCGGGTGCCACTGGCGGCAAGGCATGCACTGCCAACGTCACGATCGGCATACCGACCAACGACATGCTGGTGCCCGGCGTCGACCTCGCCTCCGTGCCCAAGGGCTATCTCGGCGAGCCCATGTTCGAGCACGGCTTCTTCGCCGAGATCCGCGGCTCGCAGGGCGCATTCGGGTCGAAGGCGAACTTCCTGCAGATCCACATCGAGCTCGAGCGCGCGTTCAGACTGTCGCGCAGGTGGCACCTGTTGCTGCGCGATGAGTTCGGGGCGACGGCCGCGTCGCACTTCGGCGAGATGCCCCCGGCGATGCGCTTTTACGCGGGAGGCGAAGGAAGCGTGCGCGGGTTCGAGTATGACGGCCTGTCACCGACGCAAAAGTACTGTCTTTCGGGCAGTCCGATCTGCGCCGAAGCGCAGGCGGGCGGCAAGGACGTGATCACCGGGACCGTGGAGTTCGATCGCGACCTTCCCAGGAACTTCGGCGTCGCCTTCTTCTTCGACTACGGCAATGCCTTCAATCACCTCGGGCCGCAGCAACAGGCTGTCTACAACAACGAGCAGCAGATCGTGCTGATCAAGGAGCCGCTGCTGCAGTACGGTGCCGGCATCGGGTTTCTGTTCCGCCTGCCGGTGCTGACGCTCGGCATCGACATCGGACAGCCGCTGTCGCAGTCCGGCAGTCCCCGACTCTACATCAACTTCTCGCCGAAGCTATGAGCGCGCGGTAGCCCGATGCGTCGCTTCCTGCTGCTCGCCACCGCATTCTTCCTGCTGATCGTGATCGGTCTGCCGTGCGCCGCGCTCTACGGCGTCATCTACACGCAGAGCGGACTGCGGTTCGTGGTGAATCATCTGCCGCAGCGCTACGGCAAAGTCGGCGTGAGATTGCAGGACGTCAGCGGCACGATTGCCGGCGGCGCCGGCGCGCGGCTGTTGGTGATCGATCAGGAGCGGGTGCACCTCGAGATCCGCGGCCTCCACATCCGGGTGAAGCTGGAGCCGCTCCTGTGGCAGACCATCGACACGCCCGACACGACGATCTCGGACGTCTACATCGAGATCAAGCGCCCGACCGGGCCGCCATCGGCGCCGGGCCATGGCGGCGCGCCGCAATTCCTGCCGCGGTGGCTCGCCATTTACGTTGGCCACGCCAACATCGGCAAGGTGGTGCTGGTGGTCCCGGGCGGCACCCGGCTGGAGTGGAGCGGAATCGCAGGCTCCGCGCTGGTGCGCCACCGCGACATCCGCTTCTATCAGGCGCAGGTGCAGATGGGCGACGTGGGTTTCGCCCTGACAGGCGGGCTGCACGCGAGCGATCCGCTGCGGCTTTCGGCCAGCGGCCGGATTGCCTGGGAGCCGCGCGGCCAGCCCGCATGGCGGCTCGACGCCAATGCCGCGGGTGATCTCGACAAGCTGGCGGTCAATGGACAGCTCTTCGCTCCCTTCCACGGCGATGTCGGCGGCGAGATGCTCGATCTCACCCACCACTGGCACTGGCAGGGCGAGGCCGCAGTGCGCGATTTCGACTTGCGGGCCTGGCATCTCACGGACGCGCTGGGCGCCATCAGCGGCAACCTGGCCCTGAGCGGCGAAGGGCAGAACTTCACCGCGAGCGGCACGCTCGATCCGGCCGGCCTGAAGGCCGGCTCGTTCGATGTGCTGTTCGACGGCGGCTTCTCGCGGCAGGTCCTCACCGCGCGCCGCATTGACATCACCAACATTGCCTCGGGCACTCGGGCGCTCGCCTCCGGTGCGATCGGCGTCGCCCCGGTCGCGGGTGGCCCACGACTCGACCTGCGGGGAAGCTGGAGCAACTTTCGCTGGCCGCTCGCGGGACGGAGCGTGCCGTTTCGCAGCAGCCAGGGAAGTTTCGAGCTGTCGGGGCTGCGGCCGTACGATTTCCACACCCGGGGATTGGCGCAGGTCCCGACACTCCTGCCCGGACTCGCCCCGGTTCCCGCCGACGTCAGCGGGAAGTTGGGTAACGATGGCGTCGAGTTCAGCCGGGCGCAACTCGATATCTTCCGCGGCCACGCCGATGTGCATGGCGAGGTGACCTGGGCCCCGCTGCAACGCTGGGACGTCGGCGGACAGGCCACCGGCATCGACCCGGCCCAGCTGCGGCCCGATCTGCCCGGCAGTGTCGATTTCGGCCTGGAAGTCGCCGGCCGTGGATTCAAGGCGGGCGATCCGATCAGCCTGACCCTCGAGGGACTCCGCGGGCGGCTGCGGGGCCTGGCCGCGAGCGGGGGCGGCAACCTGACTCACGCCGGCGACACCTGGACCTTCCAACAGCTTCGTGTCGGTCTCGGCCGCACGCGTCTGGCGCTCGACGGCAGCATCGACCGCTCGGCGGATCTGCGCTTCGCGGTTACCGCCGAGGATCTCAGCCTCATATCGGCGGACGGACGCGGCCAACTGCAAGCGGACGGGTCCATCCACGGACCGCTCGACAGTCCCGACATCGTAGCAACCGCGCACGGAACCGGTGTCCTCTACGACGGGGTGTCGCTCGCCGCCTTCAATGCGAAGGTCGATTTCGACCCGACGTCGCGGCGACGCTCGTCGATCGCCGCGCATCTGCGGCAGCTGCGGTTCCGTCGCCGCACCATGCGCAGCCTGGACTTCACGGTCGACGGGCCGGCCTCCGGCCTGACGTCCCATCTGGAGATGCAGGCGCCAGGGCTGCATCTGACTGCCACGGCGGGCGGCGGCATCAGCGGCGGCATCTTCAGCGGCAGGCTGGAATCTTTCGACGTGTCGGGTGCCGAGTCATTGCGACTGCATCTCGAGCAACCGGTATCGCTGACGCTGTCGCGCTCGGCGAGCACCATCGACCGGCTCTGCCTGATCGGCTCTCCGGGCAACCTCTGCGCCCTGGCGAACCGGACCCCAGCCGCCTGGTCGGCCACGCTGACTGCCAGCCAATTGCCGCTGAGCACTCTTACCGCGGGTCGCACGCCGGCCGTCGAATACCTGGGCACGATAAACGTCGGGACGCGCCTCTTCGGAGGCGGCAACAGTCCCGCCCAGGGGGTGCTGCGCATCGAACTGCACGACGCGGTGCTGTCGCGGCGCCTGGTGAGCGGGAGGGTCGAGCGTACCCCCATCGGCTCGAGCGTGCTCACGGCGACCGCCACTCCGGACTCGATCGACGCGAGCGCATCTCTGACGGCAGGAGAGATCGGCACGCTCGCGGGGACCCTCAGGATCGGCCGCGGCCCGCAGCCCTGGCAGGACATGCCGGTCACGGGCGAGCTGCACGCTCAGACGTCCAAGCTCGATCTCGTCTCGGTGTATCTGCCGGACATCGACCGGGCGGCCGGCAATCTGACCGCGAACGCCCGGATCGAGGGCACGATCGCGAAGCCGCAGCTCAGCGGCAACATTCGCGTCGCGGAAGGTGAAGTCGATTTCTACCAGACCAACCTGCACCTGCGTCAGATCGATATGGCGGCGCAGCTGACTGATGATGGTCTGATGTTCGATGGCACCGCGCAGGCCGGCAAAGGCTCGGTGCGCGCCAAAGGGCAGCTGCACTGGCAGGATACCCTGCCCTATGGCCAGCTGCACCTTGACGGAACCAACCTCAGGGTGGTGGACATCCCGGAAGCGCAGATCGACGCGTCGCCGAGCCTCGACTTCAAGGTGGCCGCGCATGAGGTAGACATAACAGGCTCCGTGGCCGTGCCTTATGCGAGGATCGTGCCGACCGACCTCACCGGGGCGGTGACCTCCTCCTCGGACGAAGTCATCGTCGGCAAGGAATCGCAGAATCCCGCCAACCAGTTCCAGGTGAAGACCACGATCACCATGAAGCTCGGGCCCAACGTGAACATCAACACGATGGGACTGACCGGTCAGCTCGCGGGCAGTATCACCGTGAGCAGCGGTTATGACGCCATCACTCGCGCCAGCGGGGAGCTGTCGGTTCAGAAGGGCCAGTACTCCGCCTATGCCCGCAAGCTCGACATCCAAAGCGGCCGTCTCATTTTCACCGGCGGCCCGATCGACGATCCGGGAATCGAGATCCGCGCCGTCAAGAGATACCCCGACGTCACCGCCGGCATCAATGTGCGCGGTACCCTGCAGGAGCCGCGCTTATCGTTCTTCTCCAACCCTTCATTGCCGCAGTCGCAGATCGTCTCTCTCATCCTCTCCGGCGGCGGCGGCGACAGTACGCTGCAGATGCTGCAGGCGACAGCCGGGCAGAACCAGCAGTCAACGGCCGCCAACGAGCTTCTGACCCAGGGCGGCGCGATCCTCGCCCAGCAGCTCGGCTCGCGGATCGGCCTGCCGGACATCAGCGTGGAGACCGATCTCAACAACGAGACCTCGCTCGTCCTCGGCAAGTATCTCTCGCCGCGCCTCTACGTGAGCTACGGCGTCGGCCTCACGGAGGAGTTGAATGCCATCCGCCTGCGCTACAGTCTGGGTGACCACTGGACCATCCGCACCACTGCCGGGCAGATCAAGGGAGCGGACCTGGTGTTCAGCGTCGAGAAGTAACCGAACGGTAGCTAGAGGTCCTCGAACAGGCCCGTCAGGCTCACGTTTGTTTCCGGCAGGGCGATCAGGCTTACCATCCCGGGCTGTGGAGTCGACGAGCCGTGCAGGTACCGCTCGCCCTGCGGTGAATGGAACACGTGCAGGACGGGCTTGACCACATCGACTATCCAGTACTCGGGAATTCCGTGGCGGGCGTACAGAGGTAGCTTGCGCTTGCGATCGAATCGCAACGAGGTCTGGCTTACCTCGACGACCAGCAATACGTCCGCAGGAGTGGGGTGTGAGCGCACATAGTCGTCCGATCTTCGCTTTACGAGCGCAATGTCCGGCTCCGGCTCGGAGAAGTCGTCGAGATGTAGCGCCAGCTGCGAGCGCACGATTGCCGTGCCATGGACCGCCAGAAGTAATCTCTCTTGAAGGCGGGTCAGTATCCCAGCGTGAGGTGATCCTGACGGTGGCATGTCGATGATCTCTCCTTCGATCAGCTCGACATGCGCGTCGGGCGCGAGCAGACCGACCTCCGCCATCCGGTAGTAGTCCTGAACCGTAAGTCGATGGCGGCGGACGAGATCGTCTTGCACTGCGGCAATCATGGTTGCTCTCGGTTCGACAAGCTTATCGCAAAGAGCGCCTGACCGGACTCGGACTCCAAGTATCGTCGCGGCACAGGTTGCGCGGATGGACGCGTGACGTCCACGCGAATTGACTGCGTGTTTGTGTAGATATAGACAGAGCGAGCTGCGTCCAACAAATGACGTGCAATGCGGACGCAGACAATCTCGCCCAGCATCAGCCAAGCGGTGCGGTATTCCGTATGCGCTCGCCCGCAGGCAGCTTGACACTCGCGCATGAATATGCACAATATATGCAACTTTATGCACGACTCCGACCCCATCTGAACCGCCCATGGACGTCCAGCAGCTCGAGCGTCGCCAAGCGATCGTGCGCATCCTGCGCGACGGACAGGTCCGTCGACAGGAGGACCTGGCGCGCCTGCTGAAAACCTCCGGCTTCGAGGTCACGCAGTCGTCGGTCAGCCGGGATCTGCGGGACCTCGGCGTGCTGAAGGCGAGCGGCCGCTACGTGCTGCCTCCGGATGAGGTCTCTCGGACCAACGGCGACTTCGCCATGCTGGCGCAGTTCGTGCGCGGGCTGAAGCGCGCCGGTCCTTCGCTCACCATCCTCAGGACGACGATAGGAGCGGCGCAGAGCGTCGCCGTCGCGATCGACCGGGCGGAGTGGCCCGAGGTCGCCGGCACCATCTCCGGCGACGACACCATCTTCATCGCAACCGCCCACGCCCGCGCGCAGGAAACCCTGATCGCCCGGCTGCATGGCATTTTTCGAGTCTGAGCATGCCCAATCCCGTCCCCTTGAAGGGCGACCAGCCCATCGTCCTCGCTTATTCCGGCGGCCTCGACACGTCATTCCTCGTGCCCTGGCTCAAGGAGAATTACGGCCGCCCCATCATCACCGTCACGGTCGACACCGGCGGCATCGACGAGGCCGCGGCCCGCACGCTGGCAGAGCGCGCGCGAGCGCTCGGCGCGGTGGGACACCACCAGATCGATGCGCGCGCGGACTATTTCGAGCAGGTATTGCGGTTCCTCATCATGGGAAATGTGAAGCGCGGCCAGATGTATCCGCTCTGCGTCGGCGCGGAGCGCGTCATGCAGGCGCAGACCATCGCGCACATGGCACGCAAGCTCGGAACCAACATGATCGCCCACGGCTGCACGGCGGCGGGCAACGATCAGGTGCGCTTCGAGGTCGCGATGCGCACGCTGGCGCCTGAGCTCGAAGTGCTGGCGCCAGTGCGTGACCGGGCGTTCAAGCGCCAGGAAGAGCTCGAGTACCTCCAGAGTCGCGGACTGCCGGTGCCGCCCTTCGGTGCGGCTTACTCCGTCAACCGCGGCCTCTGGGGTGTCACGATCGGTGGCAAGGAGACGCTGACGTCATCCGGAAGCATTCCGGACGACGCATGGGTTCTGACGCGCGATGCCTTCACCCACCCGCGCGCCGCCGAGTCCCATGTCATCGAGTTCAAGCAGGGGCGGCCGGTCGGCCTCGACGGCGGGGCCCTCTCTCCCGTGGCTCTCATCGAAGCACTCGAGGCGCTGGCCGCGCCCTTCGGCGTCGGCCGCGGCATCCATCTGGGCGATACCATCATCGGCACGAAGGGACGAGTTGCGTTCGAGGCACCCGCGGCCGAGGTGCTGCTCACCGCCCACCGGGAGCTCGAGAAGCTGGTCCTGACCGGCCGCCAGCAGCGCATCAAGGAGACGGTCGCACAGCCGTACGGCGATCTCGTCCACGAGGGTCAGCTGCTGGATCCCGTCTGCCGCGACATCGAGGCGCTGCTCCTCTCCTCACAGGAACGGGTGACGGGCAAGGTGCGGATCCAGCTTCGGCCGGGCAACCTTTTCATCGAAGGCGTCGAGTCGAACCACTCGCTGATGGCCGCCTCCAAGGGCGTATACGGCGAGGCCGCGGGCGAGTGGACACCCACCGATGCCCTCGGATTCTCCAAGATCGTCGCCCTCACGGGTGTATTTCACCGGCGCGCCGGCGAGCGCGCCAAGGACATGTGACATGGTCAGCGGCATGAGAAGCGTCGTCGTCGACAAGATCGCCTCCGTCGCGCAGGCCTGCGGCCTGTCGCACGAAGTGCGCATCTCGACGGAGATCCCCTCCGAGGAGGGGGTGGTCGTCGTCGTCGAGGTGCTGACCAACAAGTCGACCTACAACACCCTGGAGCTCACCAGCGGCCGCATGGCCAAGGTGGGCAAGGGCGACATCGTGGTAGGTGCTCTCGGCCATCGCAAGGCGCTGTTCGGTTACTCGGGACACGTGCCGCCCGCGCTCCAGCCGGGTGACATCATCCAGATGCTCAACATCGGCGGCGTCCTCGGGATCTGCGACTCCATCAATCCCGACAAGGGCAAGCCCTTCGACTGCCGCGTACTGGGAGTGGCGCTGCATTTTCCCTATCTCGGCGAGCGCATCGGCGTTCCTGCCCGCGTTGGCCTCCGCCGCCTCGATGCCGACGCGAAGCTCGATACCCGGCAGGTGCCGGTGGTGGCGCTGGCGGGCACCTGCATGGAGGCGGGCAAGACCGCGGCAGCCTGCGCGATCATCAGCCGCATGCGCCACCGCGGGTTGGTGATCGACGCCTTCAAGGCGACCGGTGTGTCGTTGCGTCGTGACGTTCTCGCGATGGAGGACGCCGGCGCACGTCGCTCCGCCATCTTCACCGACCTGGGTGTCGTCACCACTACGCGGGTCAATGGGCCGGCGCTCACCCGCACCATGTTGACCGAGCTCTCGGCCGGCAAGCCCGATGTGATCGTGTTCGAGCTCGGCGACGGTATTCTCGGCACCTACGGCGTCGACGCCATCCTGGAATGTCCCGACATCCGCGCCGCACTCACCGGTGTCGTGCTCTCGGCCAACGACCCGGTCGCGGCCTGGGGCGGCGTCAAGCTGCTGCGCGAGCGTTTCGGGATCGAGCCCTGCGCGGTCACGGGCCCCTCCACCGACAATCAGGTGGGCGTCGAGATCATCACGACACAAATGGGCGTGTCGGCTTTCAACGCTCTCAGCGCGGGCGCGGCGCTGGGCGACCGCATCATGGAAGCCGTGGGCCTCGTGCGGGAATCGGCCGCATGACCCCGCCCATCCCGGCAGTCGTACTCGGGGGCACCGGCTATGTTGCCGGGGAGCTGCTGCGCCTGCTCACGGCGCATCCGTGCTTCGAGCTCGCGGCGGTGATGTCCGACAGCCAGCCCGGCGAACCGGTTGCCAGGGCGTTCCCCCATCTTGCCCCGGCCCATGCCGACACGCGCTTCAAATCACAGGCCGAAGTGCACGCGCTGGTGACCGCGGCACCGGAGTGCGCGGTCTTCTCCGCGGCACCGCACGGCGTCTCGGCGAAGTTGATCGACTCCCTGTTACAGGCCGCTTCGCAGGCCGGAACACGGCCCCGGGTGGTCGACATTTCGGCGGATTTTCGCTTCCGCTCCGCGGCGCAGTACGAAGCGGTCTACAAACACGCCCATGATGCGCCGGAGCGCCTGGCGGAGTTCAGCTGTGCGGTGCCGGAGCACCTGCGCAAGCTCGAGACACCGCACGTCGCTCATCCGGGCTGCTTCGCGACGGCGACTCTGCTCGCAAGCGTGCCGCTCCTTTCCCTCGGGCTCACACCGCCCGTGCTCTTCGTGACCGGAATCACCGGCAGCACCGGCGCCGGGCGTAAGCCCGTGGAAGGCACTCATCATCCGTTGCGGCACGGCGACCTCTATTCATACAACGTGCTGTCGCACCGGCACGCGCCGGAAATCGCGGCCTGCGCGCGCGCCGCGAGCGGCGTGGAAGCGGAGTTCGCGTTCGTGCCGCATTCCGGCCCGTTCGCCCGCGGCATTCACGTCACGGTGCAGGCGCCCCTGAAGGCATCGATCGATACTCCGAAGGTGCTGGCGGCGCTGCGCGAGTTCTACGCCGGATCGCCTTTCGTCCGGGTCACGGACTCCGCTCCGCGGGTCAAAGAGATCGCGACGACCAACTACGCACATGTCTCCGCGGTCGCAAACGGCCGCACGGTGGCCGTGATGTGCGTGGTCGACAATCTCAACAAGGGCGCGGCGGGCGGCGCCGTGCAGTGGATGAACCGGATATTCGGTCTGCCCGAGACGACGGGCCTCACGGCCTGCGCGCCCGGGTGGACCTGAGAGATTTCAATGAGCCCTGCAGCAAATAAAGTTGTCCCGGACGCCCCGGCTCGAGACTGCCTGGCGCCGGTGTACTCCCAATATCCCTTCGAGGTCGCCTCGGCGCAGGGCGTGTGGCTGTTGAACAGCCGCGGCGAGCGGGTGCTCGATCTTTACGGCGGACATGCCGTGGCCGCGCTTGGCTACGGCCATCCGGGCTGGACGGACGCGCTCAACGCGCAAGCCCGCTCGTGCAACTTCCAGACTAACGCGATACCCATGCGTATCCGCGTGCGCGCCGCGGAGCGGCTGGTCCGCTTCTCGAAGCTGGATTTCACCAGCGTGTTCTTCGTCAACAGCGGCGCGGAGGCGAACGAGAACGCCTTGCGCCTGGCGTTTCGCATGACCTCCCGGCCGCACGTCGCGGCGATCGAGGGCGGCTTCCACGGCCGGACGGCCGCCGCGGGCGCCGTGACCTGGGGCTCCGACAGCTGGTACGGCCTGCCTCGCAAGCCCTTCGATGTCAGCTTCATGCCGCGCGGCGACATCGGCGCCATTACCGCGCAGGTCACCGAGCGCACGGCGGCAGTCATCGTCGAGCCGATACAGGGTCTCGCGGGCGCGGTGGACCTCGGCAGGCCCTACCTCGAGGCCTTGCGCCGCCGCTGTGACGAGGTCGGCGCGCAGCTGATCTTCGATGAGGTGCAGTGCGGTTGCGGCCGCGTAGGCTACCCCTTCGCCGCCAATCTCTATGGCGTCATGCCCGACATGATCACCGCCGCCAAGGCGATCGGGAACGGATTTCCCTGCGCTGCGCTGCTGACTTCCGCCAAGGTGTCGGCGACCTTACGTATTGGCCTCCTAGGCACCACCTACGGCGGCGGCCCGATGGCCTGCGCCGCGATCGAGGCCGTGATCGAGGCCATCGAATCGGAGGATCTGCTCGAGAACGTACGCCGCGTCTCGGACTCCATCCGCCGCACCTGCATCGTGGGCCCCGTGAAGGCGAGCCAGGGTGAGGGTTTTCTCCTCGGGCTGCGCACCAGCCGGCCCGCGAAGCAGGTCCAGGCCGAGCTGTTGGAAGGCGGCATCCTGACGGGAACGGCGAGCGACAGCCACATCGTGCGGCTCCTGCCACCCTTCATCCTGCAGGAGGAGCACGTCGAGATGCTGCGCGATGCGCTCGCGGCTCTGCCCGAATGAAGCGCTTCCTCGACCTGGCTGATCTCGAGCGCGAGGAAGTGCTGGCGCTGCTCGAGCTGGCACGGCGGCTCGAGACACGTCCCGAGCCGCATGCGCTCGCGGGCAAGATCCTGGGGCTCCTCTTCCTCAATCCGTCGCTGCGCACCCTCGCCTCCTTCCAGGCGGCCATGGCGCGGTTGGGCGGCAGCTCGTTCGTGATCACTCCGGGTCAGGGCACCTGGCAGCTCGAGACGCGCCTCGGCGCCGTCATGAGCGGCGCGGCGGCGGAGCACGTGCGCGAGGGGATTCCGGTGCTCGCCTCCTATTGTGACGCACTGGGCATCCGCGCCTTCGCGGACGGCAAGGATCTCGCGGCGGATCTCGCGGAGACCGCCTTCAGCGCGATGACGAGCCTCGTCGACAAGCCGCTCATCAACCTGGAGTCCGCGGTCAGCCACCCCTGTCAGGCGCTCGCGGACTGGAAGACGATGGACGACCTCGGTGTGCCGCGAAACGGGCGGTTCGTCCTCTCATGGGCCTACCATCCGCGCGCCCTGCCCCTTGCCGTGCCGGCCACCGCGGTCCACATGGCGGCGCTGCGCGGCATGGAGGTCATCGTGCTGCGGCCGGAAGGATTCGCCCTGCCGCAGCCGATCATGGAAAAGGCGCGCCGCGCCGCGGCGCTCTCCGGCGGCTCCGTGCGGGAGACCGGGGACCGCGACGAGGCGCTGACCGACGCGCAGATCATCTATGCGAAAGAATGGGGCGCGACGTCCTGCTACGGAGACGCCGCGGGGGACGCGCGGCTGCGCGGCGAGCTCAAGGACTGGTGCGTTCGCAACGACTGGTTCGCGCGCACTGCCGCAGAGTGCCGCCTGATGCACTGCCTCCCCGTGCGGCGCAACATAGCCGTTGCGGACGAAGTACTCGACAGTCCGCGCAGCATCGTACAGCGGGAGGCCTACAATCGGCTCACCGCGCAATTGGCGGTTCTCTATCGCATGTTGAAGAGCGTTTGAGGGATACATCGAAATGATCATGCATCCTGGCGATCAGGCCCTGGCGATCCGGGCGCTCAAGAACGCCGCCCCGTATATCCGCATGTACAAGGGCAAGACTTTCGTCGTGAAGGCAGGCGGCGGGGTGTTTGCCGACATCGCCTCGACGCGGGTCCTCATCGAGCAGATCGCCATCCTGCACTACTTCGGGGTGCGGGTGGTGTTCGTGCATGGCGGCGGCCCGCAGCTCACTGAGCTCTCCACGGCGCTCGGAGTGCCGACCCGCATGGTGGAGGGCCGGCGCGTGACCGACCAGAAATCGATCGACGTGTCGGCGATGGTCCTCAATGGGCTGATCAACACACGCATACTGGGCATCTGCCGCGACCTCGACATCGAGGCGGTCGGGATCAGCGGTGTCGACGCCGGACTGGTGCGCGCACACAAGCGTCCGCCGGTGAAGATCACCTCGAGCGGTGAGATGGTGGACTACGGCTTCGTAGGCGACATCGATGAGGTAGATCCGACGGCGCTGCGCAAGCTCCTCGACAACGGGCTGATGCCAGTGGTCAGCCCTCTCTCGGCGGACGACAACGGAGTGCTGCTCAACATCAATGCCGATACCGTCGCCGCGGCCCTGGGCGCGGCGCTCGGAGCGGAGAAGCTGGTCCTCTGCACCGGGGCGCCCGGAATCCTCGGCGAGATCTCCGATCCCGGGTCACTCATTTCCTACATTGATCTCCACGGGCTGAAACGCCTGCGCGAAGAGGGGCGCATCGCCGACGGCATGCTGCCGAAGGCGAAGGCCATCGAGGACGCCATCCGCGGCGGCGTGCGGCGCGTCCATGTGGTGTCCTACCAGGCGCCGGAGGGCATCCTCGGCGAGGTCTTCACCAACGAGGGGACGGGTACGCTCATTGTCGCAGACATCAAGGCACTCACCCCTGCGGAGCAGCAGGGTGCGAAAAGCTGACCTGCGCGCGGGACCTGCCGTCATGAAACGTCTGTGGGACAAAGGAGCGCCACTCGATGATCGCGTGCTGCGTTACACCGCGGGAGACGACTTCGCGCTCGATGAGCGCCTGGTACGGTACGACGTGCTGGCGTCCATCGCGCATGCTGAGATGCTGCACCAACAGAAGCTCCTGGCGGCGGCCGACCTCGAGGCGATCCGGAGCGGACTGACGGCACTTGCAGAGGAGCATGCTCGCGGCCTGTGGCACATCGAGCTGAGCGACGAGGATGGCCAAACGGCGCTCGAGCGCAGGCTGAGCGAGCGCATCGGACCTGCCGGCGGTCGAGTGCATCTGGGACGCTCGCGCAACGATCAGGTCCTGACGGCGTTGCGGCTGTATCTGCGGGATGCCATCGAAGAGTTGAGCAGCGGCGCTCTCGGTGTAGCCAACGCGCTCGGACGGCTGGCGGAGCGCGAGAGCAAAACCGCGTTGCCGGGATACACGCACATGCAGCAGGCGATGCCTAGCTCGGTTGCGCTCTGGGCAGCCGGATTTGCTGCGGAGATCCACGACGATGCGGAGGGCTTGAGGCAGGCCCAACGCCGGGTCGGTAAATCGCCGTTGGGGTCGGCGGCCGGGTACGGTACGCCAGGGTTGCCGCTTGACCGTAACGCGACTCGACACCGGCTTGGCTTCGCCGAAGTCCACGAGCCGGTGACCGCGGTGCAGCTCTCGCGCGGCAAAGCGGAGTCCACCCTGCTCTTCGAGACCGCGCTTCTCATGCAGGACCTCGGCCGGCTCGCCGCGGACGTGCTGCTCTTCTACACCCAGGAATTCGGCTTCCTCGAGCTGCCCGATGCCTTCACCACCGGCTCCTCGATCATGCCGCAGAAGCGCAACCCGGATGTCTTCGAGCTGATCCGAGGGCGATCCGCCACCGCGCAGGCGTGCCTGGCGGAGGCGCTCGGTCTCTGCGCCAAGCTTCCTTCAGGCTACCAGCGCGACCTGCAGCTGCTGAAAGTCCCGCTCTTCCGCGGCATCGACATAGCGCAACAGACTCTCGACATCCTTCCCGCAGCCCTGGATGCAATGCGCTTCCGACCCGAGCGCATCCATCTCGACCCCGCGATCCACGCGGCCGAGGAAGCAAACCGATTGGTGGTGAGCGAAGGCATTCCCTTCCGCGAAGCCTATCGCCGGGTCGCCGCGAAATTGAAAAAGTAAATGCCGGCCCTCAGCCAGCCTGCCGGCTCGCCGCCCGCTCGCGGCGCCATGCCGCCGGAGGCTTGCCGAACTCGCGCCTGAAGGCGCGGCTGAACGCGGTGTCGGTTTGATAGCCGACCGCCTCGGCAATGCGGGTCATGGGGGCGCTGCTGCGCGCAAGCAGATTGGACGCGAGCACCATGCGCCACTGGGTCAGGTACTGGATCGGGGAGCTTCCGACCAGGAGCTGAAAACGCTCCGCCAGCACGGAGCGCGAGGTGCCTGCGGTATGCGCAAGCTCCTCGACGGTCCACGGATGCTCCGGCCGCTTGTGCAACGCCTGTAACGCCGATCCGACGATCGGGTCGCGAACCCCGGCGAGCCAGCCGGTGCAGGCCTCGCTCTGTTCCCGCATGTAGAGGCGAAGAACCTCGATGAAGAGAACCTCGGCGAGCTTGGCGAGAACTCCCGCGCCGCCTGCGCGCGGTGACCTGGCCTCATCCAGGGCGTAACGGACGGAGGCCTCGAGCCAGGCACCGGCCTTCGATCCGCGGACGTTCACCCGCACAAGCGGGGGCAGCCCCGCGAGCAGCATAGTGGCGAGGCGCGCATCGCACGCAAGGTAGCCGCACACGAGCCGCGTGGTCGCGCCACCGCCACCGTAGGCCAGACGGCGCGGTCGGCGCGCCAGCACCCTGTCGAGGCGCGCGCCGATCGCAGGTGGCAGACCGGGACGCGAGGTCATGCGATGGGCATGGCCGTGCGGAAAGATCACGACGTCGCCAGCGATCAGGCGGGTCGGCGGCACACCTTCGAGCTCCACATGGCACTCGCCCTCGGTGATCAGGTGAAAGATCACGACACGCTCGGCGCCGGGCTCGAGAATCGGCGCCGCGAAGTCCGCGCTCGGCGACTGGTAACACCACGGCGCGGAGAACCGCGCATTGATGAAGATCGCGCCGACGAGCTGCATCACACGCAGAGTCTCAGAGAGTGCGTCCACGGGTCAGATTCTGCGCGGATTCCAACGCGCTGGCCAGTGCCCGGACGGGCAGGTAGGCATCGCAGACGCGCGGGAAGGACGCGCAATGGGTGGACAGCCGAGAGTTGTCAGCGGGGGATGGTCCCCAGGGCTGACCGACTCACCCGAGGTACACCACATGGGTCTCATTGCGGCCGTCTACGGCGTCTTTTGCTATCTCGTATTTCTCGGCTCGTTCCTTTACGCGATTGGTTTCGTGGGCGATGTCATCGTGCCGAAGACCATCGACTCGGGTTATAGCGCCGCGTCCGCCGAAGCGCTGGTGATAGACCTGCTGCTCCTCAGCGCCTTCGCCGTGCAGCACAGCGTGATGGCGCGGCCAGGCTTCAAGGCCGTGTGGACGAAGATCGTGCCGCAGCCGATCGAGCGCAGCACGTATGTCCTTTTCTCCAGCCTGCTGCTCGCGCTCATCTGCTGGCAGTGGCGACCCTTCCCGTCCCTCGTTTGGGACGCATCCTCGTCTCCAGTGCCCGCCGGCCTGCTGATCGCGCTGTTCTGGCTCGGGTGGGTGATCCTCTTGCTTGCCACATTCATGATCAATCACTTCGACCTCTTCGGGTTGCGGCAGGTTTACCTGCGCCTGCGCGCACTCGAATACTCGCCCCCCCGCTTCGCCCAGCGTGCCCTCTACCGGGTCGTGCGCCATCCCATCATGTTGGGATTTCTGATCGCGTTCTGGGCGACGCCGAAAATGTCGATCGGTCATCTCATCTTCTCGATCACGACGACCGGATACATCCTGGTAGGGATCGCCCTGGAGGAGCGCGATCTGACGGCAGTTCACGGCGAGCAGTACCGGGCCTATCAGGCGAGCGTGCCGATGCTGATTCCCACCGGGATACCCGGACGTCATCGGACCAGGGTGGCCGCGCCATAACCGCGCGGCGGGGCGCGCCCGGTGTCAGTGCGCCTCGTCCCAGTTCGCTCCGCTGCCGACGTCCACCCGCAACGGCACGCGCAGCTCCGCGGCGCTGGCCATTCTTTCCCGGACCGCTTCCGTCACCAGCTCCACGGCGTCGCTGCGCACTTCGAGCACCAACTCATCATGCACTTGCATGATGAGGCGCGCGGGGGCGTCTTCACGTGTGCACCAGGCATCGACCGCGATCATGGCGCGTTTGATGATGTCGGCCGCGGTGCCCTGCATGGGCGCGTTGATGGCGCTGCGCTCCGCGTACTGCCGCGTGGCGGCGTTGCCCGAGCGGATGTCGGGCAGGTATAGCCGGCGGCCATAGACCGTCTCGACGAAGCCGCTGTCGCGCGCCTGCTTACGCGTCTCCTCCATGAAGCGCCGCACGCCCGGGTAGCGCTGGAAGTATCGCTCAACGTAGCTCTGGGCCGCGCCGCGCTGGATGCCGAGCTGGCGCGCGAGTCCGAATGGCGACATGCCGTAAATGAGTCCGAAGTTGATGGTCTTCGCCGCCCGCCGCTGATCGGCGGTCACCTCCGTGAGCGGTACTCCAAAAACCTCCCCTGCGGTCGCCTGGTGGACGTCCCGATCTTCCGCGAAAGCCGTAAGCAGGCCTTCGTCACCCGACAGATGCGCCATGATGCGCAGCTCAATCTGCGAGTAGTCGGCCGCCAGCAGAACGTAGCCTGTCGGGGCGATGAATGCCTGGCGGATACGCCGGCCCTCGGCGCGACGAATGGGGATGTTCTGCAGGTTGGGATCGGTGGATGAGAGCCTGCCCGTCTGGGCCACCGCCTGGCCATAGGAGGTGTGGATGCGGCCGGTGCGCGGGTTGATCTGCTCCGGCAGCTTGTCGGTGTAAGTCGACTTGAGCTTGGCGAGAGCGCGGTAATCGAGCACGATCCGCGGCAGCGGGTAGGATTCGGCGAGCTCCTCCAACACGTCTTCCGCCGTGGAGGGCTGCCCGGTCGGGGTCTTGCGCATCACGGGCAGACCGAGCTTCTCGAAGAGCACCTGCTGCAGCTGCTTCGGAGAATCGACGTTGATGTCGAATCCCGCCTCACGCCGCGCCTGCTGCAGCAGATCCTGCAGCTGCACTGCGAACCTCGAGCTCTGCGCCCTGAGGAGCTCGCGATCGACAAGCACGCCCTGACGCTCCATGCGCGCGAGCACCGGCACGAGCGGCTGCTCGATCTCCTCATACAGGCGCTCCAGCGCCGGAACGCTCGCGATCTTCGACCAGAGCGTCCGATGGAGGCACAACGTCACATCGGCAACTTCCGCAGCGTACTCCGCGGCGCGCTCCACCGGCACCTGGCTGAAGCCGATCTGCTTTGCGCCTTTGCCGGTTACATCCTCGTAGGTGATCGTGCGGCGTCCGAGATAACTGAGCGCTGCGGAGTCCATGTCATGTCGCGCCGCCCCCACGCTGTTCCAGACGTAGGACTCGAGCATGGTGTCATACCGCATGCCGGCCAGTCTGATATCGTGATTCTGCAGCACGTGGGCGGCGTACTTGAGATGATGACCGAGTTTCGGTTTCTCCGGGTCCTCCAGGATCGGCTTCAGGACTTCGAGCACCCGGGCGCGATCGAGCTGCGGCGGCGCGCCCGCATAGTCGTGAGTCAACGGAATGTACGCCGCCGTGCCCGGCTCCACGCAGAAGGAGAGCCCGACTATGTCGGCGCGCATGTAGTCGAGGCTCGTAGTCTCGATGTCGATGACGATCAGCTCCGCGTCGCGCAGCTTCGCGACCCAGCGCTCGAAGTCCTCCCAGCGAGTCAGAGTCTCATAGTTTCCGACGACCTCCCGCGGCGCCTCGGCCATCGCCTCCCCGGGAGGCCTGCCGATAGCGGCGACCGCCGCGGCACCGGCTGTCTGTATCGCATCCGTACCCCCGCCGCCGCTTTCGCCATCGAGCCTTTGCAGCAGGGCGCGAAACTCGTATCTCGTATAGAGCTCGCGCAAGCGGGCGACATCGGGCGGCGACGGCGCCAGCTCTTCCAGGGTGACGGGCAGATCGAGGTTGCTGTGAATCGTCGCGAGCTTGCGTGACAGCTCGAGCGTCTCGAGCCCGGCCCGCAGATTCTCGCCCACCTTGCCGCTGACGTCCGCGACGTGCTCGATGAGACTGTCGAGCGTCCCGTATTGGTTGAGGAACTTCGCGGCGGTCTTCGGACCGACTTTCTCGATACCCGGGATGTTGTCGGAGCTGTCCCCCACCAGGGCGAGGTAGTCGATGATCTGCTCCGGAAAGACGTCGAACTTCGCCTTCACGCCCGCCCGATCCAACACCGTGTTGCTCATGGTGTTGACCAGCGTGATCGACTCGGCGACGAGCTGCGCCATGTCCTTGTCGCCTGTGGAGATGAGCACGCTCTGGCCAGCGCTGGCCGCCCGGCGGGCGAGCGTGCCGATGACGTCGTCCGCTTCGACACCCTCGATCCGCAGCAGCGGCAGTCCCTGGGCACGCAGGATCGTCAGCAGCGGCTCGACCTGCGAGCGCAGATCATTCGACATCGGCGTGCGATGGGCCTTGTACTCCGCGAACAGGTCGTCGCGAAAGGTTCTCCCGGGGGCGTCGAACACCAGAGCGATGCGCTTCGCCCGGCATTCCTTGAGGAACTTGGCGAGCATGTTCAGCACGCCCAGAACCGCCCCGGTGGGCTCACCGCGCGAGTTGCTGAGGCCCGGCAGGGCGTGAAAGGCGCGGTAGAGATACGAGGACGCGTCGACGAGGAGGAGATCGGGGGAGTCGAGAATGGACATATTGCAAGTATATCGGAGGCCGCGCCGGTCAACGCGCGGCGACCCCGGCGCGCTATGAGGCTCATGGACAAGGGGCTGACCTCGGCCATCGCCGCCAATCGATTCGGGCTCGGAGCCCGGCCCGGCGAGCTGGCCGCGATTGGGGGCTCGGGACCCGACTGGCTGCGGGCGCAGCTCGACGGTCCGGCACCCGAAATCGCCGACGATGGACTGCGGAGCTCGGCGAGCATCCTCGCGCAGGTATACGACCTGCGCCGCACGATCCGCGCCGCGCGCGCGAGCGCGAGGGGTGTGGCCGCCGGGTCGGCGGCCGCGATCGGCGCGTTCAAGAAGCTGCCGCAGCTCATCCGTCCCATCTACCTCGCCGAGGCGGGAGCGCGCTTCCGGGAGTCGGTCTCGACCGAGCGGCCGTTCGTGGAGCGCCTGACGCAATTCTGGGCGAATCACTTCGCCGTCTCCGCCGACAAGAGCGTGTTGGCTGCCCTCGCGGGGAGCTACGAGCGGGAAGCCATTCGGCCGTACGTTCTCGGCAACTTCAGCGACATGTTGCTGGCGACGGAGCGGCACCCGGCGATGCTGCTCTACCTCGACAATCAGCTCTCGATGGGCCCGCACTCACGTGCGGCAAGGAACATTGCGCGCCGCAATCCCGGCCGCAAGACGGGCATCAACGAGAACCTGGCGCGAGAGACGATGGAGCTGCATACGGTGGGCGTCGATGGCGGCTACACGCAGGCCGACGTGACGGCGTTCTCGGAAGTTTTGACGGGATGGTCGCTTGCGGGGCCTGAGGGCTGGCGCACCGGCGCGCAGCCTGGAACCTTTCGCTTCCGCGAGGCGATGCACGAGCCCGGCTCGAAAGTCGTACTGGGCAAGCGCTATCCTGATACGGGATACGACCAGTGCGTGGCGGTGCTGGGCGACCTGGCAGCGCGGCCGGCGACGGCACACTTCATCGCGACGAAGCTGGCACGGCACTTCATCGCCGATGATCCGCCCGAGTCGGCGGTGCGGCAGGTGGCACAGGCCTTCTCGCGCAGCGGCGGCGACCTGCCCACCGTCTACAAGGCGCTCATCGACTCGCCGGACGCGTGGCAGCAGCCGCTGGCGAAGTACAAAACGCCGTCGGATTACATCGTTTCCGCCTTCCGCGGGCTCGAGCTCCCCGTCAAGATGGAAAGGCCGCCGGTTGGATTGTTCCAACAGCTCGGCCAGCGGATCTGGGCGCCGGGATCACCGGCAGGATGGCCGGATCGCAGCACGGACTGGGATGGAGCCTCGGAGCTGCTGAAGCGGATCGAGTGGGCCGACGCGGTCGGGCAGAGATTGGGTCCGCGGCGCAATGCGATGGAGCTGGCGCCGCAACTGCTGGGAGACGAGCTCAGCGGCGCGAGCCGCGAGGCGATTGCGCGGGCGGAGAGCGGCGCGCAGGCGATCGTCCTGATGCTGGCTGCGCCGGAGTTCATGAGGAGATGAGTGGTATGAAGCGGCGTGAATTCCTCACAGCCGGCGCGTTGGCCGCTGGCGGTGTGTTGGTTAGCTCGCAGCTGACGTTCGCGGGCACGGCCGACGGCAGGAAGCCGCGCCTCGTATTCGTAGTTCTGCGGGGGGCTCTGGACGGGCTCGCGTCGGTGCCGGCCTGTGGCGACCCCGGCTATGCGGCCAAACGCGGGGATCTGGCGTTAGGCAAGCCCGGAACGGACGGCGGCGCATTGCCGCTCGACGGTTTCTTCGGACTGCATCCTTCACTGACCTTCATGCAGCAGTCGTATGCGGCGCGCGAGCTCATCGTGTTTCATGCGGTGGCGAGTCCTTATCGGGACCGCTCGCACTTCGACGGGCAGAACGTGCTCGAGACCGGCTATCCGCAACCGCACGCCGTGGAAACGGGATGGTTGAATCGCGCACTGGCTGCGCTGCCTGCGGCGCAAGCGGCGGAGAAGGAGCGGGGGATCAGCATCGCGCCCACGGCTCCGCTCGTCATGCGCGGGCCCGCGGCCGTGACATCATGGTCACCGTCGCACCTTGCACCGTTGGATGATGACACGTTGCAGCGGATATCCGATCTCTACTCGCACGATCCGCAGCTCGGACAGAAGCTCGCAGAGGCGCTCGCAGCGGAAGCGATCGTCGACGAGAAAGCTGCCGGAATGGCCAACGGCGGTACCCCGCGGCCGCTGCTCGCCGCGCGCGGGAAGCCGGGCGCCCAGTACGCGGAGGTCGTGCAGGCGGCCGCGAAATTCCTCCGCCAGGAAGATGGCCCGCAGGTGGCCGTGTTCGATACGACGGGCTGGGACACCCATTTCAACGAGGGCGTCCCCAAAGGGCAGCTTGCCGCGCGGCTGGCGGCGCTCGATGCGGCGCTGGGCGGCCTCAAGGCCGGCCTGGGGCCCGTGTGGAACGACACTGCGGTGTTGCTCGCGACGGAGTTCGGCCGCACGGTGGCCGAGAACGGCACGCGGGGAACGGATCATGGGACGGCGACTGCGGCTTATCTCATCGGCGGCGCCGTCAAGGGAGGTCGTGTGGTGACGGATTGGCCGGGTCTCTCCGGACGCGGGCTCTATCAGGACCGCGATCTCATGCCGACACTCGACCTGCGCGCCGTCATGAAGGGGCTGTTGGCGGAGCAGCTCGATGTTCCGGAGCGCGCGCTGGAGAGCTCGATCTTCCCCGGGAGCGGCCAGGCCAAGCCGCTCAGGGGGCTGCTGCGGGCGTGAGATCCGGCTGCCCCGTCAGGACGACGTCCAACACGGCTGCGCCGTAACGCTCGAGCTTGACCGCACCCACTCCGCTCACCTCACTCAGCTCCACGCTCGAGCCCGGTCGTCGCCGCGCGATCTCTTCCAGAGTGGAGTCGTGGAATACCGTGTAAGCGGGTACGCCGTGCTCACGTGCAACCTGCCGCCGCCAGGCGCGTAGCGCCTCAAAGAGACCCGCGTGTGTGGTGTCGTCTGCCCGGGCCCCCGTCACCCGCGAGCGATCGACCGTACCGCGGCCTGCAGGACGGATCGCGCGCCCCACTCGCCGCAATCGTATCGTGCGCTCGCCACGCAACACCTCGCGGCAGGCCGGTGTCAGCCGCAGCACGCTGTAGCGGTCCGTGTCCACCTGGACCAGACGCAGCATCACGAGCTGGCGCAGCACTGAGCGCCACTGCGCCACTTCGAGGTCCGCGCCGATGCCGAAGGTGCTGAGGCGCTCGTGCTGGAACTGCCCGACCTTCGCGGTGCGATTGCCGCGCAGGATGTCGATGATGTGCTGGCCGCCGAAGCTGAACCCGGTCGCCGACTCGCAGCGTGCGATGCAGGAGAGAAGCTTCTGCGCCGCGACCGTGCCGTCCCATTCCTCCGGCCTGTCCAGACAGTTGTCACAGTTGCCGCAGGGCGCCGCCGCCTCGCCGAAGTAATCGAGCAGGCGCACACGGCGGCACTGGGTGGTCTCGCATAGGCCGAGAAGAGCATCCAGCTTCGCGGTGGCAACGCGCTTGTACTCCGCGCTCGCCTCCGACTGGTCGATCATGCGCCGCTGCTGCACGACGTCCTGCAGGCCGTAAACCATCCATGCGTCGGCGGGAAGGCCATCGCGGCCGGCGCGGCCCGTCTCCTGGTAATACCCTTCGACACTCTTCGGCAGATCCAGATGCGCGACGAAGCGCACATCGGGTTTGTCGATGCCCATTCCGAAGGCGATGGTCGCCACCATGACGATGCCGTCGTCGCGAATGAAGCGGCGCTGGTTGTCCTCGCGAGTGCCGCTGTCGAGACCCGCGTGGTAGGGCAGCGCCTCGATCCCGTGGCGGACCAGGAAGTCCGCGGTCTCCTCCACCGAGGCGCGCGCCAGGCAATAAACGATGCCCGAGTCGCCGGGATGCTCCTCGCGGATGAAACGCAGGAGCTGTTGGCGCGGACCATCCTTCTCGGCGATACGGTAGCGGATGTTGGGCCGATCGAAGCTGGCGATGAAGACTCTCGGCTCGCTCAGGCGCAGCCGGTGGATCATCTCCCGGCGTGTGTCGCTGTCGGCGGTCGCGGTGAGCGCGATGCGCGGCACGCCCGAATAACGCTCCGTTAGCACGGCAAGCTGCAGGTACTCGGGCCGGAAGTCGTGTCCCCACTGCGAGACGCAATGCGCCTCGTCGATGGCGAAGAGCGCCAGGCGACATTCGTCTAGAAGAGACAGGCAGCGCTCGGTCAGCAGGCGCTCCGGCGCCACATAGAGCAGATCGAGCTGTCCGGCGCGCGCCATCCGCTCCGTCGCAACCACTTCCTGCCAGCTCATGGCGGAGTTGAGGGCCGCGGCGCGCACGCCGGCCTCGTGCAGCGCCGCCACCTGATCCTGCATCAGTGCGATGAGCGGCGAGACGACCACCCCCATGCCCTCGCGGACGAGCGCCGGGATCTGGAAGCAGAGCGACTTGCCGCCGCCGGTGGGCATCAGGACGAGCGCATCGTCGCCGCGGATCAGGTGCGCAATGATCTCCCGCTGCTCGCCGCGGAACTGCGAGTAGCCGAAGACCTCGCTCAGGATGCGGCTTGCTTCGTCGTCGACGTCCATGAAAACCTTCGCCTCGGCACGGAGGGAGCCAAGTCTAGTCGACCGGCCGCGGCAGCGGAGCGCTCAGGGGAGAAATCGCGCTCACTCGACCAATATGCGCTGTTATTGCGGAGATGAAGGCGGTGAGCCCGGCGGCGCAGGTGGCGGGGGCGAGCTCGACGGTTGAGACGGCTGCGACGTTTTGTTTTTGTTCTTCGCGGCAGGCGTCTTCGCCGGATGCGTGACCACGGTGGCGTTCCGCTCCGGAAGATACAGCGGGCCCTTGAAGCCGCAGCCGCTGCAGGCGAGCAGCGCCGCGACCCCGGCGATCCAAACCCGGCTTGCCGGCGCGCTCATCGTGCTGACTCCCGACGCTGCACGACCGCCATGGTCAGGCGCGAGATGCAAACCAGTCTGCCGCGCTCGTCACGGATCTCGATACCCCAGACATGGCTGCGGCTGCCGATGTGAAACGGACGGGCAGTGGCGGTGACGAGGCCTGAGGCGATCGAGCGCAGGTGGTTGGCATTGATCTCCTGACCGAAGCACTCCAGCCGCTCCCTGTCGATGCAGAGGTTCGCCGCAACACTGCCCACCGTCTCCGCCAGGACGACGGAGGCGCCGCCGTGGAGAACTCCGTAGGGCTGGTGGACATCGGGTGTGACGGGCATGGTCCCCCGCAGATAATCCGGGCCGGCCTCCGTGATGCGAATGCCGATGCGGTCGGACAACGAGCCGCGTGACAGGCGCTCGAGGAGCTCGGGGGTGACTTCGGTGCGCCAGATGCTCATCGCGCGCTATTGTAGCGATCTTAACGTCTTCCGCTCCCTGAAGGGAGGGGATTACCGTCTACTGGAGGCCGACGTTCCGGCCCAAGACGAGGATATTGATAGCCGAGTTGATGTCTCGATCATGCGAAGCACCACATCCGCCACAGATCCAGTCTCTCACTACGAGGTCCTCTCGACCTTTTGGGCCGCCGCGTGCGCCGCACGCGGAACAGACCTGCGTGGTCAATCGCTCGTCAACCTCGAGG
>DATAXF010000081.1:0-7934 GCA_036273095.1 Steroidobacteraceae bacterium | reverse complement strand
CCGCCGAGCAAAGGCCTTACTTTTTCTTCGAAGCTTTCTTCTTGGCCTTCTTTTTCGCTTTAGCCATGTTGGCTCTCCAGTTGTCGGGTTAGTCCGAGGTCGGAGTATATACAGGTGAAGTAAAAATACAAGCAAGGGTGGCGTGGTTGTGCTAGCTGCCACGCGCGCAGCGGATGACGCCGCGCTCGGTGATCACGAGATCCAGCGGCACATCATGCGCGGCGGGTGTGATGCGTTTCACCTCCTGCGAGGCATAACCAATGCCGACGAGCAGCGGTGCATGCCACGAGGAACGCAGCCGCCTGAATCCGAACGCGCGATCGTAGTAGCCACCTCCCATGCCGAGACGAACGCCATGACGATCGAAGCCGACGAGCGGCAGGAACACGACATCGAGCAGGCGTGCACTCGCGAGCCGCGGCCCATCGGGCTCGAAGATGCCGAAGCGATTGCTGCGCTGCGCGCGCGGCGCAGCGGTGATTCGTGCGAAGCACATCGCGCGCACGTGCGAACGCGGGTCGATACGCGGCAGATAGACGAGGCAGCCGCGGCGTAGCGCGAGAGCGATCAGGCGGGAAGTATCGAGCTCCTCGGCGGTGGCGGCGTAGATGCCGATGCGCTGACCGGAGCGGAGATGGAGGATGCTATCGGCGAGACGAGCGACTTGTCCGGCGGCGCGCGCGCGATCCGCGGTGGACGAGGCCCGGCGTCTCGCCCGTAGCGACGCCCGCAGGGATCTGCGGGCGTCGGTCACGCTGGAATCAGGAAGCGCCACCCGCCTGTGCCGGTGCGAACCGTTGCTCTCGAACCAGAGCAACAAAGTGGGACGAGCTGTGACAGGTAAGGCTTTCCGCTCATGGCGGACATGCACAGTGCTGCCGACGAGCCCTGCCCCGTGGGTGTTTCAATTAGGGTCCGAGGTAACCCGGCCCGCTTGTCGAACACCGCAGGCGACGCCGAGAGCTACTCTACACCAACGCCGCCCTATTTGGGCGGTCGTACGTCTCACAGCTCGAGCTGCTGCGCCCGCTCCAGCGCGGTCTCGACGCGCTCGCGCAGGGCACGAACCTTGCCGCTGGCCTCACCCTCGGTCTTGGCGTCGCGGCCGCGTATCTGCAGCAGCTCGTGCGCCATGTTGAGCGCCACCATGACGGCAACGCGATCGAGGCCCACGACCTTGCCGCTGTCGCGGATCTCGCGCATCCGGCCGTTCAGGTACTCCGCCGCATCGAGGAGCTGCGAGCGCTCGTCATAAGGGCAGGCGACCACGTACTCTTTTTCCATGATGCGCACGCTGACGCGCGCCTGATCCTGACTGCTCATGCGCCGTGCTCCAGGGTTTTGAGCCTGCCGATCATCGCCTCGACTCGGGTGCGCACCTGCTCATTCTTCGAGAGCAGCGAGGCGCGCTCGGTGGCCAGCGACTCGTGCCGCTGACGCAGCGCCCGGTTCTCCTCCCGCAGATGATCCACGGTGGTCACCAGCTCCTCGATACGCCGCGTGAGGCGCGCCAGCTCGAGATCGAGCTGCGATTTTGAGGTGTCGCTCATGGTGGCTCCGACTATAGTGCCGCGTTCTCGGCGGGGTCAATCGTAACTCGTTTTTGCAAAGGCATATAATGCCAATCTGCATGATCCAAGCCACCTACGTGGACATCCAGCGCGTTCTGACGGACGAGCGCGCGTTGGCCGACGCCGCCGAGGCGCACGGGACGCTCGCCGGGTGCCTCTGCACCGCCGTCGGCTTCCGGTTCGAGGACTGGCTGCTCGAAATCCTGCCGGAGGGGCGGGCGCAGCCGCTCGCCACCGCTACCTTGCGCGAGCTCTATGCCGAGACCGCTGGCTCCCTGCGGGCGCCGGACATGGAGTTCGACCTGCTGTTGCCTGAAGACGCGCAATCGATCGACGCGCGGGCCACGGCGCTCGCCCAGTGGTGTCAGGGATTCCTGTATGGACTGGGCTCCGGTGCCGTACAGGACGCCGGCAGCCTGCCGGGCGACCTGGGGGAAATCGTGCGCGACCTCACGGAGATCAGCCGTGTCGGCGTTGACATCGCCCAGCCCGAGGAATCGAACGAGAGCGCCTATGCGGAGCTGGTGGAGTTCGTGCGCGTGAGCGTGCAGGTCGTCTTCGAGGAGCTCGAGCCCCTGCGGGACGAGCCCTCTTCACCCGGAGCATCTCTTCATTGATTCGCCATAAAAGCGCCGCGCGGCGCGCAACGCCGCCCCATGTCTCGCGCTCCGCGAGCGCCAGCCTGCAGGATCTGCGCAGCGAGTTCGCGCGCCGCCGGCGCTCGCTCCTCAAGCTCATGGGGCGCGACTCCATCGCCATACTGCCCGCGGCACCGGTGCGGCACCGCAACAACGATGTCGAGTACGCTTACCGCCAGGACAGCGACTTCCACTATCTGACCGGCTTCGACGAGCCGGAGTCGGTCGCGGTCCTCGTCCCGGGGCGTGACCACGCCGAATACATTCTCTTCGTGCGCGAGCGCGATCCCGCGCGCGAGACGTGGGACGGACGGCGCGCGGGCCCCGCCGGCGCGCGGCGCATTCATGGCGCGGACGACGCATTTCCCATCACCGACATCGACGAGATCCTGCCCGGGCTCATGGAGAACCGCGCCAAGGTGTTCTATTCCATGGGCATGTACCCCGAGTTCGACCAGCGGGTCGTCGGTTGGGTGAACAGCCTGCGTACCCAGGCGAGGAACGGCCGTCACCCGCCGCTGGAGATCGTAGCCCTCGATCACGTCCTGCACGACATGCGGCTGTACAAGTCTCGCGTCGAGATTGGCCTCATGCGTGAGGCTGCGCGCATCGCCGCCCGCGCCCACGTGCGCGCGATGCAGGTCTGCCGCCCGGGGCTCAAGGAATACGAGGTGATGGCGGAGATCATCCACGAGTTCCGCCTGCACAACGCGGATACCTCCTATCAGCCCATCGTCGGCGGCGGCGCCAACAGCTGCATTCTGCATTACCGCGAGAACGATCAGCCCCTCAAGGCGGGCGATGTGCTCCTGGTCGATGCCGGCTGCGAGTACGAGTCATACGCTTCCGACATTACGCGTACCTTCCCTGTCGCCGGTCGCTTCACGCCGGAACAGCGCGCCGTGTATGAGGTCGTGCTCGAGGCCAATCGGGCGGCAATCGCGAAAGTGCGGCCCGGCAACCACTGGAACGAGCCGCACGAAGCCGCGGTTCGGGTCATCACACAGGGCCTGGTGAAGCTCGGCCTGCTGCGGGGCCGGACTGCGAAACTCGAGCGTGATGGGGCCTACCGGCGCTTCTTCATGCACCGCACCGGTCACTGGCTCGGCATGGATGTCCACGACGTCGGCGACTACATGATCGGTGACGAGTGGCGTGTGCTCGAGCCCGGCATGGCGCTCACCATCGAGCCGGGGATTTACATTCCCGCCGGCGCACGCGGCGTGCCGAAGCGCTTCCAGCGGATCGGAGTGCGCATCGAGGACGACGTCGTGGTGACGAAGACAGGTGTCCAAGTGCTGACGGACGGCGTGCCGAAGGATGTCGCGGCCATCGAGAAACTGATGTCTCGAGGCGCGAGCGGCCTATGACCGGCGCGAGCAGCCCCATTGCCGCATCGCCGCGGGCCGCGCATCGAGAGTTCGACGTCGCGATCGTCGGCGGCGGACTCGTTGGCGCGAGCCTGGCGCTCGGCCTGGCGGGCACGGCCGTGCGGACGCTGCTCATCGAAAGTGTCGCGCCGGATTCCGCGGCCCAACCGAGCTTCGATGAGCGCACCACGGCGCTCGGCAATGCCAGCCGGAGAATTCTTCAGGGCCTCGGCGCATGGGACGACATTTCGCGCGACGCCGCGGCGATTCGAGCCATACATGTCTCGGATGCCGGCCGATTCGGGTTTGCGCGCCTGAAGGCCGCGGATCATGGGATCGATGCGTTCGGTTACGTCGTTCCCAACAGGGTAATTGGCACGGCTTTGTGGCGCCGCCTCACTGCTGTCAGCGGCGTGGAGATCCGCGTGCCCGCCAGCGTCGAGGATCTCGAGATCACTACCGAGCGCGCTTATTTCAAGGTCGTCACGGCAAGCGGCGCGCGTGAAGTGACATCGGCGCGACTCCTGGTCGCCGCCGATGGCGCGCATTCCATCGTCCGTGCCGCGGCCGGCATCGAAGCGGGCGTCGAGGACTACGATCAGGTGGCGATAGCCGCCGCCGTAGTGGGCGATCGCGCTCACGATGGCACGGCCTACGAGCGCTTCACACCGACCGGGCCCGTGGCGGTGCTGCCGCTTCGCGGCGGCGGCTACGGAACCATCTGGTCGTGCGCGCCGCAGCGCGCGGCGGAGATGCTGACTTTGGAGGATGACGCCTATCTCGCGGCGCTGCAAAGCCGCTTCGGCTGGCGGGCGGGCAGATTCCGGCGCATCGGCCGGCGCGCATCGTATCCACTGAAGCTGAGTCGGGCGACGACGACGGTCGCGCGCCGCACCGTGCTCATCGGCAATGCCGCCCAGGCGCTGCACCCGATCGCCGGCCAGGGATTCAACCTCGGTCTGCGCGATGCCGCCATGCTTGCCGAGATGATCGCCGACGCCACGGGTGATATCGGCTCGGCGGACCTGCTGCGGAAATTCGCCACGGACCGCGCGGCGGACCGGGGCGGTGTGGTGCGCTTCACCGATGGCCTGGTGAAGCTCTTCGGCAGCCGGATGCCGGGTGTCAGTCTCGTGCGCAACCTGGGGCTGCTCGCGTTCGATCTCTCGCCGCCCGCCAAGCGCGCGCTGGCGCGAGTCAGTCTGGGTTTCGGGGGACCGACGCCTCGGCTTGCCCGAGGCTTACCACTCCAATGACCGACGCGATAGGCACGCCCGCCTCGAGTGAGCCGTTGGATGTGCTCATCGTAGGCGGCGGCCCCGTGGGAGCCACGGCAGCAGCGTTGCTGCAGATAGCCACGAAGGATGCGCGCCAGCCCCTGCGCGTTGCCGTCCTGGAGCTCAACAGACCCGCTGTCGCCCCGCCTGACTCCCCTCTTGATTCGCGTGTCTCCGCGCTATCCCGTGCCAGCGAGCGCATTCTCACCGCCATAGGCGCGTGGTCTTTGATCCCGAAGTCGCGCATGCAGCCATACGAGCGCATGCGCGTGTGGCACGAGAGCGTGCAGCCGCGAAGCGCGGACGTACTGGAGTTCGACGCAGCGTATGCAGGCGAGCCAAACCTCGGCTACATCGTCGAGAATCGTCTCATCCAGACGGCAGCACTCACTGCCCTCGAGGCCGCCGGCGGCAAGGTAATCGCCGGCGAGCTCTCGCGGCTACGCGCTCACGATCATCACATAGAGCTGGAGACGAGCGCAGGCACTCTCACCAGCCGACTCGTTGTGGGCGCGGACGGCGCCCGCTCGTCGGTGCGCGAGTCGATCGGTCTATCCGCCGAAACGTCCAGCTACCGCCAGACCGCGATCGTTGCCAACGCCCGTACGGAGCTGCCCCACGAGCGTACGGCGTGGCAGCGCTTCCTCCGTACCGGTACGTTGGCCTTCCTGCCTCTCGCCGACGGCTGCAGCTCGATCGTCTGGTCCGCCGATGATGCTGCGGCCGTACCGCTCCTCGCGATGTCGCAGAGCGACTTCGAGCTGGAGCTGCTGCGCCAGTCCGACGGTGTGTTGGGCGCCGTGAAGCTGCGCACCGAGCGCCTGTCGTTCCCTCTGAACAAGCTGACGGCCAGCCGCTTCACCGCGCACCGATGTGCATTGATCGGTGACGCCGCGCACGTCGTACACCCGCTGGCCGGGCAGGGCGTCAACCTGGGCCTGCTGGATGCCGCGGCGCTCTGCGAGCTGATCTCGGCCGCCTTTCGCATGCGCGAAGACCCCGGCGCCCAAAGCGTCCTACGCCGCTACGAGCGTTGGCGCAAAAGCGAGATCGAGCCCATCACCCTGGCGATCGATGGGTTCAACCGCTATCTGGCCCACGGCGTAGGCCCGCTGTCACGTCTGGCTCAGCATGGCCTGGCGCTGGTGAACCGCAGCGACGAAGTAAAGCGCTTCTTCATCACCCGCGCCCTGGGCTTGGCCGGCGAGCTGCCCAAAGTGGCACGGCACCCGCCTTCGGACGAGCGGCCTTCCGTCAGCTGAGCGGAATCGCGTCGATCTTCGCCGCGCAGATGAAGTCGTTCTCCGAAAGCCCCTTGATGGCGTGCGTGGTGTACTGCACCCGGCAGTAGCTGTACCCCACCTCGAGATCCGGGTGGTGGTCCTCGATGTTGGCGACATGAGCGATGGCGTTGACGAAGCTCATGGTCCGGTAGAAGTCCTTGAACTTGAACTCGCGCCGCAAATAAGGCCCCTCATTCGACAGCACCCAGTCCTTGGAGAGCTGCTTCATGAGCTTCTCAGCCTGCTCCCGCGAGTAGGGCGCCACCCCCCCTTCACAAGGCTTGCAACGCTTCTCAGACAGCTCGCTCATGGGTATCTCCCTCAAGCTACGGCAGCGTCGGCAGCAACATTCTTCTTGCTGAACGTCCTGGCCACATACCGCTCCAGCAACTCCTGAAACTCCTCCGTGATCCGATCACCCTTCAAAGTGACCGTCTTCTCCCCATCCTCGTACACAGGCGCCACCGGCCGCTCCCCCGTCCCCGGCAAGCTGATGCCGATGTTGGCGTGCTTACTCTCTCCCGGCCCATTGACGACGCACCCCATGACCGCCACGGTCATGTCTTCGACGCCATCGTATTCCCGACGCCACTCCGGCATCTTGTGCCGAATATGGGACTGAATGCGCTGAGCAAGCTCCTGAAACACCGTGCTGGTTGTGCGTCCGCACCCCGGGCACGCCGTAACCAGCGGCAAGAATGACCGCAGTCCCATGGTCTGCAGGATCTCCTGCGCCACGATGACTTCCTGCGTCCGATCTCCTCCCGGCTCCGGCGTGAGCGACACGCGGATCGTGTCCCCAATGCCCTGCTGCAACAGCACGGAGATTCCGGCAGTCGACGCGACGATCCCCTTCGACCCCATCCCGGCCTCCGTCAACCCCAGGTGCAGCGGGTAATCGCACCGCCCCCCGAGATCAGCATAGATCGCGACGAGATCCTGCACCCCGCTCACCTTGGCCGAGAGAATGATGCGGTCGTGAGCCATCCCCAGCTCCTCCGCCCGGCGCGCACTCTCCAGCGCCGACAGCACCACCGCGTTGCGCATGATCTGCTGCGCGCTCAGCGGCTCCGCGCGCGCGGAATTCTCATCCATGAGCCGGGTGAGCAGGTCCTGATCGAGGCTCCCCCAGTTGACGCCGATCCGAACCGGCTTGCCGTAGCGGCATGCCGTCTCGATCATCTCGGCAAACTGCGGATCGCGCTTGCTGCCGCGTCCGACGTTACCCGGGTTGATGCGGTACTTGGCGAGCGCCTCCGCGCAGCCCGGATGCTCGCGCAGCAGCTTGTGGCCATTGAAGTGGAAGTCGCCGATCAGCGGCACCGCCACGCCGAGCTGGTCCAGTCGGTTGCGGATGTGCGCCACCGCTTCCGCGGCTTCAGCCGAATTCACCGTAATGCGCACCAGCTCCGACCCCGTGCGGGCGAGCGACTTCACCTGTTGCACGGTGCCCTCGACGTCCGCTGTGTCGGTGTTCGTCATCGACTGCACGACGATCGGCGCCGATCCGCCCACCCGGATGGGGCCGATGGAGACCTGGACAGATTTGCGACGCTGGATGGAGGACATGGTACCTGCCGGAAAAGCACTTCCTGGGACCGCACATTTTACATGGTATGATGCGCGCACCCCATAATCGGTCTGTCCGGAGAGAGTCCGGCCACCGCCGGAACGCCGAAGGCGCAAGCTCCGCCCGGAAACGCTCAGGCACACGAACGGCAGATCGCGGGGTCTCTGGAGAGTGGTGGACGCCGCTGGCGCCCACCCACCGAAGGGGAGCGGCGCCGTCGGCGCC
>DATAXF010000080.1:0-32054 GCA_036273095.1 Steroidobacteraceae bacterium | reverse complement strand
CTGTGGATCTCCACAGCCCTGATGGGGATCAGCTTCTCCGTGGTGCCGGCCGTCATCTGGCCCGCCACGACCATGCTCGTGGAGCCGCGGCGGCTCGGGACCGCTTTGGGGCTCATCAACCTCCTGCAGAACCTCTTGCTGGCGGCGAGCAATCTCGCGGCGGGATGGGTCGCCGACCGCGGGCACGCCGGACCTGCCCATCCGTCCGGGTATGACGGCATGCTGTGGTATTTCGGAGTGCTGAGCCTGGTTGCCTTCTTTTCCGTCGTGCTGCTCTGGCGCCGCGAGTCCGGACCCCGAGGGCACGGCCTCGAGAGAGCCGGCTTGCGGCCTGGCCCGGGGCGCCGACGTATCTCGGCAAGCCGATGACGCAAATCGATCAGCCGTTGCCGACCCGGCAGGGCATGCTACCTGGCCAAATGAGCAGTCAAAGCACCGGCGAGAGGCGGCTGCCGCAGGAAGCGGCCGCGGTGATCATCGGCCAGGGAGGCATCGTCGGCGCGGCCATCGCGCATCACCTGATCGAGCGCGGCTGGGACAACCTCGTCGGCATCGACAAGTCCGCCGTCCCGACCGACATCGGCTCGACCGCCCATGCGTCGGACTTCTGCTACATGACCAGTCACGACAGGATGTCGGTCTACACCACTCTCTATAGCCGCGAGTTCTACGAAAGTCTCGGGCACTACAGCCGTGTCGGCGGCCTCGAGGTTGCCCGGGTGGGCGACGACGAGCGCATGGAGGAGCTGCGGCGCAAGGTGGGGTCCGGCAAGGCCTTCGGCACGCGGGTGGAGATGATCTCTGCCGCCCGCGCGAAGGAGCTTTTCCCGCTGCTGGAAGAGCAGGTGATCCAGGGTGCGCTCTGGGATCCTGACGCCGGGCTGGTGGTGCCGCGCTCGCAGCGGGTTGCCGGTGTTCTCCTCGAGCGTGCGGTTGCGAGCGGCCATCTGCAGACCTTTGCCAACACTCCGGCGCTGTCCGTGGACATTCAGGACGGGCGCGTCCGCGGTGTGGAGACCCGCAAGGGCTACATCAAGACGTCGATCGTCATTTTCACATGCGGCATCTGGGGCCCGCTGCTTGCCAACGGCATGGGCTCGCCGCTGCCGCTCATGCCGTTCGAGCATCCGCTGCTCTTCTTCGGGCCTTTCGATGCTTTCGCCGGCACGGGTAAGGAGATTGGCTACCCGCTGCTTCGCGACCAGGGCAACTCCTCCTACATGCGCGACACGGGTGATCCCAAGACCGCCGAGGGCGGACAGCTCGAATGGGGCTATTACGAGCAGACGGAGCCCCGTCTGGTGTATTCGCGGGACATCGCCGAGCCCGGCGAGGCGCGTCTGTCGCCTTCCATGCGTGACATGGACATCGAGCAGGTGATGCAGGGTTACGAGCGCGCCACGGAGCTGGTGCCGCTGCTCGGAGAGTTGGGATGGGACGCGAAGCGATCCTTCAACGGCCTCATGTCCATCACCGCGGACGGCTCGCCGCTCGTCGGGGAATCCCCGGAGGTCGGCGGATTGTGGTTCGCCGAGGCGGTGTGGGTGAAGGATGCTCCCGGCGTCGCCAAGGTGCTGGCCGACTGGATGACGACGGGGCGGTCGGAGTGGGACACCTGCAGCATCGACATTGCGCGCTTTTACCCGGTACAGAAGACTCAGGCATACGTCTTCGGCCGCTGCTTCGAGACAGCGAAGAAGGTCTACAACCCGGCCGTCCACCCCCGTGAGCCGTACCTGACCGGTCGCGACCTGCGCCGTGGTCCGTTCTGGCCGCGGGAGAAGGAGCTCGGAGGCTACTTCATGGAGGCCGCCGGTTGGGAGCGGGCCCACGGCTACAGCGCCAACGAGCGGCTGCTCGAGAAGTACGGCGACCGCGTGCCGGAGCGGCGCAATGAATGGGATGCGCGCCACTTCTGGCCGGTTTCCAACGCCGAGCAGCTCGCGATGAGCGACGGCGTCGGAATGGTGAATCTGTCGCATTTCGCCATTTACGACGTCTCGGGGCCGGACGCGGAGGCGTTCCTCGAGTACCTCTCGGTCGCGAAGGTGGGTGGCGGTACCGCCCTGGGGCAGGGGGTGTATACGCACTTCCTCGATGAGGCCGGGGGAGTGCATTCGGATCTGACGATCATCCGACAGGGCGTCGTGGAATATCGCGTCGTGTGCGGCGGGAGTACCGGACCTCGCGACCTCATGTGGATGCGGACGATTTGCCAGTCGCGAGGCTTCAAGGTTCAGATCGCTGACCGCTCGGACGAGCTCGTCACCCTCGGGCTCTGGGGTCCCAATGCGCGGCGTGCTCTGCAGGCTCTGGCCGATGAGCCGGAGGGGCTGACACACGAGCGGTTTCCGTTCGCGACGGCACGGTTGATACGGGTGCGTGGGCTGCCGGTGTGGGCGTTCCGCATTTCGTACGTGGGCGAGCAGGGATGGGAGCTCTACGTGTCACCGAGCTATGGTCTGGCGTTATGGGATCTGCTCTATGAGCAGGGCGTCGTACCGGTTGGCATCGAAACCTACGCCAACACGCGGCGGATGGAGAAGAGTCTGCGGCTGCAGAACGCAGACCTGCTTACGGAGTACAACCTGTACGAGGCGGGGCTCGCACGCGCCAAGGTCAAGGGCGATGACTTTCACGGCAAGGGCGCTTACGTCGCCCAGCGGGAGCGGCCGCGTCAGACCGCCTACCTGTGTACCCTTACCATGGAAGGTAACGTCGACGGCAACGGGGTGGCCCGGTATCCGGTGGGTCAATGGCCCATCCTGGATCCGGACAGCCGCGAGGTGCTGATCGACGGTATCGGACGGCGCTCGTCCACGACCAGCATCGCGTATGGTCCGTCAGTCGGAAAGAATATCGCCCTCGGTTACCTTCCCGAGCATTACGCGCAGGAGGGGCGGGCGCTCCTCATGGAGTATTTCGGCGAGCAGTATCCCGTGCGTGTGGCGGGTGTGGGGCAACGGGCGCTTTACGATCCCAGCAACGGGCGGCCGAAGTCCTGACCAGGCGCTGAATCAGTCGTCGAAGTACCGCACGACGATTTCAGTCGGAAGAATGACGTTCCAGCCGGTTGCGGCACGGCCCTGACCGGGCGTTGCACCCAGGGCATAGCGGGCGTGGCGGGGAGCGAGCGATCGCAAGTCCTCGAGCGCCGTCTCTGTCACGCCGAGCCGATGCTGTTCACGATCCAGCCAATAGCCGAGCGCGCCTGCGGCCGTTGCGTTACCCAGCCGCCTCGCGAAGTCGACTACGGCTTCTATCTCGAAAGACACTTCCCGCTCTACGACGACATCCAGGCATCGGAACAAGTCTTCGGCTCCGCCCACCAGATCGTACCGGTCGAACAGGTCCATCAGCGTTCGTTCGAACGTCGTCACGCTGACGGGGAGACTTTGGCGATCGACTGTGGTCACGTCAGCGCGTGACGAATGATGGCGTGGGCGACAGATGAAGCGGCAAGCGAAGTCCGCCGTCTCGATGAGACCCGGCTCGCCGCTGGCGATGAGCTGGACTTCGTTCGATGGCGCAACTGCGCAGCCGTGCAACTCGAGCGCTGACCGGTAGGCGATGACGGCTCCGGTGCGCATCCGGGATGCGGCTAGGAACCGATCCACGGAACCCGCCCCCGGGCGAGCATCCTTCGAAACGGACGCAAACACACCACGCTCGATCCGGCGGATGTTGCCGACGCGGAGGTGGTACTTCAGCAGATCCGTGACTGCCCGATCACCTGGGCGCCGGCCAAATGCCTTGGCGAATTCGACACGCCCGAACACCGGGGTGGCGCTGAAGAAGGTCGGAGATGAGGGGGGCGGTGCCATAAGCCTTCATCGTAACTGTGGTCAATTCGGAGAAAGTGGTAATAGTACTACCACTTTCTCCGAATTGAACCAACCTCCACCGACCCGAAAGTTTTAGTGCCCCCATACCTCCAGGTCTCGACGAGCGCTTGAAAGGTATCCGCATTGAGAATGCGAGGGCGCTACTCGTGCTCTGCCAGAGCCAGGACTTTCGTTACGTAGGGGGCGAAGGACCGTGCCGTTTCCACGCGGAAACTGTCGGTGGCCGTGCGCCACAGGACA
Organism: Steroidobacteraceae bacterium; assembly: GCA_036273095.1. Lineage (GTDB taxonomy): Bacteria > Pseudomonadota > Gammaproteobacteria > Steroidobacterales > Steroidobacteraceae > 13-2-20CM-66-19. The sequence continues at coordinate 27,969 of DATAXF010000080.1, read as the reverse complement.
ATCTGGGCCTTGGCGAAAACGGTGCGGGTGCACATGTCGACCGGGAATGAAGCCGGGTCCAGGTCCAGGGGGCAGCCGATGTTGAGAGCGGCGGCCGCTCGGGGTCCGCTCACCTCGAGTCCGACCAGCGCGTGACTGATCTCGACCACGGAATGCGGCATTCCTGCCAGCGCCTGTTGCAACCTGTCACTCATTTCCGCTGCCGCATCCGCGGCGCCGAGCAATAGCCGCTCGTCCGGTCCCAACCACAGTAAGGAGCAGGCGTCATTGTTTGACGCGCGGCAGGGAGTCTCGCTGTGGGGAAGACCCAGCGCATCTGCCGCGGCAGCCAACACTTCGGAGGCGCCGCGCAGCACCAGCCGCGAAGCGGCAGGCAACTGTCGCAGATAGGGGCTCGAAGCCACGATCTGCCGCTGCCGCGCACCGGACAGATCAGCCATTGAGGCGGCTCCCCTGTGGGTCATAGAAGACCGGCGAGGCAACCTGTACGGGGACGTCTCCCTCCGGCATGGCCACGTAGAGGGCCTCACCCAGCCGTGAACGGCCGCCGGTCAGCAGGGCGAGCGCTATCGATCGCCCGAGACTGGCGCTGTGGTAAGAGGAAGTCACGTGACCAATGGCGGCCAGGGGAGCGGTGCGCTGCCTGCCCGGCATGATCTGCGCACCTTCTTCGAGAACGTGTTCCGGATCGCGTGTCAGAAGTCCGACGAGCTGCTTTCGGTACGGGGAAATCATTGCAGGGCGCTGCAGTGCGCGCTTGCCGACGAAGTCGGGTTTGCTCTTCCCGATGGCCCACGAGAGACCGGCGTCATCCGGGGTCACGGTGCCATCGGTGTCCTGGCCCACTATGATGTAACCCTTCTCGGCCCGCAGCACGTGCATCGTCTCGGTACCGTATGGGGTGATGCCGTGCTTCTGGCCGGCACCATGTATGGCCTGCCAGATCGCGAGTCCGAAATCGGCGGGCACGTTGACTTCGAATCCCAGCTCCCCGGTAAAGCTGACGCGCATGAGGAGCATGGGGACGCCGCAGATGCGTCCGCGCGCAACGCTCATATGCGGCATGGCGGCAGCAGAGAGGTCGATGCCTTCCACCAGGGGCGCCAGTACCTGGCGGGCGCTCGGGCCCTGTACTGCGATCACGGCCCACTGCTCAGTGGTCGAGGTGAGCCATACGTTGAGATCGGGCCACTCCGTCTGACGATAGTCTTCCATCAGCGCGAGAACGCCGGCGGCGCCGCCTGTAGTCGTCGTGACATGAAACCGGTCGTCAGCCGTGCGGGCCACGACTCCATCGTCATAGATGAAACCGTCGTCCCGCAGCAGAATGCCGTAGCGGCAGCGCCCGACGGCGAGGCCACTCCAGGCGTTGACGTACAAGCGGTTCATGAACGTCGCGGCATCTTTTCCTACCACCTCGATCTTGCCGAGCGTGGAGCCATCGAAAATCCCGCAACGCTCGCGTACCGCGAGGCATTCACGCTCGACGGCGGCATGCATGTTCTCGCCGGGATGGGGGAAGTAGCGTGCGCGCTTCCACAGGCCAACGTTTTCGAACACCGCGTCGTTGCGCGCGGCCCAGTCGTGCATCGGCGTATTCCGCACCGGATCGAACAGCTCGCCACGCGCGAAGCCGGCAAAGCTGCCGAAGGTCACCGGCGTGTAGGGCATGCGAAAGGTCGTGAGGCCGACCTGAGGCACCGGTTTGTCGAGCTCGCCGGCGACGATCGCGAGCGCGTTGATGTTGGACGTCTTGCCCTGATCGGTAGCCATTCCGGTCGTGGTATAGCGCTTGACGTGTTCGATCGAGCGGAAGCCTTCGCGCGCGGCGAGGGCGAGATCGCGTGTCGTGACGTCGTTCTGCCAGTCCACGAAGGCCTTGTCCGCATCGAGACCGAGCGGCTGGGGGAGAGCGCCAAGAATCCCCGCGGCAGAGCTCTCGGGAGCCGGCAGTTCCGGCATGTCGTCCCCGGCAGAGAGGCCGGCGCTCTGCGCCGCAGAGAGCCCGGCATGCGTGCCGTCCCGGACCGCCGCGTTGAGCGAGAAGACCCCGCGGCATGCTCCTGCCGAGCGGACCCGCTCGGCGGCTTGGGTGGGCAGGAAAGCGCTCAGACTCTCGTCCCAAGCCACCTTGCCGCGCGACTGCGAGAAGAGGTGCACGCTCGGGGTGAGACCGCCTGACATCAGGACCAGATCGCAGCGGATGCGCCGCACCGGACCGGTTGGATGCCCGGATGAATCCACCCTCTGGACGCGTACCGCGCGGACGCGAAGCCGCCCGGAGGTACCTATTACAGTGCTTTGCGTCTCTATGGGCAGGCCGGCTTGCCGTGCGGCTTCGTGCAATGCGCCGTCGGCGGAGCCGCTGCGTACATCGATGATGGCCTTTATCGACGCGCCGGCCCGATGCAGGTCGAGAGCAGCCTGATACGCCGCATCGCATGCGGTCACCAGCACCACGCGTGAGCCCGAGAGTACGCCGTATCGATTGAGATAGGTCCGGGCCGCTGATGCCAGCAGGATTCCCGGCCGGTCGTTGCCGGGGAATACCAGCGGGCGCTCGATTGCGCCGGTCGCGAGCACGACTTCCCTGGCCCGAACGTGCCATTGCCGCTCACGGGGCTGGCTGTGATCGGGCCGATCCAGATGATCGCTCAGACGCTGATTGAGCCCGAGCAGATTGTGCGGGAAGTAACCGAAAGCGGTCGTGCGCGTCAGCACCGTAACGCGGGGGTGCGCCGCAAGCGTCTGCAGCGCGCTTGCCAGCCAGCGATCCGCCGGCTCACCCGCGATCACGGCGTCGGAATGGGCAGTGGGCTCGGACAACAGCGATCCGCCAGGCTCGGGCTGCTCATCGCACAGAATGACTCGAGCACCGCTGGCAGCGGCGGCCGCCGCGGCCGCGAGTCCCGCCGGCCCTGCGCCGACCACCAGCACATCGCAGTGCGCGAACCGACTTGTATACGTGTCAGGGTCCGGCTGCTCGGGAGCGCGGCCGAGGCCCGCGGCGGCGCGGATCTTCGGCTCGTAGAGCCGCTGCCACGCTTCCCGCGGCCACATGAATGTCTTGTAGTAGAACCCCGCGGGGATGAAAGGCGACAGCAGACCGCTCACCGCGCCGAAATCGAGCTGCAGGCTCGGCCAGCGGTTCTGGCTGTGCGCCTCGAGTCCTTCATAGAGCTCGACCTGTGTGGCACGCAGGTTGGGTGTCAGCCGGGCGGAGTCCCGGCGTACCGTGACGAGCGCATTCGGCTCCTCCGAGCCGGCGCCGAGGACGCCTCGCGGCCGGTGGTACTTGAAGGAGCGCCCGAGCAGGTGCACGCCGTTGGCAAGGAGGGCCGAGGCGAGCGTATCGCCAGCGAACCCGGTGTAGTCCCGGTCGTCGAATCTGAAATGGAGCGGATGGCTGCGGTCGACGCTTCTGCCACCCGCCGCGCGCAGCTCGCTGCTCATGGGCGCGCCTCGCCCACCCGATAGGTGGCGATGAAGTGGTCGTTGGTGGTGTCGCGCAACGCGTTGAAGAACCGTCCACACCCGTGGGTGTGGCGCCAGCGCTCGGCGTGGACTCCCTTGCCGTTCTCGCGCCAGTAGAGGAAATCGGCCCATTGCGCATCGCTGCACGCGGCGGGATTGCTCGGCCGCGCGACATGGGCCTGCCCGCCGTAGACGAACTCGAGCTCGGGGCGCACGCCGCAGTAGGGACAATCGATCAGCAACATGGGGCTCGATCTCTCAATGCGCTACCGCGGCGGCCGCCGCCTCGTCGATGAGCCGCCCTTCGCTGAAGCGCTCGATCGTGAACGGGGCGTTGATGGGGTGTGGGCTGTCGTGGGCGATCGTCCAGGCAAAGAGATGTGCGGATCCCGGCGTCGCCTTGAATCCTCCCGTCCCCCAGCCGCAGTTGACATAGAGCCCCGGCACGGGCGTCCTGGCGATGATGGGCGAGCGGTCGGGACTGACATCGACGATGCCGCCCCAGTTCCGCAGCATTCGCATCCGGCGGAACATGGGGAAGAGCTCGCAGACGGCCTCGAGCGCGTGGCTGGCGATGTGCAGTCCGCCGCGCTGGGTATATGAAGTGTAGGCATCGGTGCCGGCGCCGATCACCAGCTCGCCCTTGTCGGACTGGCTGATGTAGGCGTGGATGGTGTTGGACATGACCACGCAGGGAAAGATCGGCTTGACCGGCTCGGAGACCAGCGCCTGCAGCGGGTAGCTCTCGAGCGGCAGTTGCACTCCCGCCATTCTCAAAATCACGCTCGAGTGGCCCGCCGCGGAGACGCCGACCTTGCGCGCCTGAATGAGCCCACGGGTCGTCTCGACGGCCTGCACCGCGCCGCGCGCGTCGCGACGGATCCCGGTGACCTCGCAATTCTCGATGATGTCGACGCCGAGCGCATCGGCGGCGCGTGCATAGCCCCATGCGACCGCGTCATGCCTCGCCGTGCCGCCCCGCCTCTGGAAAGCGGCGCCGAGCACGGGATAGCGGATATCGTCAGTCTGCAGCAACGGGCAGATGGCCCGGGCTTCTTCCGGTGTCAGCCATTCGTTGTCCACCCCGTTGGCGCGGTTGGCGTGCACGTGCCGCTTGAAGACCTGGGTGTCATGCACGGTGTGCGCGAGCATCATGACGCCGCGCTGGGAGAACATGACGTTATAGTTGAGGTCCTGGGAGAGGCCCTCCCACATCTTCAGGGCGTGGTCATAGAGGGCGGCGCTCTCGTCACGCAGGTAGTTGGAGCGGATGATGGTGGTGTTGCGCCCGGTGTTGCCGCCCCCGATCCAGCCTTTCTCGAGGACGGCCACGTTCGTCAGGCCGTGCTCCTTGGCCAGGTAGTAGGCGGCGCCGAGTCCGTGTCCGCCACCGCCGACGATGACGGCATCGTAGGCCGGCTTCGGCTCCGCCTTGCGCCACTGCGGCTGCCAGTCGCGGTGACCGGACAGGCCTCGCCTGAGGAGCGAGAAGCCGGAGAAGCGCTGCATCGTCTGATCCGTTGGCAGAATGTGTGAGTCGGCGGCAAATCATGCCGGGCGCGGCCGACCGCTACGAGCATGTGGGCGCCTGCTTCTTGAACGAAAGCGACACGGCCGCACGCCTCGTCGCGACCGCGCGTCGTGCTGCGGCCCGGGGCTTGACGGCGCGCCGCGGCCACTTCATGATCCCACTAACTTGAACGCCTGTTCAATCGCTGGCTTTGACCAGGGTTTTCCGGAGCACTGAGTTGAACAGACAATCAAGCTCTCGCCGGAACGATCCGCCGGATGGCACGGGCACGCGCGACGAAGAGGCGCGCCGGCAACAGCTCATCGAGGTCACGATCGACAGCCTGGCCGAGGTCGGGTACGTCGGCAGCACCCTGGCGCAGATCGCGCAGCGGGCCGGCGTCTCCCCGGGCCTGGTCGCGCACTACTTCGATGACAAGGACGGATTGCTCGAAGCCACTTTCCGCACACTGGCACGGCGCATCGGGGAGCGCATGCGGGAGCGGGTCAGGCTCGCCCGCACGCCGCGCGGCAGAGTGCAGGCGGTCATCGACGCTAACCTCGCGCCCGAGGAATTCGATCAGCGGACCGGGACGGCATGGCTCGCTTTCTGGGGACAGGTCCTGCACGTCAAGGGTCTGAGGCGCGTACAGACGGTGTACCAGGGCCGCATGCTGTCGAATCTGCGGCATGCACTGAGGCGTCTGTTGCCGGCCGATGAGGCGCGCAGCCTCGCCGCGATGATTGCCGCCATGATTGACGGGGTCTGGCTGCGCGCGGCGCTGTCACGCTGGCAGGAAGCTGACAGCGAGAGCGCGCGTGCGCTGCTCACGGCCTTCGTCGATAGCAGGTTGAAGAAACCTGCGCTGACCGACGAGGAGCAACTGCCGTCGACGGCTCCCCGGGCCGGCCCGACGACCGCGCGGGCGAGCCGCGCAAGCCCGGGATCCTTCAAGACCATCAACCCCGCGACCGGCGAGGTGTTGGCCGAGATAGCGGTTGACGGTCCCGCGGAGGTCGCGGCGGCCGTCACCAGAGCGTCGGCGGCGCAGAAGGAATGGGCGAGCCTGCCGGGTGCCGCACGCGGCCGCATCCTGCGCCGGGCCGCGGACATACTGCGGGCCCGTAACGCCGAGCTGGCGGAGCTCGAGACGCGCGACACCGGCAAGCCGATCCAGGAGACGAGCGCGGTGGATGTGCTCTCCGGCGCCGACTGTCTCGAATACTATGCGGGCCTCGCCGCGAGCATCGCGGGCGAGCACCTGGACCTCGGGCCGCAGGCCTTCGGCTACACGCGGCGCGAGCCGCTCGGCGTCGTCGCCGGGATCGGCGCCTGGAACTATCCGCTGCAGATCGCCTGTTGGAAAGCGGCGCCGGCGCTCGCCTGCGGCAACGCCATGATCTTCAAGCCGGCCGAGCTGACACCGCTCACGGCCATGAAGCTGCGTGAGGTTTTCGCCGAAGCGGGTTTGCCGGACGGCGTGTTTCAGGTCGTGCAGGGCATGGCGGACACCGGGCGGCTGCTCACCGCGCACCCGCAGATCCGCAAGGTCTCCCTGACCGGCGAGGTCGGCACGGGCAAAGCCGTGATGGCGGATGCGGCCGCCACGCTCAAGCAGGTGACGCTCGAGCTGGGAGGCAAGTCGCCGCTCATCATCTTCGAGGACGCCTCGCTCGACGATGCCGTCGGCGGCGCGCTGCTCGGCAACTTCTATTCGGCCGGCGAAGTCTGCTCGAACGGCACCCGCGTATTCGTCCATCGCGCCGTCCGCGCGGCCTTCCTCGAGCGCCTCGCGGCGCGGGTGAACGCCATGCGCATCGGCGACCCGCTCGATCCGGCGACGCAGGTCGGAGCGTTGATCTCGGAGGATCACATGGCCAAGGTGCTGGGCTATATCGCTCGCGGCAAGGCCGAGGGCGCGCGGCTGGTCACCGGCGGTCACCGGGTCACGATCGGTGACCTCGCGAACGGCTTCTTCGTCGCGCCGACGGTTTTCGACGAGTGCCATGACGACATGGCGATCGTCTGCGAGGAGATTTTCGGACCGGTCATGTCGGTCCTCGAGTTCGAGGACGAGGAGGAGGTGACCGCGCGCGCCAATGCGACCGAGTTCGGTCTGGCCGCGGGCGTCTTCACCAACGATCTGACACGGGCGCACCGCGTCATCGCCCGCCTGCAGGCCGGCACCTGCTGGATCAATCATTACAACGTCACGCCAATCGAGCTGCCGTTCGGCGGTGTGAAGCTCTCCGGGCTCGGCCGCGAGAACGGCCGGGCCGCGATCGAGCACTATACGCAGCTGAAGAGCGTCTACGTCGCCATGGGCCGTGTGGAGGCGCCGTATTGAGCATGGCCCGGGAAACCTTCGACTATGTGATCGTCGGCGCCGGCTCCGCGGGGTGCGTGCTGGCCGACCGGCTGACCGAGAGCGGCGAGCATTCCGTGCTGCTGCTGGAGTACGGCGGCTCGGATCGATCGCTCTTCATCCAGATGCCCGCGGCGCTGTCGATTCCGATGAACATGCCGCGCTACAACTGGTTCTTCCACACCGAGCCCGAGCCGAATCTCGGCGGCCGCAGCCTCCACACGCCGCGCGGCAAGGTGCTGGGCGGATCATCCTCCATCAACGGCATGGTCTATGTCAGGGGCAATCCGCTCGATTTCGAGCGCTGGGCGGCGGAGGGCGCGAGCGGCTGGGCCTACCGCGACGTGTTGCCCTATTTCAAGCGCACGGAGCGGCGCGACGGAGGAGGGGACGCCTATCGCGGCGGGGCGGGCAAGGTGGACACCCGCTACGGGCCGCTCGACAACCCGCTGAATCAGGTCTGGCTCGAGGCCGGTCCCCAGGCGGGCTATCCGTCCACCCAGGATATGAACGGCTTCCAACAGGAAGGCTTCGGCCGCATGGACATGACAGTGGGCCAGGGGCGCCGTGCGAGCGCCGCGAATGCCTATCTCCGGCCGGCGATGCGCCGGCCGAGCCTCGCAGTGCGCACTCATGCGCTCGCCACGCGGGTTCTCTTCGAGGGGCGCCGCGCGGTCGGGGTGGCATACCGGCGCGGGAGCGAGGAGCACGTTGCGCGGGCACGCCGCGAAGTGATCGTGAGCGCGGGATCCATTCAATCACCGAAGCTCCTCAAGCTCTCGGGCGTCGGGCCGGCGCGGGAGCTGTCGCAACTCGGCATCCCGGTCGTCCACGATCTGGCGGGCGTCGGCGAGAACCTGCAGGATCACCTGGAGTTCTATTTCCAGGTGGCGTGCACGCAGCCCGTCACGCTCTACTCGCAGATGGATCCGTTTCACAAAGCACTCATCGGCATGCGCTGGCTGCTCACCAAGGACGGGCTCGGGGCGAGCAATCACTTCGAGAGCGGCGGCTTCATCCGCAGCCGCGCCGGTATCCGCTACCCGAACATCCAATATCACTTCCTGCCCATGGCCGTGAGCTACGACGGCTCCTCGCTGGCGACGGAGCACGGCTTCCAGGCCCATGTCGGGCCGATGCGCTCGCAGAGCAGAGGCTGGGTGCGGCTTGCTTCGGCCGATCCGGACGAGAAGCCCAAGGTGTTCTTCAACTACCTGTCGCAGGCGGAGGACTGGCAGGAGATGCGCGCCTGCGTGCGCCTCACCCGCGAGATCTTCGCGCAGCCGGCGTTCACGCCCTACCGGGGCCGCGAGATCCAGCCCGGCACGGCCGTGCAGAGCGACGAGCAGATCGACGAGTTCGTTCGCGGGCACGTCGAGAGCGCCTATCACCCTTCGTGCTCGTGCAGGATGGGGCGCGCGGACGACCCGCGTGCGGTGGTCGATCCTGAGGCACGGGTGATCGGGTTGGAGGGATTGCGGGTGGTCGACTCTTCGATCATGCCGTCGATCACCACCGGCAATCTCAACGCTCCGACTCTCATGCTGGCGGAAAAGGCAGCCGACCACATCCGCGGCAAGTCGCCATTGCCCCCCGAAGACGCTCCCTTCTACGTCGCTCCGAACTGGGAAAGCTCACAGCGGTAGCCGTCCACCGCGTCCCCGAGCGCCTCGCGCAGCGGCCCGAGCCAGCGCTCGTAGTGCCGCCACTGCTCGAGCCCATCACGATAGATCGGCTGGCGCACCTGCTCCGAGCTCGCCGTTCTCACGCTGCGCTCGGTCTGGTGGAACTCGAGGCATGCGGGCTCGAGCTCGAGCCCGCAATGGCCCAGCAGCCGCCGCACGCTTCCCTCGAGGTCGCCCACCACGTCCTCGTAGTGAATGCGCAGCACCCGTCCGGGGAGCACCTCGTTCCAGTGATTCATGAGCTCGAGATAGGTGCGGTAATACCTGCCGATGTCCCCGAGCCCGTAGGTGAATGTTTGCCCGTGCGCGAAGAGCTGCTTGAAGTTGCTGAAGCAGCAGGCCATCGGCTCCCGCCGCACGTCGATGATGGTGGCGTTGGGCAGGATCAGGTGGATGAGCCCGATGTGCCGGAAGTTGTTCGGCATCTTGTCGATGAAGCGCGGCCGTCCGGCGGCGCGATAGGCGCGGGTATCGCGCAGGTACTGCTCCCCGAGCCGGCGGAAGTCCTCCGCGGTCATGCGGTCCAGCGCCTCATAGCCCTGCAGGGCAGCGACGAGGCGCGGCACATCCGCCAGCTCCTGGGTTCCCTCGACGGCAGAGTGCGAGGCCAGGATCTGCTCGATGAGCGTGGAGCCGGAGCGAGGCAGGCCCACGATGAAGATCGGGTCCGGCGCCGGTGAGCCGCCGCCGGCGTGCCGGGCGAACAGCGCCCGGGTGCAGACCTCTCGCAGCAGCCGCGCGCTCGCCTCGAGCTTTTCCGGCTGGTAGCCGCTCGCGGCGCGCTTGAGCGCATTGCCGCGGCTGTAGTAATCGAAAGAGCGCTCGAATTCTCCCTGATCCTCGAATGCCTTGCCGAGCGCGAAGCACAGGTGGTAATGGTCGGCGGTCCGGGTCGCCGGCAGTGCCTCCGCGGCACGCATGCGGTCGATTTCCTCGGCAGTGAAGCGATAAGTCTTGAGGTTCGCCAGGCTCCAGTACGCCTCGCCATACCCGGGGCGGGAGTCTACAGCTGCCCGGTACTGCGCTATAGCCGCCGCAGCGGAGCCCAGGGTCTTCAACGAGTGCGCGATCGAAAGATGCAACTCCGCCGGCTGCGCCGCGCCGACGAGGAGCTCACGGTAGAGCGCCAGGGCCTGCTCGTGCTGCCCCAGTCCCACGAGGGTCAGCGCGTGGAGCGTACGATAGTTGCGGTTCTCGGGCTCCACGCCGAGCAGCCGCGCGACCTGTCGGTGCGCCTCGAGATACAGGTGGCGCCTGGTCAGGACCTGCGCGTACTCGAAACGCGCGAGATGATAATCCGGCGCCAGCTCGAGGACCCTCTCGAACAGCAGCTGCGCATCGTCGAGCACCTCGCGCTCCATGCCGATGCGGGCGAGCAGGCGCATCGCCTCGATGTGATCACGGTGCGCCTGCAGGTAAGTGCGGATGAGTTGCTCGGCGGGTGCGAGCTCGCCGTCGGAGAAGAGGGCGGTCGCCGTGACTACCTCGGAAGGTAACTGCCGCAGCGTGGCGACGTGCTCCGCCGCCTGGGCAGCCTCATGATCCTGTCCCGCCATCCGGTAGAGGCTCTCGAGGAGGCGCCAGCTCGCCGGCAGCGCGGGATTGATGTTGACTGCGCGCAGAAAGCATCGGATCGCTTCGGGCGCCTGCCTGAGCGCCACGTGGCAGTGCCCGCGCTCCTGGTACAGGCCGCTGAAGCGCGGGTGCAGGCGCTCCAGCTCGATGAGCGTGGCGAGAGCCGCGGGGATGTCACCCGCGAGGCGCTGCGCCACGGCACGCAGATAGAGGACGTCACGATTCTCCGGGACCGTGAGCAACAGCGCATCCGCCGCCTGCAGGGCAGGCGCGAGCTGCCGCAGCCGCAGCAGCTCGCGAATCCGCTGGACCTCACGCTCGATCATGGCTCCCCGCGGAGCCCGCCCGGCCTACTGGAAGCTGTAGCCGAACGACAGCTCGATGACCCGCGGCCGCAGCGGGGTCTGCTCAATGATGAACTGGTCGGTGCTGGTGAACGTGCTGGCGTTGGAATTGGTGAGGTTCTCGCCGTGCAGGTCCAGGTGCCAGTCGCCCTTGGAGACGCCGATCGCGGCATCGAGAGTCGTGTAGGCGGGATTCTCGAAGCGTCCGCGCGAGGTGGTGACCGAGCCCCCGACGCCGATCTCAGGATTCGCGCCGGCCTGCGAGAACGAGATGTCGGTGTGCCTGATGCCGATCTGGAGGTAGGGAACGTAATCGCCCATCAGCCAGTCGTAGCGCGCGCGCAGGCTGAACTGCATGGGCGGCGCGTTGGCGCTCGGGGCGCCGATCGGGCCGAAGGGGTTGCCGACCGAGCTGCACGTGCTGCCGGCGCAGACCTGGCTGATCGGCTTGCCGTAGCCCGCGCTGGCCAGATTGTTGTCGATGAGAGCCGGGGAGTTGGTCTGGGCGCTCTTGTTCCAGTCCGCCGCGCCTTGCAGCGTCAGTCCGGCCATGAGGCGCGCCACGAACGAGGTCTCGATACCCTTGATGAGGAAGTCCTGGCCGTTGGTATCGTAGAAGATGTTACCGACGACACCCGGGTTGAAGAATTCGATCTGCACGTTGCTCCAGTTGTCGTAGTACACGGCGCCGTTCCACTGCAGCCGGTTGTCGAGCAGCTCCGTCTTCCATCCGATCTCGTTGTTCGTCAGGTTGTCGGAGCCGTAGGAGCCGGGCACCAGGTACTGCGCCACGCCGTCCGGCCCGGTGCCATGCGCCGCGCCGCCGTTCTGGTTGAAGCCTCCGGGACGGAAGCCCTGTGAGAACGTGTAGTACACCATCAGGTCCTGCCTGATGTGCCACGTGAGGTTGGCGCGTACCTTGTTGCCGGTCTCGGTGTCCTTGAGGTCTTTGGCGTTGAGGTCGGTGCTCGAGCCCGACTGGCAGCCGCCGGGCGGCGTGCCCGCCTCGAAGCAGCCGAAGCTCGAGAGGACGCTGCCGGCCTCCGCGTTGAGGAACATGAAATGGCGCATGCCTCCCGTCAGGGTGAGCACGTGCGGCACGAGGTCGTAACTGGTGGAGAAGTACTCGGCGATCTGCCGGGTCTGGCGCAGCTGATCCTGGTAGAACGACGTGTTGTCGCTCTGCACTCCGGGATTCTGCACGATGGTCCCGGAAAAGGTGCCGACGTCCGACAAGCACCCGGTGTTGCCGGCAGTTCCCGGCGCGCCGTTCGAGGTGCACGGCGGAACCGACTTGTACTGCCAGCCTGTCTGGTCGTAGAGCGCATTGTCCTCGTAATAGAGGCCGACGATCCCGCGCAGGCGCCAGCTGTCCGGCGTGCTGAGGCGCATTTCATGCTGCTCGTGCACGTTGCGCTCCGCCGAGCGCCAGGTGGCGCTCGGCGAGAAGCAGGTCGGCGCCAGTGCGTTCGCCGCGGAGTTGGGTCCGTAGCACTGATAGTAGTCGGCGTAGACGCCGCGGGCGTAATTGGTGTAATCGCCGGCCTGCTCGACATTGCGATCGAGATAGCCGCCGGTGTAGACGAAGTCCAGGCTGCTGATCTTGCCGTGCACCGTCCAGGAGGTATTCTCGAATCTGTCCTTGTCATAGGCGTTGTTGAACAACGTCACCTCGAGGGGCGACAGCGCGGTGCCGTCGGAGGCGTTCGGCTGCTGGTAGAAGACGCCCTGCGAGCTGAGGTCCTGGTAGGACTGGCTGAGCAGAAAGTCCCAGTTGTCGTTGAGCTTGTAGAGCGCCTCGACGCGCACGCCCTGGTACTCGACCGGGTTGATGGCGCTTCCCGTTATCCTGGAGTTGTTGACGGTCGGGCTGCCGGGCGGAACACAGTAGCCGCTGTTCACCCCGCCGTCCGGGCACTGCCCGCTCACCGCCGGGTATCCGGCATAGTGGATGCCGACATCGGAGTCCGAGCGTGCGAAAGTGGCCGGCACATTGTCGATGTAGCCGCCGCGCCGCGCGTCGTAGATCACCCCACGCACCGCCATGTGGCCGTCGATTATCGGCAGGTTCAAAACCGCGGTCACGTCCGAGTTGTTGTCGCCGTGGGCGGTCGTTCCATACCCGGCATCGACGCTTCCGGAGGTGACGTCGAGCTGCGGCTTGTTGGTGATGTAGCGGATTACGCCTGCCTGGGCGCCGGCGCCGAAGAGGGTTCCCTGCGGCCCTTCCAGGACCTCGATGCGCTCCAGGTCGGCGGCATATACGTCGAGGTTGCGATTCGGCAGCTGCACGGACTGATCGTCCAGGTAAACGGCGACGTTCGGCCACAGGCCGGTCGAGCCGCTGCCCTGGCTGGCCTGCGACCCCGCGCTGACACCGCGCATGAAGATCTCGTTCTGGCCCGGGCCATTGTTTGCGGCGGTGACGTTCGGCAGGTACTTCACGTAGTCGTCGAACGTCTGGATGTTGAGTTGCCGCATGGTCTGCCCGGTGAGCGCCTGCATCGAGATCGGCACGTCCTGGATGTTCTCGGTGCGCCGCTGGGCGGTGACGATGATGGTGGCGAGCTGGTTCGTGTCCGGAGTCGCGGCCGCGGCAGCAGGGGGCGCGGCGTTGGCGGTCGCGGTGCCCGTCGCATCAGCAGGCGGCGGGTCGGTGGCGGGGGGCGCGGCGAACGCCTGGAAGGCTGCGCCGGCCAGAATCGCGGCGACGGCGTAGGGAACACTCGATTTCATGCTTGACCCTCCTGCTTTCGTCGATTAGAGCCGACGACCTCGGCGCGGGATTGAACGGATGCGCCATCATCATGTTATGTAGCCGCCAACGGCGTGCCCGTGCGCGGGCTCGTCGCGGGCGGAGGAAACTCAGTCGAACACTCGCGAGCGCGCAGCGTCGGAGTTGGCGGTGCGATTGGGCTGTAGACGGTGAGTCGAAGGCGATATCCCGTAAGCGTCCTTGAACTGCCGCGAGAAATGGGCGCAATCGGCGAATCCGGTCTCGATGGCGATGTCGGTCATGGAGCGGTCGGTGTTCTGGATCAGCCAACTCGCATAGCGCATGCGCAGCTGGCGATAGAGCGACGCCGGCCCCATCTTGACATTGTCCCGGCACAGCCGCTCGAGCTGGCGTGTCGAGACGCCCAGCTCCCCGGCAATGGCGACGATCGAGATGGGCCGTGTCAGGTTCTGCTCCATCAGCAGCAACGCGCGGCGCACCCGCGGCTCGCTGATGCCCTCCGACAGCGGCGGATGCGGTTGCGCGTCGCTCCCCTGGCGCGGCCGGTCGAAGAGCAGCACCTGCGTCGCCTTCTGCGCCTGCGCCCGGCCGAGGTGCTGCTCGATCAGATGTGTCGCCAGCGCGGCGCTGCCGGCGCCGCCGGCGCAGGTGATCCGCGGTCCGTCGGAGACGAAGAGGCGGTCGGCGACGACGTCATGGCCGGGGAACGCCTCGCGAAAGTCCTGATAGTGGTACCAGTTGACGCACGAGCGCCGGCCTTCCATCAGCCCGGCGCGGCAGAGAACGAAGCTGCCGGTACAGATTCCGATGAGCGGAGTCCGGGTCGCGCCGACCTCGCGCAGATACCGGCCGGTCGCCTCGTCGATCTGGGGTCCGGCATGAAGGATGCCGCCGACGACCACGACATAGTCGAGCGAGGCGGGGGGAAGCAGGGCGCTGGTGGGTTGCAGTGTCACTCCACAGCTCGCCCGGACCGGCTCGCGCCGGCCCGACATGATCGACCACTGCACGTTCAGCGGGCGGCTGCGGTCGCCTTCGTCGGCGGCCAGCCGCAGATGATCGATGAACACCGCGAAGGCCGACAGCGTGAAGTGCTCGGCCAGAATGATCCCGACGCGCAGCGGCGGGCGCACGACCCGCTCAGGCGGTGGAGATGACTTTAGAGACCCCAAGGAGTGCGGCATTGAACAGCCACTCAACGGACTGGCGCTATCCTTGAACCTATCTTCCGCCAAGTGTTGGCGGGATGCAAGGATAAGTTCGGTTACAGTAAAAACTGTATATAAAACATATACTTAAAATACATCAGAGAAGTGGCTCCGAACGGACTCTCTGTTGCCCGTCATTGAACGATCATTTAGACGTGGGTGCGGGCGGCCGCCGCTCCTGGCTGGGAGGGTGGCTGAAGGTGGCGCGATACGATTTGCTGAAATGTGCCGGGGAGCGAAAGCCGCAGGCCACGGCGATGCTCGTGATCGGCATGGCGGTCTGCTGCAGCAGCTCGCGACCGCGCCCCAGGCGCAGAGTCACGTAGTACTGCGCGGGGGTGAGACCGAGACTCCGGTGGAATAGCCGCTGCAGCTGACGCTGCGAGACTTCCGTCATGCGCGCCAGCTCCTCGAGAGTCAGCGGTTCCTCGATGTTGGCTTCCATCAGCGCCGCCGCCTGGGTGATCGCCGGGTGACAGCCGCCGAGGCGGGCCGCGATTGGAATGCGCTGCCGATCCTTGCTGTCGCGGATGCGCTCGACGATGAACTGCTCGGAGATCCCGGCGGCCAGCGTCCTGCCGATCCGCGGGGTGATGAGATGCAGGATCATGTCGAGGGGCGCGATGCCGCCGGTGCAGGTGCAGCGGTCGCGGTCGGCCACGAAGAGGTCGGGAGTGAACACGATGCGCGGGAAAGTCTCGCGCAGGCCCCAGAGATTCTCCCAGTGGATGGCGCAGCGGTAGCCGTCGAGGAGCCCGGCCTTGGCGAGCGCGTAGGCGCCGGTGCACAGGGCTCCGAGGATCATGCGCTCGCGCGCGAGGCGGCGCAGCAGCCGCACCAGGCCCTCATCGACCGCATGCGGCACATCGACGCCGCCGCACACGAACAGGATGTCGAGCGGCGGCGAGCCCTCGATCCCGGAGGTCGGCGCCACGGCGAGGCCGTTGCTCGCCTCCACGGGATTACCGTCCAGGGAGTGCACCGACCAGCGGTAGATGTCTTCCCGGGCGAGGTAATTGGCCATGCGCAGCGGCTCGATCGCATTGGTGAAAGCGATCATGGAGAAGTGGCGCAGGGTGAGAAACCCGAAGCGCGTGAGCGGTGCGGTCATTCGGCCGCGATGACAGCATCAATTGGCCCGGCGATCAAGGCCGGTATGTCGGACTGAGTCACCGCTCACGGCGCTTCGATGCTGGCCGGGGACGTCCCCGACAGGTAGGATCGGCGGGTAATGACTCAGCATAAGACCGCCGTGGGCACCGACAGCGGCATGGAGCACTTCGGTTACAAGCAGTCGCTCGCCCGCAGCATCGGGTCGTTCGGCAGCTTCGCGGCCGGCGTCAGTTACATCTCGATACTCACCGGCACCTTCCAGCTCTTCTACTTCGGCTTCGGCACCGCCGGGCCGGCCTACCTGTGGTCCTGGCCCATGGTGCTCGTCGGTCAGCTGGCGGTTGCGCTCTGCTTCATGGAGCTCGCGGCCAAATACCCGATCTGCGGCTCGGTCTACAACTGGTCGAAGATCCTGGGCAGCCGGCTCGTGGGCTGGTCTTCGGGCTGGCTGATGCTCACGGCGTCGATCGTCACGCTGTCCGCCGTCGTGCTGGCATTGCAACTCAACCTGCCGCGGCTGTGGAGCGGGTTCCAGCTCGTCGGCAATGGCAGCGGCACCTACGATTTCGCGACCAACGCGGTGATCCTCGGCTCGGTGCTGATCGCTTTCACTACGGTCGTCAATGCGCTCGGCGTGCGGCTCATGGCGACGATCAACAGCGCTGGTGTGTTCATCGAGCTGATTGCCGCCTGCCTGATAGCGATTTTCCTCGCGGTCAACATCAAGCGGGGCCCCGAAGTCTTCTTCTCCGCTCACGGCTACGGTGCCGGCAAGAGCTGGGGCTACATGAGCGATTTCCTGGTGGCGTCGTTGGCTTCCGGATATGTCATGTACGGATTCGATACCGCCAGCTCGCTCGGCGAGGAAACGCTGGAGCCCCGCCGTACCGCTCCACGGGCCATTCTGCGGGCCATCCTGGCCTCCTTCGTCATCGGCGGCGCAATTCTCGCGTTCGCCATCATGGCGGCGCCCAACCTGCATGATCCGGCGATCAGCAGCGGCAGCGGCGGCCTGCAGTACATAGTTCAACAAGTGATGGGGGGACCGCTCGGCAGAATCTTCCTGGTCTGCATCGTGGTCGCGGTGACGGTATGCTCACTCGCGGTGCATACGGCGGCGATCCGTTTGACCTTCGCAATGGCGCGCGACAATGCGCTGCCGTTCGGTGAGAAGCTCGCGCGGGTGAATTCGCATACTCAGACGCCCATCGTCCCGGCCGTCGTGATCGGCGTGATCGCCGAGCTGATCCTGATCCTCAACATCGGCCAGCCGAAGATCTTCACGGTGCTGACCTCGATCGCGGTCATCATGATCTACCTGGCGTACCTGCTGGTGACCATTCCACTGCTGAAGAAGCGCCTTGCGGGGCAGTGGCCGCCGCCGGATCTCGCGGCCTCCGGCTACTTCACCATGGGCAGGTGGGGAATGTTCGTCAACATCGTCGCGGTGCTGTGGGGCGCGGGGATGGCGCTCAACCTGGCGTGGCCGCGCGAGGCGGTCTACGGCGCTCCCTGGTACAACACCTGGGGTGCGTTCGTCTATATCGCGGTCATTCTCGGAGCGGGCCTCTGGTGGTACGCCAGCAAAGGGCGCCGCCACATCGGCACGCTCGCATCCCACACGCTAGCGGCGTCGGAATAACAGGTAAGCCGCGAACGCCACCGCGATGGAGATCGCACTGGCCCAGAATTCGCTCGCCATGTCCTTGTCGAGAGCCATCGCGACCAGCACCAGGATCATTGCGGCGATAGCGGCATAACTGGCCCACGGAAAGAGCCACACCCGAAGCTCGGGCGGTCCCAGGCCGGCGCGCTCGCGCTGCAAGCGCAGTCTGATCTGCGCCGCGCAGGTCAGCCCGTAGATCACGACGATCAGCGCGCCGGATGCGTTCACCAGAAAGGCGAATACCGACGAGGGCGCGAGGTCGTGCGCAAGGATCCCGATGAACCCGGCGACGCTGCCGAGGAGGACCGAGCGTGCGGGCACGCGTCGCGGATTGAGCCGCACCAGTGCGCGCGGGGCATCGCCGCGCCCGGCAAGCACGAAAAGAACACGGGAAGCGACGTAGAAAGAGGAGTTCAGACACGACAGCACGGCCGTCAGGATGATGCCCTGCATGATCTGGGCGGCGTACGGCACCTTGATCGAGTCGAGCGCGATGACGAAAGGCGACACGCCCGGCGGCACCTTATCCCATGGCACGATGCAGATGATGAGCCCGATCGACCCGAGGTAGAAGAGGAGAATTCGTCCGACGACCGACGACACCATCCGTGCAACCGCGCGCGCGGGATCCGGCGATTCGACTGCCGCAATGGTCGCTATCTCGGAGCCCATCATCGAGAAGAAGACGGTGGTGACAGCCGTGACGATGGCGAAGGGCCCCTTGGGGAAGAGACCTCCGTGGGCGCTCCACATCTGCAACGTGCTCTGGTGCGGGCCGAACATTCCAAACAGCGCCGCGGTGCAGGCCGCGATGAACACCAGGATGGCCGCGACCTTGATCGAGGCGAACCAGAACTCGAATTCCGCGTACGAGCGGGTCGACATCAGGTTGACGGCGGTCATTGTCGCCATCAGCGCCGTGCCGATGACCACTTTGGGCACTGCGGGAAACCAATGCTGCAGGATCACGGCCCCGGCAATGGCCTCCACGGGGATCACGATGATCCAGAAATACCAGTACAGCCAGCCGACGGTGAAGCCCGCCCAGTCTCCGAGCCCTGCACGCGAGAATTCGGTGAAGGACCTGACGTCGGGCCGGGAGACCGCCATTTCGCCCAGGCAGCGCATCACTATCAGGACCATCAGTCCCGTGAGTGCGTAAGTCACGATCACCATCGGCCCGGTAGCGGCGATGGCGACGCTGCTGCCGACGAAAAGCCCGGCGCCGATGATGCCGCCGAGACTGATCATGGTGACGTGCCGCGGGCGAAGCGTGCGGCTGAGCTCGTTGTCTGCGGGAGCGGCTGTTTCGGTGCTCACCCCGGCCTCGAGGGCGCCGCTATCTGTTGGCGTATTCAATCGGTGTTTACGCCTGCGCTTCGGCGCCGAGCAGGGCTTTGACCTCGAGAAAGTCGCGCAGGCCGTACTCGCCCCATTCGCGCCCATTGCCCGATCGCTTGAAGCCGCCGAACGGAATGCTCATGTCCCCGGGCGAGCCATTGATGGTCACCCGCCCGGCGCGGATCCTGCGGCCGATGCGGTTGGCGCGTGCCAGGTCCTTCGACCAGATGTACGCCTGCAGGCCATAAGGCGTGTCGTTGGCGATGCGGATCGCTTCCTCCTCGTCGCGGTAGGGGAGGATGGCCAGCACCGGCCCGAAGATCTCTTCGCGCGCGACGCTCATGTCGTTGCGTACTTCGGAGAAAATCGTCGGCCGGACGTAATAACCCTTCGCCAGCCCCGCGGGCCGTCCCTCGCCGCCGATGACGAGCTTGGCACCTTCCTTGATCCCCTGGGCGATGTGGCCTTGGACGCGGTCGAACTGGATCTTCGACACCACGGGTCCCACCGCCGTGCTCTCCGCAGCCGGATCACCGACGACGACCGCTTCCGCCGTCCTCTTGGCGAGCGCCTCGACCTCCGCCAGCCGCGCGGCCGGCACCAGCAGGCGCGTCGGCGCATTGCAGGACTGGCCGGAATTCTCGAATACGTGCCGCACGCTGACCTTCACGGCCTTCTCGAAGTCGGCATCGTCCAACAGGATGTTGGGCGATTTGCCGCCGAGCTCCTGGTGCACTCGCTTGACCGTCGCGGCCGCGATTTTCGCGACCTCGGTGCCGGCGCGGGTCGAGCCGGTGAAGGAGACCATGTCTACATCGGGATGGGCGGCAAGCGCCGCGCCGACTTCAGGGCCGGTGCCGTTGATGAGATTGAACACGCCGGCGGGCACTCCCGCCTCATCCATGACCTCGGCCCAGATTGCCGCGCTGAAGGGCGAGAACTCCGAGGGCTTCAGCACCATGGTGCAGCCGGCGGCGAGCGCGGGGACGACCTTCGCCGCGACCTGATTCATGGGCCAGTTCCACGGGGTGATCAGGGCGCAGACGCCGACCGGCTCGAGGACCAGGCGGCTCGAGCCGCGGCGCTCCTCGAACTCGAACGTCTCGAGCAGATCGATCATCGCGGAAATGTGCCCGACGCCGACACCGGCCTGCGACCCCTTGGCGAGGGTGGTCGGAGCGCCCATCTCCTCGCGGATGGCGTTGGCGATATCCTGGTAGCGCTTCTTGTAGACCGCGAGAATCTTCTGCATGAGCGCGCGCCGCTCGTCCCGCGAGGTCTGCGCGAAGGACTCGAAGGCGCGGCGGGCCGCCGCCACGGCCCGGTCCACGTCCTTGGCCGACCCTAGGGATATGAGACCGCCGGACGCCTCGGTGGCCGGGTTGATGACCGGGAATTCCCTCGGCTCGAGGGGGTCGACCCAGCGACCGTCGATATAGAACTTGCGGTAGTCGTACGCCATGGTGAGCCTGCAGCAGGGTATTGCGCCATCGCAGGCCTCACTCTACATAGCATCCGTCGGGATTGCACATTCGCCTCAGAAGCGGGTCCGTGCCCCGATATACGCCGAGCGCCCGAGAGTCCCGTACTGATAAGCGACCTCGTAGTGGCGGTCGGTCAGGTTCTCGACCCGCGCATATATCTCCAGGTGGTCACTGATGGGATACGAGGTCCGAATATCGAGCAGCACGTAGCCGCCGAGCCTGATCGTGTTCGCGGCATCGTCGAAGCTCGGCCCGGAGTAACGCATGGCGAGAGCGGTGCTCAGCCGGAAGGGCCATACGTAAGTCACGTCGGCATTGCCGGAATCGGCCGGCCGGCGCGGCAGCTCATTTCCATAGGTCGACGATCCCGGTGAGGTGTCCTCGGTATCCGACAGAGTGTAGTTGGCCGTGATCGACAGCCGCTCAGTCGCCTTGAGCGAGCCGTCGAGCTCGATGCCGTGCGCCTGCGAGCGCGCGATGTTGGCGTAATAGCCGAAAGGCTCGGTCGCGCACAGCGGGCTCGGAGTGGTGCAGTCGAAGAAGTTGATGAGATCGCGGCTGCTGCGCTCGAAGTAAGTGGCGGTGACGACCAGGCGATTCTGCAGCGCATGGTGCTCGACGCCCGCGTCCCAGCTGTTCGCCGTCTCGGGCTGCAGCGCCTGATTGCCGTAATTGCTGTAGAGCTGGTAGAGGGACGGCGCTTTGAATCCCTGCCCGAAGCTCGCCCGCAACACGGTCGTCTGGTCCGGCAGAGTCCATGCGGCGGCAAACTGGCCGGTACCATGCCCGCCATAGACACTGTGATGAT
Source organism: Steroidobacteraceae bacterium (assembly GCA_036273095.1). Lineage (GTDB taxonomy): Bacteria > Pseudomonadota > Gammaproteobacteria > Steroidobacterales > Steroidobacteraceae > 13-2-20CM-66-19. The sequence continues at coordinate 6,659 of DATAXF010000080.1, read as the reverse complement.
CGTAACGGCCGCCGGCCGTCAGCGTGAGTCCTTTCAGGACCTCGTACTGGCCCTGCACGTAGCCGCTGTTGAGGATCGTTCCGGCGCCGATGAAGGGCGAGAAGGGACTGACGGTGGCGATGGTGGAATGCTCGTTCTGCGCTCCGTAGACGACCTGTCCGGCATCGGAGAATTTCCAGGTGCCCTGGTACTCCTCACGAATGTTGCGACCGAACCCGTAAAAGGTTTCCGTCGTGGGATAGCCGTAGTTTACCGGCGCGTTCGGATCGTATTCGCGCGTCTCGGAGCCGGTGTACTGAACCGAGAGCCGGTTCGTCAGCACGTGGTCGGGGGACCACCAGTTGAGTCCGGCGTAGCCGATACCCTGTTGCGTCTTGCCGTATTCGCCGTCATCGCCAAATGCACCGTCAGGCGTGTCATAACCGTCGAAGTCGGTCCGCGATGAAACCAGGTAGCCGCGCAGATCCAGTTGCATGTCGGAGGTGAGGTCGTAGCGTATCTGTCCGGCGCCATCACCGATCTGGCTGGCGCAGTCACGCCGGCCGCCGAGATACCGGTAGAAGCAGGGGATGCCGCTGGTACCGTAATAGCTGCCCCCGGCGCGCCACATGAGCGCGTCGGAGACGCCGCCGATGTTTACGGTGCCATCGCCCGTGCCATGCGAGCCGCCCTCGAGGCTGGCGCCGCCCTCGGTCTTCCCGGTGGGGTCCGCGGTCTCGATGTCGATGACGCCACCTATCGCATCGCTGCCGTACAGCGTCGATTGCGCGCCGCGGAGAATCTCGATGCGCGAGATGTCGCCGATCAGCAGGTCCTGGAAATCGAAACCTCCCCCGGCGAGCGAGGGGTCGGTCATCTTGACGCCGTCGATGACGACTACTGTCTGATCGCTTTCGGCGCCGCGGATGAATACGGATGTCGGCTCACCGACGCCGCCCGTGCGCGCCGCCGTGATGCCCGGTGTCTGTTCCAGCAGATCGGAGGCGACGGCCGCCTGGCTCTGCCTGATGTCGTTGGCGGTGAGCACCGTGACCGAGTCGCCGACCTTCGACAGCGGCACGGGAGTGCGATTGGCGACCACCACCACTTCCTTGAGCGCGGTATCCGTGTCGGTGGCCGCTTGAGCGGACGCTCGAGTGGCGAAGAGAATGAGCGGCAAAGCGGCAGGCAGCAAAGCGATTCGATGTCTCACGGCGGAACTCCCCAAGTCGCGCAAATCCGGGCGGATCGCGCGCGTGGACGCCGTTCGATTGAGCTCTTGCGAGCGCGACCGTACACCACGTCCTGCCACGCGGTCCGTGTCGCCACTCGGTTGGTTCCGCTCGTGCAGCACACCCCGGCTGCTCGATTGGGCGACCGCGACAAGCAGGTCTCCTGGCTTGCGGCTTGGATCCTCGCATCACCTTCCCGGACTCTGCTGTCCAGTGGTCTTCGATGCTTGGCACACCGCTCACAGTTGCGGGGGCAGCCCGGGCTTTTACCCGAGTTCCCGTTTTAATCCCCTTCGAGGGGAACTTGTCGCGCGCGAGAAAGGTGCCTGAATGTCGCTACGGAGTCAACTGGACCGGAGCGTTTGACCGCGAACTTCGATGGCGGCAAAGTGAGCCATGCCTGAGTCGCCGCCCCGAAAGAAGCCCTACAGCCGCCCGACCGGCAAGCGCCGCGGCCTTCTGATCATCAACACCGGAGACGGCAAGGGCAAGACGACCGCCGCGCTGGGGCTTGCGGCCCGGGCGCACGGCCGCGCCAAATCCGTGCGGTTCTTTCAGTTCATGAAGGTGGGAGTCGCACGCTTCGGAGAGCATCGCGCCTTCGATCAGCTCGGAATCAAGCTCGAGGGGCTCGGCGATGGCTTCAGCTGGAAGAGCAGGGATCTGGAGCGATCGGCCGCGCTGGCCCGCGCCGGATGGCTGCGCGCGGCCGAGGCGATCTCGGGGGGAAAGCACTTTCTCGTGGTTCTCGATGAGTTGACCTATCCGATCCTGTACGGGTGGTTGCCGGTCACCGACGTGGTAGCGACACTGCGCGATCGGCCCGGTCACGTGCATGTGCTGATCACCGGCCGGCGTTGCCCGCCGGAGCTGATCGAGATCGCCGACACCGTGACGGAGATGACCGCCGTCAAGCACGCATTCAAAGCCGGAATCCCGGCCCAACGCGGCATAGAGCATTGAGCTATGACCGCTACGTCACTGCGAGCGGGCGCGGTGCTCGTTGCATTTGCACTCGATGGGCTGTTTGGCGAGCCGCCGCCTGCCTTGCATCCCGTCGTCTGGATGGGCAAGGCGCTCGGCGCAACCGGCGCGCCCTGGCCGCGTCTGCCGCCATCGAGTCAGTTCCTCCGCGGTGCCATTGCCTGGATCGTCGGCGGCGGTGCGGTGCTCATCGTAGCCGCCGTCGCGGTAGCAGCGATGCAGAGACTGCCGCAAATTCCAGCCTGGACTCTGCTCGTACAGTTGCTGCTGATGGGAGTCCTCCTCAAGCCGCTGCTGGCCTGGCGGATGCTGCGCGATGAAGTCACTGGCGTCGAGCGCGCGCTTGCCGCGGGGCTCGAGCAGGGCAGGGACCGGCTCAGCCGTCTGGTGAGCCGTGATACGCGGCGACTGAGCGCGGGTCAGGTTCGAGAGAGCGCACTCGAGAGTCTGGCGGAGAATCTCAACGACTCGCTGGTCGCGCCGCTCTTCTGGTTCAGCCTGGGTGGCTTGCCGGCAGCCGCGCTGTATCGCTTCGCCAATACGGCCGATGCCATGTGGGGCTACCGTGATCGCTGGGAATGGGCGGGTAAGTGGGCCGCTCGCGCCGATGACGCGCTGTCATATCTTCCGGCCCGGCTGACGGCGCTGCTGTTGGCGCTCACCGGGTGGCGATCGCCCGGCGGGCTGAGTGCGGTGGCGCGCCTCACTCCCTCACCCAACAGCGGCTGGCCCATGGGAATGCTCGCGCTTGCCCTGGGTGTGCGCCTGAGCAAGCCGGGTGTCTACGCGTTGAATGCCGCGGCACAGGAGCCAACCGCTACGCACACCGAGCGCGCAATCAAAATCTGCAGCCGCGCCGCGCGGCTCACTGTCGGCATCAGTGCCGCCGCGCTCGCTGTCGTGGGTTGGCGGTGGTGAATCGCGGGAATGCGCCCGTTCATGGCGGCCCGGACAGCGGTCCACTCATTGCAGTGGATTTCTCGACCAATGCGCATCCCATGGGACCCAACCCCTGGGTCGACGAGTGCATCAGGCGCGCCGACCGGAGCCGTTATCCCGATCCCGGGTACGCCGCTCTGCGCGAGGCGCTGGGGCAGTTTCACGGGGTGACGCCGGAGCGCGTGGTGATCGGCGCCAGCGCGAGCGAGCTCATCTGGCGTCTCACCAGGGCCTGGGGCGCACTGCGGCGGGCAGCGGTGGTGACGAGCCAGCGTACTTTCGGCGAATATCTGCGGGCGGCCCGCGCGATTGGCCTTCCCATACGTACCGACACGCGCGCAGCGGCGCGTGCGCATCTTCTCTGGTGTTGTAATCCGGACAATCCGAGCGGCGGGATACGCGACGACGAAGTTGCCGCGGCGGTGGCGAGCATGACAAGTCCCCGCGGATCCCGGGGAGTCGTCGTAACGGACCTTGCGTATTGGCCGTTTCGGCAACTGCTCGGCGGCAGGCCGTCGCTGCAGTTGGATACTCCCTGGAGTAATGAAGTCGTGCAGCTCTGGTCGCCCAACAAGCTCCATGGGCTGACCGGCGTTCGCGCCGCCTACCTGATTCTGCCCGCGGCCGGCCGGCAGTTGCGGCGGGCCGACCTGGAAAGCCTCGCCCCGAGCTGGCCGCTCGGGGGAGATGGCGTGGCGCTCCTGACCGCTCACACCCAACGCGAGGCGAGGTTGTTTCTGGATGAGACGGGCTCGAAGCTGTGCGAATGGAAAGCGTTCCAGGACCGGCGCCTGCTGGAGGCGGGTTGGAAGCCGCAGGTCAGCGAAATGCACTTTGGGCTGTGGCAACCGCCGGTGCCGCGCGCGGCACAAGGAGATTGGCACGCGCAGTTGCGACTGTCCGGAATCAAGGTGCGCGATGCGCGCTCGTTCGGTCGCCCGGGATGGGTCCGCCTCGTCTCGCGAGCGCCGCAGCAGGTCGAAGACCTCATTGCCATCACTGATCGATGCGTCGGGCAAAGGCGTCGATTGACACTGGCGGGTTAAGCACCCTATTGTGCAGCTGCCAGCGGCGCCTGCCTCTTGTGGTGGGCTTAATAGGGAAGCCGGTGAAGCCTGGACCTCCAGGCCATTCCGGCACTGTCCCGCAGCGGTAATTGGGAACGAACGATGCCTCAGGCACTGGGTCCTCCGGGACCTGGGAAGCGGCATCCAGTAGACCGGGGCGCCTCGCGCGCCTCTCGCCCATAAGTCCGAAGACCTGCCGCGGTCATCGCGCCAAGCGCGGTGAACAGCTGTCGAGCTCTCGCGGTAGGAGCTGCTGGAATGACACTCAAAATGCGCTCGCGCAATGGCTTTCTCACCCTCGTTGGTCTGGTCGTCGTCATGCTTGCGACCCGCTCCGGACTTGCAGGCAACCTGCATTTGCAGGATGCGTCCTGGGCAATCTTCTTCATCGGCGGGTTCTATCTCGCCGACAGATGGCGTTGGGGCTTTCCGGCACTGATGGTCACCGCGGTAGCGGTCGACTGGGTGGCGATCCGGTACTACGGAATCAGCACCTACTGCGTGACGGTGGCCTACGGGTTTCTGGTGCCGGCTTACGCCACGTTGTGGCTGGGCGGTTCCTGGCTTCGCCGGCGTGCGTCTTTCGACGGGCTGGGCCTGCTTGCGCTGGCCGCCAGCGCCCTCATTGCCGCGAGTGTTTGTTTCCTACTCTCCAACGGCAGCTTTTACTGGCTGGGCGGTCGTGGACCTGCGCCGACTTTCGCTGGCTGGAGAGTCGGTGTCGCTACCTGGTATTGGCCGCTCGTCCGGGTTTGCCTGGCCTATGTGGCCACGGCGGCTCTCATTCACGTATTGGTGGTCGGGAAGCTCACCGTCCCGGTGCGCCCGCGGGCAGCGAGGATGAGGTAGTAGATGACACCGGCGGCGAGCCAGCAGCCGCCGAGGATCTTGGCGGTGCGGTCCATTCCGTAGAGCACGTACAGGATCACGGCGAAGCCCGCGAGCGGAAAGATCAGATGCCGCAGCCACGCGCCGCTGCGCTGCCGGAAAAAGTGGTGGTAGGCGACCGCCAGATGCAGCAGCGCGAAGCTCGTGAGCGCGCCGAAATTGACCACCCGGGTGAGATCGTCGATGCGGCTGGCGAAGAAGAGTCCGACCATCAGCGACACGGCGGCCACCAACAGTGTGCTCACGTAGGGTGTCTTGAAGCGCGGATGCACCACCGCGAGTATCGCGGGCAGCTTTCTGTCGCGCGCCATGGCGAAGAGCACGCGCGAGACCGCGGCTTGGGCGGCCATCGCGTTCGCAATCCCGAATGAGACCGCGATCGCGACGATCGAGATCAGGCGCAGCGGAGTGCCGCCGGCGCGGGCGGCGATGTCATAAAAGGCCGTCGACGGGTCATCGAAGTGCATGCCCCGGCCGAGATCGGCGGCAATCCAGGTCTGCAGCATGAAGAGGGCGCCGATCAGCACCAGCGACAGCACTGTCGCCCTGGCAACGGCATTGCGCGCCGTGCTCTCCTCCGCCAGCGTCGAGATGCCGTCGAAGCCGAGAAACGACAGGACGGCGATGGATGTCGCCCCCGCCACGGTGGAGAGCGAGAAGTTGTGTGCATCGTAAAGCGGCGCGAGCGTCAGACCGCCGGCTCCGGCGCCTCCGTGGAGCGCGAGCGCGCCGCAGATCACGAACAGGGCGAGCGTCAGGAGCTCGAGGACGAGGAGCCCCTTGTAGACACGTGCCGTGAAGCGCACGCCGATGAGATTGGCCGCGGCATTCAACGAGACGAAACCGGCGAGCCATGCCCATTCGGGCACCCGGGGCAACAGCGGCTGCAGGGCTACCGCCGAGAAGAGGTAGAGGAGGGCGGGTATCAGAATGTAATCGAGCAGGATGAGCCAGCCGGCGAGAAAGCCCGCGGACTCGTGCAGTCCGCGCTGCACGTAGGCGTATACGGAGCCCGCCAGCGGATATGCCTGCGACATGGCCGCGTAACTGAGTGCGGTGAACAGCATTCCCACCATGCCGATGAGGTACGTCAGGGCCACCATGCCCTTGGCGTCCTGCCACGCGAAGCCGAAGACCGCGAACGGCGCGATCGGCACCATGAAGATCATCCCGTAGACGATCAGGTCGGTCAGCGTGAGCGCCCGATCGAGCTGGTCTTCGTAGCCGAATTGTTCGAGTGACATGGTTACGAGTCTAGGCAGGCCATGGTCCGTGGTAAAGTGCGCTCCTCCACATGGCGCCCAGACGCACCATCCACGAGCATCACTACGGTTGGGACAACAGTCTCGCGCCGGCCGTGCACGTTGCTCCCGGCGAGTCGCTCGAATTCGAGGTGGCGGACGCCTCCGGCGGCCAGCTGTCGCCGGCGTCGACCGTGGAAGACGTGGCTCGGCTCGACTTCGGGCGGATCAATCCGGTTACCGGTCCGGTGTACGTCGATGGCGCGCAGCCGGGCGACATCCTCAAAGTGACCGTGCTGTCGTTCGCTCCCTCCGGGTGGGGCTGGACG
>DATAXF010000079.1:0-19161 GCA_036273095.1 Steroidobacteraceae bacterium | reverse complement strand
CTATATTTTTGCAGGACGCCCGGCGCGCATTGCGGGCGGGCGCGGCCAAGGCTAGGTAGCCCCCGCCAACGCGAACTTCAAGGTTGTACCATGCGCCCAAGCGGCCGCGCCAAAGACCAGATGCGCCAAGTTACCCTGGTGAAAGGCGTCGCCAAGCACGCTGAAGGCTCCTGCCTGGTGAAGTTCGGCGACACCCATGTGCTGGTCACGGCCAGCATGGAAGAAAAAGCGCCGCCGTTTCTGAAAGGCACCGGCAAGGGCTGGGTGACGGCGGAATACGGCATGCTGCCGCGCTCCACGCATACACGCTCGGCGCGCGAAGCCGCGCGCGGCAAGCAGAGCGGCCGCACGCAGGAAATCCAGCGTCTCATCGGCCGATCACTGCGCGCTGTGATCGATCTCAAGGCGCTCGGGCCTCGCACCGTCACCATCGACTGCGACGTGCTGCAGGCTGACGGCGGCACACGCACCGCCTCGATCACCGGCGGCTACGTTGCGCTGGCACAGGCCTGTGGGAAGCTCGTCGCGCAGCGCACGATCGCCGCGTTCCCGCTGCACGGACAGGTCGCCGCCGTCTCCGTCGGTATCGTCGGCGGCCAGCCCGTGTTGGATCTCGACTACCGCGAGGACTCGCAGGCCGAGACCGACATGAACGTGGTGATGCGCAGCGGCGGCGGCTTCATCGAGCTGCAGGGCACGGCGGAGGGACACGCGTTCCGCCGGCACGAGCTCGACGCCATGCTGGCTCTGGCGGCCGGCGGCATCGAGCGGTTGTTCTCCCTGCAGACTGAGACCCTCGCGGACCGGAGCGCATGAAAAGGACCGTTCTGGCGAGCGGCAATGCCGGCAAGCTGAAGGAGCTCACGGCGATTCTCGCGCCGCTGGGCCTCGAGCTGATCGCACAGAGCGCACTACGCATCGACTCACCGCCGGAGACCGGGACCACATTCCTGGAGAACGCGCTCATCAAAGCGCGTCACGCGGCGCGCGTCTCAGGCCTGCCTGCGCTGGCGGATGATTCAGGCATCGAGGTCGACGCGCTCGACGGACGGCCGGGCGTACGCTCGGCGCGGTTCGCAGGCGATGGAGCAAGCGATGCCGACAATCTCCACAAGCTGCTCGCGGAGCTGCATGACGTCCCGATGGAGTTCCGCCAGGCGCGCTATCACTGCGTGATTGCCTTCGTGCGGCGCCACGACGACGGCCAGCCGATCGTTGCGCACGGCACCTGGGAGGGTCGCATCGCGCTGGAGCCGCGGGGCTCCGGCGGATTCGGTTACGACCCGATTTTTCTGCCCAGTCTCCCGAAGCCCGCCTGTCCCTCGAAGCCCGCAGGGCGTAGTGGGGCAGGACGTAGGGAGACCCATCCCCCTTGCACCGCCGCCGAACTCGACCCTTCCGTCAAGAACGAACTCAGCCATCGCGCGCAGGCATTGCGCGCGTGGGTCGCCGCCGCGCGCGAAGAGCTCGACCTCGAAACGATCCGGACGACGCCCACGACTCGCGGCACGCTCTTCGTCCTGGCCGCGCCCTCCGGCGCTGGCAAAACATCTCTGGTGAAGGCGCTGCTCGAGCGCATGCCGGGTCTGCAGATGTCCGTTTCCCACACCACCCGCCCGCGCCGGCCTACCGAGGAGCACGGACGGGAGTATTACTTCGTCACGGTGCCGGAGTTCGAGCGGCTGGTGGCCGATGGCCAGTTCCTGGAGCACGCCCGCGTCTTCGACAATCTCTATGGCACGGCACGCGCACCCGTCGAGATACGCCTCGCCCAGGGCGGTGACGTCGTGCTGGAGATCGACTGGCAGGGTGCCCGGCTGGTGCGCTCGGCTATGCCCGACTGCGTCACGATCTTCATCCTGCCCCCGTCCCGCGAGGCACTCGAAAAACGCCTTCGCAGCCGCGCGACCGACTCCCCGGAAGTGATCGTCCGCCGTCTGCGCGATGCCGTGAGCGACATGTCGCACTGGCGGGAATTCGACTACGTCGTGGTGAACGACGACTTCGAGAAGGCGGTGGCGGACCTGGTCGCCATCGTGTCAGCGCACGGTGAGCGGGTTCCCGCCGACGCCCGTGCCGGCGGCGGCCCGCAGCGGAGAGTCCTGGGCGGGGCGGGGCGATTGGCGGCCGGCCGGGCGGAGCTGGCTCCGCTCTTGGCGCGCCTGCTGGCCTGAGCGCCGGATTGGGTTTATAGTGGGCAACCCGCAGCGCCACCCGGCGCTCCACCCTTTTTCACTTTACGTACCCTTACCATGGCCCGTATTACCGTCGAAGACTGTCTGCAGAACGTCGATAACCTCTTCCAGCTCGTTATCCTGGCAGCCCAGCGCGCGCGTCGGCTCGCCAACGGCGCCGAGCCCACGGTCGGCTGGGAGAACGACAAGCCGACGGTGGTCGCGCTGCGCGAGATTGCCGCGGGCAATGTGACGCTCGACATGCTCCGCGAGCCCGAGCCTCCGGCCGAGCCCACGATCTCGGAGCTCGAGGCGCAATCGACCTTCCGCGCGCCGCAGTTCGGCCTAGGGGACTAGTGTGAAGCGCTGGATCCGGGCATCCTGCCCGGCCCAGCGCGCCTCGGGCAAAAAGCGTGGTTTTTGCTCGAGGCTCCGCCACCTGCGGCGGCGGGGCACATCCCTGTGCCTGACTGGGACTGGCTGCCAACTCGCAAGCACCTAGCACTTTATGGACTATGCGTCTTCGCTCCTGGGACTGCTCCCCGGCGGAAGGCGCACACCGGGCCTCAAAGAGCTGCTTGCCGCCGTCGGCAAATACCTGACGCCGGAGCAGGTGAAGCGCGTCGAGGAAGCGGCTGAGTTCGGCGCCTCCGCCCACAAGGGACAGAAGCGCCTCTCCGGTGAGCCCTTCATAGCCCATCCGGTGGCGGCGGCCTCGATCCTCGCCGATCTGCGCCTCGATGCCGACACGTTGATCGCAGCAATCCTGCACGACGTCATCGAGGACACCCCGACCCCGAAGGATCAGCTCGCGGCGCGCTTCGGCGCCGATGTCGCGGAGCTCGTCGACGGCGTGACGAAGCTCGATGCCATCCAGTTCAAGAGCCGCGAGGAGGCGCAGGCGGAATCCTTCCGCAAGATGCTCCTCGCGATGGTGCGCGACCTGCGGGTCATCCTGGTCAAGCTCGCAGACCGCACACACAACATGCGCACCATCCAGGCGATGCCGCTGACGCGGCGGCGAGCCGTCGCCCGCGAGACGCTCGAGATCTACGCGCCGATCGCGGAACGCCTCGGCCTCTACAACATGAAGCTCGAGCTCGAGGACCTCGGCTTCGAGGCACTCTACCCGCACCGCTACCAGGTGCTCGCGCGGGCGCTGCGCAAGGCGCGCGGCAACCAGAAAGAATTCATGAAGAAGCTCGACCAGCAGCTCACCGGCGCGCTGGCGAAGAGCGAGATCCAGGCGCGGGTGGAGACGCGCGAGAAGCATCTCTACAGCATCTACAAGAAGATGCTGCGCAAGCGCGCCTCGCTTGCCGAAATCGTCGATGTCTACGGTCTGCGCATCGTCGCCGACAAGCCCGATACCTGCTATCGCGCACTCGGCATCGTGCACTCGGTATTCAAGCCCATGCCGGGGCGCTTCAAGGACTACATCGCCATCCCGCGGGTCAACGGCTACCAGTCGCTCCATACGACGCTCTTCGGCCCCAACGGTGTGCCCATCGAGGCGCAGATCCGCACCGAGGACATGCATCGCGTCGCGGAGTCGGGCATCGCGGCCCACTGGAAATACAAGAGTGGCGGCGATGCGGACTCCATGCAGCAGCAGCGGACTCGCGAGTGGCTGTCGAGCCTCGTCGAGCTGCAGGAGGATGGCACTTCGGAGGAATTCCTCGAGAGCGTCAAGGTCGACCTGTTTCCCGACAAGGTGTACGTCTTCACGCCGAAAGGCACGATCCTGCGCCTGCCGAGCGGCGCGACGGTGGTGGACTTCGCCTATGCGGTGCACACCGACATCGGCAACCGCTGCGTCGCGGCCAAGGTGGACCGCCGGTTGACCCCGCTTCGCACGGTGCTGCGCAATGGCCAGACCGTGGAGATCATCACCGCCAAGGGCGCGATGCCCAATCCCTCCTGGGTCAACTTCGTCGTCACCGCCAAGGCGCGCAATGCCATCCGGCATTACCTCAAGAGCCTGCGGCGCACCGAGGCGATCGCGCTCGGACAGCGGCTGCTCAACCAGGCGCTCGGGGAATTCCGCCTGACATTGGAGGAGGTCAGCCCAGAGGTGCTGCAGGCCGTGCTCGGAGAGTTCGGCATGAAGGATCTCGACGATCTCTACGAGAAAATCGGCCTCGGCGAGCGCCTGGCGCCCCTCGTCGCGCAGCGGCTCCTGCCGGCGCAGCCGGCACAGGACGGCGACCCGCGTACGCCGGCGCCGCTCGCGATCGCCGGCACGGAAGGGCTGCTCGTCTCCTACGCGCGCTGCTGCTTCCCGCTCCCGAACGACCCGGTGTTCGCCTTCCTCTCCGCCGGCCGCGGCGTGATCATCCACCGGGAGCGCTGCGTCAACGTCGAAGACTACCGCAAGCATCCCGAGAAATGGCTGCCGGTGAGCTGGCGGCCGGCCCCGGAGCGGCTCTTCAACTCGGAGATCCGCATCTATGTGGTCAATCGCACCGGCGTGCTGGCGGCCGTCGCGGCGGCCATCGCCAGCACGGAGAGCAACATCCATCACGTCTCGATCGATGAGCAGGAGGGCGATGCCTCGATCCTGACTTTCGAGCTGAAGGTGCGCGATCGCAAGCACCTGGCGCGTGTAATGCGCGTCATCCGGCGCATGCCGGACGTGACGCGTGTCATTCGGACGATTGCCGCCCATGCGCGCAGCGGGCCGCCGGATGGAGGCACCGAGGGCGTCGACGAGAGCGACGATCAGGATTCCAACCCAGAGAACGAGTGAGAGAGCAATGAGCCGTAAAGTGATTCATACCGAGAAGGCGCCGCAGGCGATCGGCACCTACTCCCAGGCGGTGCGCACGGGCGACACCGTCTACCTGTCCGGCCAGATCCCGTTGGATCCGGCCACGAAGGAGATGGTCAGCGGCGACATCGAGGCGGAGATCCGCCGCGTGTTCGAGAACCTGAAGGCGGTCGCCGAGGCCGCGGGAGGCAGCCTGTCTCAGGCCGTGAAGGTCAACCTCTATCTGACCGACCTCGCGCACTTCGCCAAGGTCAACGAGATCATGGCGCTCTACTTTCCGCAGCCCTATCCGGCACGGGCGGCCGTCGGCGTCGCGCAGCTGCCCCGTGGAGCGCGCGTCGAGGCCGAATGCGTCCTCTACCTTGGCTGAGACTGCCCATCGGCCGCCGCTTACCCCCGAATCATGAAACAACGCGACACCGCGACTCAGGCACAGGGAAGTGCCTCGCCGCCGCAGGTGGCGGAGCCTGGAGCAAAAACTACGCTTTTTGCTCCAGGCGCATCACAACAAGAACAGCGACCGATCACGGCATTGCGCGGCGTCGGCGAGGCGTTGGCGGAGCGCTTGGGCCGCCTCGGCGTCGCGCAGGTTCAGGATCTCCTCTTCGTGCTGCCGCTGCGGTACGAGGATCGCACCACCGTCGTCAGAATCGGGTCCCTGCTTCCGGGAACGCGTGCGGTGGTGGAAGGCGAGATCCAGCTGTCGCAGGTCGTCTACCGCCGGCGGCGGCAGCTGCAGTGCAGCCTTTCGGACGGCACGGGATTCCTGACACTGCGCTTCTTTCACTTTTCCGGCTCGCAACAGCAGGGGCTCGCCCGCGGCACCAGGTTGCGTTGCTTCGGAGAGATACGCCGCGGTCCGCAGGGATTGGAGATAGTCCATCCGGAGTATCGCCGCGTGAGCGGTGAGGAAGCACCGCCGGAGGAGACGCTGACACCCGTCTATCCGCTGACGGAGGGCGTACCCCAGGGACGGCTGCGTGCGCTCATCACGCAAGCGCTGCACGAGCTCGATACTGCCGCGGTACGCGACTGGATCCCGGCGCAAGTGCTGGAGTCCCTCGATCTGCCATCTCTGCGCGAGGCACTGCAGTATGTCCACCGGCCGCCGCGGGAGGCACAGCTCGACGAGCTCGCGGCCGGTCACCACCCGGCACAGCGGCGGCTCGCGTTCGAGGAGCTGCTCGCCCACCAGGCCAGCCTGCGGCTGATGAAACGCGCCGCCGGCACCGATCCGGCGTGGCCGCTCGATGACCCGAAAGCGATGGCGGCACGCCTCACGGCCGCCTTGCCGTTCGCGCTCACGCGCGCACAGGCCCGGGTGCTGGCCGAGGTCGAAGCCGACCTGCGTTCTACCGTACCGATGGTTCGCCTCATCCAGGGAGATGTCGGGTGCGGCAAAACTGTGGTGGCGGCCGCTGCGGCGGCACGAGCGGTGGGCAGCGCTCTGCCGGGTGCGCCCGATGAGCATTTCCAGGCTGCGCTCATGGCGCCCACCGAGCTCCTCGCGGAGCAGCACTGGCGAAATCTCGATCAGTGGTTCCGGCCTCTCGGTCTCGACGTCGCCTTGATCACGGGTTCGCAGCCCGCGCGGACGCGCCGCACTGCGCTGGAGGGAGTCGCAAACGGTGACATCCGCGTCGTGGTCGGCACGCACGCGCTCTTTCAGGAAGGCATCGAGTTCGCACGTCTCGGGCTCATCATCGTCGATGAGCAACATCGCTTCGGTGTCCAGCAGCGGCTGCGGCTGCGGGAAAAGGGCAGCAAGCTCGGCCGCTTCCCGCATCAACTCATCATGACCGCGACGCCGATTCCGCGCACGCTGGCCATGACGGCCTACGCCGACCTCGACATCTCCGTGATCGACGAGTTGCCGCCCGGCCGCACCCCGGTGCGGACGGTCGTGGTGCCTGAGCAGCGGCGCGAGGAAGTGGTGGCACGCATCGTCGCGGCTTGCCGCGACGGCCGTCAGGTCTATTGGGTCTGTCCGCTCATCGACGAATCGGACGAGTTGCGCGCACAGGCCGCGGAAGAGACTGCCGCCGCTCTCGCAGAGGCGCTGCCTGAGATACGGGTTGGACTCGTTCACGGGCGAATGCCGCCCTCGAAGAAGGACGCGGCGATGCTCGCCTTCAAAGCAGGACGCATCCAACTGTTGGTCGCGACTACGGTGATCGAGGTCGGGGTCGACGTTCCCAACGCCACCCTCATGGTCATCGAGAATGCCGAGCGCATGGGCCTGGCACAGCTGCACCAGCTGCGCGGCCGCGTGGGCCGCGGCTCGGAGGCCAGCACCTGCGTGCTCCTCTACCGGGCGCCGCTCTCGCCGCTGGCACGCCAGCGCCTGCACGTCATCCGCGACACCAATGACGGCTTCGAAATCGCGCGCCGCGATCTCGAGCTGCGGGGCCCCGGCGAGCTCCTCGGCACCCGGCAGACCGGGCTGGCGCAACTCCGGGTGGCGGACCTGACGCGCGATGCGGATCTGCTGCCGCGCGTACAGGAAGCCGCGGAGCTGCTGATCGCGCAGTACCCGGATAATATTGCCGCGCTCGCGGCCCGGTGGATCGGTACGGCCGAGCAGTACGCAAGAGTCTGACCAAATGAACAGCACCGCAGTCCCAAGCGACCTCGGCCTCGCGGCCAAGCCCAGAGAGGCGCCCTTCTACTACCGCATTGCCCGGCGAGTGGAGGAGTACGGCAGGCTCGCGCGCTTCGATCGTCCCATCGGCACGTGGCTGCTGCTGTGGCCGGCTCTCTGGGCGCTGTGGGTCGCAGGCGGCGGCAGGCCGCATCAGAGGATTTTGATCGTCTTCGTGCTGGGCGTGGTCCTGATGCGCGCCGCCGGCTGCGTCATCAACGACTTCGCCGACCGCAACATCGATCCGCACGTCAAGCGCACCCGCGAGCGGCCGCTCGCCGCGCGCCGCGTCACCCCGACAGAGGCCCTGGTGCTCTTCGTCGTGCTCGCCGCAGCGGCGCTGTGGCTGGTCACCCGACTCAACGTCTTCACCGTGAAGCTTGCCGTCATCGGCGCCGCGCTCACCGTGTCGTATCCCTTCGTGAAGCGGTTCTTTCCGCTGCCGCAGCTCTATCTCGGCATCTCCTTCGGCGGCTGGAGCGTGCCGATGGCCTTTGCCGCGCAGCGCGATGCGCTGCCGCGCATCACCTGGGTGCTCTATATCGCCGCGGTCATCTGGGCGGCGGCCTACGACACCATCTACGCCATGGTCGATCGGGAGGACGACATCACGATCGGCATCAACTCGAGCGCCATCCTGTTCGCGGACATGGACCGCCTGTTGATCGGCGTCATGCAGGCATTGATGCTGTTCGCGCTGGTGCTGGCCGGGCGCGACATGAGTTTCGGGAACTGGTACTACGCAGGGATCGTGGCAGCCGGCGTGCTCTTCCTCCACCAACAGTGGCTGATCCGTGCGCGCGAGCCGGCCGCGTGCCTGCGCGCGTTTCTAAATAACAACTACGTCGGCATGGTCATCTTCATCGGCATCCTGTTGCAATACGTTTACTCGCGTTGAGTCCGCAGAAAAATCAAGCGCTCTGGCGCCGCATGGGCTACGCCCTCGCGGGGCTGATGCACGGCCTGCGCAGAGAGCGCAGCGTGCGCTTCGAGGCGGTCGTGCTCGCGCTGGTCCTGGCAGCGCTGGTGGTCCTTCATCCCGGCCCTCTCTGGTGGGCAGCCGTGGCGCTCGCGAGCGCCGGGGTGCTCGCGGCGGAGCTGCTCAACAGCGCGATCGAGGCGCTGGCCGATCAACTCAGTCCGGAGCTGCATCCGCAGATCCGGATAGTCAAGGATTGCGCCGCCGCGGCCGTGTTCGTCGCCGTGGTCGGTGCCCTGGCGGTGGCCGTCGCGCTCGCCGTCCACCTGCTGCACCGGTGATCATAAATTGACCTAATGTATACTCCAAGGTCGGTTCCTCGTTGACATTGCCGCGGCCGCCCGCGAACATCCCGACCGTCGCGACCACCGGATCTGCGCATGTCCCCGACCGCCCTCGGAACCGTTCGCCACGATTGGACTCTGCCTGAGGTCACGGGCCTCCTGGGCCTTCCGCTCATGGACCTGCTCTTCCACGCCCAGCGTGTGCATCGGGAGCATCACCAGCCCAACACGGTACAGATGAGCACGCTGCTGTCGATCAAGACCGGAGCCTGCCCCGAGGACTGCGCCTATTGCCCGCAAAGCGTGCGCTACGACACCGGGCTCGAGCGGGAGGAGCTGATGGAGGTGGCAGCGGTGCGCGAGCACGCGCAGCGCGCCAAGGAGGCCGGCGCGACGCGGTTCTGCATGGGCGCGGCTTACCGCTCGCCCAAGGCGAAGGAGCTGCGGCTCATTGCGCAGATGGTCCGCGAGGTCAGCGCGCTCGGGCTCGAGACCTGCGCCACCCTCGGCATGCTGACGCCGGAGCAGGCGCGGGAGCTGAAGGACGCGGGCCTCGATTACTACAACCACAATCTGGACACCTCGCCCGAGTTCTACGGCCAGATCATCACGACCCGCACGTACCAGGACCGCCTCGACACGCTGGATGCGGTGCGGGCGGCGGAACTCAAGGTCTGCTGCGGCGGCATTCTCGGCATGGGCGAGTCGACCGACGATCGCGCCAGGCTCCTCATGACGCTCGCCAACCTCGCGCAACACCCGGAGAGCGTGCCCGTCAATCAGCTCGTACAGGTGCCCGGCACGCCGCTCGACGGCACCGCGCCTGTCGATCCGCTCGATTTCGTGCGCGTGATCGCCGCGGCGCGCCTGATGATGCCGCGCGCTCACGTGCGCCTTTCGGCGGGACGGCAGGGAATGAGCGATGAGCTGCAGGCGCTCTGCTTCCTCGCCGGCGCCAACTCGATTTTCTACGGCGAGAAGCTGCTGACCACCGGCAATCCGGACGTCGAGCGGGATCGCGGCCTCCTCGCGCGGCTGGGGATCAAGCCCGAATCGCCCGCCTGCGCCGCGCATGAAGAGACAACCGCTTGAGCCGGCGCTCGAGGAGATCGAGCGGCAGCATCTGCGGCGTCGCCGCACAACCGTAGACGCCTACCCGGAGAAGAGCAGTCACACGCAGGTGATTGTCGACGGCCGCAGGCTCGTCGACTTCAGCAGCAACGACTATCTCGGGCTCGCAGCGCACCCGGAGCTCGCCGCCGCCATGATGGAGTGCGCTCTGCGTTGCGGCGCAGGCAGCGGCGCTTCGCACCTAATCAGCGGTCACGGACGGGAGCACGCCGCTCTGGAGGAGGAGCTCGCCGCCTTTACCGGACGTCCGCGCGCACTCCTCTTCTCTACGGGATACATGGCTAATCTCGGTGTCGTGACCGCGCTCGCGGGTCGTGGCGAGTCCATCCTGCTCGACCGCCTGAGCCATGCGTCACTCATCGACGCCGGCCTGCTGTCCGGCGCGCGGTTCCGGCGCTATGCACACTGCGATGCCGACGCTGCGCGCCGACTCCTCGCCGACGGGACACCGCAAACAACCGTGGTCGCGACAGATGGTGTATTCAGCATGGACGGCGATATCGCACCACTTGCGGCACTGTCAGAGGCTGCGCGCGCGCATGAAGCCTGGCTCGTCGTCGACGACGCACACGGCATCGGCGTGCTGGGCGCGAACGGCCGCGGCGCCCTGGAGCTTGCCGGCCTCGGTTGCGAGGAAGTGCCTGTGCTGGTCGGGACTCTCGGCAAAGCGCTCGGCTCCTTTGGCGCCTTCGTCGCCGGCGCGGAAGATCTGATCGAGCTTCTGATCCAGCGCGCGCGCTCCTACGTTTACACCACCGCTTTGCCGCAGCCGGTCGCGGCGGCAACTCGCGCGGCTCTGCGCGTAGCACGGCAGGAGACATGGCGGCGGGAGCGGGTCCTGGCTCTCACCGCGCGCTTTCGGGCGGCGGCGCGGCAGACAGGCGTGCCGCTCGCCGACTCCGCGACTCCCATTCAGCCGATCCCGCTGGGCAGTGCACAGGCCGCGCTCGCCGCGCAACATGCGCTGCTCGAAGCCGGCTTCTGGGTCGTCGCCATCCGCTCGCCGACAGTGCCCGCGGGCGCGGAGCGGCTGCGGGTCACGCTCACCGCCGGCCACGAGGAGAGTCAGGTCGACGCCCTGGTCGAGGCTTTGAGCCGCACCTGCGCGGCAAAGCCCATCCCATGAGCCGCCTTTACACCGAGATCCGCGGCACCGGGCCGGCGCTCGTGCTTCTCCACGGCTGGGGACTCAACGTACGCGTCTGGGACGGCCTCGCAGCGGCACTCTGCGACCGCTTCCGAATCATCCCGGTCGACCTGCCCGGCCATGGCCGGAGCGTCTGGCTACCGGAGCGCTCATCGCTCGAGCAGCAGGCCGCGCAGGTCGCCGAGACGGTGGCCGCGATCACCGCAGAGTATTCACTCCTCGGCTGGTCGCTTGGCGGCCAGATCGCATTGCAACTCGCGGCCGCGCAGTGCGCCGCAGGCGCGCGACCCCCGGCGCCTGCCGCCGCCGTGGACCGCCTGGTGTTGATTGCGACCACGCCGCGGCTCACCGCCGGCCCCGGCTGGCCTCACGGCGCACCGCCCGAGCGGCTCGCGGCGCAGGCGGACGGTCTGGAGACGGACTACCGCCGCACGGTGAGCGATTTCCTGGAGCTGCAGGTCCGCGGCAGCGCGGACAGCGCCGAGACGCTGGAGCAGTTACGCGCGGCGCTCTTCGCCCACGGATATCCCGGCCTGGCCGCGCTCGCCCGCGGCCTCGACCTGCTGCGCGAGACCGACCTGCGGCCCCTGCTCGCCGGCATCACCTTGCCGACTCTCGTGATCGCCGGCCAATACGATCGCGTGACGATGCCCGCTGCCTCTCACGCGCTCGTCGACAGTCTTCCCGACGCTCGCTACGTGGAAATCCGCCGCGCGGCCCATGCGCCATTCCTGTCGCATCTGCCCGAGCTCAGCGCGCTGATCTCGGACTTTCTGCTACCAGCATGAGCTCCGATCTCTTCCAACTCGACAAGTCCGGCGTGCGCGCCGCCTTCGATCGTGCGAGCGCAACCTACGAGGCTGCTGCGGTGCTTCAGTCCCGCGTATCCGACGAGCTGCTCGGCCGCCTCGAGCCCTTCGACTTCCGTCCAAAGGTCATTCTCGACCTCGGAGCCGGCACCGGCCGCGCCGCCGCGGAGCTCAAGCGCCGCTACCGTGGCGCCACGGTGATCGCCCTCGATCTCGCACCCGGCATGTTGCGCGAGGCGGCCCGCCATCAGCGCCTCTTCCGCCGGTTCGAGCGTGTGTGCGGCGATGCCGCGCGCCTGCCCCTCGAGTCCGCGAGTGTCGACATCGTTTTCAGTAATCTGATGCTGCAGTGGTGCGATCCGCTCGATGATGCCCTCGCGGAAGTACGCCGGATACTGCAGCCTCAGGGCCACTTCGTCTTCAGCACCTTCGGCCCCGACACCCTGAAGGAGCTACGCAGCGCCTGGGCCAAAGCCGACACCTACAACCACGTCAACCGCTTCCTCGACATGCACGACGTCGGTGACGCGCTGGTGCGCGCCGGGCTGCTGGAACCCGTGTTGGATGTCGATCGACTCCAGCTCACCTACAGCGACGTCCTGGCGCTCATGCGCGATCTGAAATCCATAGGCGCTCGCAACGAAACCGGAGGGCGCCCGCGCACCCTTCTGGGACGCGGCCACCTGCAACGCGTCTTCAACGCCTACGAATCCTTCCGCAAAGATGGCAGACTCCCCGCGACATACGAGATCGTCTACGGCGCCGCCTGGGGCAGCGCCGGACGCCCCGCAGCACCCGTGCAGTCCGGCGAAGTCAGAATCTCTCCGGCCGCCATCCGGCGAAAGAGATGAAAAACCGAGGCTTTTTCGTCACCGGTACGGACACCGGCGTTGGCAAAACTGTCGTCTCCGCCGCCTTGACGCGCGCGCTGGTAGCCCGCGGCCTGCGGGTTGCGGTGATGAAGCCGGTCGCCTCCGGCTCGGACCCAACATCCGAAGGCCTCAGAAACTCCGATGCCCTCACCCTTATGGCCGCTGCCAACGTCACGGCCCCTTACGAGGTGGTAAATCCGTACTGCTTCCTCCCTCCCATCTCCCCCCAAATAGCCGCCCGCGAGGCCGGCGTGGAGATCGACCTCACCCTGCTGCGCTCCCGCCTCGACTCGCTGGCCGGCGCCGCCGACTGTGTCATCGTCGAGGGTGCCGGCGGCTGGCTCGCCCCCCTCAGCGACACCGCCGCCATGGCCGACCTCGCCGCCGCGCTCTCCCTACCGGTGCTGCTCACGGTCGGCCTGCGCCTCGGCTGTCTCAGCCACGCGCTCCTCACCCGCGAGTCCCTCGCCACCCGCGGCACGGTCTTCGCGGGCTGGATCGCCAATGCCATCGACCCCCATTTCGATCGCGCCGTCGAGAATCTCGCCGCCCTCACAGCACGCCTCGGCGCGCCGCCTCTCGCCTGCGTGCCCTTCCTCGACTGCGGCCACGGGCCGGCCGATCTGAGCGACGCCGCGCGCAAGCTGTGGACTTGAACAGCTCCCCCAGCCGCTCTACCATCGATATCTCACTTACAGGAGGCGGCTCGAGCGGCCTCGAATGCCGCAACGGCCGGCGATTCATGGAGGTCCAGCAGCAGACTTGGCGGCCCGTGCGCATAATCATCTGCCCGAACTGCTCGCTCACGCGGCGGGCTGCAGCGCTATTTTTCGGCGGCTTATGCGCCTTCTGCCTGACGCTGGCGGGCCTGCTCGCACTCAAAGGGATGTGGCCCATCCTGCCCTTCTCCGGGCTGGAAATGCTCCTCGTCGGCTGGGCGCTGCACGCCAGCCTCGCACGGCGGTATCGTTCCGAAATCATTACACTGACGGACTCCGACGTGTCCGTCGAGTCGCGCGATCGCGTGCATTGCCACCTGACTGTGTTCCAGAGGCACTGGGCTCAGGTTAAACTGCGCTGTCCTGCCTCGCGACTGCACCCGAGCCGGCTCACCATCGAGTCGCACGGTCGGCAGTGTGAGCTGGGCAGCTTCCTCACGGACGAGGAGCGGTACGGTCTGGCGGTGAGATTGCAGCGCCTGATTGGCCGCATCAACGAGTCGCCCTCCCTACGCGGAGACGCTTCGGGAGGCAGGCCTCCCTACGCGAAAACGCTCGGGAGCTAGACGGTTTTTGATTGGGTTAGGGTATCGCGCGAGGGCACCTTCCCTGAAAGGGACCGCGCGAGAAAGGCACGACAACGATGCATCGCGCAAGACTCGGAAAACGGCCCGGGACATGGCTCAGCATCGCGGCGCTGCTCGCCGCGGTTTGGACGGCTGCGCCCGCCTGGGCAGAGGATCCTTCACCGGGGGCCGGCTGGGGACTCCTCAACCTCCCTGTGGGGGTCACCAGCATCAGCCGGGAGGTCTACGGCCTCCACATGATGGCCTTCTGGGTCTCCGTGGCGATCGGCATCCTCGTCTTCGGGGTGATGATCTGGTCGATCATCTTCCACCGCAGGTCGCGCGGCGCGGTGGCCGATGTGACCCTCGTCCACAACACCAAGGTCGAGATCATTTGGACCGCGATCCCCGTGCTCATCCTGGTCGGAATGGCGATCCCGGCCGCGCGCGGCATCGTGCTGATCGGGGACGACGCCCATTCGCAGCTCGACATCAACGTCACCGGGTTCCAGTGGGGCTGGCAGTACACCTATCCCGGCAAGGGCGTGAGCTTCGTCTCCAAGCTCGACCAGAAGAGCATGGCCGCGAGCGACCTCGACTCCGGCATCAGCCCGTACAGCGTGCCGCACTACCTGCGCAACGTCGATCGTCCACTCATCGTGCCCGTGGGCACCAAGGTACGCCTGCTGATCACCGCGGTGGATGTAATCCATTCCTGGTGGGTGCCGGACTTCGGCATCAAGAAGGACGCGATTCCCGGCTACATCAACCAATCCTGGTTCGAAGTCGACGCCGACAAGCCGGGCGTCTACCGCGGCCAATGCGCCGAGCTCTGCGGACGCGGCCACGGCTACATGCCGATCGTAGTCGACGCCGTCTCCAAGGCAGATTTTCAGGCTTGGGTGAAGCGTGAGGCCGCCGCTGAGAAAGCCGCCGCCGCCGCCAACGCGTCTTCGAGCTGAGAAGACGGAATCAATCGCGACCTGATCCTTCAGACCGGACCCCAGAGTTTTCGAGAGGATAGATCCCATGGCCGAGACGCCGCACACCGAAGTCCACGCGCACGCCGATCACGATCACGATGATCACGATCACAAGCCGCACGGCTGGCGCCGCTGGGTGTTCGCGACGAATCACAAGGACATCGGCACGATGTACCTCGTCTTCTCGTGCCTCATGTTCTTCACCGGCGGCGCCTTCGCGATGCTGATCCGCGCGGAGCTCTTCAAGCCCGGGCTGCAGATCGTCGATGCGGGAGTGTTCAACTCCCTGACGACCATGCATGGCCTGGTGATGATCTTCGGCGCCATCATGCCGGCCTGGGTGGGGCTCGCCAACTGGATGATCCCGATTCAGATCGGCGCGCCCGACATGGCGCTGCCCCGCCTCAACAACCTGAGCTTCTGGATCCTGCCGTTCGCCTTCCTGCTGCTCCTCTCGTCCTGGCTCGTGCCGGGCAGCGCGCCGGCCGGAGGCTGGACCATGTACCCGCCGCTCACGCTGCAGTTCGGCGCCTCATTCCCGATGCTGATCTTCGCGATCCACATGATGGGCATCTCCTCCATCCTGGGGGCCCTCAACGTGATCGTCACCATCATGAACCTGCGCGCGCCCGGGATGACCCTGCTGCGAATGCCGCTTTTCGTATGGACCTGGCTCATCACCTCGTTCCTGCTGGTGGCGGTGATGCCGGTGCTCGCGGGCGCGGTGACCATGATGCTCACCGATCATTTCTTCGGTACCAGTTTCTTCAATGCCGCGGGCGGCGGCGACCCGGTGATGTTCCAGCACATCTTCTGGTTCTTCGGGCATCCCGAGGTTTACATCATGATCCTGCCGGGCTTCGGCGTGGTCTCGGAAGTGATCCCGGCATTCTCGCGCAAGCCCCTCTTCGGCTACGAGGCGATGGTGTACGCCACCGCCTCGATCGCGTTCCTGTCGTTCATCGTCTGGGCGCATCACATGTTCACCGTGGGCCTGCCGACCTCGGCGCTGCTCTTCTTCATGTTCGCCACCATGCTGATCGCGGTGCCCACGGGCGTGAAGGTCTTCAACTGGACGGCCACCATGTGGCGCGGCTCGCTCTCCTTCGAGCCGCCGATGCTGTTCGCCCTCGCCTTCCTCTTTCTCTTCACCATCGGCGGCTTCTCCGGCCTCATGCTCGCCATCGTGCCGGCCGACTTCCAATACCAGGACACCTACTTCGTGGTGGCGCACTTCCACTACGTGCTGGTCTCCGGCTCCGCCTTCGCAATCATGTCAGGGGTCTACTACTGGCTGCCCAAGTGGGTCGGGCGCATGTATGACATACGCCTCGGCACGTGGCACTTCTGGCTGTCCGCGATCTTCTTCAACGTGCTGTTCTTCCCGCAGCACTTCCTCGGCCTCGCCGGCATGCCGCGACGCATCCCCGACTACGCGGTGCAGTTCGCCGACTGGAACATGGTGTCCTCGATCGGCGGCTTCGCCTTCGGCCTGTCGCAGCTCCTCTTCCCCTATCTCATCTGGAAGTGCGTGCGCTCCGGCAAGCCCGTCGAGGGCACCAGGGCGTGGGAAGGCGCACGCGGCCTGGAGTGGGAGCTGCCCTCGCCAGCCCCGTATCACTCCTGGACGACTCCGCCGACGGAGGCAATGATTGCCCGCGGCGCAGCGCACTGAGAGTCTCGTTCGCGGATGCAAGTAATGACTTCATCGGAGCAGCCGCTCGTGACGCGCCAGGACGACGCGCGGCGGCGCAAGCGGGTTCGACTCACCACTCTCGTGGTGACGATCGTCGTGCTCGCTTTCTACTTCGGCTTCATCGCCATGATGCTGTACCGCGCCACCCGATGAGCGGCCAGCAGCCAACTTGAGCGTACACGAAGGTTACGAAATGGCATCAGACGCACACGCCCCGGACAGCCAGCACTACTACGTTCCGCACGGCAGCCCCTGGCCGATCGTCGCCGCGGTCGCGCTTTTCACCCTGATGTGGGGTGCCGTCGCCTACCTCGACAACTGGACGGGCGGCTGGATATTCCTGCCGGGACCGCTGTTGCTGCTGTTCATGTTCGTCGGCTGGTTCCACACCGTCATCGGCGAGAATCAGCTCGGCATCTACAACACCCAGGTGGACCGCTCCTTCCGCATGGGGATGATGTGGTTCATCCTCTCCGAGGTGATGTTCTTCGGCGCCTTCTTCGGCGCCCTCTTCTATGCGCGCGTCCTCGCGGTGCCGTGGCTCGGTGGCGGGGGCTACAGAGCCATGACCAACCTCATCCTCTGGCCGCATTATGAGGCCGCATGGCCGACCAACGGGCCGGGGCAGATCGGCGGTGCGAACTTCGAGGCGGAGAGCGCCTACGGCATAGCGGCCATCAACACCCTGATCCTGTTGACCAGCGGCCTCACCGTCACCATCGCCCACCATGCGCTGCGGTCGGGCAATCGCGGACGGCTCAAGCTCTTCCTCGCGCTGACCTTCATCCTCGGCTTCTGCTTCGTGGCCCTTCAGGGACACGAGTACTACGATGCCTACACCAAGATGAACCTGCGCCTTACGACGGGCATCTACGGCTCCACGTTCTTCATGCTCACCGGCTTCCACGGCCTGCACGTGACCATCGGCGCCATCATGCTGGTGGTGGTCTGGCTGCGGGTGCTGCGCGGGCACTTCACCCCGCGGCAGCACTTCGCGTTCGAGGCGGTGTCCTGGTACTGGCACTTCGTCGACGTGGTGTGGCTCGGGCTTTTCATCTTCGTCTACTGGCTGTAGACGGGCGCGCTGGTCCGGGCAGGAGCCCGGATCCGGCACTCAACGGGCTACGATGCCGTGGGGCGTGATCAGCCCTGCGTACCACGCGATCATGATGAGCGCGAACAGCGCCAGTGACAGCACGATGCGGACCGTCAGCGCGCGCACCAGTTTGGCGGAATCCTTCTCGGTGCCGCGCGAGAGGTGATACAACGCCGAGCCCAGGCTCGCCACGATGCAGGCGAGCACTATGAGCACGATGATTCGAAACAGCT
Organism: Steroidobacteraceae bacterium; assembly: GCA_036273095.1. Taxonomy (GTDB): domain Bacteria; phylum Pseudomonadota; class Gammaproteobacteria; order Steroidobacterales; family Steroidobacteraceae; genus 13-2-20CM-66-19. The sequence continues at coordinate 1,061 of DATAXF010000079.1, read as the reverse complement.
CCGGCATGGCGACGCCCAGTTTACTCGCAAAGCAACCCCAGCACCCATGCGCCTGAGCTTCGGCAGCCGCCGCCTCGCGCCATCGCCGGGCCTGACGGTCCTGATGCTGGTGTTGTGCGTGATGTTCGTCGCGCTCGGCCGCTGGCAGTGGCGGCGCGGGAACCTGCACGCGGCGGAGCATGCGCGCTTCGAGCGCGGCGCCCGCGAGGTGCTCGCGCTCGGCCCGGGATCGCTCGCTCATCTGCCCGAAGATCAGCGCGTGAGTCTCACCGGCACTTATGATCCCGCGCACCAGTTCCTCATAGACAACATGAGCTATAACGACGTCGATGGCTATCAGGTGTTGACGCCGCTGATGCGCGCCGGCGGGGCTACGGTGCTGGTCAACCGCGGCTGGGTGCCCTTCCTCGGCAGCCGCGCCCGCCTCCCGGACATCGCCATCAGGAGCACAGGACCCGGGACCGTCAGCGGGCGCGTCGGCAACCTGCCCGTCGCCGGGTTGGCTCTGGGCCGCGCCCCTCCGCCTGACAACGGCCCCTGGCCCAGAGTGACGAGCTTTCCGAGCATGGCGCAGCTGAGCGCGGTGCTCGGCCGGCCGCTCGAGTCGCGCGTCATCCTGCTCGATCCGCAGGACCCCGAGGGCTATGTGCGCGACTGGCATCCACCCGGTATTCCCGCCCTGCAGAACTTCGCCTATGCCTTCGAGTGGTGGTGCTTCGCGCTGGCGGCCATCGTGATGTGGGTGGTCCTCAGCACCCAGAAACCGAAGGAGGGCGCGTGACGGCCGTCGCACGCGACCTGCGCTCCCGCAACCTGCGCACGCTGGCCGCATTGGCGGCTCTTTTCTTCATGCCCCTTCTCGCCTCGGCCTGGCTCTATTACGGCATGGGCTGGCGGCCAGCCGGGCAGATTAACCATGGCGAGCTCATCCAGCCGCCGCGGCCGTTGCCGCGGGTGGCTGCCGACCCGAGTCTTTTCCGTGGCGAGTGGACGCTGGTCTACATCGGCGACGGAAGGTGCGATACGGCCTGCCGTGAGACGCTCTACGTCATGCGGCAGAC
>DATAXF010000078.1:0-60534 GCA_036273095.1 Steroidobacteraceae bacterium | reverse complement strand
CGTGCAGGGCATGACCTCACAGATCGATGGCCTCAACCAGGCCTCGCAGAACGCGAACGACGGCGTGTCGCTCGCCCAGACCGCCTCGGGCGCGATGCAGGAAGTCACGAACGACCTGCAGTCCATGCGCGATCTCGCGGTAGAGTCGCTCAACGCCTCGAACAGCTCTGCCGACCGCAGCGACCTGAATGCGCAGTTCTCGCAGCTGATGAACGACATCAACAGCGTCGCCGCGCAGACCCAGTTCAACGGTGTGACCCTGCTGGACGGCAGCTTCCAGGGCGCAACCTTCCAGGTCGGCGCCAATGCCGGACAGTCGATCACCATTGGCGCGATCTCGAGCGCGAGCTCGACCTCCATCGGCACCTACTACAACGGTGCCGCCAGTGTCGCCGGAACCGTGAAGACCGCCGCCGGCGCGTCGATCACGACCACTGCGGGCACCGCGGGCACCTACAGTGCCGCCAATCTTGCAGCCTCGACCGATCTCGGAACCGCCGTCGATGGCGCCTCCGTGACGCTGAGCGTGAAAGTGGACGGCACGTCCTACACCACCGCCGCGGTCACCCTCTCCGGCACCCCGGCCACGGACCTCAAGAGCATTGCCGCGGCCGTCAACCAGGCGCTGAGCTCCGCCGGCGGCATCGTCGCCACGGTCAACAGCACCGGCAACGGCATCCAGCTGAGCGGTACGGAAGCTGCGGGCGCGGGCGACGTCGTGCAGTTCTCCGTGGCCAGCGCCACGGACGCTTCGGGCAACGCAATCGCGGCCGGCACAATCACCGCGAACACCGCTGCTATCACCACGGACCTCGGCCTCGACAGCTCTGATACCGTCGGGTTCTATACGCCGACGGGCGGTACTGCGACGACGACCTCGGACGCCCAGTACCTCAACGGCCTCAACGTGAATACGGTGGACAACTCGAACCTCACGCTGATCTCGATCGACAATGCGCTGCAGCAGCTTGCAACGAGCAGCGCGGATCTCGGCGCGTACCAGAACCGGTTCCAGGCCGCCATCACCGGCCTGAGCACCGACTCGACGAACCTGAGCTCCGCGGAAAGCTCGATCGCGGACACGGACTACGCTGCGGCGACTTCGAACCTGTCGAAGGCGCAGATCCTGCAGCAGGCGGGTACGGCGATGGTGGCGCAGGCCAATACCATCCCGCAGAACATCCTCACGCTGCTGTCGAAGCTGTCGTAAGAGGAGAGCCGCTGAAAACAGGAGTCTTCAGCCACTAGCAATCCCGAGGGTGGGCGCCGCGAGGCCCCACCCTCGTTTTGCTTCAGCAGGAAAGAGCGATTCAGATGACTACCACTTCCAGCGTCGCCGGCGGCAGCCAGCCGATCGTGTCCGTCGCCAGCAGCAGCAGCTCTGGCGCGGCGGGCGGATCGGTGATCAACGTCAGCCAGCTCGTCTCGGAGCTCGTCTCGGCTACCCAGAGCCCGCAGGAATCCATCATCTCCAATCAGACGCAGTCGGTCACGGCCCAGATCTCGGCCGTGGGCACGCTGCAGAGCGCGCTCTCCACATTCCAGTCCTCACTCAGCGCGCTCGACACTCCGGAAGCATTCGGCACCGAGAGTGCCACCAGCGGCAACACGGCCGCGTTCACGGCAACTGCCGGGTCCGATGCCGTGCTCGGCACCTACTCGGTGAGCGTCAGCCAGCTTGCCCAGGCTCAGCAGCTCGTCTCCAGCGCCTTTGCGGGAGGCAGCTCGGCCCCCACCGGTACGGGCACACTACAGCTTTCGCTCGGGGGCACGAGCTTCTCCCTCACGGTCAACAGCAGCAACGACACCGTCGCCGGCATCGCCGCCGCGATCAACTCGGCGACGGGGAACCCGGGAATCGAAGCCAGCGTGGTCACAGGCACCGACGGCGCGCACCTGGTGCTGACCTCCTCCCTGACGGGGGCATCCAACACCATCCAGGTCAGCGAGACCGACGGCGGCACCGCGCTGTCGGACCTGACCTACGGCACCGGCAACACGGCCAACTACACCGAGCCAGCCGGCGGCACGCCGCAGGACGCCGAATTCAGCATAGCGGGCGTGGCATACACCAGCGCCAGCAACACCGTGACGGACGCGCTGAGCGGCGTCACTCTGAATCTCACCGGCACCACGACCACGACCTCGTCCTCGGGCACGACCACGGACACGCCGGCCAGCCTGACGGTGGCCACTAATACATCGGACATCGAAACCAACATCCAGTCGTTCGTCTCGGCCTACAATACGATGCAGAGCTCGCTCGCGTCGCTCGGCAGCTACGACTCCACGACCGATACGGCCGGGCCGATGATGGGCAACCCGCTGCTGCTCGGCATCCAGAACGAGCTCAATTCGGCGCTCTACAGCATCGTCGATACGGGATCGTCGACTTATAATTCCCTCGCAAGCATCGGCATCACGACCAACAGTGACGGCTCGCTCAGCCTGAACCAGGCGACGCTCTCCACGGCGCTCTCCTCCGACTACGGCGCCGTGAGCCAGCTTTTCAGCGGCACGAGCGGCGTCGCCACCTCGCTCAACAGCCAGATCACGTCCGACCTGGGCTCCGGCGGCCCGATCTCCACGACCAGCCAGACGCTGGTGCAGCGGGAGAACGCGCTGACCGAGCAGAGCGATCAGCTGCAGCAGCAGATGAACGCCCTGTCCGCCAGCCTGACGCAGCAATACTCTTCGCTCAACACGCTGCTGTCTTCGCTGCAGACGACCTCCTCGTATCTCACGCAGGCTTTCGCGAGCCTGCCACAGGTGCAGGGAACGCAGAGCGCCTGAGGCCGACGCGCTCAAGTTCGGCACCGGCGAGCCGTTATCTGCGGTATCGGCAACCGACGGAATTGAGCTCGTGAACCCCTACTCGCCACAGTCGAAACTCGCCGCCTACCGCAGCGTCAGCGCGCATGGCGCCGTGGCCGACAACCACCCGCATGCGCTGGTTCTGACGCTGTTCGATGCCACCCTGGAGCGGCTGAACGCGGCGCGCGCCTGCATCGAGCGGAGCGAGACGCGCCGCATGGCCAGCCTGCTCCATAGCGCGGTGGTGCTGATCGCCGAGCTGCGCGGCAGCCTCGACCTGCAGAACGGCGGACCGCTGGCGCAGAACCTCAGCAACCTCTACGAATACATGACCCGCCGGCTGATGCACGCCAACCTCAATAGCGATGCCGAGGCGGTCACGGAAGTGGCCAGGCTCCTCGTCGAGATCCGTGGCGCCTGGGCGGCCATCGGCCCCGAAGTGAGAGGTCAGTCTCAATCGAGCGCGGCCTGACCCCCCGCGCCCCCCCGTCCATTTGCCCCAGGGAGACCCGTCTCCCGTAGCACGGAGTGCGTAGGGAGACGAAATGCGACATATTTCGCTGCGCCGCCGGCCGCAATCCTGTCAAGGTTCGGCAAATGAGCAGACGCCATTCACGCGCCGCCCCGATCCCGCCGCCCCAGCAGGCACGGACCGCCGACCCGCTGCCCGCCGCGGCGATCCAACAGGCCTGGGCGTCCTACGTCAAAGGCGAGCGGCCGCAGGCGGAATCGGCCTGCCGCATGATTCTGGCCAGGGAGGCCGACCACCCGGGCGCCCTGAGCCTGCTGGGAATCATCATGGCCCAGTCGCAGCGCCCGGCGGAAGCCGCGCAGCTCCTGGGGCGCGCCGCCGCACGCATGCCGAACGAGGCCTCGGCACACAACAATTACGGCAACGCGCTGCGCGACCTCGGACGGCTCGCCGACGCCCTGCCATGTTACGACCGCGCGGTCGCGTTGCAGCCGGGCTACGCCGAGGCGCACTACAACCGTGCAGTGACTCTCCACGACCTGAAGCGTTTCGAAGACTCTCTGGCCGGCTACGACCGCGCCATCGCGGCGAAGCCGGACTACGCGGCCGCCTATAACAATCGCGGCGCGACACTGCAGGAGCTGCGGCGATACATCGAGGCGGTGGCAAGCTACGACCGTGCCATCGCGCTTCGACCGGACCACGCGGCCGCCTACAACAATCGCGGCGCGACGCTGCTCAAGATGGGGCGGCCGGAGCGCGGCCTGGCAAGCTCGGAGCAGGCAATAGCGCTGCAGCCGGATTTCGCCGAGGCACGCAACAATCGCGGCATCGCGCTGCAGGAGCTCAAGCGCTTCGAGGAAGCGCTCACCAGCTACGACCGCGCCGTATCGCTGCTGCCCCGCTACGCGGAGGCACACAATAACCGCGGCACGGCGCTGCGCGAGCTCGGCCGGCTGGATGAGGCCCTGGCGAGCCACGAGCAGGCGCTCGCGCTCAAACCCGACTACGCCGAGGCGCACAACAACCGCGGCATCGTGCTGCGCGCGCTGAAGCGCTTCGACGAGGCGCTCGCGAGCCACCAGCGCGCCGCCGCCATCCTGCCGGAATATGCCGAGGCGCACCTCAACAGGGGCGCCATACTGCACGACCTCGGGCGCTTTCACGAGGCGCTGGAAAGCTTCCAGCACGCCCTCGGGGCGAGGTCCGACTACGCGGATGCGTATCGCAACCAGGGCCTCACGCTGCGCGAGCTCGGTCGGCCCGAGGAAGCCCTGGCGAGTTACGAGCGCGCGCTCGCGCTCAGCCCGGGCGACCGGTTTCTCGAGGGCGTATGCCGGCACGCGCGCATGCAGATCTGCGACTGGACCGGGCGGGCGGCCGAGCTCGACGAGCTCGGCGTGGCCATCGAGTGCGGGCTGCCGGTGATCACCCCCTTTGCCGCCCTGTCGCTGTTCGATTCGCTCCCCATCCAGCGCCGCACCGCGAGCACCTGGGCGCGCGAGGAATGCCGTCCCGCGCAGATGTTGCCGCCGTTGCAGGGCTATCCGGCGCACCCGAAGGTGCGCATCGGGTATTTCTCCGCTGACTTTCGCAACCACGCCGTCTCGGCTCTCGCCGCGGAGCTCTTCGAGTGCCACGACCGCTCTGCGTTCGAGCTCACCGGCTTCGCGCTGGGCCCCGATGTCAGCGACGGACTGCGGCAGCGCGTCGAGCGTGCCTTCGACCGTTTCATTCCGGCTTTCGACAAATCCGACGAGCAGGTCGCGCTGCTCGCACGGAGCTTCGAGATCGACATTGCCATCGATCTCGGGGGCTACACCCAGCACGCACGGCCGCGGATCTTCGCGCAGCGCGCCGCGCCGATCCAGGTGAGTTATCTCGGCTTCCTCGGCACCATGGGCGCAAGCTTCATGGATTACCTGCTCGCCGATGAGGTGATCGTGCCCCCCGGGCTGCGGCGCCATTACAGCGAGCGGATCGCCTACCTGCCGGCTTACCAGGTGAACGACACCCAACGCCCGGTGTCGGACCGGGTATTCACGCGCGCCGAGCTCGGGCTGCCGCCCACGGGATTCGTCTTCTGCTGCTTCAATGCGAGCTACAAGGTCTCGCCGGAGACCTTCGCCAGCTGGATGAGAATCCTGGCGGCGACGCCGGGCAGCTCGCTGCTGCTGCTCGGCGACAGCAACGCCGCCCGGCAGAACCTGCGGCGACAGGCGCTCAGGAGCGGCATCGAGCCCGGCAGGCTGGTGTTTGCCGGCCGCATTCCCTACGGCGATTACCTGGCCCGATTCAGGGCGGCCGATCTCTTCCTCGACACCCACCCGTACAATGCAGGCACCACCGCAAGCGATGCGCTGTGGGTGGGCCTGCCCGTGCTCACCTGCGCCGGGGAGACGTTCGCGGCGCGGGTCGCCGCCAGCCTCCTGACATCGGTCGGCCTGCCGCAGCTGGTCACCGAGAGCCGCGCCGAGTACGAGCGGCTCGCGATCGGGCTGGCGGCCAACCCCGAGCGGATCGGGCAGATACGGCAAGTGCTCGCGGCCGCCCGCTCCGGCGCGGCGTTGTTCGACACCCCGCGGTTCACCCGCAGCCTCGAGGCGCTCTACCGGCGGATGTACGAGCGGCACCGCCTCGGCCTGCTGCCGGAGCATCTTGCCGTGGAAATACAGCCATGAGCGAAGCGCGCATCCACCAGATTTACTACTCGGAGCAGACGCGCGCGGAAGTCGATGCGGATTTCCTGCCGCTCGACAACCTGGCAAACGAGCGTCCGGACTGGCGGGAATACTGGCCCATGCGCCGCTTCCTCTCGAGTCAGCGGCTGGAGGCCGATTGCTATTACGGCTTCTTCTCGCCGCGGTTCCGGCAAAAGACCGGGCTCACCGGGGCCGCGGTGCACGAGTTCGTAGGGCGACAGGAGGGCGCCCCGGACGTGATCTCCTTCTCGCCGTTCTTCGACCAGATGGCATACCCGCTCAACATCGTGGAGCTGGCCGCCGTCCGCCACGACTGCGCGGATACCTTCTCGCAGTGCGCGGCGTTGGTTGCGCCGGCGTTCCGGATGGACCAGAGCGTCATGACTTCGCTCGACACCGTGTACTGCAATTACTTCGTGGCCAAGCCGGGCTTCTGGGCGGAATGGCTGCGGGCATGCGAGCAGATCTTCGAGACGGCCGAACAGGCGCTGACCCCGCTCGGCGAGGCACTCAACCGGATGGTGATGTACGAAACCGCATCAGCGCCCGCCAAGGTGTTCATCATCGAGCGAGTCGCATCCCTGCTGCTCTGGTCGCAGCCCCGCTGGAACGTGAAGTCGTACAACCCCTTGCTGCTGCCGCCGCTCTCGGCAAAGTTCGCCGCAATGGTCACCGTACCCACTCTGCTCGTGCTCGACTCGCTGAAGATCGCCTACGCGCGCACCGGCGTCGACCAGTACCTGGCGGCCTACAAACAGCTTCGCGACGCGGTCATGACGCGTCAAAACACCAATCAGGCGCAGATGCCGAGGTCTTCTCATGGCCGATGACGTCCGGGCGATAGCTTTCTATCTGCCGCAATTCCACCCCATTCCGGAGAACGACTCCTGGTGGGGCAAAGGATTCACCGAGTGGACCAAGGTGGTCGATGCCAAGCCGTTGTTTCATGGCCATCACCAGCCGCAGCTTCCCGGGCCGCTGGGCTTCTACGACCTGCGTCTTGCGGAGGTGCGCGAGGCGCAGGCGCAGCTCGCGGCACAATACGGCATTCACGGCTTCTGCTACTACCACTACTCGTTCGACGGCAAGCGGCTGTTGGAACGGCCGTTCGCGGAGGTGCTGGCCTCCGGGCGGCCGAATTTCCCATTCTGCGTCTGCTGGGCCAACGAGAACTGGACGCGCCGCTGGGACGGGCAGAACAAGGAGGTGCTGATCGCGCAGAACTACTCGGCCGAAGGCGACCGGGCGCTGATTCGCGAGCTCATCCCGGCGTTCAAGGATCCGCGTTACATTCGCGTCCGCGGCCTGCCGCTCTTTCTGGTCTACCGCGCCGGAGAGCTTCCCGACCCGCGGGCGACCGCGAAGATCTGGCGCGAGGAAGCCCTGGCCGCAGGTTTGCCGGGTGTCTACCTGTGCCGGGTGGAATCGATGGTGGAGGCCGTCCTGCAGCAGGACCCGGCGCAGATCGGCTTCGATGCCGCCTGCGAATTTCCGCCGCACGGCATCCGCGTGACCAAAGCCAACCTCCCGGTCGCGGGTCTGGAGCCGGAGTTCACCGGGTCCATCTACGACTATGCGGAGGCGGCGCGGGAATTCGCCGCCCGGCCGGCTCCCGGCTACCGCCGCTTTCGCGGCGTCATGCCCTCGTGGGACAACACGGCCAGAACGGGGCGGCGCGCTCATCTGGCCCTCAACGCCAACCCCGAGGCTTATAGGACTTGGCTCGAGACGGCGGTCAACCGCACCCGGCAGGACACGCCGGGCGATGAAAAGCTGGTGTTCATCAATGCCTGGAACGAATGGGGCGAGGGCTGCCACCTCGAGCCCGACCGCCGCTACGGGCTGACATGGCTCGAGGCGACCAAGGCCGCCATCAACGGCATCGCGCCCAAGATGAGCTTCGACAGCGCCGCGGAGACACACCTCTCGATCTACAGGCATATCGACCGGTTGGCCCAGGAGCTCGGTCTCGAAGGGGCCGGCGCGGAAATCGTGCTGCGAGAAGTGTCGGCGCTGGTGCGCCGCCACAACGGCGATCTCGCGAGGCGGGATGAAGTCATCACGTCACTTAGCGAGAAGCTGGCTCGAGCCGCCCAGTGAATGTCACGCCCGGGGCTCGTCCCACCGTGCTGTTCGTATTCGGCATGGGCCGATCTGGCAGCTCGGCGCTCACCCGAGTCCTTTCCTTGTGCGGCGGCACCCTGCCCGGCGCCCTGGTCGGCGCCACTGACGGCAATCCACTCGGCCACTGGGAGCCCGAGGGCGCCCTCTCCCTCAATCAGGACTTCCTGTCGCAACACGGCGCTACCTGGTTCGACCCGACGCTGCGCCTTCAGGGCGAGGTCGCCTTCACCGCCGGGCAGCGCTCGCTCTACCTCGGTCAGATCAGGACATTTCTCGCACCGTTCGCGACGGCGCCGCTGATCCTCATCAAAGAGCCGCGGATCACGGCCCTCTCCGATTTCTGGCTCGAGGCCGCACGTCAGCTCGGATTGTCCGTCGCGGTCGTGATCCCGGTGCGGCACCCGGAAGAGGTGGCGGCATCGCTGGCCAAGCGCGATCAGGCCTCGCCGGAGCTCGCGAGCGCCCTCTGGCTGAAGTACAACCTTCTGGGCGAGCGGGAGTCACGCCCCTACCCGCGGGTGTTCGTCGAGTACTCGAGCCTGCTGCGCGACTGGCGCGTGGAGGTCGCGCGCATCGCCGCGGCATTGTCCCTGGACCTGTCGGTGCGGGACGAAGCCGCGGTCGACAGTTTCCTCCGGCACGATCTGCACCGCCAGCGGCACCGCGGCCGGATCTCGGAGCCTTTCGCCCAGGGGTGGGTCTCCAAAGTCTACGGCGCGCTGTCCGCCGCGGCACGCGACGAGCCGCCGGCCACGGCCCTGCTGGACGAGGTCTTCGCCTCGTATCGCGCCAGCGAGCGCACCTTCCGCATCGCCCTGGACGACTTCCGGGCGCGCTTCGCCTCGGTGGACGTCGGCCGCAATCCCAACATCACCGCGCTGATCTCCGCGGTCGCCGGCGCCAACTCGCAAACGCTGCGGGCCTGTCTCAAGAGCCACTGGTACGGCGAGCACAATGCCGACGTGCTGGCGGCGGGACGCGACCCCTACGAGCACTGGATGGCTTACGGCGTCAACGAGGGCCGATTGCCCTGCGAGGATCCGCTCGCTCTGCTGGAGCGGCTGATGCGGGAGCGTACCGGCGCCGCCGCGGCAGCCAAGGCCTGACCGCCGCTACTTGGAAAATGAGACGAACGCCAGGCAGTCGGTCTCGAGGGACCGCGCCTCCACGCTCACGCTCCTGGCGCCGCTTCGCATGAGAGCGTCGGTGATCGGCTCGTGCCAGGCGATGATGGCGCTCGGGATTGTCGGCCTCGGATCGAACATGTAACCGGAGATGAGGCCGCCCGTGACGGCCGCGGCCACGATGTTTCTCAGCAGCCCGTCGAACTGCTCGCGCCGGTGCTGATGGATGAGCACCTCCATGCAGAGAACGACGTCGGCGCGCAGGCTTTCCAGCTCGGCGCAATGAATGAAGTCGAGGCATTCGAAGCGACGCTGAGGAAACGCCTGGCGATTGCGCGCCACGACGACTTCGGACACGTCCAGTCCGACATAGCCCGGCAAATGCGCAACCTGCCGCAGCACCTCGTGATCCCCGCACCCCACATCCAGCACCGTGGCCGGCGCCGCCTCTTGCAGGAACTCCTCGATCACCTGCCTCTTGTGCAGGAGATTCGCGCCGCGCGAGCCGATGCCCGAGCCCAGAGAGGGATCGTCGGCGTAGCGGCGATTCCAGAAGGCGCGGTTGTCGAACAGGTGATCGTTCGTGGTCATCGATCGCTCGGGTGCTAGCGCACCCACGCGGGATTGAGAAATTTGTCCAGATGATCGCGTGTCGAGGGCAGCGCGGCGATCACCGCGACCGCCTCGGCGATCCGCTCGTTCAACCGCGACAGGCCGGCCCTGACACCCTCGGCCATTCCGTTCACGACCAGAGTGCGGTCGCTGTTGAAGAGTTTCGGAAATTGCGGGATGTGCCCGGTGGTCAGATGCAGCGCATAGCAGGTGGAGATCTCAGGCAGCAGGTGGAGAACGGTGTTCACGTGCGGGCACAGGTGCTCCACGTCCTCGCCCAGCTCCTCCATCGCCAGCGCGAAGCCCACCTGATCGACGTGCACCGCCCAGCCCTCCAGAAGCTGACGGTTGCGCACCAGCCACGCGGCCCATTTGCGCCACGCCTCGGCCAGGTCGCGCGCGCGGCCTCTGGGCGCGACCACGATACCCGCGGATATGTTGTTGATGTGCGTCTCGCGGACTCCCTCCGAGCCGGTGAACAGGGCCATGCCGGGACGGTAGGGCCGCTCGAGGCCGCAGGCTGAGAGGATGGACCTGAAGATCCGCGGCGGCGGGCAGGCGTGATTGTTCGGTGCCGCGCGGACGCGGCCGCTCGTCAACAGGTGGCTCGGATCGCAGACCCAATAGAGATCCGCGTCGCAGACCACAGTGAAGTCGGCGTCGTGACTCCCGAGGAACGGCGCGATCTTGTTCGAATGTGGAGACCCTGCGACGACGGGAGTCACCGCCCGCACTTCGATCTTCTGGTCCCGCACCCAGTCGAGGAGATCGCGCGGCACATCGCCCACGACATAGACAAAAGGTTTGAAATGGTCCGGAAGATTGCGCGTTGCGCAAAGGGCCCAGAGGACACACTCCACGTAGAAGCGCGGCTGCGCGTCCACCACGCAGCAAAGGGCAACGGTAGATTTGCGCATTGGGCTCATCGGCTGCGGTGTAATTCTGCGCAGCCGGCACCCGGGAATCCACGCCGCCCGTCACAGAGTTTGACAGAATCCGGCCTGCCCGGTCCCCGAGACTGTCGCGGCGGGGTTAATTTCCACGACCTGCGGCCGATAAGAACCCGGTAGGCTATGGTCAGCCGGGTGCGTGCGCATGAAGATTGTCCCTGCCGCCGAGTGCGTTTTCCACGTCAAGGAACTGATCTCGACGGATCTATGCCGCACGATCATCGAGAACTACCAACGGGACCCGCGTAAACACCCGGGCTACACCGTCGGTTACGAGGGCGAGAAGAAGCTGCAGGACGGCATCAAAGTCAGCACGGATCTGGAAATCACCAATGGAGGTGACTGGACGGCGGCCTTCGACGAGTTGAATCTGGCCGTCAACGCCGGCGTGACGAGCGTGGCGGCGCAGATTCCATTGCTGCCGGAATGGCCGCTGTGGTGGACGGGCTACAAGATCCAGCACTACAGGAAGAACGAGGGCCACTTCAAGTGGCACTTCGATGCGCTCGGGCCCGGCACCTGGCATCGTCAGATAGCGATGATCATCTATCTGAACTCCGTCGCGGAAGGCGGCGAGACGTGCTTCCATCGGCAGAGCCTGCGGATCAAGCCCGTGGCCGGCGACGGGCTGTTCTTTCCGACGTTCTGGACCCATGCGCACTGCGGCGAGGTTCCCCGGTCGGAAGACAAGTACATCATTTCGTCATTCGTCAGCTTCGTCATTCCCGCCGACGAGCCGAAGCCGGTGTAATCTCAGCCGACGAACCGCCGTGCGTTGCGGAAGAGCCGCATCCAACCGCTGAATTCAGCCGCATCGCGCGGGCGCCAGGAGTTCTGGATGTAGCGGACTGACCGCTCCGGGTGCGGCATCGTGACGGTCACGCGGCCGTCGAGATTGCTGAGTGCCGCGATTCCGTGCGGGGAGCCGCTCGGGTTGAAGGGATACGTGCTGGCGAGACTGCGGTCATGATTGACGTAGCGGAAGCCGACCATGCCGTGCTTCACACAGTCCTCGGCCGCCGCCGGGGATTCGAACTCCGCGTGCCCCTCCCCGTGCGCCACTGCGATCGGCAGGAACGAGCCCTCCATGCCTGCGAGCAGCACCGAAGGGGAGCGCAGCACCTCGACGAGTGAGAAACGCGACTCGTATTGCTCGCTGCGGTTGCGGACGAAGCGCGGCCAGTGCGCCGTGCCGGGAATGATGCTCTTCAAGGCGGCAAACATCTGGCAGCCGTTGCAGACGCCGAGAGCGAAAGTCTCCGGGCGCTCGAAGAAACGCTGGAATTCCTCGCGCAGAGCGGAATTGAACAGGATCGACTTCGCCCAGCCCTCACCCGCGCCGAGCACATCGCCGTAGGAAAAGCCGCCGCAGGCGACGATGCCGGCGAAGTCCGTCAGCCGGTGCCGCCCCGCCGCGATATCCGTCATATGAACGTCGTAGGGCGCGAATCCCGCCTGATCGAATGCCGCCGCGGTCTCAGTGTGACTGTTGACGCCCTGCTCTCTCAGGATGGCGATCTTCGGGCGCGCCCCACGCGCGACGAAGGGCGCCGCGATGTCTTCCTCGGGATCGAAGCCCAGCGCGACGTCGAGCCCCGGATCCGCCGCCGCCGTCTGCGCCGCGAACTCCTCGTCGGCACACTGTGGATCGTCGCGCAGCCGCCGCATCCGCCAGGAGGTCTCCGACCAGGCGCGGCGCAGATCCACCCACGACTCATCGAGCACGCGGTCGCTGCCGACATGGATGCGGATGCGCAGCTCCGGCAGCGGCGCGCCCACCCGCATGGCCAGCTCCGCGAGTCCGTGCCGCGACAGGATCTCGTGCACGCGGCTCTCATCGGCGGCCGTGACCTGCAGCACCACACCCAGCTCTTCCGTGAAGAGCTGCGCCGCCGGCGAGCCGCTCCGGGCCGGCAGACGGATATCGAGGCCGCAGTGGCCCGCGAACGCCATTTCCAACAGTGTGGCGAGCAATCCGCCGTCGGAGCGATCGTGATAGGCGAGCACCAGCCCGGCCTGTCTGAGCTCCGCCAGCGCCGCTGCGAGGCGCACCAGCCGCTGGCTGTCGTCGAGGTCGGGCGGCTCCGCGCCGAGCTCGCCGTAGACCTGCGCGAGCGCTGAGCCTCCCAACCGGTTGCGACCCGCGCCGAGGTCGATGAGCCACAGGGCCGTCGGCTCCTGCTTCGTCGACAGCGACGGCGTCAGGGTCCGGCGGGCATCATCGACGGGCGCGAAAGCCGACACGATGAGCGATACGGGCGCAACCACGCTGCGCTCCACTCCCCCGTCCTGCCAGCTCGTTCGCATCGACAGTGAGTCCTTGCCCACGGGAATGGCGATGCCGAGCGCCGGGCAAAGCTCCTTGCCGACGGCTCGCACGGTCTCGTAGAGCGCCGCGTCCTCCCCCGCCTCTCCGCATGCCGCCATCCAGTTGGCCGACAGGCGAATGCGGCTCAGCGACGGAACGTCCGCCGCCAGTATGTTGGTGACTGCCTCTGCGACCGCGAGACGGCCCGAGGCGGGCGCATCGAGCACCGCCACCGGCGTGCGCTCGCCCATCGACATCGCCTCGCCCGCATGTCCGCGATAATCGGCCACCGTCACCGCCACATCGCTCACCGGCACCTGCCAGGGACCGACGAGCGGATCACGGCTCACCATACCACCCACGGTCCGGTCGCCGATGGTGATGAGGAACGTCTTGTCAGCCACCGCGGGCAGGCGCAGCACACGATAGACGGCCTCGTGCAACTCGATGCGGTTGAGATCGAGTGGCCAGGATTGCGGCACCGCGCTGCGTACGTCGCGAACCATGCGCGGGGGCTTGCCGAACAGAACCTCGAGCGGCATGTCCACCGGGTCACCGCCGAGGAGCGGATCCGCGACCGTCAGCCGGCCGGTGCCGTCGATCTCGCCGATGACCGCGTAAGGACAGCGCTCGCGCGCCGCAATGGCCGCGAAGATCGCCAGCGACTGCGGCGCCACCACGATCACGTAGCGCTCCTGCGCCTCGTTGCACCAGAGCTCGAGCGGTGACATGCCCGACTCAGCGCTCGGGATCGCACGCAGGTCGACTCGCGCGCCTCTGTGACTGTGCGCCACCGCTTCCGGCACCGCGTTGGACAACCCACCCGCGCCGACATCGTGGATCAGAAGGATCGGATTGGTGTCACCCAACTCCCAGCAGCCGTCGATCGCCTCCTGCGCGCGGCGTTGGATCTCGGCGTTGCCGCGCTGTACCGAGGCGAAATCCAGGTCCGCGCTCGAGGCGCCGCTGCCCACCGAGGAGGCGGCGCCGCCGCCCAGGCCGATGAGCATCGCCGGTCCGCCGAGCACGATGAGCCTGGCGCCGACGGGCACGTCGGCCTTATCGACATGCGCGCGGCGGATGTTGCCGAGGCCGCCGGCGATCATGATCGGCTTGTGATAGCCGCGTACCCTGCCTTGCCGGTCGCCCGCAACGGCGAGCTCGAAGCTGCGGAAGTAGCCGCAGATCGCCGGACGGCCGAACTCGTTGTTGAAGGAGGCGGCACCGATCGGCCCCTCGAGCATGATGTCGAGTGCGGAGGCGATGCGCGTTGGGATCGAGGCCGGCCGCTCCCACGGCCGCTCGTAGCCCGGAATGCGCAGGTTGGAGACGGAGAAGCCGGTGAGCCCCGCCTTCGGGCGCGCGCCGCGTCCGGTCGCGCCCTCGTCGCGGATCTCACCGCCCGAGCCTGTGGCCGCGCCGGGGAAGGGCGAGATGGCGGTCGGATGGTTGTGGGTCTCGACCTTCATCAGGATGTCGATGGGCTCGCGGCTGCCGCCATAGGCGCCGGTTCGCGGGTCGGGGAAATACCGCACTCCGGCCGCACCCTCGATGACCGCGGCGTTGTCGCGATAGGCCGAGAGGACGCCGTGGGGATTGCACGCGTGCGTGTGCCGGATCATCGCGAACAGCGATTCCTCCCGGGCATGACCGTCGATGATCCAGTGCGCGTTGAAGATCTTGTGACGGCAATGCTCGGAGTTGGCCTGCGCGAACATCATGAGCTCGACGTCGGTCGGATCACGCCCGAGCTGACGGAAGCTCGCCAGCAGGTAATCGATCTCGTCGGCCGAGAGTGCGAGGCCCATCGCACGATTCGCCGCTTCCAACGCCGCACGGCCGCCGGCGAGCGCGATCCTTCCCGACGGCCGGGGCGCCGAATGGCCGAAGAGCCGGGCCGCCTCCGCCGCGTCGAGCAACGCCATCTCCGTCATGCGGTCGAGCAGCATGGGGGCGAGCTGCAACAGCCGCTCCGGGCCGAGGGGCCGTCGGGCAGCGATCCGGTATTCGATGCCGCGCTCGATCCGCTCCACCGCCGCGAGTCCGCACACACGCGCGATGTCGGTCGCCTTGCTGGACCAGGGTGAGATCGTGCCCTGGCGCGGGACCACGAGCAGGCGCTCAGCCTCGGTGCCCGGCGGCGCGGCGGCAGCGCGCGGCCCGTAGGTCAGAAGCTGCTGCAGAATCTGCAGCTCGCCTGCGGCGAGTGGCTGCGACAGCGAGGCGAAATGCACGAAGTGCGGGACGAGACCGGTTACCGCCGGCTCCATGGCGGTGATGCGGGCGAGCAGCTTCTCGATCCGGAAGCCGGACAGCGCCGGAGTGCCGGCAAGAATGAGCAGCCGCTCGCGCATCTACTTCTTGTCGCCCGGGGGCGGCGAATACATCGCCATCGGGAACTGCGCCACGTTGGCCCCGGTCTCGAGCGCGGTGATCTTGCTCACCCCCTGCTTCTTGACCTCGTCGATCCGCAGCACCGAGTGCAGCGGCAGGAATGTGCGCTTGACGCCGGTGAACTCGCTCTTGATCCGCTCCTCGGAGGGGTCCAGGACCACGGAGGACCGCTCCCCGAACACCAGCTCCTCGACCTCGATGAATCCGAACAGATCGCCGTGGCCGACCTTCCGGGCATAGACCTCGTAAACCTTGCCCTGATTCACGAACATAATCCGGAAAATGTGACTGGCTGCCATGGCTCTGGTGAGGCCCGCTGCTAGTTTGGGAGGGCCATTATATTGCCGGGCGCGCCGGGGAAGTTGCTGCGCCCGCGCAATGGCTCGGATTTTCTCGCAGCAAAGGCCACTTGACTTCGGGGCACCATGACGCTTCGCCTGCGCGTCGTCAGCGATCACCGGCGGCAGCTCGCCGAGCGACACACCATCGTTTTCGGCATGAGCGGGGGCTCGATCGGGCGCTCGAGCGACAATGATTGGGTGCTGCCGGACCCGCTGCGCTACGTTTCCGCGCACCACGCCCGCATTCTCTTTCGCGACGGATACTTCTACCTCGAAGACCTGAGCACCAACGGGGTGTTCGTCAACGATCAGCCGGAGGCGGTCGCCAAGCTCGGCTCCAGCGGCCATCGGCTGAGGAATGGCGATGTCCTGCGCATCGGCGACTACCAGATCGTCGTCGCCCTGGATACCGAGACGGTGCCCGAGATAGCCGAGCTCGATTCGGCCGCTGCCGTGCCCACCAGCATTCACGCGCTGCACCCCATCGGGCGCGCGGCGCAAACCGACATCGGCGCCATGCTCGATCTCGAGGAGCTCCTGGTCAGCGACAACGCGGGCTCGGGCAGCTTCCAGCCCGTGAACGCCTATGGCCAGGCGATCCCCGGCGTGCACGGGGCCGCGAGCGCCGCCGTGAAGCCCATGCCGGTCCCGGAGCCCAGTGACGATTCCCTGGCCCGCCGCATCGCGCGGCTCGCCAAGGCGGCAGGCCGGGACGCGCGCGGGACGAGCTCGCCCGCGCTCTATGACGTGCACTCGGGGCTGCAGGCGTTCTGTCGCGGCGCGGGTATCGATCCCGAGAAGCTGCCGGCGGACGCCCAAACGCGTCTCCTGCACCTCAGCGGGCAGCTGCTGCGGGAGGCTCTGGTGGGTCTCAAGGACCTCGAGCGCTCGCGCGGCGAGCTTCGCGACCGCTTCCGCATCGAGCTGCCGCCGCAGGAGCCGGACGATCCGCGGCCGTCTCTGGGTCGCCTCACCGTCGATGAGCTGCTGGTCGATATCCTGGTGCAGCACGAGAGCCGCAGCATCGATGCCGTGCAGTGGCTGCGTGAGACGGTGGGCGAAGCCAAGTCCCACGATCAGGCGGCGGCGCAGGCCATGCGCGCGGCGTTCGTCGAGTTCCTCGACCGGCTCGACCCGGCGGAGCTCGAAGCCCGCTTCGAGCGGGCCGCTCGGCGCGGCAAGACCAAAACGGCCGACAAAGCTCAGTACTGGGAGCTGTTCACGACCTTCTACCGCAATCTCATCGAGATGCCGGCCGACCACCTGCCGCATACTTTCGTCGAGGCGTTTGCAGCGGCCTACCGCGAAG
Source organism: Steroidobacteraceae bacterium (assembly GCA_036273095.1). GTDB lineage: Bacteria > Pseudomonadota > Gammaproteobacteria > Steroidobacterales > Steroidobacteraceae > 13-2-20CM-66-19. The sequence goes on along the minus strand of DATAXF010000078.1, from coordinate 43,384 downwards.
CCGTCAAGAAGAAATAGCCGCCCGGCTCAGAACGGATAACCGATCCCGGAAAACACGGCCGCTCCCTCGCTGCCGTATCCGACATCGACATACCCCACGACGAACGGCGCCGCGACGCCGCGGAAACCGACGCCGACGACCTTGTGCAGATCGGAGAGCGGCAGCGTGTCTGAATGTGAGAACACGCGGCCGACATCGAGGAACGGCGCCACCTGGAGCTCGAGGCGAGTGGCGGCGATGGCGATCGAGCCGATTCTCTGGCGCAGCTCGACGGTCGCCGAGAACGCATTGCGATCGTAGAACCGTCCGGCGCCGTAGCCGCGCAGCGGCTGGGTGCCGCCGATCAGGCTGTCGCTGCCGCCGAGTGTGCTCAGCGCCCAGAACGGCGCGTTTTGCGCCTCCGGCATGTACCGCAGGGCCGTATGCACGGCGAGGACGCTGTGCTGCGTGACCGGCCAGAACACCCGGCCGTCTATTCCGGCCTCGCTGTAGAGCGAGTCATTGAGAATGCCCGCCCGGCTCGCCATTCCCCCGTACACCACCCACTCCATGCCGCGCGTCGGCACCGTGACATCGTCGCGTGTGTCGTAGACGATCGCGAGGCGGTGCAACAGCTCCTTGGTGGTGTGCAGGCCGGGGACATTCGGGAACAGTGTGTAGATCGAAGGGATGAGCGGAAGAGTGCCCGGCAGCACGTCGAAGGCGCGCATGCGCAGCGTGTACTGCAGCTGCCAGGCATGGGTCAGATTGAAGCCGACGACCGCCTGCGCGAGCTCCTCCTCCTCGGTGAAGTTGGTCTGGTTGCTCGCGACCGAACGGTTGCCGATTCCATAAAAGCGCGGCGTACCGTCGCGATCGTAGACCAGGCTGAGATTCACCGACCAGCGCCGATCGCGCAGCCTTCCTGTCTGATATTCGCCATCGATGCCGCGCTCGACGCGCTGTTTGATACCGCCGATGACAGACCATTGCTCATCCGTGCTGGGATAGTCGTAGATCCGGCCGTGGACGCCATACCCGAAATAGGGGTTGTGTATGATGTCCGGCGCGATGATCTGGCTGATGTCGTGATTCTGATCCGTTTTCAGCCACGTCGGAATGAGCCCGACCGTCGTGCCGTTGTCGGGATCGGCCGCGACTTCGGGTATCGGAATGAACGGCGCGGTGGCTGGATTGAACCAGCGCGAAACGCCGGCGAGCACGCGCGAAGGAGGCGGCTTCGGCACCGTCTGCGGCGCCTTCGCCGGCGGCGCCGGCAGCTTGTTCGGCGGCACGGCCGGGACCTGTGCCGAGGCCCGTCCGATCAGCGCCAGCGCGCCGACGACGAGCAGCACCGACATCAGACGCGCGCCCCTCACCTCAGCAGCTCGCCGCAACACACCAGCAGCCTGTCCATGTCGGCCGCTGACAGATCGCCCATGGTCGAGATGCGGAACAGTCTCTCCGAGAGATTCCCCTGGCCGGCATAGATCACGAAGCCCCGCGCCTTCAGCCCGTCATGCAGCATGGCGTAGGAGGCGCCCGCGGGCACTCCATACGAGCGCAGAACCACGGAAGACTCCTCGGGCGGCAACACGGCGGTGACACCGAGCCGGGCGAGGCCCGCGCGCACCTGCTCGGCAAGCGCGGCATACCGCCGGTGGCGCGCCGGCCAACCGCCCTCTTCCGCATGCTCCCGCAGCGCCTCGAGCAGCGCATAGTGAGCCTGCACCGCCGGTGTGAAGGGCGTATCGCGCCGATCCTGGGCGGCTGCCGCACGCGCCAGGTCCAGATAGTAAGTTCGGCTTGCAGCGCGCTCGAGCGCGCGGCGGCGCACGATCGCGAATGCGACTCCCGGTACGCCGTGCAGGCACTTGTTGGCCGTGGCCGCCACCGCCGCCAGGCTCTCGTCTGCGAAATCGAGCGGCTCGGCGCCGAAGCTGCTGACGGCATCCACCAGCAGCTTGGTGCCGTGTTGCCGGCACAGCTCCCCGAGGGCGCGCAGGTCGTTGAGCCGGCCGGTCGTCGTCTCGTGATGCACCACGGCGATGTGCGTGAAGCGCGCGCCTCCATCGCGAGGCCCGTTCTCGACGCGTCTGGCGATTCCGGACAGGTCGAGCGCCCGCATCCAATCGCCCGTCATCCGCTCGTGTGCAATGCGGTAGCGCGCGCAGATCTGCGCCATCCGCTCTCCATATACACCGTTCTCGGCCACGAGCACGCGGCCATCCGGCGGCACGAGAGTCGATACCATGCCCTCCACCGCCCCGGTGCCGGAGGCTGTGATCAGCACCGCGCACCATTCCGCCGGCTCGATCCCATAGACCGCGAGCAGCCGCTGGCGCGCTTCATCCTGGAGGTCGAAGAACTCGCTCTCGCGATGGCACAGGTCGGGCGCAAGCATGCTGCGGCGCACGCGCTCGCTCAGGGTGACGGGTCCCGGATTGAGCAGGTGCATCAGCGCGGCCGGAAGTGCTGCAGCAGGCGCTGCTTGACCTCGACGGGGCTCATGGACGGCCGCGGCAGCGAATGCGGAGTTCCGGCGCTGATGAGCAGGCGGGCGAAGCCGGACCCCGCGGCCGGCGGTGCCTGCAGCCAGTCGGCGATGCGGGCCGGCTCGTCGGTCTCGAGTGCAGTCGCATAGCCGCACGCCGCGGCGATCTCGGCAAACGACACCACCGGTGACACGGTCGCCTGGCCGCCGGTCGAGTCGTGCACGCCGTTGTCGAGCAGCAGATGACGCAGATTCGGCGGCCCGTAGGCGCCGATGGTCGCGAGCACTCCGAGTCGCATCAGCGCCGCCCCATCGCCGTCGAGGGCGACCACGGTCAGATCCGGCCTGGCAAGGGCGAGACCCAGCGCGAGGGGCGCGACGCACCCCATCGATCCGACCATGTAGAGTTGATTTGGCCGATCGGCGAGCGCATACAGCTCCCGCCCGCAAAATCCGGTCCCGGCCAGCACGACGGTCGAGGCTGGCGGCGTATGTGCGACCACGGCCTCGAGAGCCGCTCGCCGTGAGGGCCGCGCATCGGGTGCGTGGCGGTGCGGCTCCAACACCGCGGCAGCGGGCGCGGCGCGACGGGCAGGACGGATCTCTGCCCCGAGCGCATGGGGCGCGACGCAGCCCTTCGGCATCACCAGCGCGTAGGGACGGCCGCTGTCGCTGAGGTGCGCCCTGGCACGGTCCAGAGCGGCGCCGAGCGCCGGCCGCTCCGCCGGAAAGAGCTCCCATGGAATCTCCATGGTGGTCAGCATCGCGGGGGTGATCGGCCCCATCAGCGCGTGCTGCGGCTCATCGGTCCCGCCCGGCTGGCCGCGCCAGGTGACGATCAGCAGCTGCGGCAGGCGGAACGTCCAGGTGAGCGATGTCAGCGGGCTGACGGCATTGCCGAGGCCTGAGTTCTGCATCATCGCTACGCCGCACGGCGCGCCGCCGTTGCCGAGCGTGGCTCCCGCGATCAGCGCGACGGCGTCGCCCTCATTCGCCATGGAGAGATAGCGCAGCGACGGATCCTGTACGACATAGTTGATGAATGGCGTCAGGTATGAGCAGGGCACTCCGGCGTACCAGCCAAAACCGCGCTCGCGCGCCGCTTCGATGAAATCCCGTGCCTCGATCATGGATCCGGCGGCACCGTGGGATCCGTCTCCTCGGAGTCGCCGAAGCGCCGCTGAGCATGCGCGAAATCCGCCGCGCGCCGGAAGTCCTCGAGGTCGTTGACTCCGCGCCAGTGCCCGTGCACGTACTGCACCTCGATGGCGGCACCCTGTGCGATGAGCTCATTCAGCAGATGAGGAACATCGAGGCTGTCGAAGTCGGGACGCTGACGCAGCCCGCCCAGGACTTCCCTGAGCCGCGTGAGGCCCGCGCGGCTCACTTTCAACATCCCGATCCAGCGGCCGTGCGCAGCCCCTGCGGCCACGCCGGATTGCCCGTCCTGCACGCCGGCGGCTCCATTCGCGGCGCCGTGTATGCCCTTGAGGAGGACAGCCGTGGCGAACAGGCCGCGATCATCGCGCCGTGAGCAGTAGGCAAAATCGCGTACGGTACGATTGTTCTCACCCGTCGGTGAGGAATCCACCACTACGGCGAAGTCCGCCTCGCTCTCCACGAGGTCACGCAGCACATAGCTGCGAAACAGCAGGTCGCCGTAGGAGATCACCGTGTCCGATTCAGCCGCGTCGATGGCACATGCGAGCGAGGCGAGCTCGCCGGTCTGCGCGAAGCGATCGTTGACGACCAGCCGCACTCCGGCGGTATCGATTGCATCCGCCCGGTAGCCGCCGACGACGGTGATGTCGTTGACGCTCTCCTTCTTGAAGGCATCGACCAGCCAGCGCAGCAGCGGCTTACCGGCGATCGGCAGCATGACCTTCGGACGATCCGCCGTCACCGCCTCGAGCCCTTTGCCGCGGCTCGCGGCCAGCACGACCGCGCCGCGGGAGGAGCGCGCGGCCGACAGATACAGGCGCTCGGCGGCGGAATACTCGTCCGCATCCTGCAGACGGAAGATTTCCTCGACCGACGCGATCCGATCCTCCACGTGCACCAGTGTCTCGCTCTCGAAGATTTCCCGGGCCGTGCTCTGCATGGCCGCGGTGGCGGAGCGCAGCACGTGATTCGCCCAGATCACGACGCTGATGCCCGCCTTGCGGAATACATCGGTCGGCGTGCTGTAGTAGCGTGTCGGGACGATCACGAGCGGCGCGCGACCCGCCCACTCGCGAGCGAAAGTGAGGATCTCGTCGGGCTTCGACAGCTTGCTGTGAATGAGAATCGCGTCCGCGCCGGCGCGGTGGTACGCCTCGGCGCGGCGCAGCGCCTCCTCCATCCCCCAGCCGGCGATCAGCGCCTCGACGCGGGCGACGATCGAGAAATCCGGATCGAGCTGCGCGCTCTTGCCGGCTGCGATCTTGCCGCAGAACTCGCCGATCTCGGCGAGCTGCTGGCGATCGCCGTTGAGAAAGCTGTTCGTCTTCGGAAACTGCTTGTCCTCGATGCAGACGCCGGCGATGCCACGCTGCTCGAGCTTGCGCACCAGGCGGCGCACGTTGTTGAAATTGCCGTATCCGGTATCGCCATCGAGCAGGATGGGCAGATTGCTGGCGTCGGCCATGAACTCCAGCATGTCGACGACCTGCGTCCAGCTCGCCTCGTTGTTGTCGCGCACGCCGAATTGCGCCGAGATCGACAGCCCCGACGCCCAGATGCCGTGGAACCCGGCCTCGCGCACGATGCGCGCCGATAGGCCGTTGTGCGCCTCCATGAGGAACTCCAGCCGATCGCTGCGCAGCATGCGCCGCAGCGCCGCGCTGCGGCTGCGGGGCTGCTCGAATTGCCCTTGCGGCTCGGCGCTCATGACCGCACCGTGAGCTGCGGCAGCACTTCGCTGGTCGCGCGCGCGACATCAGCGGGGAAGTCGATCTCGATCCAGGGGGAGCCCGTCACATCACTTACCTCGAAAAGCTGGCTGCGCTCGCGCAGCAGATCCCGTACTGCCTCCTCGTGCGGCAGGTGCTCGCGCGAGCTTGCAACATGGTCTTCGACGATCGCCGCAAGCCGCCGTGAGGCCCGCTCGTCGAAGCGGAAGAAACCGACGGACTCACCGACCGTATCGCATTCCAGCCCGGGCTCGAGCTTCTTGCGCAGCTCGATGGGCACACCCGCTACCACACACACTTTCACAGGTTCCTCGCCGGCCTCGAATTCACGGTCGATCAACACCCGGTTGACAGGGCCGGCGCCGGCGGTGAGCGCGGCCATGATCCGCTCGTGATAAAGCACATCCGCGTCCATCAGCAGCACGTCGCCGCCTCGCGTAAGGGCCTCGGCGGCCGAGTGGACCGTCAGCATGCTGCCGAGCTCGTATCGCGGGTTGAGCACGATCTCGACCGCTGACCGGCGGCCGAGGCGCGTGAGCTCCGCCTCGACGAGCTCATGGCGGAAACCCAGGGCCAGGACGATCTCCCGCACGCCGGCGGCAGCCAGCAGGTGCAGATGGCGCTCGAGCAGGCTGCGACCGCCGAATGTCAGCAGGCATTTGGGCAGCTGCTGTTCCGACGACTGTTGCAGGCGCGAGCCGCGTCCGGCTGCGAGGATGATGGCACGCATGTCCCCCCCTTGGTAACGGTATTTCCCTGGATATTACAAAAAAGCGCGCCGCGAGTCCGGCCCGGAGACGGAACTTTGCGAGCGGCGCCAGACCCGCTCGCAGTGATGCAGGTAAAACAGCCCGGGGATGCCCAGGAGGATTTCCCGCGCGCGCTTCGCGAAGGAAAGCGCGAGCGCCGCATCGGGCGCGAGCCCGGCGAAGGGCGCGAGCAGGAGGTAGCCGCCTTCCTGCACGCCGAGGGCGCCCGGTATGGCAAATGCCGCGCCGCGGATCGCCTGCCCCAGGCTCTCGAGCATCAGCGCATCGCCCCAGCCCACGGGCGAGCCCAGCAGCCGCAGCGCGAGATAGACCTCACCGGTGCCGGCCATCCAGCCGGCAAGACTCAGCGCGAAGCTGGCCGCCGCGCTCTTGCCACGGCGGTAGGTATCCTCCACGGCGAGATCGATCGCTTCGGCCCTGGTGATCAGCCCGGACCAATCGCGCCGGTTCGCGAGCCGTGCGAAACGGCGCACCGCCCCGCCGAACAGTCCGCGCCGCTGAACCAGGTAGAACGAGACCAGGATGATGGCCAGCACGATGCTCGCGATGAGAGCGCCGGCGATCACCGTACGGTGCTCGTGCCGGACGCTGGCCGTCTCCAGCTTCTCGGGCAGCGCCAGCAGCGCGATGCCCGTCAGGGCGAACGCAAATTGCGCAAGCGCCTGCAGCGTGGTCGACACCGTGATGGCCGCCGCTGCACCCTGAGTTGCCATCCCCCGACGCGACAGATGGCGAGTCATGACGACCGGTCCCGCCACCTGACCGAGTGGCATCAGGCTGTTGGCCGACTCGCCCACCCAGCGTGCCAGCAGCGCCTCCCTCCATGGCGCGCGGACGGCATCCGCATCGAAGAGCACCCGGATTGCCTCCGCATCCAGCCACAGCGGCAGCAGATGAAACAGCGCCACGAGCAGCAGGCCCCAACCCGCCGTCGCCAGGGTCGCGAACACGGGCGTGAGCCCCTGCGAGGCGAGAAGCCCGACCAGGAGCAGCAGGCCGGCGGAAAAGAGCCAGAAAGCCGGCCTTCTCACTGCGATTCCGGCCTGGAAGCCCGCTCGGGCCGCGGCAGACGCCCGCCGCCGGCGCGGCGCGCGAATACCTGCCGGAAGCCGAAGTATCCGAGCGCATCCTTGAAGTTCGAGATCAGGCGCCAGCCGCGACGTATCCGGGTATCGGTCACGTACTCGAACGTGAGCGAGACACGGAGCTCGCCCTCCTTGAGCGGGGTGATCCGGTGGCGCAACGCATCGCCGTCGAAGAACACGAGTCCGCCCGGTGGGATTTGAATCGAGCCCGACACCGCGGCGACGCCTTTCTCGCGCGTGTGCAGCTCGTAGTCGAGGCGGCAGGAGGACTGGTCGATGACACCGAATAGCAGCGTATAGCGGCGGCCCACATAGTACGAAGTGTCGTAGTGCCAGCCGATGTAATCGCCCTCTCGCGTGTAGAAATACAGCGCGTAGGCGTGCGGATCATCCGGGGGCGAGGGCTGCAGGCGCTCGCCTGCAATGTTCTCGAGCATGTCGAGCAGCGCACGCGAGCGATACAGCTCCGCGATGAAGGGCGCACGCTCATCGATGACGTGGCGGCCGACGCTGCCTCCCTGTTTGTGACCGGGCAGGTAGTTGCGATTGACCGATGGTTGCAGGGCGGTGACGGCCGACGCGAGCCGCGCTGTAGTCTCCGGCGGCAGGAACTCAGGCAGGAAAATGAACGAGCCCTGCTCGACGAACTCGCGTCGCAGCGGCTCGACCGCAATGCCGCGCATAGGCCCCGTCAGACCAGTCCTGCCCCCGACGGATCCGCCGCCAGCAGCTTCGTTTGGCGCGCGACCCGGCGATACTCGATGATGACCCAGACGGCAAACAACGGAGCGCCAATCGATGCTGCGATCAGGAAGGGCGTAACCCCGCCACACAGCGTCACCAACGGCAGCAGGTAAAGAACATCCTCCGTCTCGAAGCCGCCGAGCGAAGGTTGGCGACCCGCCGCCTTGCCTGCGATCTCCTCGACGCGCATGCGCAGGTAGAAGATCAGCGCGACCGCGGCTCCTGCGAGCGCACCCAGCAGGGGCGGCGAGATTGCCAACTGTGTGTCGGAGCTGTTCTGGATACCAACGCCCATCGCCACGAAGAGAAGGATCGTGACGGCGGCATCGCTCGCGAGATCGTAAACGTGGCCGACGCGGCTCGTCTTCCCGCTGAGCCGCGCGAGCTCACCGTCCGTATGGTCGAGGAAATTTGACAGAATCACGAGCAAAGCGGCGATGTTGCACCAGCCGTAGGTCCCCAGCGTGAAGGCAGCCGCGCCCGCGAGCCCGAACGCAAGGCGGACCGTCGTCAGATGGTTGGGTGTGACGCGACTTGCAGCAAGCGGCGTCACCAGCCAACGGGCGAGGCGCGCGTCCCATGGACGCTGTGCGCTCGACAGCGGTGACAGAACGTTGTCGGACATCATCGTGGCCGGTTATGGGCCCCCCTGCCGGTACTGCGGGCCATTGTACCCACAATCGGGGCGTCGTCGAGCCGGCTTGGGGCGCTCGACGGGGCCCGTAAGACAAGCCCCGGGGCACGGCCCTCAGCGGAACGTCGTCCAGAGCAGCGTCAGCGCAATGCCCCACATGACGAGTGCGACCAGCGCGTCGAGCACCCGCCAGGCAATGGGACGGGCGAAGACGGGGGCGAGGAGACGCGAGCCGAACCCCAGGCTCGCGAACCAGCCGCAACTCGCCGTCCACACTCCTGCGAGAAACGCCGGCCGGAGTGATGCGGGCTGCTGCACACCCACGGATCCTATGAGCATCACAGTATCGAGATACACATGGGGATTGAGCAGTGAAACGGCGAGCGTCTGCAGCAGGACGCCACGCGCCGATTGAGCTGCGCCGACAGGAGCCGCCGCGAGGGACTGACTCGAGCAGGCGCGGCGTGCCGCGCCCAGCCCATACCAGCCCAGGAAGCAGGCGCCCGCGATCGCCAGCGCCGCGATCGCCAGCGGATTGCGGCCCAGCGATGCCGACAGGCCGCCGACTCCGACCGTCGTCAGCACCACATCTATCAGGACGCAGAGCATGACGACCAGGGCAACGTGGGCACGTAACAAACCCTGACGCAGGACGAAGGCATTCTGTGCGCCGATCGCGATGATCAGCGAGCCACCGAGAATCAGGCCGGTCAGATATGCGCTCGGTGAGGCAATGCCCGTCATGCGGCGAGTATCGCCGCCGCGCGCGCCGCCGGCTACTTAGAAGTCCTAATGCCGGTGAAGCGCTGCTAATTCGTCAGCCGAGCTGGAAGCGCTCGAAGGAGTGCAGCGCTGCCTCGATAGCCGCGCGCAGCGCCCGCGGCCGGCGCTTGACCATCCAGGTCCACTGCTGCACTCGCAGCTGCCTCGCGGTCCGGTCCGTCTTCAGGTCGATGGCGGCGACGATGCGATCGCCAACGAGCACCGGACAGGCGAAGTATCCGAGCACCCGCCGCGGCGGCGGCAGATAAGCCTCGAAGCGATGCTCGTAGCCGAAGAAGAGACTGAGCCGCTTGCGTTGGCAGACCAGCGGATCGAACGGCGACAGGATGTGGACCCGCGCGGGGCTCGTCTCGAGCTCCAGGTCGAGCGTTTCAGGTCGCGCCCAGTGCGGGCAGGCGCCGGCGCCCTGAAAGTCGACCGGCACCAACTCTCCGCGACGCACCCTCGTCTCGATGAGACGCCGGATCGCCGGCCGGCTCGCGACGCCGCCATAGCAGACGGAGTCGAGACTGACCAACCCCTGCGACCGCAAGGCCCGCTCGAGCACGTGGTTGCGGGTCTCCCGCTCGGTGGCGGCGCGAGGCAGCCGCTCCCAACCGAAATGCCGCGTTGTCAGGTCGTAGGATTTCAACATCCCGGTGCGCCGGCTGATGGTGACGAGTCCTCTGAAGAACGCCAGCTGCAGGGCGCGCTTGGAAGGCTTGCGGCTCGCCCAGGGATGGTCCTTGTCGACCAGCACATCATCATCGATGTCGCGGATCGTGAGCGTGCCGCCCCGGCGAACACGCCCCAGCACTCTGCGCAGGTCGCCCGCGGTCACCGACTCGAACCAGCGGCCGTGCGCCCGTGGGCCGTTGCGCATGTCGCGTACGTAGTACTTGAAGTCCTCCACCGGCAGGTATGCGAGCGCATGGGTCCAGTACTCGAAAACGCTGCGCTGCCCGGCCTGGGCCCGATCCAGGTGCTCACGGCGGTAATCGGGAATCCTCGTGTAGAGGATGTGATGATGGGATCTCTCGATCACGTGGATGGTGTCGATCTGCACGTAGCCGAGGTGCCGCACCGCTGCGGGCGTCGCCGCCGGGCCGCTGCCGAAGGGCGCGTCGCGGTCCAACCGTTGGGCGTGCAGCCAGATGGCTTTGGCCAGGTCGCGGCTGATCCTGGTGGGCGGCTCGCTCACGTGTCACCTTCCGATGACCGAGTATCCGCGCCGGCGCGGGATTTTGCTAAAATGGCGGAAAACAATAAGCACGCCGCAATGGCTCCTCCGGAATCACATTCTCCGTCATCCTTCACGGCTGAGCAGGCCGAGGCGCTGGCGCAGGTGGCGGCCATCGTCGAGAACTCGGATGACGCCATCATAGGCAAGACGCTGGATGGGGTCATCCGCTCGTGGAATACCGGCGCGCAGCGCCTGTTCGGCTACTCGGCCGCCGAGGCGATCGGCAAGTCCGTCACCATTCTCATCCCGCCGGAGCTTCTCGACGAAGAGCAACGCATTCTTGCGACCCTGCGCCGCGGCGAGCGCATCGAGCACTATGAGACCCTGCGGCTCACCAAGGACCGTCGCCGCGTCCACATCTCACTTACCGTATCGCCGGTGCGTGATGAGTCGGGAGCGATCATCGGCGCATCGAAGATCGCGCGCGACATCACCGATCGCAAGCGCGCCGAGATCCTGCTGCGCGAGGCGCACACCGACCTTCAGTCACGCATTGCGGAGCTCGCCCGCTTCAACGCAGCCGCAGTCGACAGGGAGAGCCGCATCCTCGCGCTCAAGCGTGAGGTGAATGTGCTGCGGGCGCGCCTGGGAGAAGCCGCGGAGTACTCCTTCGACGGCACCGAGAAGGAGAATCGGGCCTCCGGGCTCGCCTACTCACGCGAGCCCGCGCCCGAAGAGTCCAACAGGCCAACCGCAGGCATCGCCTCCCTCGACTCGATCCTCATCAGCGAACAGCTGCAGCGGCGTACCAGCCGCGCCACCGATCGTGAGGCCGAGAACCGCGCTCTGGGCACGCTCGTGCAGGCGCTCGCGGACGCTCCCGATACGATCCTGCAGGTGCTGGTCGAGAAAATGATCGAGCTCCTCGGTACCGGCTCTGCAGGTCTCAGCCTGCTCGCCAAGGACGGTCAGCGATTCTGCTGGGCGGCCATCGCGGGTGAATGGTCGGCGCACCTCGGCGGCGGCGCTCCGCGCGACTTCGGGCCGTGCGGTGAGGTGCTGGAACGCGATAGCCCGCTGCTGTTCACGCATTGGGAACGTCGCTATCCGTACCTCGCGGCCGTGACTCCGCTCGCCGAGGAAGCTCTGCTCGTGCCGTTCCATGTGGACGGCAAAGCGGTCGGCACCATCTGGGCGATGGTGCACGATGATGGGCGTAAGTTCGAGGCGGAGGACCTGCGACTGCTGCAGAGCCTGGCGCGATTCGCCTCCGCCGCCTACCAGGTCGTCAACATGCTGGGCGCGGTCGGCGAGCGCAGGGCGGCCCTGTCGCTGCTGGAGGATGCGGATCAGGCCCGCGCACTCGCGGAGGATTCGCTCGCCAGGCTGCGCGAGAGCGAGGAGCAGCTGCGGCGCAGCGAGGAGGCTCTGCGCGGCGCCGATGAGCGCAAGGATGAGTTTCTGGCCCTGCTCGCTCACGAGCTTCGCAACCCGCTGGCGCCGATCCGATATGCGCTTGCGGCCAATCGCAAGGCCGATCGGACCGCGGAGCAGAGAAGGTGGTCGGATGAGATCATGGAGAGGCAGGTCGCGCACATGAGCCGCCTGCTCGATGACCTGCTCGATGTCTCGCGAATCACCCGCGGGACTCTCGAGCTGAAGAAAACACCGGCCGAGCTGACCTCGGTGTTGAGCGCCGCGATCGAGACGGCCCGGCCCGTGCTCGATGCCAGGCATCACAGCCTGTCACTCGATTTCCCGAACGAGGCGATGCGGCTCGAGGCGGATGCGGTACGCCTGGCGCAGGTGTTCTCGAATCTGCTCATCAACGCGGCGAAATACACCGATCCGCACGGCAAGATTCAGCTGAGCGCGCGCCGCGAGAGCGATGACATCGTCATCTCGGTGCGGGACAACGGCATCGGCATATCGCCCGAGATGGGGCCCAGGCTGTTCACGATGTTTGCTCAGGCCGACGGCGTCCGCGACAGGACCGAGGGCGGGCTCGGTGTTGGTCTGGCGCTGGTCCGGGGCATCGTAGCGCTTCACGGCGGCAGCGTGTGCGCCCGCAGCGAAGGAGTGGGGCATGGGAGCGAGTTCGTCGTGAGGCTCCCCGTGAGCGAGCCCGCCATCGAGATTCCACGACCCGGCACCGTGGAAGAGGCCCCGGCGGGCATCGGCCTCAGGATCCTGGTCGCCGACGACAACCGCGATGCCGCCGACACGTGCGCGGCACTCCTCGAGATCTCCGGACACAACGTGCAGACGGTTTACTGCGGCCGCCAGGTCCTGGAGCTGGTCGAGAGCTTTCGGCCGCACGCCGTGCTGCTCGACATCGGCCTGCCCGACTTGAGCGGCTACACCCTGGCGAAGCACATTCGCGAGTCGAGCTGGGGCCGGCGCACTCTGCTCGTCGCGGTCACCGGATGGGGGCAGAGCGAAGACCGCCGTCGCGCCTACGAGGCGGGATTCGATCATCACCTCGCCAAGCCGGTCGCAGCCGAGGCCATCGAGTCGGTTCTGCGCTGCCTCGGGCGGGGTGAGTGATCGCGCCCCGTCACGGCCGCAGCTCCGCCAGCACCTCGCCGATGTGTCGCACCACCAGCGAGAGATGCCCCTCGCCCGGGAAGTAGCGGGCAGTGCACGCCGGCAGCGCCGCGGCCAGACGCCGCGCCATCGCAGCGGGCAGGATCTGGTCCGCAAGCCCCTGCCAGAGACTGACCGGCATGCGCACATCCTGCAGCCGGAAATCCCAACGGCGCGCGATCAGCGTCAGCTCCCAAGCGGCGCCCCGGCCGCCCTGCCGCAGCGCCTCGGCGGTGCTCTCGCGCACGAGCGAGCGATAGCCCGGGTCGGCGAACAGATCGCGGTCCGGCGACACCATTCCGGCAATCATGAACTTGACGTACCTCTCCGCGTCCTGTCGCATCCAGTGCGCCAACAGGTGGACCACACCCCGCGCGAGCGGCGCGGCGTGAGCGCCCAGCGCCAGCATCAGCCGGTCCTGCGCCAGCATTCCCGCCTTGCTGGCCGCTACCTCCAGCGGACCCAGCGGACAGACCAGGGCGATCCGAGCCAGTCGATCCGGCAACGACGCCGCGCACGCCATGGCGTACGGCGCGCCGCCCGAGACACCGACGATCGAGAACCGGTCCAACGCAAGCTGGTCCGCCAGAGCGCCGATGTCCGCCGCCCAACCGCCGATCCGCCGGCCACGCTGAAAAGTCGATTGTCCGAACCCCGGCCGATCGACGGATAACAGCCTCAGGCCGAGCTTCTCGGCCGCCGTGGCGGCCACGCGAGCCTCGAGACGAGACCCGGGATAGCCATGAAAGTAAAGGACCGGCGGCCCTGCGGGGTCGCCGAGCTCCAGGCACGCCAGCGTGCGCCCGTCCGCGAGGCGCAGCCGATGCTCTCTTTCGGTTGCGCTGCTCGCGCTCGCCTTCATCCGTCTCGGTCGTGTCGTCCGCCGCAGAGTTGCTGGCCGCCCGAGTATTCCACAGATGACCCGTCTCCGGCAGACTGTAGTAGTGCTAATGTCGACGTAGCCTGGCTAATCTCTTTGAGGAGGCGTCCGTGCTCGATGAGGCATTGCTCGCAGCCGTCGCCGCAGTCGCACGCGAGGGCAGTTTCGAGCGCGCCGCTCGCGTGCTGCACATCACGCCCTCCGCCGTCTCGCAACGCGTGAAGCTGCTCGAAGAGCGCCTCGGGGCGGTGCTGATCGTCCGCGGCCAGCCCTGCTCCGCCACCGAGGTCGGCGCGCGCATCTGCCGCCATGCGGAGCTGGTCTCGGTCCTGGTATCGGAGCTGCGGCGCGAGCTACCGATACTGCCCAGGGACTCTCCCGAGACGCCGCATGCGAGTCTGCGCATTGCCGTCAATGCCGACAGCCTGGGGACCTGGTTCATCAGGGCCATGGCGGAGTTTGGACGGGAGGATGCGGCGCTGCTCAACCTGACTCTGGCCGATGAGGATCACACGGCGGAATGGCTTCGCCGCGGACATGTGCTGGCGGCGGTCACTTCGGTGGGAACGGCCGTCCAGGGGTGTCGCATCCGCCGGCTGGGCTCGCTGCGATATGTGGCCACGGCCAGCCCGGCGTTCGTGCGACGTTGGTTCGAGGCGGGTATTACAGCTGACACCCTGGCGCGGGCGCCAAGCCTGCTCTTCGACAGCAACGACCGGCTGCAGGAAGTCTGGGCCCGCAGGGTCGTGCGCCGCGATGTGGCGCTGCCGGTGCACCGCATTCCCTCCACCCAGGCGTTCGTCGATGCCGCGCTCGCCGGAGTCGGGTGGGGAATGAATCCGCTCCCGATGGTTCGCACGCAGCTCAAAGCCGGCAGCCTGCTCGAGCTGGTGCCGGACGCTCCCGTCGACGTGCCTCTCTACTGGCAGGCAACACGCCTCAAGGTGCCCGTCCTGGAGCGCCTGACGCGAAGCGTCCTGAACGCAGCCGCCGCGGCGTTGGTGTAAGGGCCCGGGCTACGCTTCGCAGACCGGCCGGGTCGCAGCTCTCTCTTTCGGGCGGCCGCGCGTGTTTGTCAGGATTACTCCGGCGACGACGATCGCGGCACCGATCAGCGTCACAGCGCCGGGCCGCTCGCCCAGCCACAGCCAGCTGATCAACAGAGCGATCGGAGTCGAAGAGTAAATGAAACTCGACACCTTGCTGACGCTGGCCCGTTGCAGCGCCATGTTCCAGGTGAGATAACCGAGGAAAGTGGGCGCCAGCCCCAGCCAGACCAGTGCCGCAATGCGGGTGTGCGGCGCCGTGAGAAGAGCGTGCGGCAGGCCGAGCGCGAACGGCAGCGTCCCGAGGCTGCCACCGAAAAAGGTGACGGTCGTGACCGCCTCGGCGCCGTATCGCGCCGAAAATGGCTTCTGCAGGGTGAAATAGATCGCCGCCCCCAGAACGCTCACCACTACCAACGCCGCCTTCGGCTGGAAGCTGACATTGGTGCCGCCGGTCAGCACCACCAACACGACGCCGGCCAACGCTACCGAGAGGCCTGCGATCGCGCGGGCGGACAATCGCTCCCGCAGCCACAACGCCGACGCGGCGGAGGTCGCCGCCGGAGCGAGGGCGATGATGATGGCCGCCGTGCCGCTGGCGATCCGCGTCTCGGCGTAATTCAGGCAGAGGTGGTAAATCGAGAGCCCGGCTATGCCCAACCCAAGCAACGGTGGCCAGGCAGGCAGCGGCGGCAGCGGCAGCCGCCGTATCCGCAGCCACAGCACGAAGCAGATCGAGCCGAGCAGCAGGCGGGCAAATGCCACCTCTCCCGGCGTGAAGGCCCCGAGTCCGTACGCAATTGCTGCGTAGGCTGAGGACCAGGTGAGCATCGCGACGGCGACCAGGAAGAGCGCTCGGGCATCGAGCTGACCGGAATTTTCCATGAGGCATCCTAGGCAGCGATCCCGGGCCGTTCGCGCCGTTTCCGGACGTGGAGCCCAAGGAATCGTCGACCAGCATATTAGAAGGCTTAGCCGGGCAATTGAATGATGAATACGTGTATGATTTTGGTTTGCTCCTCTTGATATGAGGCTCATATGGCCGCTTCTGCCTTCGAATCGAAACCCGCGCTCGACGCCCGGGATTGGCAGCTTCTCGAGCTACTGCAAAAGGACGCGCGCATGGGGTACGCCGAGCTCGGCCGCCATGTAGGGCTGTCGGCGCCGTCGGCCGCCGAGCGAGTCAAGCGTCTGGAAGATGCGGGGGTGATCCGTGGCTACCGGGCAGAGCTCGATCCGCAAAGGCTGGGCTATGCCATCGAGGCGGTGATCCGCCTGCGTTGCGACGGCAGCGTCTGCGGCAGCCTCGGCCCCGCTCTGGCGGAGATTCCGGAGATTCTCGATTACCGCCGGCTGGCCGGGGAGGATTCCGGCTCGCTGCGGGTCATCGCCATGTCGGTGAGTCACCTCGAGGCGGTGTTGGACCGCATCGTGCGTTTCCACCCCAGCATCAGCACCACGACCCTGGTGGTGCTGCAGACTCCCTACAACAACCGGCCGCTGTCGCGGGAAGCATGGTTGCGCGGCAGCGCCCCCTGAGCTCGCGCCTCAGGTCTGCAGCCGATAGCCGGTGCGGAAAATCCACGCGACGACGATGAGGGCGACCGCCAGAAAGAGCGCGGTCATCCCGAGGCTCACGCCCACGTTGACGTCGGCCAGACCGTAGAAACTCCAGCGAAAGCCGCTGATCAGGTACACGACCGGATTCGCCAGCGCCACCGTGCGCCAGGCGGGCGGCAACATGTCGATGGAGTAGAAGCTGCCGCCGAGGAATGTCAGCGGCGTAATGATGAGCAGCGGCACGATCTGCAGCTTCTCGAACCCATCCGCCCAGATGCCGATGATGAAGCCGTACAGGCTGAACGTCACGGCGGTGAGCACCAGGAACGCCACCATCCACAATGGATGCGCGACGTGCAGCGGCACGAACAGCCCCGCGGTTGCGAGAATGATGACGCCGAGGATGACCGACTTGGTCGCGGCCGCGCCGGCGTAGCCCAGTACGATCTCCATCGGTGATACGGGTGCCGAAAGGACCTCATAGATGGTCCCCGTGAAGCGCGGGAAATAGATGCCGAACGAAGCGTTGGAAATGCTCTGGCCCAGAAGTGACAGCATCACCAGCCCCGGCACGATGAACGAGCCGTAGCTGACGCCTCCCACATTCTGGATTCGCGAGCCGATCGCGGCGCCGAACACCACGAAGTAGAGCGAGGTGGAGATCACCGGCGAGACGATGGTCTGCGTCACGGTCCGCCGGGCGCGGGCCATCTCGAATCTGTAGATCGCGCTCACCGCTTCGATGTTCATCGTTTCTCCCGAACCAGGCTCACGAAAATATCCTCCAGCGAGCTTTCCGCGGTTGCGAGATCATTGAACTCGATCCCCGCCTCCCGCACCCGCTCGAGGAACTGCCCAACGCCGTCGCCAACGTGCTTGGAATCGTAGAAGCAGGTGAGCTCGCGGCCATCGCTCGAGAGCTCCAGCCGCCAGGCCCGGAGCGCCTCCGGCACCTCAACGAGGGGGCGGCGCAGACGCAGTGTCAATCGCCTGGTGCCGAACTCGTGCAGCAGGTCGGCCTTGTTTCTCACCAGGACGAGCTCGCCTTTGTTGATCACCCCGACACGGTCGGCCATCTCCTCGGCCTCCTCGATGTAGTGCGTCGTGAGAATGACCGTCACGCCCTCGCCGCGCAGGCGGCTCACCAGCTGCCACATGTCATGCCGCAGATCGACGTCGACGCCCGCCGTGGGCTCGTCCAGGAACAGGATTCGTGGCTCGTGCGCCAGCGCCTTGGCGATGAGCAGGCGTCGCTTCATCCCGCCGGAGAGGGTCATGATCCGGCTGTCCTTCTTGTCCCACAGTGCCAGCGCCCGGAGCACACTCTCGATGTGAGCCGGGTTGGCACGCAGTCCGAACAGGCCACGAGTGAACGACACGGTATTCCACACTGACTCGAAGGCGTCAGTGGTCAGCTCCTGCGGCACCAGGCCAATGAGCGATCGTGCCGCGCGCCAGTTACGGACGATGTCGTTGCCATCGACGAGCACCCGGCCCGTCGTCGCCCGCACGATGCCGCAGACGATGCTGATGAGCGTGGTCTTGCCCGCCCCATTCGGCCCGAGCAGCGCGAAAATCTCGCCGCGGCTGATGGTGAGATCGACTGCCTTGAGCGCAACGAAGCCCGAAGCGTACTGCTTCGACAGACCGGAAATGTCGATGATGTTTTCCATGAGCGTCAGGATAGCCCAGCCCGCGGCAATCAGTGCTGCATGGCGAGCAGGATTGCCCCGATCGCGCCCGCGAAATCGCCCAGCCCCGGCGCAGTGATGTAACGCTCGAAACCCCCCGCCCGCGCTTCGATGGGGAGGTACCCGCCGAGCCAGCGGCTCGCCGACTGCCTGATGTAGGGAAGCAGCCGTCCGCCCGACACTACGCCGCCGCCAAAGACGATGCGCTCACACGAGATCATCAGCGCCACGGTCGCGGCGAGCTGTCCGAGGTAGTCGCCCAGGACCTCGCGGGCGGGATGCGTCTCGGGCAGACGATCGGCGCGCATGTTCCAGCGAGCCACTACGGCCGGTCCGCTGGCCAGACCTTCCAGGCAATCGCCATGAAAGGGACAGACTCCTGCGAAATGGGCGTCCCGGGGATCCCGCTTGACGCGGATGTGGCCCATCTCCGGATGGAGCAGTCCCTTGAGGGTGCGATCAGCCAGGAAGACCCCGCCGCCGATTCCCGTGCCCACCGTCACGTACGCCAACGAACCCAACCCCGCACCGGCGCCGAGCCGGGCCTCCGCGAGCGCGGCCGCGCCGACATCGGTATCCACGATGATGGGGCAGCCGAAGCGCTCGAATGGAGCCGCCAGACTGACGTCCGACCAGCCGGGCTTGGGAGTCGCCAGAATCCGTCCCCAGGTGGGCGAGCGCGTATCGAGATCGACCGGCCCGAAGGCGGCAACGCCGATCCCGGTGAGTGCGCCGTGCCTGCGAGTGACGCCCTCGAAGAATTCCACGACGGCTGCCAGAGTGGTGGCAGGGTCCGTCGTGGGAATCACAGTCCGACAGTCGTCGGGAATCTCGGTGGGACCGTGCCCCGCCGCGCATACGAACTTGGTGCCACCGGCTTCGATCGCACCGAACAGAGGCTTCGCCGTCACGCTTCGCAGCATACACCCCTGCTGCGAGCGGCTCGGCGGCCGGGCTAGTGGGCGGACCCGCTGCCCGGGCCGATGAGACCGATCTGGTGCTCGCTCATGCCGCGTATGAAGTCCGGCAGCGGGATGAAGCCGACGGTATCCAGGTACTTGCCGGCACTACCGCCATCGAGTGAGATCGTCCACAGAAGAAAACCGCGCAACGCAGCCGCCGTGGCGCCATCCGCCTGACGCCTGGAGACCACTACGTACTCATAGTTGATCAGAGGATAGGACTGCTCACCTGGAGCGAACACCAGGCTGAGTCTCTCATCGGGCGGAGTGCGTGAATCGAGCATCGAGGCGGCGGCGCTCACGGTCTGCGGCGTCGGCAACAGAAAGCGGCCGCTCTGATTCTCGAGCCGCGCGGTGCCCAGGCCTGCATGCGCGATCGAATCGCGGAAGCTGATGCCGACGTATGCGATCGAGTACGGCGTACTGGCGAGCGTCTGAACCATCTGCGCGTTACCCTGGGCGGTACGCTCGCCGGCTACGCTCGGCCACTTTACGCTCGTCCCGTAGCCGACCTGGTCTTCCCATTCCTGATTCGCGAAGTCCAGGAACTGCGTGAAGATGAAGGAGTCGCCGGACGCATCGGCGCGGCGGATCGGCACGATGGGCTGGTGCGGCAGTGTCATGCCCCGATTCAGGGCTGCGATCGCCGGCGCATCCCACTCGGTGATGTGTCCGAAGTAGATGCCGGCAAGGGTCGCACCATCGAGCTTCAACCCGGACCCATTGAGACCGGGAATGTTGTAATTCACCGTCTGGGCGGAAATCGCCAGCGGGATGTTGACGAGCTGTGGGTTCTGCTCCGCCTGCTGATCGGACATGTAGGCGTCCGAGCTGCCGATCTGCGCCGTGCCGGCCATGGCCGCCGCGATCCCGGCGCCCGACCCGGTGGCTCCGGTGCTGATCGCGACAGCGGGAGCAACATGCTGATAACCGGTCACCCATTGTTGGAAGAGCGGGTAGAGCAGCGTCGAGCCCGTCTCGTGCAGCTGCGTGCCGGCGGCCTGGACAGCGCCCGCGGGCAGCGCGAGCAGGATCGCACCGGCCGACAGCAAGGCGGCGCGGGCTGAGGACGGCCTCATGTCGCGGCTCCGCCTGGCTGCGCGTGCGCGCCGACCGGCTCCTTGCCGATGTGATCCAGGTTCACGCCGGTGGTCTCGATGCGCCACTGCCACGTGACCCAGGCGCCGAGCAGTGAAGCGATGACCAGACCATAGAGCAGCGCGCGCGTGCCGATGTCGACCAGCAGGATCGGAAACAGGAACGCCGTGGCCACCGCGCCGATCTTGGCGAACGCCGCCGCGAACCCCGCGCCCATGCCGCGCACCTCGGTCGGGAACACCTCGCCCGCCAGCAGATAGGTCTGCGCGTTGGGACCGAGGTTGGTCATGAAGTCGAACAGCATGAAGCCCGTGAAGATGAGCACGATCTTCGGCTCGCCGCTCACCCCGGCCGAAAAGGAAGCGATCAGCAGGCCTACGGCGCAGCCGATGAAGCCGAAGATCTGCAGTTTGATACGCCCGACCCGGTCGGCAAGCATGACGGCAAAGGCAATACCCACCAGCAGCAGGACGTCGATCAGTGCCGCCCCTTTGGAGGAAATGATGTCTTTGGCAATGAGGTCGCTGAGGCTGCGGATGTGGTCCGGACCGCCGCCGATCGCAGCGGCCAGGATCACGGGTGTGAAGATGCCTATGCCGTAGGTGCTGAGATCCTGGATGAACCACGGTAGCGAAGCGAAGATGGTCGCGCGGCGATTACGCTGATTGAACAGCGCCGAGAATGATCGACTGGACTGCTCGCCGTGCGCGCTCGTAGCGCTGCGCGCGAGCTGTACATTGGTCGGGTACTGCGGCACCCGACGCAACAGGCGCTTGACCGATTTCTCCGCCTGCTCGTGATCGCCCCGCACTGCGAGCCAATTCGCGCTCTCGACGACGAAGAAGCGGGCGATCGTGATCGCCAGGGCAGGCAGCATGGCGGTCGCGTACATCCAGCGCCAGGCCGACAGTGTCGGATCGATGATGAGCACGATGCTGCCGACACCGGTGCCCGCGAGCGCGCCGAGCGCCTGAAAGCCGAAGGCGCCCAGGACCAGTTTGCCGCGGTTGGCGCTCGGAATGTTCTCGGAAATCACCATGTGGGCGGTGGGATAGTCGCATCCGAGCGCCAGTCCCAACCCAAAGAGACAGATCGCCAGCGCGACGAAGCTGGTGGAGACGATCAGCAGCGCCAGGAACGCCACGAAAATGATCATCTCGGCGACGAACATGCGCTTGCGGCCGAAATAATCGGACAGGCCGCCGAGGAGCTGCGCGCCGAAGAGGATGCCGGCCAGACTTGCGGCGCTGATGATGCCTTGCTGCGCCGAGGCGATGCCGAATTGGCGCGCTATCAGGGGCAGCGCGACGCCGGTCATGAAGACCACGAATCCCTCGAAGAACTTCCCGGCGGCGGCCAGTGACCAGATGCGCCACTGCATCCCGGTCATCGGCGCGGCTTTGAGGTGCGTGCCGTCCGACCACGTCGGCAGCTCATCGAGGTAATCTTGAACGGACTTCGTCCCGGTAACGCTCATGTAACCGCTCCCCCCGCGCTGCGCTCAGCGGCACGGCTCATTGCTGGTAATCCGAAAAAATCTACTCGGGATTTGTGACGGATTTGTTGCAGCGGCGGCGCCGGCTAGGCGACTTCGTAACTCAGCCCTGGCTCGCCGGCGGGGAACAGATCGGCGGCAATCCGGCGCCGCGCGAGCGCCTCGAGAAGCAGCTCCGGCGGCTCGTCCCGACGCTCGTCGGTGAGCCGGAAGACGCCCCAGTGAATCCCGACCGCACGGGTGGCTTCGAGGTCTTCCATGATCTGCACGGCTTCGTTCGGATCCGTGTGCTGGGCGCTCATGAACCAGCGTGGAGCGTAGGCGCCGATGGGGATCAAAGCCAGGTCGGGCCTGCCGATCCGCCGCCGCGCCTCGCGGAAGATGCGCCCATCGCCATAGCCGGTGTCGCCCGTGAAATGGGCGCGGCCGCCGGTCGTGCTCAACATGAAGCCGCCCCAGAGCGCCATGCGGCGGTCGCGGCCGGTGCGCGCCGACCAATGATAGGCCGGGACGAGCGCCACCTCGCCGCCCTTGCCGATGTCGATACGGTCCCACCAGTCGCCGGCCATGACACGGATTCCGGGTATCGCCCGCCGCAGGATCGAATCGTTACCCAACGGTGTGATGATGAGCGGACGATGCTCGCGGTCGAGACGGCGCAGGGTCGCCATATCCATGTGGTCGTAATGATTGTGGCTGAGCAGCACGGCATCGATCGGCGGCAAAGCCTCGAACGCGATCCCGGGCGCCCAGACGCGCCGCGGGCCAGCGAAGGAGAATGGGCTCGCCCTCTGCGACCACACGGGGTCGGTCAGCACGTTGAGGCCGCCAGCCTGCAGCAGCACGCTCGCATGGCCGACGATAGTCGCCCGCATACCGGTGACGCGCGCCTGCGGAACGGCCTGCCGTGCCGCAACCGAGCGCGGCCACACCGCGGGGGTTCCCTTCAGCTTCCAGCGCAGCAAGTCGCGCAGACCGCGATCGGTTGCGGCGTGACCGGGGTTGAAAAAGCGGACACCATCGAAGTGATCGCCAGGCGGCCCGGAATAATACCGATTCAAAGACTGCGGCACGGCTGCGTGAGCGCCAGGAGCATGAAGCAAAGTCTAGCGCGCCGCCGGCGGTACGGGGGGCGATGCGAGGCCGACGTTCAGGTACCAATGCTGCGTGCCTGCTGCACGGCGCCGCGCGATGAGCTCCTCGTGCAGCTCAAACATGCCGGGCAGGAGGTGATGACCCGGCCGCGGCACATCGCGAAACTCCAGGTAGGCGCGCTCGTTCCGATACGGCTCCCATACCGCCGCCGCGGCGACATCCGGCACGCCAACACGGGCAAAGCTGGTGAAATACCCCATGATCGCCTCGCTCATTGCCCGCTCGCGCGCATCGTCGGGCGGGCGCGGCCAGCGCTCCGGCCAGCCATCCGGCGCTCCGATGCGCCCGAATACGTAGGGCAGCTCGCTGGCGTGAAACGCCTCGAGACCCAGAGCCTCCTGCGCCGGATAGCGGTGCGCAAAGAAATACAAATGAGCCGGCAATCCGAGCCGGGTTTGCGCTCGCGCCAGCCGCTCTGCGCTCCATCCATAGAAGGCATCGCGTGCCGCCGCCAGAGCGCTCTGCTCAATGTCGTCCGCCGGATACATCGCCAGATAGCTCGGCGTCAGATCCCCGTAGAGGCTGCGCACCCTGTTTTCGTAATCCGCAGGACTCGTCGGCAGCGGCGGCAGAAAATACGATCGCAGCGAGCGGACCTCACCCTCGTTGAAGCCGACCATCATCGGCACTGCCGCCTGGCCGCCGCGATCGAGGCATTCGACGATCTGTCGCGGCAGGACCCAGCCATCGATGTTGGCCTGCGGATCGAATCCGGCCGCTGCCGCCATTGCCACCAGCGACTCGGCCGGCAGCACGCGCAATGCCGCGAGATCCGCCGCGCCCAACTTCCGCGCCAACCCCTCACCCACGGACTCCGCCGACGGCTGCCCAAGGCATTCGCGCTTCAGCTCCGGGTTCGATACCAGGTAGCCGCTCTGCAGGATCACCTTGTGGAACAGCCCTGTTGCAAGCGGGCTCGACATCAGCTCGATGGCACTCAGTGCGCCCGCCGACTCGCCGAACAAAGTCACGTTGCCGGGATCGCCCCCGAACGCGGCGATGTTGTCCCGTACCCAGCGGAGCGCCTCGATCTGATCGAGCAGGCCGTAGTTTCCCGAGGTCGCGTGCGGTGACTCGGCGCTCAGTTGTGGATGCGCGAGATAACCGAGCACACCCAACCGGTAATTCACCGTTACGATGACGACGCCCCTGCCGGCAAGCCGGGCGCCGTCGTAGAGCCCGCTCGCCGGGTCTCCCGTTCGCAGCGCGCCGCCATGCAGCCAGACCATCACGGGCGCGTTGGCGCCCTGCGACGGTCGCCAGACATTGAGGAAGAGGCAATCCTCGCTCATGCGCCTCGGGCTGAGCGCGTAGATGCTGCCCGGAGGCGAGGGAGCCTGAGGGCATGCGGGCCCGAAGTCGACGGCACGACGAACCTCGCGCCATGCGGCGGCGGCAACGGGCGGCTTCCAACGCAAAACGCCGACCGGCGCCTGCGCATAACGAACACCCCGGAACACCGTGACCGCGCCAGGGAGCTCGAGCCCGGCGAGCGCGCCATGCTGGGTAACCACGGTCACTGCTCGCCCATCCTGCCCGGCGGCGGCTCAGCGGCTCGCCTTTCTGCGCGCCGCAGCCGGCTTGAGCGACCTGGCGGATTGGCCGCACAGCTCGATGAAGCCGGCCGCCATGAAGCGTGCCAGCCGATCCTTGACCGCGCCGAAGTCCTCCGATTTGCACACGCCGCTCGAGAGTCGATCGATGCGGCCCGTGCGGCCGAGCACGTGCATGAATGCACCCGTCACGAAATCGTAGCCCCAGAAGATGTTCGCGTCCGAACACCCGGGCAGCGCTTGCTTGAGAATCCCTATCAGCTTCAGCACCACGGGATCGAAGTGCAGATCCATCATCGCAGCCCCCTCCGGGGAGTTGCTCACCTGCGAGGCGAAGGCGGCGAAATTTCGCCAGCCGTCGCCACCGCTGATATAGAGATCCAGGTCGGTGTCCAGAAATGCGCGCAACGCACCCTCGACCGTGGGCGAGCCGGCGCATTCCCGCTCATAGTGATCCAGCGCATCGAGTCTGCGGCTGCTGGTGAGGCCGGCGCGCCTGGTGAATACCGCCTCGAACAGGCGCCGCTTGTCGGCAAAGTAGTAGTGCATCAGCGAGGTATGCACACCCACTTTCAGCGCCACGTCGCGCAGCGTCACGCCGTTCAGTCCGTGCTTGGAGAACAAATACTCGGCGGCGTCCAGCATCTGCTCGAGTGTCTCGGCACGCTGCTCCGCCTTGGTACGCGGTCTTCGCCTCGTGAGACGCCGTGCCATCTTCGCAACCTTCCACGAAAAGCGGCTCTGGGGCCGCGAAGATTAGCATTAAACGCACACCCCTTGGCCCGCTCTAGCCTGCGGCAAACTCCGCCCGCAGATGCTTCTTGTCTATCTTTCCGGTGGTCGCCAACGGCATTTTTTCGACGAACACGATCTGATCCGGCAGCCACCAATCCGGCACCTTGCCGCGCAGGCCCGCCAGGATTCTCTCCTGATCGATCGCATGGCCGCTGCGTGGCTCGACGATCAGCACCGGCCGCTCGCCCCATTTCTCATGCGGTCGCCCCACCACTGCCGCCAGGCTGACCTCCGGCAGGCCGCCGACGATGTCCTCGACCTCACGTGGATTGATCCACTCGCCGCCCGATTTGATCAGATCCTTCGCGCGGCCGGTGATCGTCAGATTGCCGGCCTCGTCCATCAGCGCGAGGTCGCCCGTGTCGAAGTAACCTTCGACATCGAGCGGCACCTCCGTATGCTCGAAGTAGCGCTCCGCAACGCTCGCCCCCTTCACCATCAGCCGGCCGATGTGCATGCGCTGCTGCGGCAGCGACACCCCGTTGGCGTCCACGAGCTTCAGGTCGAGTCCCAGCGGCGATCGCCCCGAGGTGCGCCGGCCGGCGCGCGGCGGGACGTTCGGCGGCTCGATGGTGCCAAGCGGTGACAGCTCGGTCATGCCCCAACTCGCCTGAACGCGCACATCCAGGCCCGCCTCGATACGCCGCAGCAGCGCTTCCGGGCAATGCGAGCCGCCTATCACGATGCGGCGCAGAGTCGGCAGTGCGCCGCCGTTCTTCTCGAGGTGCTCCACCAGTCCGAGCCACACAGTCTGCACGGCGGCTGCCACCGTTACCCGCTCCGTCACGATCAGGTCGTAGAGATGTGCCGCATCGGTGCTTCTGCCGGGCAGCACCATCTGGGCGCCAACCGCGGGGGCGGCAAAAGGGAATCCCCAACCGTTGGCGTGAAACATCGGCACCGCCACCAGCACGCTGTCCTCCGCGGTGAGCGCCACCGCATCGGCCTGTAGCGCCCGCAGCGTATGCAGGTAGTTGGAGCGATGGGTATACAGCACACCGCGCGGCTTGCCGATCGTGCCCGATGTGTAGCAGAGCCCGGCGGGCGTCTCTTCGTCGAACTGGCCCCAGGGCGCGGCCCGGCCGAAGAGACGCAGCAGATCCTCGAGGCGCCAGCGGCGTGTCTGCCCCTGAAACTCCTCCTCGGGAGTCTGTGCGTCGAGGAGGATCACCGTCTCGAGGCAGGGACAGTCAGCAATCAGCTGCCGCGCGAGCGACTGCAGCCCGGCACCCACCGCGATCCAGCGGTCCCCCGCCTCATTGACCATCTCAGCGAGGTGGGCGGCGCCGAGACGCGGATTGAGTGTGTGACACACCAGGCCAACGCCCATCGCCGCGTAATACAACGTCAGGTGATCCTGCGTATTCCAGGCCAACGTCGCGATCCGATCGCCCGGCACGAGTCCCTGATCCAGCAGCGCGCCCGAGACATTCCGGCATCGCGCCCGCAGCTGCTCATAGGTGATCCGCTCAATCTCACCCGCGGCGCCCGTCGCAACCACGCACGCGGCTCCATGCCACTTCGCGGCGTGATCCAGAAACTTGTCCACTGTCAATGCGTATCGCTGCATCGCTCCGTCCGTATCCTCACCGTGATCCGATCTAGAAGGTCTTCATGACCCGGATGCCGTACTGGCGTGGATAGCCGGCCCACCGCAATCCGGAATCCGCAGCGGCGACGTAGGCCTCATTCGTCAGGTTCGTGCCATACGCCGTGAACGTCCAATCGCCGACCCCATACGCCGCTTCCGCCGACAACAGCTTGCGCGCGCCGAGATAGTCCCCCAGCGGAGCATTGTCGAACAACGTCGCCCACTGCGATCCGACATATGAGTAGTTGGCGCGCATCGTCAGGGTGTGACCGCCGACGTGAAAGACGTACTGCGGTCCGAAGTTGTAGGTGAGGCTCGGCGCGTAAGACTGCGAGTGCCCGGACAGGTCCACGCAGCTGAGGGACGTGGGACCGAGCATAGGGTCGCATGTGCCGATAACCGGCAGGCGGTTGTCGGTGGCAAAGAAGGTCCCGAGGCTCGTGTGCTCCCATCCCACATTGGCATCGAAGGAGAACTGGCCCAGCACGGCCTGCGCGGAGAATTCGACGCCGTACAGTGTGGTGGGTGACGGACTGTTCACCTCCAGGCCCTGCGTCGGCAGCAGCGGATCGCCGATCGTCACCTGGAAGTTATGGTACTTGTCGTAGTAGCCGTCGAGCTGTGTCCGCAGGTGATCGTCCAGCGCCGAGGACTTCCAGCCCAGCTCATAGTCCGTGACGTTTTCGGCGCGAAACGGCTGCTGATAGGCGGTGCCGATGGGGAGATTGAGCCCGCCCTGCTTGTAGCCCGTCGCGACGAACCCGTAGAGATAATTGTTGTCGTTCACGGCCCAGCTCAGATCCGCCTTGCCGGTCAGGCGGTCATCGTGCTCGCTCTGACGGGCGTATTCGTCATAGAAGAACTCCGGAATGATGTTGTAGATCCTGTTGGTGGTGTCGTTCCAGGAATAGCGCGCGCCGAGCTGCAGTTTCCAGCCGCCGCTGAAGTTGAAGCCCAGCTGCCCGAAGGCGGCCGCCGTATCGTTGGGCACCTTGCCTTCGATGTACTGGTCGTAGGCACCGGGCGGATAGCCGACGTAGTAGCCCTGGCCGACCGGATAGGAGTAATCCAGCCCCTGGTAGTAAGCGCCGGCGACCCAGGTCAGGAAGCCCTTCTCCGGAGAGATCAGGTCGAATTCCTGCGAGTACATCTCGCCGGGAACCAGATCCTTGAAGGTGTAGTTGACGAGATCGGTGCCATCGAGGTCGGTGATGTATACGGAGCGTCCCCATTGCACGCCCGTGATGGAACGCAGCGTGATGCCGTCGTCCATCTTGTAGTTGACATTGAGTGTCGAGCGGGCGATCTGGTCGATCCCGTCCATCTGGGCGTTCGCCGAGACATGATAAAGCGGCGTTGTCGCCATCGCCGGGGAGGCCGGATAGCCGCCGTTGTCTATGTAGGAATAATCGGTCTGCCACAGGGCGCTGAGCCGGTCGGACGGCTGCCACAGCAGGCTGAAACGAAGCGAGGACTGCTTCAGGCCGCCGTCGCCGCCCGTGTACGGCCCGCTCACGTGGAAGAACGTGTCGCGATACTCATCGTAGAAGGCGACGCGCGTGGAGACCGTGTTGCTCACCGGCAGGTTTACGGCGCCCTGCAGCATGGCGTCGTTGTAGTTGCCGTACTGTCCCAGCACGTAGCCGTTCACGCCGTTGAAACTGGGAGCCGCCTCGGTGATGTAGACCGCACCGCCGGTCGAGTTCTCGCCGGCGAACGTCCCCTGGGGACCGCGTAACACCTCGATGCTCGAGATGTCGTAGAACGGCTCATCCTCGAGGTAGCCGGGAAAGGAGGCCACGCCGTTTCGGTAGGTGATGACACCTGCCTGGGTTTGCGTGTTGTGCTCTGCCTTGCCGATGCCGCGGATGTTGAACTCGTCCCCCTGCCCGAAGTTATCGACTGCGAGCGAGGGCGAAACGGTTTCCAGCTGATCGACCGTGAGCACCCCGTTATTGAGCAGTTGCGAGGCGTTGAGCACCGTTGCCGCAATCGGCGTCTGCTGCAGATTGGTGGTGCGCTTCTCCGCCGTGACCACGACCTCCTGCAGCACCGCGGCGGACTGCGCGGTGGCCGCGGCCGTCGCGTCGCCCGCGGTCGCTGCCGGTTGCTGCTGGGAATCGCCGGCCGCGGAATCTGTTGGCAATGCGGCGGCTCTGACCGCCGCGGCGCCGCCCAATACGAGGGCGAGGCTGACGAAGGCTCTGATCTTCATTGGTTTCCCCCGCACTTCTTTTGGCCGCGCACCGATGGCGCGGCGGCCAGAGCGTCTCAGCTAAACAATCCCTTGTCAAGTTCATTCACACGCGAAATAATGTTTAGCAGGCGTCGGACGCCGGCGCAAAGGGGGAGGCTCGCTTACATGTCGATGATTTTCCGAACCGCGTGTCTGCGTCGGGCCGGCGGCGTAAGCCGGGCCTTGCCATGACGGCGCTACTGACGGGACGCGTCGCGATCGTCACAGGCGCCGGGCGGGGCCTCGGGCGGGCGCATGCGCTTGCCCTCGCCCGCAGCGGTGCGCGGGTCGTCGTCAATGACCTCGATGCGGCCGGTGTTGGTCGGGTTTGCGAGGAAATCGTCCACTCGGGAGGCGAGGCGCTCGACAGCACTGCGAATGTGCAGGACTTCGGCGCGGTCGGGGAGATGGTGGCGGCCGCGGTGACTCGCTGGGGTCAGGTCGACGTCCTGGTCAACAACGCCGGCATTCTGCGCGACCGCACCTTCGCCAAGCTCGATCTCGCGGACTTTCGGCTCGTGCTCGACGTTCACGTCATGGGCTCGGTCAATTGCTGCAAGGCCGTGTGGCCGCACATGAAGGAGCGCGGCTACGGCCGGATCGTCCTCACGACCTCCTCTTCCGGCCTGTACGGCAATTTCGGCCAGTCGGCGTATTCGGCGGCAAAGATGGCGCTGGTCGGCCTGATGCAGACTCTGGCGCTCGAGGGCACGCGCCACGGGATCCGCGTCAATTGCGTCGCGCCGAGCGCGGCCACGCAGATGACGCACGATCTGTGGTCGCCGGAAGACCTGGCGACACTCGATCCGCAGCGCGTCAGCCCGGCCGTGGTCGCACTGGCGAGTGAAGCGGCACCCAACAGGAGTATCGTCCTCGCCGGTGCAGGCAGCATCAAGCTGGCGAATGTCACGATGACCCGCGGCATTTACCTCGCCGACGATCGGCTGAGCGCCGAGCAGATTCTCACGCAGTGGCAGCGGATCGGTGATCGTGCCGGAGAGCTCGTTCCGGCGAGCGGCGCGGAGCAATATCGTTTCGAGGCGGAACAGGCCCGGGCCGGAGCGCCACAAGCGAGGCGTTGATGTCGATCGCGGAATTCAAGCTCACCGCCGCCGATTTCGTCCCGTATGGAGAGGGGTTGCGGCGCCCTGAATGCGTTTGGATCGACCGGGAAGGAGTGTGGGCATCCGATGCCCGCGGCGGGGTATGCAAGGTGCGTGTCGACGGCGAGCCGGAGTTGCTGGGCACCGGGATCGCCGACCCTAATGGTTTCAGCCGCCGACCCGACGGCAGTTTCGTGGTCGCCGGCCTCACCGACGGGCGGCTCTATCAGATCGCCCCTGATGGCCGCACACGCGTGCTGCTCGAGAGCCTCGATGGAGCGCCGCTCGGCGCCGTGAATTACGCCTGCTGCGAAGGCCCCCAGCGCGTCTGGCTCTCCGTCATGACGCGTCGCCTGCCGTGGGTTCCGGCTATGCAGTCGAGAAAGCGCGACGGCTACATCCTGCGAATTGATGGAGCTGACGCACGCGCGGAGATCGTGGCCGACGGGCTGGATCTCACCAATGAGGTCAAAGTCTCGCCCGACGGCCGCCACCTTTATGCCGTCGAGACACTCGGCGGCCGCATCGTGCGGTTTCCGATCCGGCCGGACGGCTCGCTCGGCAACAGGGAGCGCGTCGGACCTGACAGCCTCGGCCGGGGCGCGCTGCCGGACGGGCTAACGTTCGATCCGGCAGGCAACATCTGGCTCACGATCATCAGCCAGAATGCCTTACACGTCATCGGCCCGGACGGGGCCGTGCATGTAGTGTATTCGGACATGAACGCGGCGGCGGTCGACGCCATGGCCTGCGCGGTCGAGCAGCGTACGGGCAACCTCGATCATCTGTTGGCCTGCATGGCGGTTGCGGGGCCGCTGCGACTGCCGACCAGCCTCGCCTTCGGCGGTCCCGAGGGCCGAACCGGGTTTCTCGGCTCGGTCGGCCTGACCCATCTGCTCACGTTTCGAGTACCGGCCGGGCTATGGTAGCCTCTTCGATCGCGTGAATGATGAATAACAAGAGCTCACACGCCCGGATCGCCCTCACCGTGCTCTGCGGCGTCTATGTCCTCAACTTCCTCGACCGCTCGCTGCTCGCCATTCTGGCCAAGCCCATCCAGGACACACTGCACATCTCCGACGGTCAGCTCGGGCTCATCGGCGGCCTCTACTTCGCGTTCTTCTACTGCTTCATCGCCGTACCGATCGGCTGGCTCGCCGACAAAACCAACAGAGTCAACGTGCTGTCGGTGGCGTGCGCCATCTGGAGCGCCGCGACCGCCTGCTGCGGGCTGGCGGTGCGCTATCCGCAGCTGGTCATCGCGCGAATGCTGGTGGGCGTCGGCGAGGCCGGCGGCGTGCCGCCCTCCTACGCCCTGATCACCGACTATTTCCCGCCCGGCCGGCGCGGCAAGGCGTTCGGGATCTACAATCTCGGGCCGCCGATCGGCGCCGCCCTGGGCATTGCATTCGGGGCGTCCATTGCCGCCGCCTTCAACTGGCGCGACGCCTTCGTTGTGCTCGGGGGCGTCGGCGTTGTCGCCGCCCTCGCAGTCCGGCTGATCCTGCGTGATCCTCCCCGCGGCGGTCTCGACCGCTCGATCACTCCCGCCGCCGCGGCGCAGTCGGGATTCCTGCAGACCGCGGCCATGTTCTTTTCCCGGCCCGCTCTCCTATTGGCGGCGCTCGGCAGCGGTGCGACCCAGATCATCACCTACGGTCAGGGCAATTTCACCAGCCTCTTCCTGATGCGCGAAAAGGGCATGACGCTCGACCAGATCGCCGTGTGGTACGCGCTCGTGGTCGGCGTCCTGATGAGCGCGGGCGTCTTCGTCTCCGGACAGCTCGTCGACCGGCTCACGCGTCGATCGAAGACGGCTTATGCGATGCTGCCCGCGGCATCACTCGTGCTGGCCATCCCGCTCTATGTCGGGTTCGTCTGGGCTCCATCGTGGCAGCTCGCTCTGATCTTCCTCGCCGGCCCGACGTTCCTCAACTACTTCTATCTCTCGTCGTCGGTCGCGTTCGTGCAGGAAGAGGTGCGCCCGGATCAGCGCGTCATGTCGGGCGCATTGCTGCTCCTGGTCATGAACTTCATGGGCCTGGGTCTGGGGCCCGCCTATGTCGGCGCCGTGAGCGATCATTTCCATGCGTCCCATCCCCAGCATTCGCTGCAGATCGCTTTGTACTCGCTGACGCCGTTCTATGTCGTCGCCATCCTGATCTTCGTCGCGCTGGCGCGCGTCCTGCGACGCGATAGCCGCACAACCGGAGCCGTCACACCATGATCCGCCTTTGCGCTCTCGTCTTCCTCGCCGGCGTGTCTGCCGCCCTTCTCGGAACTGCGCCGTGTTTTGCCGACAGCAGTCCCGCATCGCTTGCGCTGGCGCAGGCCGCGCAGAGCGCCATCGTGGACGCGCCGGCCGGCGAATTGAAAGGGACGATCGCTGGCAATCTGCGCATCTTCAAAGGCATCCCCTATGCGCGTCCACCGGTCGGGGCGCTGCGCTGGAAGCCGCCATTGCCGCTGCCGCGATGGCAGGGCATACGCGAGACCACCGAGTTTGGACCTGCCTGCTTCCAGCCCTCGAATTCATTCGCCAGCGTCTACCTCGAGGCACCGATGCCGATGAGCGAGGACTGCCTGACGCTGAACATCTGGGCGCCTGCCGATGCGCACGGCGCCCCGGTCTTCTTCTGGATCTATGGCGGCGCACTCTGGGGCGGTGCGAGCCGGGACCCGCTTTATGACGGCGCACGCCTCGCCGAGCACGGCGTCGTCGTGGTCTCCATCAACTACCGGCTGGGTGTGCTCGGCTGGCTGGCGCACCCACAGTTGAGTGCGGAATCACCGCAGGGCATATCCGGTAACTACGGTCTGCTCGACCAGATCGCCGCACTCAAATGGGTGCGTCAAAACATCACCACTTTCGGTGGCGATCCGGCAAACGTCACCATCGCCGGCGAGTCAGCCGGCGGCCTCAGCGTGATGTACCTGATGGTCTCGCCCGAAGCGCGCGGCCTCTTCGCGAAGGCCATCACGGAAAGCGCCTACATGATCTCCATGCCGACATTGAAACAGACCATGTACGGTACGCCGTCCGGCGAGGAAAGCGGCGTACACCTCGCCGCCGCCCTTCACGCCTCCAGCATTGCCGCCCTGCGGGCAATGGATCCGCTGCAGCTGACCAATGCCGCGGCGGCGACCGGGTTCGGACCATGGGGCACCGTCGACGGCCATGTGCTTCCGGAGCAGATGGTCACCGCATTCGACAAAGGCGATCAGGCACACGTACCCATCATCGCTGGTTTCAACAGCGGCGAGATCCGCTCGCTCATGGTCCTCGCCCCACCCGCTCCACCCGGCGCAGCCCAATACCAATCGATCATTCGCGATCGCTACGGCGTGTTTGCCGACGAATTCCTGCGGCTCTATCCCGCCACCAACCTGGAGGAGAGCATCCTGGCGGCGACACGCGACGGCCTCTACGGCTGGACGGCCGTGCGGCTGGTCAAGAGACAGGCCGCGCTCGGCCTCCGGTCCTATCTCTATCTCTTCGATCATGGGTACGCCGCCGCCGATGGCGCTCACCTGCACGGCTTTCATGCCAGCGAGCTGCCATACGTCTTCGGGACTATCGACGCCACGCCACCGCTTTGGCCCAAAATCCCGGCGTCACCGCGTGAGGCGGCGTTGTCGGACGCGATGCTCGACTACTGGACCAGCTTCGCAAGCAACGGCAACCCGCGCGCGGCCAATGGCCCGGATTGGCCGGCCTACGGATCGGCGGGAACTTACATGCATTTCACCGACGCGCCGCATCCGCAGACCAATCTCATGCCGGGCATGTATCGGCTGAATGAGGAGGTGGTCTGCAGACGCGTGGCCGCCGGCAACCTGCCCTGGAACTGGAATGTCGGTCTGGCCTCGCCAAAGCTGCCTCCCGAGGCCGCTCAATGCCGATGATGAGCACGACGGCCCGGGCGACGTTGGCGATTGCCGTGTTATTTGGATGCGCCGCTGAAGCGCCCGCGCCGACAGCGGGGAAAGCCCTCGTCTCCATCGCACAAGGCACCTTGGCAGGGCGGGTCGACGCAACGGGTGTGCGCTCCTTCAAAGGAATTCCGTACGCCAGACCCCCTGTCGGCGACAGGCGATGGAGGGCTCCGGCCCCTGCGCCGGGCTGGAAAGGCGTCCGCGACGCGGGCCGGTTTGGCGCCAACTGCGTCCAGCCGCGGTGGCCGGCGAAGATCATCTACAACGACGGCCTGTCGAACTTCAGCGAGAACTGTCTCTTTCTCAATGTATGGGCACCGGCACACGCCAGGAAAGCGCCAGTCATCGTATGGATCTATGGCGGCTCGCTCGTGTTCGGCGGTACATCGGAGCCCTATTACGACGGCAGCAGCTTCGCCGCGCGCGGCGTGCTGTTCGTGTCGATGAACTACCGGCTCGGCATCCTCGGCTGGCTGGCGTTGCCGGCGCTGAGCGCCGAGTCGCCGCGGGGCGTATCCGGCAACTACGGGCTCCTCGACCAGATCGCGGCGCTCACCTGGGTAAGACGCAACATCGCGGCCTTCGGCGGCGATCCTGACAACGTCACCATCATGGGTGAGTCGGCTGGCGGTTTGAGCGTCGCTTATCTCCTGGCCAGCCCGCTGGCGCGCGGCTTGTTCCAGAAGGCGATCGGCGAGAGTCTCGGTATCTATTCGGAACCCGAGCTGAAGCGGGCGAACCATGGTCTGCCGTCGGCCGAAGAGATCGGCAGTGGTGTCGAGAGAGATCTGCACGCCGCCGACCTCGGGGCGCTGCGGGCGATGAACGCCACGACCCTCGATCTGGAGGCCCTGAGGGCGGGATTTGCCCCCACGGGTACAATCGATGGCTGGTCATTGCCGCTGCAGCTCGTCGATACCTACGACCGCAAGGAGGAAGCGCGCGTACCGGTACTGATGGGATTCAACGCCGGCGAGATCCAGACGCTGCCCGGCTTCCTGCCGCCCCTGCCATCTTCGAGCGCGGTCTACGAAAAGGAGATCCGCGAGCGTTACCGTGATCTGGCCCCCGAATTCCTCCGGTTGTATCCGCCGCACGATATCAGGGCCAGCATGCTGGCAGCCGGGCGTGACGCCATCTTCGGATGGGGAGCCGAACGTATCGTGCGCGACGAAGCCGCTCTGGGGGAGCCCGCTTATCTCTACTACTTCGATCACGACTACCCTGCGGCGCGCGCCCTCGGACTGCACGCCTTCCACGCCAGCGAGATTCCCTTCGTCTTCGGGCGCGTCGGGCCCGGCGCACCGAAGCTCGCCTATTGGCCGCGTGCACAAGGTGCCGGCGAAGAAGCGCTTTCGAATGCAATGATTGCCTACTGGACGTCCTTCGCCCGAGGCGGTGCGCCCAAGGCGCCGGGGCAGCCCGACTGGTCCACCTTCGCGCCCCGCGGGAGCTACATGCACTTCGCGAACGGGGCTGAGGTCGCAACCGACCTGATGCCCGGCATGTATACCCTCAATGAAGAGGTGATGGAGAGGCGGCGGCGCGCGGGCAACCAGCAATGGCGCGACGATGTCGGGGTCGCCGCTCCCGTGTTGCCCTCGAGGTAGGCTCAGTGTTTCGAATCCGCGAGCACATCGGGCGTACGCACGTGCTCGGGGCGGAATCCCAATCCGAGCACGCGCGCAGGAATGCGCTGTAGCACCGGCACTGCATTGAGCAACTCGAAAATCAGCGGCGGCCTGGGCCTGCGGACACCCTGCAGAGCCGGCCCGATGAGACGGTTCTGCATCACCAATTGCACCCGCTGCGTCATCCGCGCCGGCCAGACCCGTCGCCGCTGTATTGCCTGCAGATCGGCGACCTTCACCTGACCAGCCCGCAACGGGCCCGCCAAGCGATTCGCCGCCGCCACCGCATCCTGAACGGCGATGTTGATTCCGACTCCGCCTACCGGCGACATCGCGTGGGCAGCGTCACCGATGAGAAGCAGGCCCGGCTGCCACCATTGCCGCAGAAGATCCACCGTCACTGTCAGCAGCTTCACATCATCGAAGCTGCCCAGCTCGGTCATGCGATCGGCCAGGAAAGGCGAGAGAGCGCACACACGGCGCCGAAAGGCCTCGATGCCCTCGCTCTTTACGCGTTCGAAACCGCCCTTCGGAATGAGGTAGGCGCACTGCCAATACTCGCCGCGGTCCAGCATGACGAGCATCGCGCCGGCATCGATATGTCCAAATGTCTCGGCTGTATCGCTCTCCTGGCGCGAGACCCGGAACCAGAGCGCGTCCATTGGAGCGCCAAAGTCATCGCTTTTCAGTCTCGCCTTTTGCCGCAGCGTCGAATGCCGGCCGTCGCACGCCACAACCAGGTCGGCATGTACGCTCAACTCACCCTGCGGCGTTCTCGCTCGGACCCCTAGAATGCGCCCCTCTCCCTCGATGAGATCCGTCGCCTCCGCTTGCATACGCAGATCAAACGTCTCGTAACGCCTCCCCTTCCTGGCAAGAAAGTCCAGGAAGTCCCACTGCGGCATGAGCGCAATGTACTTGCAGTGAGTGGGCAGATGCGTGAGGTCGACGATTCGTACCCGCTTGTCGCCGATTTCGGCACTGAAGCGCTCCACTGTGCGATGCGGCAGCGCGAGAAACTCATCGCTCAGCCCGAGCTCGTACATCAGCTCCAGGGTCGAGGGATGCACCGTGTCACCTCGGAAGTCGCGCAGGAAGTCAGCGTGCTTCTCCAGCACCGCCACACTCACGCCCGCGCGCGCGAGCAGGAACCCGAGCATCATTCCGGCAGGACCGCCGCCGACGACGCAACATTGCTTGACGATGGATCCGGTGCTCACGTGTCAATCCGTATAGCGCGCACTGGACATGACCGTCAAGCGTAAAATCCGCGCATGATCGTCCCGCCAATCGCAGTGGCGGCCGTTGTGGCCGGTGCCGGCCTTCATGCCGCTTGGAACGTTGGCATCAGAGGCGGCCCTGACCGTCGCGCATCCACCGCGGTGCTCGCTATCGCCTCCGCGGTGGTCGGTGCAGTGGCCCTCCCCTTCCTGCCGGCACCAGCTGCGGCCGCATGGCCGCATCTCGCTGTCACTGCCGTTCTGCACGTCGTGTATTTCAATCTTCTGGCCGAAGCGTACTCACTCGGCGCTGTGAGCCTCACCTACCCCGTCATGCGCGGTGTCGCGCCGGCCCTCACCGCCACCATCGCCGCGCTGGGGTTTGGCGAGCATCTCGGGATTGCGGGTTGGAGCGGGCTGTTTCTGATTTCGGTCGGTGTCTCCTTGCAGGCTCAGCGGTCCGGCAAAACCGGTGAGAGCCGTGCGCTGATCTTTGCACTGGCGAATTCGGTGGTCGTGGCCCTGTATACCGTCAACGACGGGCTCGGGGCCCGGCTCTCCGACTCACCGATCGCGTATGCCATTTGGACTTTCGTGCTACCGGCCATCCCGGCGGCCCTGGTGTTGCTGCGCGGCCGCATCTCTCTCCTGCTCACGGGCGACACGGCTTCGTCGCTGCTGCGCCGGGGAGTCGGAGGCGCGCTCTGCTCGATTGCCTCGTACAGCCTGGCTCTCTGGGCCATGACCCGGGCACCGATCGGCGCCATTGCAGCGCTGCGCGAGACGGCCATGCTGTTCGGTGTTCTCTTTGCCTGGTGGTTCCTGGCGGAACGCCCAGGCCGGCGCCGCATGGCTGCGCTGGCCCTGATCGCGATCGGGGCGGTGACTCTGGATCTGGGGTGATATCCCTTTCCCGCGAATCCGTGAGGCGCATCACGGCCTGATGCCTCGTCTGCCTCATGGAGTAGGGACAACTCCTGATTTGCGGTGCGCATCCGCAAGGTAACGTTGCGTCATGAAGCCGCATCCGCGCAAGTTCACCGCGTCCGCCAATGCTCGAGCCATTGGCAGCGTCATGATTTCCGGTCCGGCCCTGCCGCCCATCAAGACCGCGCCCCCACCGGAGTTCGACGGCCCTGGCGGCAGCTGGTCGCCGGAAATGCTGCTCTGCGCCGCCGCGGCGGATTGCTTCATCTTGACTTTCCGCGGCATCGCGCGCGCGGCGCACTTCAACTGGGTCGCGCTCGATTGCCGCGTCGAGGGCGTACTCGACCACGCCGGGGATACGACACGATTCACCCGGTTTGCGACAGTCGCCCGATTGACCATTCCGCCCGGCGCCGATCCCGCCAGGGCCCGCTTCCTTCTCGGCAGGGCCATGCACGCCTGCGTGATCACGAACTCCCTTCGCGGCGAGCCGAGCCTGTCGACGGAGATCGTGGAAAGCGTCGAGTCCGAAAGCCTGTCCGCCGCCTGAGGGAGGGCCGCTCCCGGAGAAGCTATCCTCCCCCACGGGCGATGGTTCACAATACCCGCCCTGGGCGACGTGCGGGTATTTCACAATTCAACTCTCGAATCATCAGGAAGAGCTGGCCACGCGGGGCTACACGATCGTCCCCGACGTGCTGTCCGCCGCCGAAGTGACAGAGCTCCGTGAGATCGTCGACGCGCTCTATCAGCTTCACGACCCCGGCATCGATTTCGAAGGATTGAACATCGCCGAGGGGCGCCCCGATGGCCGCGCTCCGGAGAGAGGCGCCTTCCACCGTGAATATAACTTCGCGACCTGCCTGCTCACCAGGCACTCCGCCATATGGCCGGTGGTGAGCAGAGAGCCGATCCTTTCCCTCATCCGCTCCATCATCGGACCGGATTGCGTGTTGAGCAGCCTGAATTCCCTGGAGCCCCTGCCGGGACATGGACAGCAGCCGCTGCACCGGGATGAAGGTCCGGCGGGCCCCGAGGGCTACGTCACCGCAAATTCCATCTGGGTACTAGACGCAATGGACGCGGGAAATGGCTCGACCAGGCTGATTCCCGGTACGCATACCACCGCTGAGCTTTCCGATGACGCCGAT
Source organism: Steroidobacteraceae bacterium (assembly GCA_036273095.1). Taxonomy (GTDB): domain Bacteria; phylum Pseudomonadota; class Gammaproteobacteria; order Steroidobacterales; family Steroidobacteraceae; genus 13-2-20CM-66-19. The sequence goes on along the minus strand of DATAXF010000078.1, from coordinate 4,226 downwards.
CCTCGTCTGACGTACGCGAACGCGGCCGCCGGAAGTGTCGTTGTGACGAACGCTCACGTACTGCACGGCGCGTCGATCAATCGCGACGGCCGGCGTAGGCGCGTCATCCACGGGTATTTCACCAGGCGGGGGCGCAAGCGCCAGACCGACTTTCGCTACTACAGCTCACCGGCCTCGATCGCAAGGCTGCCGGCCTCGTGCCGCGCTTTGCTCGATCTCGACTGAGACGGCAGGCGCCTACCGCGGGAGAATCTGGTACATGATGAGTACCTTGGCTCCGGCCGCCCAGCCCTCATCGCCGCCGGCGCTGATGCTCGTGCGCGGGACCGGGGCTGATCCGCTGCGGCTCGACGCCCAGGCCCGTGGTTGCGTACAGCGGCAGATCGCTATCCTCAAATGCGAACACGAAGATCCGATTGGGGTTATCCGCCGGCACCGCGTCCAGATCCGCAGCCGGAGTGCCCGCATCCCTGACGATGTAGCTCAGAAAGTCATTGTCGTTAGTCACGAAGAGCGTATGCACGGTATTGCCGTTCAACTGTATGTCCGGGCCCAGCGCCTCGCCCTCGATCTTGGCGGGGACATTGTTGGCGGCAATGCCCGCCGTACCGACCACGGAGACCAGATTCAGGAATGGCGCCGAGGACTTCACCACGGGCGTGAAACCGCCCTTGCGCAGGTCGACGATGTTACTGACATCGGTCGCCCGGCTCAGGTCGATCTCGTAGAGATACTTCTCCACCGCGGCGCTGTTGTCGTCATTCGCCGTCTCGAAACCGGTGCCGTCGCGCTCGTCGATCAGGAACTGATGTTCATTGACAGCCATGAGTTCGCTGATGGCCGTCTTTTTGTTGTCCAGCGGGTAGGCGTATTGGTGCGTGACCCTGCCGGAGGCGATGTCGATCGTGGCGATACGGGTGTAGGGCGTGCCGCCACTGGAGCCATCCGGCTCGTAATTGCCGCTGGTGCCGCCGTCCTGGATCAGCGGACTCTGCATGGCCACGACCAGGGTCCTGCCGTCCGGCGTGATCGCAAGGCCTTCGGCGCCCTTATTGGCGATGCGTCCCTCGGTGTTGCCGTCAACGATCGGGACACCCGTGCCAGTCTCGGTGTTGGTGGTCGTATTCGGGTGCGCGACCCCGAAGCTCGCGGGCAGCGCGAAATAGCGCAGCCGCTGACCCGTCGCGCGGTCGAACTGGTACACATATGGGCCATATTCATCGGAGATGAATACCGACCGCCCGTCGTTCGAGACCCTGAGTCCCTCAGTGTCGAGGCGCGCATCGAACGGCCACAGGGAACTGTGTTTGGGATCGAATCCGTCCGAGCGACCGGTGAAGTAATAGGTATGGTTGGTGAAATTCAGTGGCGGCACGCCCGAGCGGGTGGGTGCGCCCGACGACTCGGTGGTGCCCTGAGACCCGGCCGGACCGTATGTAAGCGGCGTTGCACTGGACAGCAGAGTGGTGTCCGTCAGGTACGGTGTGAGTATGTAAGGCAGGCCCGCCGTATCGAATGGTGCCGTACCCGTCGAGACCGCACTCGGATCGTACTCAGTGTTGGGGAGCAGTCGCAGCGTTAACGTCTGCAATCGGTTGATGTAGGAGACCGTGAAGTCGATGTTCGTGCCGCCGTATCCGGAAACGGCGTTCGGACCGCGGTCCGGTAGCATTATGAAGGTATCACCACCGGCATATGCAATGGCCGAGCCCATGCCGCCCAAGCGGTTGCCGGGCACGCCGTTCTCCAGTTTCCCGGAGGTCTCGTTGGACAGATCCTGGTAGCTGCCGCTGATATTGCTGGTCGCGATCAGTTGAACGTCGGCGTGCGCACTCAGGACGGGCGCTGCGAGCAACGCGGCAGCGAGCAGGTTGCGGTCGAGAAATCTGATCATTTGGGGCTCCTGGGGAAACCAGGTGGAAAGCTAAACGTGCCCCGTGACAATAGCGTTACGTCTCAGGTCGATTGCGGCCGGCTCAGCGGTCTGCGCCGCCGTGGCCAAGGCCTCGATCGGGCTTAGCGCGCCGCAACCGGTCGCACCCACTTGACGAGCTGTCGCAAGAACGCCGCTCGTGCCCGAAAGATGGCGAGATGGCCCGCCCCGGGCAGGACAATGAACTTCTTCTCGGGCGCGCGGATACTCCGCCAGTATTGGTGCCCCAGCGCGGTCACGGACAAATCGTCCCGCGCCCCCTGAATGAAGAAGATCGGTACCTTGAAGTCCAACCCGAGCTTCGGCAGGTCATCACTCATGATGGAATTCCACATCAGTCCCTGGGAGAAATCCGCGCCTTCAGCAAGGTAGGCAGGCGCATTCTCTCTCGCCGGTCTGGTGGTTTGCGGTTGCCGCGGCGGCATCGGATCCAGTGCGTTGGCCCAGCTGATCCATACCCACTTTTTGGGAGAATCCGGGTACGGCGGCGGCCCCACGGCCTCGAGCTGTTTCAGCGCGAGAGTGTTGTGCAGTGTCCTCGCGCGCTCGATCAGCAAGGGATACGCGGCCTCTGCGTCTCTCTCGAGCTCTACGATCTGACCGGTGCCGACGTAGGCGGAAAAGAGATCGGGCCGCAGCTTGATCATGTGGATCCCCAGAATGGAGCCCCACGAGTGACCGAGCAGGATGATCTTTCTTTTTCGCAGGTGCCGGCACAGATACTCTGCAACCTCAATGCCGTCCTCTGTCATCCGCTTTATCGTCATCGTCGGCGCGACCGACGTTCCCGAGCGCTCGAACGTCTTCCCCTCCCCTCGCTGGTCCCACATGACGAGCGTAAACGGGCTCTCCCATTGGCGGTAGCGTGCCGTCTCCGGAATGGTCGAATAGCCCGGCCCCCCGTTCAACCACAGCAGCACCGGATTGTCTCGATCGTCACCGCGAATCTGAATCCACTGCTCGATGCCGCCGATGGGTACGTATCCGGATTCCGAGATCGAGCCTGCGCTTGCGGCGGATGACGCGGAATTGTTTGATGCACCGGATGCTCGAACGTGGCGGCTGGCTGCCCCGAATAGCGCAGCAGCGGTGGTAACCATTGCATCTCGACGCGTGAGTTGTGCCATATCGCGATCCCCGATCAGCGGCGCCTGGCGCGCGCAGCGCCGTCAATAGCTCGACCGGGGCCCACCGCGAGTCTTGCCGGTCGAATATCCCGGTGCATGAGCTCCGGCTGGCTCGAACCAGCCGCGAATTTCCCCGGCGGGATATTTGGCAGTGTGAATGTTTACATACCACTGGCCGGTTTTCAGCTCGACTATCTGGCGGTCGTTGACGTGCTCGACGCCGGTCACCGGGCTGACCGGATGATCGATCATGAAAATGAGCTCCGGCGCCCGGGTCCCCGGCAGCTTGGGACCGTGGAACATGACGTTCGGTAGCATCGAGCCATGGTAGCGCCGAGGGCTGGTCAGGCGGCTCAGGCCCGAGAACACGACCCGATAACGGACGGTCTTGGCTGTGGTATCGAGCTCCACGATCGCATAGCCGGTCGCGCCCACGGAGTTGGGTATTTTTTCCTTCGAGCCTTGCAACTTGGCCTGAAACGACAGGACGTCCGCCTGTGCACGGGAAATCGGCACCAGGATAAGAACGGCAGCCATCACAAACATTGCATGAGCAGCGCGCATGAGTCACCTCTAAGTCCGGAAGTCAGAATCGATGCCGTAACGTCACGGCAAAATTGCGTGCCGGCTCCAGCAGCGGATTGGTGAGACTTACGGGGTAGGCGATGTTGGCGTAAGTCGCGCCACTGCGGTAGGCCGTATTCAGGAGATTGTCCGCGGTGACGATCAGGCGCGTGTCGCCGAGCCCCGGCTCGATCAGGCGGTCCAGTCTCAGTACGGCTCCCAGCCCCAACACCGCGTAGCCGTCGGTGGGGTACTCCTGAGTCGGGTCGATGCGCGTCTTGGCCGCCGCCCATTCGATCGTGCCGTTGACACTATAGTCGCCGCTGGCAGACGTGTAACGCAGCCCGCTTCGTCCATTGAGCGGCGCGACGTACGCGAGCGGAACACCGGTGGCCAGATTGGTGGCACGAGTGTAGGTGAGCGTGCCGAAGAAGCCGACCTGACGCGACAGCAGGATATTCCAGGCGCCTTCGACGCCTTCGAGCGACGCGCGCTCCACGTTCTGCGGCTGGGTCGAGGAAGTGCCGAGGTACGTGACCGGTACGGTCTCGACGAAATCCCGGAAGCGGTCGTAATAGGCCGTGACGCTCATGGATGCGCGC
>DATAXF010000077.1:0-47519 GCA_036273095.1 Steroidobacteraceae bacterium | reverse complement strand
TGGCAAGCCGACCGAGGACGGGCCTGATCTCGACCGACGGCGGATGCTCACCACTACTACAGCGGCCGTAGGTGCCGTCGGTGTGGCGCTTACCGCGGTGCCGTTCATCGAGACAATGGAGCCCAGCGAGACGGCGCGCGCGCTGGGTGAGCCGGTGACCCTCGACATCTCTAAGCTCCCGCCAGGTCAGATGATGAGCGTCGAGTGGCGCCAGAAGCCCGTGTGGGTGCTGCATCGGACCGAAGCGCAGCTCGCTGAGCTGCCGAAGCTCAACGGCCAGCTCAAGGATCCCTTGTCGAAAGAGGACCAGCAGCCGACGAACCTCCCCGGATGGAATCCGGTGCAGCGGTCCATCATTCCGAAGTACCTGGTGGTCGTTGGCATCTGCACTCATCTGGGATGCATCCCGAAGTACCGCCCGCAGCTCAATGCGGCGGACCTCCCCGCGGGCTGGCCGGGCGGCTTTTTCTGCCCGTGCCATGGCTCGCGCTACGATCTTTCGGCTCGCGTCATGGACGGCTCGCCCGCGCCTCTGAACCTGCCCGTCCCGCCGCACTACTACAAGAACGCCACGACCATCGTCGCGGGGCAACTCGCCGACGGCAGCGAGGAGAACTGGGAGCCGGATACCTGGTAGGTACAGGGATGTGCCCCGCCGACGCGGATGGCGCATCAACTAGCCCGAGCGGCCGCCGAAGCGCGTGTGCACTTCGGCGCCCGCCGTTGGCAGCGTCCCCGCGATCGTCCTACCTGTCTCACTGAGGAACCGCTCCGCGGCCCCGAACACGGCCGCGTAGAGAGTGGCGGTCAGCTCGTAGGCTTCCGTGCCCACCCATTCCTTGGGCAGCAGGGCGGGCGGCAGCAACGGATCCTGCAAGTGGATCTTCCTGTATTCGTGGATGAGGAGCGTGCGCACCAGGAACGCCGCCTGTGGGGCGAGCGCATCCGAGCCGCGTAGGGCGGCCTCAACAGGCGCGAACGTGTCGCGAAATCGCCGGTAACGGCGCCCAATCTCCGCTAAATTCCAGCCTTCCGCGGCCAATCGGTGGTCTGCCGCGAGCCCCTCCGTCGTGCTCCTGAAGAGCCAGCAGCGGCTGGCGCAACCGAGCGTGGCCAGCCAGCCGCGAGCCTCCTCCAGGGTGCAGGCCGGGTGCGCATAGACCCCCGGGCTGAGCTGCCCGAAGCCGAGCCAGCGCAGCTCCTCGCGGATATTGCCGCGCGAATGACCGCCGGCGGGCGGCAGCACGGCGAGCGTCCACTGCCCGTCCCAGCTCGAAGGGTTGACGCCATAGATGCGCCGGGTCGCCTCGGCGAAGAGCTTGCGGCCGCTCTCGGTCAGCCGATATTCGCTGCGCCTGCCGTGACGGGTGGCAGCGAGCCATCCCGCGGCTGCAACACGCGCCACCGAAGTCCGCACCAGCCTCTCGGCAAGCCCGAAGGGCTGGGCGAGCTCGATGAGGCTCCCCAGGGTCACCGCCCCGCCGCGCGGCGCAATGGCATCGCCGAAGATCGTGAGCAGAAGCGAGCCGCCGCGCAGCGGCCGCTGGGCGTGAAAGCGGCGCAGCAGCGCCTCGACGGGTTTCGTGAGCGGTGGCACGGCCATATTCTGGCACGAAATAACGTGACACAGAAAATGATAGTGATACGATATTCCTGTGTCACGTTGTGGAGCGGCAGCATCGAGCCATGTACACCCAGGCCCTCGATTCCCCCAACCCAGAGGCCCGGCCGGGAAGTCCCGGCGGCCAACCGGCGCTCGAGCAGCGCTTCGAGGAGCGCATCGAGCGCGACGAGAAGATCGAGCCCAAGGACTGGATGCCGGAGGCGTACCGGCAGACGCTGATGCGGCAGATCTCGCAGCACGCGCACTCGGAAATCGTCGGCATGCTGCCGGAGGGCAACTGGATCACGCGCGCGCCGTCGCTGCGGCGCAAGGCCGTGCTCATCGCCAAGGTGCAGGACGAGGGCGGGCACGGCATGTATCTCTACAGCGCCGCGGAGACACTCGGCATCGCGCGCGCGGAGATGCTCGAGCAGCTGCTCGACGGTCGCGCCAAGTACTCGAGCATCTTCAACTACCCGACGCTCACCTGGGCGGATGTCGGGGCGATCGGCTGGCTGGTCGACGGCGCGGCCATCATGAACCAGATCCCGATCTGCCGCTGCTCCTACGGCCCCTACGCACGCGCCATGGTGCGTATCTGCAAGGAGGAGAGTTTCCATCAGCGCCAGGGCTTCGAGATCATGCTCGCGTTGGCGCGCGGCACGGCAGAGCAGCGCGCGATGGCGCAGGATGCGCTCAACCGCTGGTGGTGGCCCTCGATCATGATGTTCGGGCCGAGCGATGCCAGCTCGACCCACACGGCGCAGTCGATGCGCTGGCGCATCAAACGCTTCACCAACGACGAGTTGCGGCAGAAATTCGTCGACGTCACCGTGCCGCAGGCGGAATTCCTCGGGCTCGCGATCCCGGACCCGGCGCTGCGCTTCGACGAGACCAGTCAACACTACCTCACCGGTCCGATCGACTGGAGCGAGTTCAAGGCGGTGCTGCAGGGCAATGGCCCGTGCAACCGGGAGAGGCTGCAGGCGCGGCGCAAGGCGCATGAGGACGGTCGTTGGGTTCGGGAGGCGGCCGCCGCTCACGCGGCCAAGCACAATGCATCGGCGCGCCTCGGAGGATCAGCCCCATGAGTGACGACTGGCCGCTGTTCGAAGTCTTCATCCGCGCCCGCTCGGGTCTCGAGCACAAGCATGTCGGGAGCCTGCACGCGGCCGATGCGCGCATGGCCATCGAACATGCGCGGGACGTCTATACGCGCCGTCAGGAGGGAGTGAGCCTCTGGGTAGTGCGCTCCAGCGACATCATCGCATCGGACCCGGAAGAGGCGGAGGCGCTCTTCGAGCCCGCGCGCGATAAGGTGTATCGCCATCCGACGTTCTACGCGATACCTGACGAGGTCAAGAATCTGTGACCTCTACAGCGACCGCTCCTTATGTATTGCGGCTCGCCGACACGAGTCTCGTGCTCGGCCAGCGGCTCGGCGAGTGGGTCGGCCATGCGCCGGCGCTGGAGGAAGACCTGGCGCTCGCCAACATCGCGCTCGACCTGGTCGGGCAGGCGCGGCTCCTGCTCACTTACGCGGGAGAGCTCGAGGGGCGGGGACGCGATGAGGACGCGCTCGCGTTCCTGCGTGATGCAGCGGAGTTCTGCAACGTCTCACTCGCGGAGCAGCCGAATGCCGATTTCGGCCAGACCATCGTGCGCCAGTTCCTGCTGGATGCGTGGCAGCTCGAGCTCTATGAGGCATTGTCGGGCTCGGCCGATACGCGTCTCGCCGGGATTGCCGCCAAGGCGGTGAAGGAGACTCGCTACCACCTGCGGTTCAGCGCCGGATGGGTGATCCGGCTCGGCGATGGCACCGCCGAGAGTCATGCCCGGGTGGCGCAGGCGCTCGATGCGCTCTGGCGCTTCACCGACGAGCTCCTCACACCCGATTCCATCGATGAGGAAATGGCGGCGGCCGGCATCGGTCCGTCACTGCCCGCCCTGCGGCTGCGATGGGAGGAGCGCGTGGGCGCCGTATTGGAGGAGGCCACCCTTAAGCGGCCTGCCGCCTCGCGCTACCTCTGGCACGGCAAACGCGGCGTGCATACGGAGCACCTCGGGCACATGCTCGCCGAGATGCAACACCTGCCGCGCACGTTCCGTGGTGCGACGTGGTGAATGAGCAGGTCTGGCAAGTGCTGCGGTCCGTCATGGACCCGGAAATTCCCGTGCTGAGCGTCGTCGATCTGGGTGTCGTGAGATACGTGCGCGCGGACGGTGAGAGCCTACGCGTGGGAATCACGCCCACGTACTCCGGCTGTCCCGCGACCGAAGTCATTGAGCGATCGGTGCGCGAGGCTCTCGCGCGCGAGGAGCTGGGTAATGTCGTCGTGGAGACCGTGCTCTCGCCACCGTGGACCAGCGAGTGGTTGAGCGATGAGGGGCGGCGGAAGCTCGAAGCCTTCGGCATTGCCGCGCCCACCGCACATGCGGCCTCCAACATCGCCTGTCCTCGCTGCGGCAGCCATGCAGCGGAGCGGTTGAGCGAGTTCGGCTCGACACCGTGCAAAGCACACTACCGCTGCCGCGACTGTCTCGAGCCCTTCGACGTCTTCAAGTGCATCTAACCTCATGTTGAGATTTCACTCGCTGCGCGTAGCGCAGGTGCAGGCCCACGCCGAGGACGCTGTCGCGCTGGCTCTGGAAGTTCCCGCGGAGCTCGCCGCTGAATACCGCGGCGTCGCGGGCCAGCATGTCGTTTTGCGCGCCACGCTCGCAGGCGAGGAGGTGAGACGCACGTATTCGCTGGTCAACGCGCCAGGCGAGCCGCTGCTGCGCATCGTGGTGCGGGTGCATTCCGACGGCCGCCTCTCGACTCATCTTGCGCAACACGTGCGGCCGGGCGATCTCCTGGAGGTCCTGCCGCCAAACGGCAGCTTCACGCCCCATGCGGCGGCGGGGCGCGGGACCTGCGTCGCGTTTGCGGCCGGATGCGGCATCACGCCGGTCGTTTCGATCGCGCGCAGCTGGCTCGAGACGGCGCCAACGGGTCGCGTCATCCTCTTTTACGGTAACCGCGCCATGGCGCGCGCCATGTGCCTCGAGGAATTGCTCGCGCTCAAGGATCGCTACCTGGATCGCCTGTCGCTGCACTTCCTCATGAGCCGCGAGCCGCAGGAGGCGGAGATTTATAACGGCAGGCTCGACGCCGAGCACATTCGACAGCTCGGGGCGTCGTTCTTCGCGCCCGCCGAAATCGCCGAGTGCTTCGTCTGCGGGCCCGGCGACATGATCGACACCGTGTCGCACACCCTGCGCCAGCTCGGCGTGCAGTCGGATCGAATCAGAGCAGAGCACTTTACCGTCGCAACCGCGAATGTAACGCAGGCACAGGGAAGTGCTCCGCCGCCGCAGATGGCGGAGCCGGGCCGGGCAGGAGGCCCGGATCCAGCGCTTGCAGAAGTCACCATCGTTATGGACGGCCGCCGGCGTTCGTTCACGATGCCCATGAACGGCGAAACCATCCTCGACGCCGCCGCGAGGGCTGGACTCGACTTGCCGTTCTCTTGTCGCGCCGGCGTCTGTTCCACGTGCCGCACCAAGGTGGTACGCGGCGAGGTCGCCATGGACCAGAATTACGCGCTCGAGGAGTGGGAGCTCCAGCAGGGCTACGTGCTCGCCTGCCAGTCGCGAGTGAAGACTCCCGTGCTCGAGCTCGACTACGACGAGGTTTGAGGATCATGAGCTATCAGACAATACTCTTCGAAGCGTCACAGGGAATCGCCCGCCTCACCCTCAATCGGCCGGAGCGTCTCAACAGCTTCAACACCGTGATGCTTTCCGAGGTGCTCGCTGCTCTGGACACCGTACGTCAGGACGGCTCGACGCGTGTTCTCATCCTCACGGGCGCGGGCCGCGGTTTCTGCGCCGGCCAGGACCTGGGCGATCGGGTAGTGGCGCCCGACGGCGCGCCGCCCGACCTCGGCAAGTCCATCGAGAACGGCTACAAGCCTCTGATCCTCGCTCTGCGCCGGCTGCCGCTGCCGATCATTGCGGCCGTCAACGGTGTGGCTGCCGGTGCCGGCGCCAACATCGCGCTGGCGTGCGATCTGGTGATCGCCGCGCGCTCTGCGACCTTCATCCAGGCGTTCTCGAAGATCGGCCTGATCCCGGATTCCGGCGGCACGTGGCTCCTGCCGCGGCTCGTGGGCCACGCCCGCGCCATGGGCCTGGCGCTGCTCGGCGACAAGGTTCCCGCCGAGCAGGCGGTGCAGTGGGGCCTGATCTGGCGCTGTGTGGATGACGGTCAGCTCGGGGCCGAAGTCGACGCGCTCGCCGGTCAGCTCGCGGCCGCTCCCACCCGGGGCCTGGCGCGCACCAAGCAGGCGATGCTCGAGAGCTGGTCCCATACCCTGGAGCAGCAACTCGACATCGAGCGCGACTATCAACAGGAGCTGGGCCGCTCCGGCGACTACGCCGAAGGCGTCGCGGCTTTCATGGAGAAGCGCACGCCGCGCTTCACCGGTCGCTGACATGGCCCGGCAGTTGGAGAGTTTCATCGCCGGCCGCTGGCAGACAGGCACCGGCACGGCTATTTCGCTGCGCGATGCGACCACGGGCGAGGTGATCGCCAACGCTTCCTCCGACGGGCTCGATCTCTCCGCGAGCCTCACTCACGCGCGCGAGGTCGGCGGCCCGAATCTGCGGCGGCTCACCTTCCACGATCGCGCCGCTCTTCTCAAGGCGCTGGCGAAGCATCTCACGGAGAAGAAGGAGGAGCTATACGCGCTCTCCTACGCGACCGGGGCAACCAAGTCTGATTCCTGGATCGACATCGACGGCGGTATCGCCACTCTCTTCGTCTTTGCGAGCAAGGGCATGCGTGAGTTGCCCGACGCTCACGTCTACGTCGAAGGCGCTACCGAAAGCCTGTCGAAGTCCGGCGGCTTCGTGGGTCAGCACATCTGTGTACCCCTCGAAGGCGCGGCCGTGCACATCAACGCCTTCAACTTCCCCGTCTGGGGGATGCTGGAGAAGCTCGCGCCGGCTTTCCTCGCCGGGATGCCTGCGATCGTCAAGCCGGCCACCGCCACTTCCTATCTCACCGAGCTCGCATTTCGCCGCATCGTCGAATCCGGCATCCTGCCGGAGGGCGCGGTACAGCTCATCTGCGGCGGCGTCGGCGATCTCTTCGATCATCTCACCTGTCAGGACACCGTTGCTTTCACCGGCTCCGCCTCCACCGCGCGCAAGCTGCGAACCCATGCCTCGGTGATCGATCATTCCGTCCGCTTCACGGCGGAGACCGACTCGCTCAACTCCTGCGTACTGGGCCCCGATGCGGCGCCCGGGACGGCGGAGTTCGACCTCTTCGTGCGCGAGGTGGCGCGCGAGATGACGGCGAAGGCCGGACAGAAGTGCACCGCCATCCGTAAAGCGATAGTCCCGGCCGCAATCGCAGCCGAGGTGTTGGAAGCCTTGAAGGCAGCTCTCGGCAAGGTGGTCGTCGGTAACCCGCGCCTGGAGCAGGTGCGCATGGGGCCGGTAGCCTCTCTCGCGCAGCGGCGTGAGGTGCTCGGCCAGCTCTCCAAGCTCGAGCGCGAAGCCGAGATCGTCTGTGGCAACGGGCGGCAGCTCGAGCTCGCTGACGGCGATGCCGATCGCGGCGCGTTCATTGCGCCGACGCTGCTTTACTGCAAGGACTCAGCGCGAGCCGCCGCCATTCACGAGATCGAGGCTTTCGGTCCTGTCTGCACGGTCGTCCCCTACGAGCAGTTGGATTCGGCCATTACGCTCGCGCGGCGCGGGGCGGGGAGCCTGGTCGGCTCCGTCTTCACGGCCGACGACACCGTCGCGGCACGGCTGGTGCTCGGGCTCGCTCCCTTCCATGGGCGCGTCCTCGTCGTCAACCGCCACTGCGCCAAGGAGTCCACCGGGCACGGCTCACCGCTCCCTCATCTGGTCCACGGCGGGCCGGGCCGCGCGGGCGGGGGAGAGGAGATGGGCGGCATCCGCGGCGTCCTGCACTACATGCAGCGCACGGCCGTTCAGGGCACGCCCGATGTCCTCACCGCCGTCACCGGCCGCTGGATCAAGGGCTCCCGCGAGCGCGACCCCGGCACTCATCCTTTCCGCATACCCTTCGGCTCGCTCGTCATCGGCGACACTTTCAACTCCGCGGAGCGCGAAGTGACGGTGGCGGACATAGAGCGTTTCGCGCACCTCTCGGGCGATCATTTCTACGCCCACATGGATGAGGCCGCGGCGCGCCGCAACCCCATCTTCGGCGGCCGGGTCGCTCACGGGTACTTCCTCGTCTCCGCCGCGGCCGGACTCTTCGTCGATCCGCCGCTCGGCCCGGTGCTCGCCAACTACGGCATCGACTCCCTGCGCTTCACCAAGCCCGTGAAGCCTGGCGACCACATCAAGGTTCGCATCACCTGCAAGGAGAAGTCGCTGCGCGCCGGGCAGGGCTACGGCGAAGTCCGCTGGGACGCGCTCATTACCAACCGGGCCGGAGAGGCAGTGGCTGCTTACGACGTACTGACGATGGTGAGCGACAAGAACGTGCCCGACGGTTGACGCCAAGGCGTATGCTACGCCGCCTAACGCCCCCCGGGGAGTGGAGGAGACTGTCATGCTGAAGTGGCTGGCAACGACGCTCGTGCTCGCTTGTTTTTCTTCCGCGGGTGCGGCGCAGATGGACCGGGTCCTGCTGGACCACCCGACCATGTCGCAGACGCGGATCGTCTTCGAGTACGGCGGCGAGATCTGGAGCGTGCGGCGCAGCGGCGGCGAAGCGCACGTGCTGGCCAGCGGCATGGACCTGCTCTACCAGCCGATCTTCTCGCCGGATGGGTCGCAGATCGCCTTCACTGCCACCTATGACAAGAATACGGATGTCTACGTCGTTCCCGCCACCGGCGGCCAACCGCGCCGCCTGACCTATCATCCGGATCCCGACATCGCTCTCGGCTGGACACCGGATGGCAGGAGCGTGCTCTTCAGCTCGCATCGCTTCGGCTATGCCGACCCCGACCAACTCTTCACGGTGTCCGTCACGGGTGGGTTCCCGACCGTGCTGCCGTTGCCGAGCGGAGAGATGGGGTCGTATTCCGCCGACGGCAGCCGCATCGCCTATGTCCCGGGGTTCCAGTGGGAGCCCTTCTGGAAAGGCTACAAGGGCGGCCAGCACACCGAGATCTACCTCGCGCGGCTCTCCGACTCGAGCACCGTGCGGATCGCGAATCTGAATTCCAACGAGAGCGACCCGATGTGGGTCGGCAACAGGATCTACTTCCTTTCCGACCGCGACGGTCCGGCAACGCTGTACGTCTATGACATCGATACGCGGCAGGTCAAGCGGCTGATCGACAACAGGGGATTCGACATCACCTCGGCTTCCGCCGGACCGGGCGGTATCGTCTACTCGCAGTTCGGCAACCTGTACATCTATGATTTCGCGAGCGGCACGAGTCAGGCCGTGCCGGTCACAGTGGCAGGCGATCTGCCGCAGCGCCGTCCGTATTTCGAGGATGCCGCGCAGCAGATCCAGGGGATCGGGATCTCGCCGAACGGCGTGCGCGCCGTGTTCGAAGCACACGGCGACATTCTGACGGTGCCCGCCAAGCACGGCAGCGTCGAGAACCTGACGCACAGCCCCGGTGCGATGGACCGGGATCCGGCATGGTCGCCTGACGGGCAGTCCATCGCCTATTTCTCGGACGGCGCGGGAGAGTACGACCTTTACATCCGCCGTCAGGACGGCACCGGCCCCGCGCGGCGGATCGCGCTCGGCCAGAACGATGCCTTCTATTATGAGCTGGCGTGGTCACCCGACAGCAAGAAGCTCCTCTTCAGCGATCAGAAGCTCGATCTCTGGTATGTCGATGTCAGCGGCTCGGACGCCCATCCCAGGAAAGTCGCGACCGATACCTTCGACATCCCGCTGCACGAGTTCGATCCCCGCTGGTCGCCGGACAGCCGCTGGATCACCTACACGAAGCTCATGCCGAATTACCTGCATGCGATTTTCGTCTACTCCCTGAGCGACGACTCCAATCGTCAGATCACCGATGGCGCCAGCGATTGCATGGACCCGGTGTTCGATGCCGGCGGCAAATACCTGTACTTCACCTCGAGCACCAATACAGGCCTGGCTTACGGCTGGCTCGACATGACCTCGACGGAGCGGCCGCTGACCCGGACCGTGTATGTGACGACACTGCGGGCCGGCACCGCCTCGCCGCTCGCGCCGGAGAGCGGCTTCGAGAAGGCCACACCGGCTGCCGCGCACGCCGCGGCCAGCGCCAAATCACATCCGCATCCGGCGGACCAACCCAAGAAGCCGCCGCCGGTCAGCATCGACTTTCAGGGGCTTCAGGCCCGGGCGGTGCCGCTGCCGATTCCTGCGGCAAGTTACGTCTGGCTGGAGGCCGGCAAGGAGGGCACCCTCTACCTGGCGCAGATTCCCCTGGTCAGCATGGGTCGGGGAGAGGGTCCGGCGCCGGCGGCCGTGCAGCAGTTCGACCTCAAAACCAAGAAGATGCAGGCAGTGGTCAGCGGAATCACCGGCTGGGCCCTGGCCGCCAATGGTGAGAAGTTGCTGTACCAGAGAGGCGACGACTGGTTCATCGCGGACGCGAAGCCGAACGCCGCTGCGGATCACCTCAATCTCAGTGCGATGCGCGTGCTCGTCGTGCCCAGGGAAGAGTGGGCGCAGATGTACCGCGACGCCTGGCGCATTCAGCGGGCATTCTTCTACAGCCCGATCTTCGATGGACTCGACCTCAATGCGGCGCAGAAGGAATTCGCGAGCTTCCTGCCGGGCATCGGCAGCCGCGACGGGCTGTCGTTCCTCTTCGAGGAGATGATGAGCTACATCTCCGTCGGGCACATGTTCATCCGCGGCGGCTACGTGCCGACGATGGAGCAGGTCACGGTCGGTCTCCTCGGGGCCGACTACCGCGTGCAGGACGGTCACTACCGGATCACGCACATCTACACCGGCGGCTCGTGGAACCCCGAGCTCTATGCGCCGCTCGCGCAGCCGGGGCTGAAGGTGAAGGAGGGCGACTACCTGCTCGCGGTCAACGGTAACCCGGTCGACGACAGCATGAGCGTCTACCAGGCGTTCCAGGACCTCGCGGGCAAGACCGTCGTGCTCACAGTCGGGTCGAAGCCCACCCTGGAGGGCGCGCACACGGTGACCGTCAACACGATCCCGAGCGAGGCCGCGCTGCGGCACGCCGCCTGGATCGAGCACAACATCGAGCTCGTGAGCCGGTTGAGCGGCGGCAAAATCGGCTATGTCTACCTGCCCGATACCGGCTGGGGCGGCTTCACCAACTTCAACCGTTATTTCTTCTCACAGGTCGACAAGCAGGGCGTCGTCATCGACGAGCGCTTCAATCACGGCGGCTCGCTCTCTGATTACATCATCGACTACCTGCAGCGCCGGCCGATGTCCATCGTCGTCTCGCGCTGGGGACACCCGCAGACCGAGCCTCCGGAGGCGATCTTCGGTCCCAAGGTCATGGTCATCAACCAATATGCGGGCTCGGGCGGCGACGCACTGCCCTGGTATTTCAAGATGGACCATGTGGGCACGCTGGTGGGCGAGCGCACCTGGGGCGGGCTGGTCGGCATCTTCGGCTACCCGCCGCTCATGGACGGCGGCAGCATCACCTCGCCACGGATTGCGGTCGAGGGCCTCGATAACACCTTCCCGGTTGAGAATCATGGTGTCAGTCCCGACGTGACGGTGTGGCAGGACCCCGAGCTCATGCGCCAGGGTCACGATCCGCAGCTCGAGCGGGCCGTCGCCATCGCGGTGCAGCAGCTCGAGGCCCATCCGCTGCCGCATTATCAGCTGCCGGCGTGGCTCAACTACCACCCGAAACTGCCGCCGCTGCCGCAGCCGACGAGCGTCGGCCCGGAGTAGATACTTGACTTAGCCCCATCCGGCCGCATCGTAAGCCCAGGCGCGGTATTTGCGCCCCTGGGTGCGTCAATGAGTAGTGAGCGGCAATACGGCTGGATGTGGGTGGAGGCTTGCGAGGTCCTGGACAGGGCCGAGCGGCTGCAACGCCAATTCCTGCGCTATGTCGGCCGGGGAGTCGATGCCGCGGTATGGGAGCCGCCGGTCGACATCCAGGAAACCGCGGATGCCCTGATTCTGCTCTTTGCGCTTCCCGGCGTCGTCCCGGAGGAGATCAGCCTGACGCTCGAGCCGACGGAGCTGGTTGTCAGCGCAAGGCGTCCGCTCAAGCTTGCACATGCAGACGCCGTCATCCGGCGCCTCGAGATTCCTCACGGTCGCTTCTTCCGACGCATTCCTCTGGCGGGCGCGCACCTCAAGCTGGCGGCAAGCCGCTACGAGAATGGCTGCCTCGAAGTCCGGCTGACCAAAGAGAGATAGTCTAATGGCCGATACTGACCAGACCCCTGCAACCCCGCGGATCGAGCTGCCGCCGCTGCCCGCGGACGCCGTGCCCATAGTGGCCCTGCGCAATGTCGTGCTCTTCCCTGGCATCGTGCTCCCCATCACTCTCGGGCGTGAGGAAAGCATCGCCGCCGCCCAGGAAGCGGTGCGCACCGGACGCAAGGTCGGTCTTTTGCTGCAGCGCGATCCTGGCCTGGAAAAGCCGGAGGCGACGGATCTCTATGAGCTCGGGGTCCTCGCCACCGTGGTCCGCTACGTGACCGCCCCCGACGGCGCGCATCACCTCATCTGTCAGGGTGAGAGTCGGTTCCGCCTGCTCCAGGTCGTGCGCGAGACGCCATTCCTGGCAGCGCGTATCGAAGTCCTGCCGGAGCCGGAGGAGAAGAGCGCCGACGTCGAGGCGCGTATGGAGTTCCTCAAGCACCGCGCGGTCGAGGCGCTGTCGCTGCTGCCGCAGGTGCCTGCCGAGCTGGCGCGAACCATCAACGGAGTCGACTCTCCCGGGCAGCTCGCCGACCTCATCGTGAGCTTCATGGATATCAAGCCGGAGGAGAAGCAGGATCTGCTCGAGACCCTCGACCTCAAGGCGCGGCTCGACAAAGTGGTCAAGCTCCTCGCGCATCGCGTCGAGGTGTTGAAGATCACCCGCGACATCACCCAGCAGACCCAGGCGGCCCTCGGGGAGCGCCAGCGCGAAGCGGTGCTGCGTGAACAGCTCCACCAGCTGCAGAAGGAGCTCGGCGAAGGCGACGGCGCGAACGGCGACGTCGCCGAGCTCGACAAGGCGATCACCGCGGCCCACATGCCCGCCGAGGTCGACGAGCACGCGCGCAAGGAGCTCAAGCGCCTCGAGCGCACGAGCGAGGCGAGTCCCGAGTACGGCATGGTGCGCACGTATCTCGACTGGCTGGTGGCGCTGCCTTGGAGTAAAGCGGATGCGGAGGACATCGACATCGAGCGCGCACGGCGGGTGCTCGATGAGGATCACTACGGCCTCGAGAAAGTGAAGCGGCGCATCCTCGAGTATCTCGCGGTGCGCAAACTCAACCCCGAAGGCCGAAGCCCCATTCTCTGCTTCGTGGGCCCGCCGGGTGTCGGCAAGACCTCGCTCGGTCAGAGCGTCGCGCGGGCGCTCGGCCTGAAGTTCGTGCGCGCGAGCCTGGGCGGCGTGCACGACGAGGCGGAGATCCGCGGACACCGGCGCACGTACGTCGGAGCTCTGCCGGGCAACATCATTCAGGGCCTGCGCAAGGGTGGCACCCACAATCCCGTCTTCATGCTCGATGAGATCGACAAGCTCGGAGCCAGCTTTCAGGGCGATCCGGCCTCGGCCCTGCTCGAGGTGCTCGATCCGGAGCAGAACTCGACCTTCCGCGACAACTATCTCGGGCTGCCGTTCGACCTGAGCCACGTGCTCTTCATCGCCACGGCCAACGTGCTCGACACCATCCCTGGGCCGCTGCGCGACCGGATGGAGATCATCGAGCTCACCGGCTACACCGAGGAAGAGAAGCTCGAGATCGCCAAGCGCTACCTGGTCGCGCGACAGCTCAAGGCGAACGGCCTCAAGCCTTCGCAGGCGAGCCTGTCCGATGCGGCGCTGACACGCATCATCCGCGAGTACACCCGCGAGTCCGGCTGCCGCAACCTCGAGCGCCAGATCGGCGCGCTGCTGCGCCGCGCCGCGATGCGCATCGCGGAGGGCAAAGCCGAGAGCGTCCGCTTTGAGGCCGACGATGTCGCCGAGGTGCTGGGAGCGACCCGCTTCGAGAACGAGGTCGCGCAACGGACCTCCGTGCCTGGCGTTGCCACCGGCCTCGCCTGGACGCCGGTGGGCGGAGACATCCTCTTCGTGGAGTCGGCACGCATGCCGGGCAGCGGCAAGCTCATCCTGACCGGGCAGCTGGGCGATGTCATGAAGGAATCGGCGCAGGCGGCGCTCAGCCTGGTGAAGGCCCAGGCCGCCGAGCTCGGCATCGATCCCAAGCTCTTCGATCAGAGCGACATCCACGTGCACGTGCCCGCGGGCGCGATCCCGAAGGACGGCCCGAGCGCCGGCGTCGCGATGTTCGTCTCGCTGGCCTCGCTCCTGAAGCGCCGCTCCGTGCGGCCGGATGTCGCGATGACGGGCGAGATCAGCCTGCGGGGGCTGGTGCTACCGATCGGCGGCGTCAAGGAAAAGACCATTGCCGCGGCCCGGGCCGGAATCCGCAAGGTCATCCTGCCGGCGCGCAACCGGCGCGACCTCGAGGATATTCCGCAGAGCGCACGTGCGGCGCTCGAGCTGGTCTGGGTCGAGCGCGTGTCGGAGGCACTGGAGGTGGCGCTGGCCGCGCCCACCGAGAGTCAGAAACCGGTCACGCGGCAGTCCGAGACGGAGAAGTCCGAGAAGTCCGAGAAATCCGCGGAGGCCGAGAAGTCCGCAGCCTGATCAACCGGCCAGCGCGTTGACGAGGCCGGCCGTCCCGAGGAGCACGACGACGAGGCCCACGGCCGTCGTGGCGGCGCGCGCCGGCACGTGGCGCGTGACCCACGCTGACAGCGGCGCTGCTACCGCGCCGCCGATCAGCAATGCAATCACCATGTCGTATCTCATGTGGCCCATCTGCGTCCACAGCGCGATGCTCGTTCCGAGCGCAACGAAGAAATCCACTGCATTGGCCGTTCCGATCGCGTAACGCGGCGCCACGCCGCGGGCGATCATCGTAGAGGTGACGATGGTTCCCCAACCGCCACCTCCGATGGCGTCGAGGAACCCTGCGATCAGCCCCAACGCAGGCCCCGGCGCGCCAACAACGAGCGGCGGGGTACGCTTGAAGATCACGCGACCTACGACGAAAAGCCCGGTGATGATGAGGTAACACCAGACAAATGGGCGGATGGCATGAGTCGGAACGTGCGCGAGCACCGTGGCACCCACCACGCCGCCCACGACCCCCGGTGCCAACAGGGACAGAAAGATCTTACGGTCGAGATTGCGGAACCACGCATGCGAGGCGCTCGAGATACCGGAAGTGACCACTTCCGCCGCGTGTACCGTGGCGCTGGTGATGAGCGGTGGAATCCCGAGCGTTGCGAGGATGGAGCTGGCCGAGATGCCGTAGCCCATGCCGACGCAACCGTCGACCATCTGCGCGGCGAAGCCCACCGGGATCAGCCACAGGAATTGCGACGATAGAGTCACGGGGCGGTCAGGCAACCATGACATTGTCGAGAGCGATCGGAGGTCCGGAGACCGTCCGCGCCGCCTCGGCAGCGAATCCCTTCATCTGCAGCCATTCCGGATTGAAGAGACGAGACTGATACTTGGCGCCGCCGTCGCAGAGGACGGTGACGATCGTGTGACCGGGCCCGAGCTCACGTGCAACCCGCACGGCAGCCGCGACATTGATCCCGCTCGTGCTGCCGAGGAATAGGCCCTCCTCGCGCAGCAGCCGGTAGACGAACCGCACCGTCTCGGGATCCTCGATGTGCACGGCGTCATCGATGGGCGCGTCCTTCAAATTGGCCGTGACGCGGCCGATGCCGATGCCCTCCGTTATCGAGCCGGAGCCTGTTGCCTTCAGCGCCCCGTTGCGTACGTACTCGTAGAGGCTGCTGCCTGGCGGATCTGCCAGCACACAGCGTATCGAGCGGCGCCGCGACTTCAGGTAGTCCGCGACGCCGGCGAAAGTGCCGCCAGTGCCGGCGGAGGTGACGAAAGCGTCGACGCGTCCCTGAGTCTGCTCCCAGATCTCGGGCCCCGTCGTCTCGATGTGCGCCTGGCGGTTCGCGGTATTGTCGAACTGATTCGACCAGATCGCGTTCGGCAGCGCCGCGGCAAGCCTCTGCGACACCTTCTGGTACTGGTTGGGATTGCTGTAGGGAACGGTCGGTACCTTGTGGACTTCCGCGCCGAGCATCTCGAGCAGCCGGTATTTCTCCGGCGACTGGTTATCGGGCATCACGATCACGCAGCGGTAGCCGCGCGCGTTGCAGACGTGTGCGAGACCTATCCCCGTGTTGCCGGCGGTGCCCTCGACGACCGTGCCGCCGGGGGCAAGCTCACCGTTGCGCTCCGCGGTGAGGATGATTCCCCGCGCCGCGCGGTCCTTCACCGACCCCCCCGGGTTCATGAACTCCGCCTTGCCGAGCACCTCGCAGCCGGTCTCCTCGCTGAGCCGCCGCAGCTTGATGAGTGGCGTGTTGCCGACTGACCCGACAAACCCTTCTCGCATGCTCGATACTCTCCGTTCGGATGAGCCCGGTTAAATCGGTTGAATCAGGTCTGCGGCGGTCTCGGCGGCAGGCGCCGCGCGTACCGCAGGCTCGAGAGCCATCGATGCCGCTGCGACCTCGCCGACGATGAGCAGGGCAGGGGGCGAGATGCCCGCCCGGTTGCCGAGGTCGGCGATCCGGGCCAGTGTACCGCGGAGTACACGCTGCCCGGGTAGTGTCGCCCGCTCGATCAGCGCCACCGGAAGCGTATCAGCAGCGCCGGCCGCGCGCAGCCGCGCCACGATGGGCTCGAGGTTGCCTACGCCCATGTAAAAGACGACTGTCTGATGTGCTCGCGCGAGCGCGGCCCAGTCGAGCGCGTCGCTCTCCGCAATATGTCCGGTCACGAGGGTCACGCTCTGGGAGAGCTCCCGCTGGGTCAGCGGGATGCCTGCGGCGGCAGCGGCACCAAGGGCGGCCGTGATGCCGGGAACGACCAGGTATGGAATGCCGTGGCGCGCGAGCACCTCCGCTTCCTCGCCGCCGCGTCCGAAGACGAATGGGTCGCCTCCCTTGAGGCGCGCCACTTTCAGTCCCTCGCGCGCAAAGCGGATCATGAGCCCGTGGATATCCTCCTGCGAGGTACGATCCGCGCCTTCCCCGTGGCCTTTGCCGACGAAGATCCGGCGCGCCTCGCGCCGGGCGCGCTCGAGCACCGCCGCCGGAACCAACCTGTCATGGAGCACCACGTCGGCCTGTTGCAACAGTTGCAGCGCACGCAGCGTGAGGAGGTCCGGATCGCCGGGACCCGCGCCGATGAGATAGACCTCACCGAGAGCGCTGCCGCCCGTCGCCGCGGAAGTGGTGAGCTGGGAGAGCAACACTTCCGCATCGAACGCCCGCTGGGCGCCGACCGGGTCTCCCGCCAGCAGATGAGAGCCGGCCTTGCCGCGTACGATGCGCTCCCAGAAGCCACGGCGCGCGGCCGGACCCAGGACGCGTCGGATGTTGTCGCGCCGCTCGCCCATGAAGCGCGCCAGCGCGCCGAGACTCGCGGGGAGAATCGTCTCGATCCGTTCGCGCACCCAACGGGCGAGCACGGGTGCCTGACCGCTGGAGCCCACGGCGACCACTATCGGCGAGCGATCGATGATGGCAGGGAAGATGAACGTTGACAGCGAAGCGTCGTCAACTACGTTGACAGGCACGCTGCGCTCGCGAGCCGCTTCCGACACGAGGATGTTGACCTCTCTCAGGCCGGTCGCGGCGATCGCGATGACGGCGCCGTCCAGATGCGCCGGGACGAAGCTCTCGGCCAGGTATGTCAGCTCCCCGGCGGCGGCGCGGCTACGCAGATCCTCGTGCAGCCGCGGGGCCACCACCGTCACGCGCGCGCCGGCCTTGAGCAGCAGATCCGCCTTGCGCGCGGCGATGCGGCCGCCACCGATGATGACCGTGCGCGCCGAGCGCAGCTGCAGGAAGACCGGCAGGTAGTCCATCTGGGACGGGTTGCCCGTCAGGCCTGCGCCGACGCCGCATGACGCACTCTGGGATGTAAGCCGCATTCGCGAGACTCGGGTTGCTCCCACCACCAGCGGCCGGCGCGGCGGCTCTCACCCGGCTGGATCGCGCGGGTGCAGGGATGGCACCCGATGCTCGGGAACTGGCGGTCGTGGAGGGAATTGTACGGCAGCTTGCGGGCGCGGATGTACTGCCAGATCTCCGCCTCGCTCCACTCGAGCAGCGGGCTGACCTTGTAGAGGCCGTATTCGGAATCCCACTCCACGGGTTGCGCCTGGGCGCGCGCAGCCGACTGCTCCCGGCGCACTCCCGTCACCCACGCCGTGTAGCCCGCGATGGCCCGCTTGAAAGGCGCCACTTTGCGCACGTGGCAGCAGGCGAGGCGGGCGTCCAGGCTGTGATAGAAGCCGTTGACTCCCTGCGCCGACACCAGCTCCTCGAGCGCCCGCGCATCCGGATGGACGATGCGCAGCGAGCGCTTGTAGCGCCGCTCGAGCTTCTCGAGCAGGTCGTAGGTTTCCTGGTGCAGCCGCCCGGTATCGATGCTGAAGATGTCGATCTCGGGCACTTGCGTCCAGATGATGTCGGTGAGCACCATCGCTTCGGCCCCGAGGCTGTTCGAGTAGACCACCCGGCCGTGCTCGCGCAACGCCGTCGCCAGCCGCTCGCGCACGCCGGCCGCCTTCTGTTCGAGATCGAGATTCAGCAGCTCTCCCATAGTGGCTGTCACTATAGCCATGAGCCCCCGATCAGCAGAACGAATGATTTATTCTTAAGTTATTATCAAAGGCCATTCCCCAAAGCCGAGCCGTGATGAAGCTGCACCAGCTACGCTATCTGGCCGCCGTGGCCCAAAGCGGCCTCAACATCACCGCGGCGGCGCAGAAGCTGCACACCTCCCAGCCCGGGGTCAGCAAGCAGATCAAGCTGCTCGAGGATGAGCTCGGCTTCCAGATCTTCGTGCGCGAAGGCCGCAACCTCACCCGCATCACTCCCGCCGGCCAGCAGGTGATCGAGCGGGCCCTGCACATCCTGCAGGAAGCCCAGAGCATCCGCGCGCTCTCGACGGAGCTGCGCGACGAGGGCAAAGGCAGCCTCTCGATAGGCACCACCCACACGCAGGCCCGCTACGTCCTGCCCGGGGTCATCCGCGAATTCCTCTCCAAGTATCCGAACGTCCGCCTCAACCTGCACCAGGGCACGTCGGAGCAGATAGCCGAGATGGTGGCCCAGGACCGCATCGACTGCGCCATCATCACCGGCTCCGAGCGTCTCTTCACCGACCTGACGATCCTCCCTTGCTACCGCTGGAACCGCGTCGTCATCGTGCCGCGTGACCATCCCCTGGCCAGCGCCGGCAAACTCACCTACCGCGCCCTGGCCGCATACCCCATCATCACCTACACGTTCAGCTTCTCCGGCCCATCCTCCCTGATCGACGCCTTCGCCAAAGCCAACCTCACACCCAACGTAGCCATCACCGCCCGCGACTCCGACGTCATAGTCACCTACGTCCGCCTCGGAATCGGCGTAGGCATAGTCGCCCACATGGCCGTAGACGAGAACGACCCCGACCTGGCGGTCCTGGACGCCTCCCACCTGCTACCCGCCCACACCACCTGGCTAGGCTTCCGCCGCGGCACCCTGCTGCGCAAATACATGTACGACTTCGCCCAGCTGATAGCCCCCCACCTGGACCGTCGCACAGTAGACCGCGCCCACCGCGCCTCCACCCCCGAAGAGGTCACGGGGCTCTTTTCCGATATAAAGCTTCCCGTCAAATAGCACGGGAGCGGCCAAATTTATGGACGTATTCACGGCGTTCCCGGAAAAAAAGATTTTGGACGTTCCCGCGCGGGCGCCCTAACGCAATCCTACTGAACGGCCGGGTGTGCGCCGCCCCGCCGCCTAACCCACACAGGCGTGTGGTGATCAACAGCAGCCTGATAAGCCACGCTAAACTCCCTAAGCGCGCTCCGACACCCCTCCAGATCCTGGTCCTTGCGCGGCACGATGCTCTCAAACCCACACCGCCCCAACCAGAACACCAGATCCCTGATCACATCGCCAACCGCCCGCAATTCCCGTCGAAACCCCAGTCTCTTCCGCAACACCACCGCCTGCGACAACGCCCGCCCATCGGCGAACGTAGGAAACTGCAGCGCAATCAACGGCCGATCGTCAATCTCCGGGTACACCGCCTCGATATCCGCCGTGTTGGGCACCAGCACCCCCACGGCCTCATGCCCCGAAAGCAGCGCTTCCCGCTCCGCCCGCCACCGCGCCAGCGTCACAATGACCTTACCGCCGCCCGCTCCCAATTCCGTGCGTCCATCCTCGACCAGCGTCCACTCATCCGTGACGATCTCCCCATCACGCAGGATCGTCGTCGTCATGCCGCAACCGCCTCAGCTTCGTTCTCATAGAGGCGCGCCTTGAAAGGCGCCATACCGATCCGGCGGTAGCATTCGATGAACGTCTCATCCTCATCGACACGCAACTCGAGATAGCCGCGAATCAGCCGCTCCACACCATCGGCAATCTCATCCCGCGCCAACGCGCGCCCAATGCGCTCACCAATCGCAGCGTCATTCCCCGGGCTGCCTCCCAGCGTCACCTGGTACCACTCCTCACCATGCTTATCGACGCCGAGAATTCCGATGTGCCCCACGCTGTGGTGCCCGCATCCGTTCATGCATCCGCTGATGGTGATGCGGATCGCCCCAATCTCATACTGCGCGTCCAACGTGTCGAACCGCCGGTAGATGTCCTGTGACACCCCGATCGAGCCCGCGTTCGCCAGACCGCAAAAGTCCAGCCCCGGGCAAGCCACGATATCCGTCACCAGCCCGATGTTGGGCGTCGCCAGCTTGAACGCATCCAGCCTGCGCCAGACCTCGAAAAGATCCCGCTCGGCCACATCGGCCAGCACCAGGTTCTGATCGTAGGTGGAACGCAGCTCCCCGAAGCTGTACGCGTCGGAGATGTCGGCCAGTGCCTCGAACTGTTCCGCGCTGCAATCGCCCGGCACGGCATCCGGTGCCTTCAGCGATACGAATACGACCCGGTAGCCCGGGACCCTGTGCGCGCGCACATTGCGCTTGATCCAGGCGGCAAAACCCGCATCGCCCGCGGCGATGGCCGCGACATCGACGCCGACTTCCGATCGCGGCCGGTAAGCGGGTGCCGTGAAGTGTCCGCGAATCCGTTCGATGTCCTCCGGCAGGAGCAGCAGCTCCTCGCCCTCGACACTGGCGTTGATCTTCGCGTACTCCTCCTCGATCGCGGCGCGGAAGCGCTCGATACCCCACTCGCGCAGCACGATCTTGATGCGCGCCTTGTGGATGTTGTCGCGGCGGCCGAAGCGGTTGAAAGTGCGCAGCACCGCGCAGGCGTAGCGCAGCAGGTCCGACTCCGGCACGAATGAATTCATCTCCTGACCGAGCATCGGCTGCCGGCCCAGGCCTCCGCCGACGAAGAAGCGATATCCGATCGCACCGTCCGCGCGCCGCACCAGATGCACGGCGACATCATTCGTGCGCGTGGCGGCGCGGTCGACCGCGGCGCCCGTGAAGCCGAATTTGAACTTGCGGGGCAGCCAGTAGAACTCCGGGTTCAGCGTCACGTACTGCCGCAGCAGCTCGCTGTAGGGCCGCGGGTCGATGTGCTCGTCGGCCGCGACGCCAGCCAGGTAGTCCCCGGTGATGTTGCGGGTGTCGTTGCCGCAAGCCTGGATGCCGTGGAGCTGCACCTCGGCGAGCTCGCCCAGCAGGTCGGGCACCTGCTCGAGCTTCGGCCAGTTGAGCTGGATATTCTGCCGCGTGGTGAAGTGCCCGTAGCCCTTGTCGTACTTGCGCACGATATACGCCAACTTGCGCAGCTGCGCCGACTCGAGCAGGCCATACGGCACCGAGATGCGCAGCATCGGCGCGAAGCGCTGCTGGTAGAGGCCGTTGCGCAGCCTCATGACGCGAAACTCGTCTTCAGAGAGCTCGCCAGCCAGATACCGCCGGGTCTGATCCCGGAACTGCTCGACGCGCTGGCTGACCAGCGTGCGGTCTATCTCATCGTAACGGTACATGCCGCCGGACTATAGGCGGCGGCCGCCGGGCCGATAAATACCGTGTGGTTATGGTATCCCGGCCGCAGGTTATGAGTGCGGGCGGGCTTTAGATTTCAGCAGGTTACGCCTGGGGCTTGCTGAGCTCGAGCAGATCGTCCGGGGTATCGAGGTCGAAGGCCGCGCTGGTCATCGGCACCCTCACCAGCGTGTCCGCGTGGCGCTTGAGGAGCATTCGGGCGCCGCTATCGCCCCGCAGCTCGCTCAGCTCGCCGAAGAGGTGCCGCGGGAAGATCGAAGGCGCGCCGACGTCGGCACCGTATTGCGCCGCAACGACGCACAGCGGCTGGCGGCGCCAGGCGCCGGCGAGCCGCCGCAGGTCCTCCGCCGTGACGCACGCCTGATCGGCCAGGACCAACATCACGCCGTCGCACGAGGGCGGCAGGCGCGCGATGCCGGCACGGATCGAGCTCGCGAGGCCGTCGCGCCAGTCGCGGTTGACCACTACGGAGCCCGGGGAGTGCTTGAGGAGCGGCGCGAGCTCGGCTGCCCGCGCACCGAGCACGATGAGCAGTGCGTGGCCCACGACTTCCGCGGTCCGGCCGGCGATGAGGCTGAGGAGCGGGCGGTCGCCGATGCGTACCAGTTGCTTGGCGGAGCCAAAGCGCGTCGAGGCACCAGCCGCCAGTACGATGGCGTGGAGACTCCCGGTATCGCTCTCCGCGATCATGATCGATGCGCCACGGCGCGCGCGTGGAGTTTGCGCTCCTCGAGCATGGAATCCGCATCGATCGCAGATATGGTCCGCAGGTCCGCGACGCTCAGGTGCTGCGCCAGTGCTCCCTCTAGCGCGGCACGACGGGGCACCCATGCCGAGTTGAAGAAGCGCACGAATTCCTGCCAGCCGGTGTGCGCGGCCGCCGACTCGGTGGCGCCGAGCGCGGCCTCGAGCCGCGACAGCGCCTCACGGCTGGTGCCGGGGCGGCCGATAAGGCCGGCGAGATGCCGCGCGTTCGCGGCAACCGCGCCATTGGCTGACGACTGTCGCGAGGAGAGAAGCTCCAACAGAGTCTGATCGAGCTCGTCGAATCGCGCGAGCACCCAGACGAGATAGCTCACGCAGGCCTCCCGAGACGGCGCTGTTGCCTCCGGAAGCGCGTTGGCGACCTCCGCAGCGTGGGCCTGCTCGACTGCAATCTGGGAGCGGATGATTTCTAGCTCATTCATCTTATCCTCAGCGCGGAGACTCCAGCATTCATGCTGGAGAGGAAGCGCCACCTCCCCATTGCAAGGTTCCGCGGAGCTAGGTTAGTGTACAGCTTGTCGGCACATCGGCCATCAGGCCACCGGCACGCGATTGATGATTTTTCGGGCGGCTCGCGGCAAGCGAGTGCAACGGCACGGCGGTTTCGGCTGCGAGTGTGCGTTGGGTAAGGGTACATGGTTGTTTCCGGGCTAGAACGTTAGCCTCCTAATTCTGGAAATCCCCTCCCTTGAGGGAGGGGAAGACCGTGTACGAACGCATGGACCTCAGCCGCGATCGCAAGTGCGATGGCCTCTGGCGTCCGGCCGCCTAGGTTGATCCCCACTGGTGCGTGCAGACGTGGTCGCAGACGCTCAGCGTCGGCACCAAGCTCTGACAGCAGTTTCTCACGTCTCGCGATGGGGCCGAGCAGACCGATGTACGGCACGGGCCCCGCGCCCAGGGCGCGCAGATACTCGAGGTCTGACGGCAGATGATGGCTCATCACCACCGCGGCGTTGAAATAGCTGAGATCCAGAGCCTGCGCGAGCTCTTCCGGACGTACGAGCAGCACGCGCTCCGCGGTGGGGAAGTGCTTCGATACAGCGTAAGCCGGGCGATGATCGACCAGAGTCACCCGCCAGTGCAGTCGTGCGGCAAGGTCGACCACCGGCAGAGCATCGGGCCCCGCCCCGAGAAGGAGGAGGCTCGGCGGCAGCGAAAGCGGTACGAGCAGGAGTTGCCAGCGAGCGCCGGGACCTTCCAGGGTGCCGACCATGCCCGAGCCTGGTGTCGCAGCCAGGGCCGCGAGGACGTGCGCCTCGAGGAGCGCTTGGCGCGCGCCCGAGGGCAGCGATCGCGGCAGGGTGAGCGCGGGCGCGCCGCGAGCCTGCGGCAAAACGAGCGCACCCAGCGGAACCTCTCCATCCTGCGATTCCGTCACGACGGCGATCGCGGTCTCGGCATGAGCGCTGAGCGCCGCGGCCATGTGCGCCAGCGGCTGCCACTCCTCCCGCGGACCGACGCGCAGCAGCAGGATGTGCATGGCGCCTTCGCAGCCGAGGCCGAGGCCCCAGAGGAGGTCGTCGGAGCTGCGCAGATCGTAGCTCACCAGCGCGGCGTGGCCGGTCGCGATGACCTCGCGGGCCCGCTCTCCGAGATCTCCTTCCAGGCACCCACCCGAGATGAGCCCGGCGTACTCGCCGCCGCTCGCCATGAGCAGCATCGCCCCGGGCTTGCGGTACGTCGATCCCACCGTGCGAACGAGAATGCCCAGCGCCATCGGGCGCCCGGCAGCCCGCTCGCGCAGGAATAGGGGCAACAGGGGTCCCAGTTCTGAGTCCATCGTTGCGGATTATGCCGTGAAGTACGTTGCGCGCACTCGGGCTCGTCAGTAGAGTCGCACCGCCTTCCCTCTGGTCGATTCCGAGTCCATGGTCAATTCCGCTCCCTGGGTCGTGCACAAGTTCGGCGGCTCGAGCGTCGCCGATGCCGCCTGCTTTCGCCGTGTCGCCGCCATCATCGATTCCTTGCCGGCCGCGCGTGTCGGCGTCGTGCTCTCCGCCTGCAAGGGCGTCACGGATGCACTGCTCGGCCTGGTGGCACTGGCGGAGGGCCAGGACGATCATTATCGGGTGGAGCTCAGTGCGCTGCGCTCACGGCACGCGGAGATCGCGGAGACACTCCTCAGTCCGGAATCGGCGCGGCTGTATCTCGCGGGGTTCGACCGCGACTGCCACGACCTCCAAGGGATCCTTCATACGGTGAAGCTCACCCGCGCGGCGGCGCGCAACGTGAGCGATCTCATCGTCGGCTACGGCGAGATCTGGTCGACCAAGCTCTTTCATCGCTTCTACGAGGAGCGCGGCAGCCAGCGCGGCCCGGTGCAGTGGATCGACGCCCGGCGGGTCGTGGTCGTGGAATGGGGCCCGCTCGGTCCCGGCGTCCAGTGGGCGAAGTCCCGGACGAATCTCTCCGACCTCGTCGACAGCGACTTCAAGGGCACGCTGATCATCACCGGCTTCATCGCCTCGGACGCGCGCGGCGTGCAGACGACGCTCGGCCGCAACGGCAGCGACTTTTCCGGCTCCATTTTCGGCGCCTTGCTCGATGCCGCGGAGATCCACATCTGGACGGACGTGGACGGCGTCCTCTCGGCCGATCCGCGCCGGGTCCCCGATGCAACGGTGATCGACTCGCTCACCTACAACGAGGCGATGGAGCTCGCCTACTTCGGGGCGAAGGTGATTCACCCGCAGACCATGGCGCCGGCGGTGGGCGGAGCCATCCCCATCTGGATCCGCAACACCTTCGCGCCGGAGAAGGCCGGCACGCTCATCTGCGCCCAGCCGACCTCGGCGCTGCCGGTGAAGGGCATCGCGAGCATCGAGCGGGTGGCGCTCATCAATCTCGAGGGTGCCGGCATGATCGGCGTGCCCGGAACGGCGCACCGGCTGTTCGGCGCGCTGCGCGAAGAGGGCATCTCGGTCATCCTCATCTCCCAGGGCAGCTCCGAGCACTCGATCTGCTGCGCCATCCCGTACGAGCAGGCCGAGCGCGCCGCCGTGGTGGTCCGCCAGGCGTTCGAGCGGGAGCTGAAGGAAGGTCAGATCCAGAGCGTGGAGATCGACCCGGACCTCGCGATCCTCGCCATCGTCGGTGATGGCATGGCCGGAAAGCCCGGTATTGCGGCGAAGGTCTTCAACTCTCTCGGCGGGGCGAGTGTGAACGTGCGTGCGATCGCTCAAGGCGCATCGGAACGCAACATCTCCGTCGTGGTCGAGGGCCGGTCGGCTACACGCGCCTTGCGCGCCGTCCATGCCGGGCTTTATCTCTCACCGCACACGATCTCGGTGGGCGTCATCGGACCGGGCACGGTCGGGCAGGTGTTCCTCGATCAGCTTGCCTCGCAGAGCGAGCGGCTGCGGCAGCAGTTCAAAATCGACCTGCGGGTGCGCGCCATTCTCGGCTCCCAGCGCATGGTGCTCGCCGAGACCGGCATCCCGCTCGAGCGCTGGCGCAAGGAGTATGAGGAGCAGGGTGTCGCGGCCGACCTCGACCGCTTCGTCGAGCACGTGCACGTCGATTACCTGCCGCATTCGGTCATCATCGACTGCACCGCCAGCGCCGATATCGCCGGCCGGTATGCGGCCTGGCTCGGCGCCGGCATACACATCGTGACACCCAACAAGAAGGCCAACAGCGCGGACCTCGCCTATTTTCGCGCCATGCACGAGGCCCGCCGGGCCGGCGGTGCACATTACCTCTACGAGGCGACGGTCGGCGCGGGGCTGCCGGTCGTTCACACCCTGCGCGACTTGAGAGAGACCGGGGACGAAATCACGAGCGTCGAGGGCATCTTCTCGGGAACGCTCGCGTATCTTTTCAACATCTACGACGGCCGCACCGCCTTCTCCGATATCGTGCGTGATGCACGTCAGAAAGGCTACACGGAGCCTGATCCGCGCGATGACCTTTCCGGCATGGACGTCGCGCGCAAGCTGATCATTCTCGGCCGTGAGTTGGGCCTCGACCTCGAGCTCGCGGATGTCAGGATCGAGAGCCTCGTGCCCGCAGGCCTCGAGAGCGGCTCCATCGAGGACTTCATGACACGCCTGCCGCGGCATGATGCGGCGATGCGGCAGCGGCTGGAGAGCGCCCGCGCGCGCGGCAAGGTGCTCCGCTACGTCGGCCGGCTGACTTGCGAGCGCGCAGTCGCGGGCAGCGCGGCCACCGGTGTGGCGACGGTCGGCCTGATGGAGCTCGAGGCGAAGCATGCCTTCGCCAACATCGCCCTCACCGACAACGTGGTGCGCTTCGCGACGCGCCGCTATTGCGACAATCCGCTCATCGTCCAGGGACCGGGGGCCGGACCCGAGGTGACGGCCGGCGGCGTGTTCGCCGACCTGCTGCGCCTCTCCGCTTACCTTGGAGCGCGACTTTGAGCCCCACGCCCAGCCGGGCTACCGCCTTCGCACCGGCGTCGGTCGGCAATGTCGCGATTGGATTCGACATTCTGGGCTTCTCGGTAGCGGCGCTGGGCGATCGCGTCACGGTGAGCCGCACGGAGACGCCGGGCGTCACGATCACCGAGGTCACCGGCATAGCGGGGGCTCTGCCGACCAATCCGGCGCAGAACACCGCCGGGCGCTCGCTGCTCGCCATGCAGGAGGCGCTGCAGCCGGGCTTCGGCTTCGCAATGCGGATCGACAAGGGAATTCCGCTCGGCTCCGGCCTGGGGGGCTCGGCCGCCTCGGCTGTGGGGGCGGTGGTGGCGGCCAATGCACTGCTGCGCCAGCCCTGCAGCAAGCTCGAGCTGCTGAAATTCGCGATGCAGGGCGAGGCAGTGGCGAGCGGCTCGCTGCATGTCGACAACATCGCCCCCTCGCTTTTCGGCGGCCTGGTGCTCACCGTGGGCATCGATCATCCGCGGGTGAAGCAGATCCCGGTGCCCGAGGGTGTGCGCGCGGTCATCGTGCATCCCCACATGTTTCTCTCGACCCGGCAGGCCAGGGCGATCCTGAAGCGCAGCGTCGAGCTGTCGGATTTCGTCTGGCAGACCGCCAACCTGGCCGGCTTCATCTCGGGTTGCTACACCAACGATCTCGACATGATCCGTGCCTCCCTCCAGGATGTCGTCATCGAGCCGCAGCGGCAGGCGTTGATACCTGGCTTTCAGGGCGTGCGACTCGCCGCCATGGAGGCGGGCGCGCTCGGCTGCTCGATCTCCGGAGCCGGCCCGGCGCTTTTCGCCTGGACGCTGGCGAAGGATGCGCACGGGGTGCTCGAGGCCATGCGGGCCGAATTCACGGCCGCCGCCATTCACATCGATGAGTGGCTGGTGGACATCGGGGCGGATGGTGCACGGGTCATCGAGTCCGGCTGAGTGAGCCGCGGAGCAGGGCGGGGAGAAGAATTGAGCGTAATGCGGTTCAGAAGCACGCGCGATGCGCAGCTCACGGCCGGGTTCGGCGAGGCTCTGGCCCAGGGGCTGGCACCGGACGGCGGCCTCTATGTTCCGACCGAGTGGCCGCGTGCCCAGGCCAGCTCGTTCGGCATGCGCGAGAGCCTGGCCGGCATCGGCGCGAAACTGCTCGCACCCTTCGCCGCAGGCGACCCGCTCGAGCCGTCTCTGCCGCAAATCACCGCCGAGGCCTTCGACTTTCCGGCGCCGGTGGTCGCGCTCGGGGCCAGCGGCCGGCTGGCGGTGCTCGAGCTCTTCCACGGTCCGACCGCCGCCTTCAAGGACTTCGGCGCCCGCTTTCTCGCCGCCTGTCTCGGTCGCCTGCGCGACCCATCGTCGCGACCCCTCACGATCCTCGTGGCCACTTCGGGTGACACGGGAGGGGCCGTCGCGGCGGCATTCCACGGTCGCCCGGGCATCGAGGTCGCCGTGCTCTTTCCGAAGGGGCTGGTCTCGCCGACGCAGGAGCGCCAGCTCACCTGCTGGGGCGGAAACGTGCGCTCCTTTTCGGTGCGCGGCACGTTCGATGACTGTCAGCGACTGGTCAAGGAGGCGTTCCTCGACCGCGGCTACCAGGAGGAGCGCCCGCTCTCATCGGCCAACAGCATCAATCTCGGGCGGCTGCTGCCGCAGACCGTGTACTACGCGGCTGCGAGCCTCGCGGTGTTCAGGACTCATGGCGAGCGGGCGTCCTTCATCGTGCCGAGCGGCAATCTCGGCAACGCGGCGGCGTGTATCTGGGCGCGCCGGCTGGGGCTGCCGATCGCGGACGTTGTGTTGGCGCACAACGGCAATCGCACCGTGCCCGACTTTCTCGACACCGGCGAGTGGCGTCCCCGCCCCAGCATTGCCACGCTGGCGTCTGCCATGGACGTTGGCAACCCAAGCAACATGGAGCGCCTGCGCGCGCTCTATCCGGAGCTGAGCGAGCTCCGGTCCGCGGTCAGCGCCTACACAGTGGACGATGAAGCCATCCGGACACGCATTCGCGCCGGGTACAAAGAGCTCGGCCAGATCTGGTGCCCGCACACGGCCACCGCCGCCGAAGCGTACGCCAGGCTTCCGGCGGAGCGCCGCGAGAGCGGGCGCTGGGTGTTGGTGTCCACCGCTCATCCGGCCAAGTTCCGCGAAGTCGTCGAGCCCTTGATCGGCCGCCAGATCGCGGTGCCGGAATCGCTTGCCAAGCTGTTCGCCCGACCGACCGACTGCACGGAGATCGCCGCCGACCTGGCATCGCTCCGGGACGCGCTCTCGGGCGGACGGATATCGGAGGTTAGTGGACGTGGATGAGATCGAGAAGCTGCCGCCCACCGCATGGGTGCTCATCGTCGCTGCCGCGGCGCTGGGGTTCGGCATCTCATGGCTGTGGCGCTGGTATCGGCAATACCGCAATCGCAAGTCACTGCGACTGGCGGTGACCGCGGCCGGGTCCGACCACGTCGTCGATGTGCTGGTGCCGGATGGAATGGGAGCCGGCTTTCACGTCGACTTCCTCCTTCTGACTTCCCGCGGTGTGCTCGTCGTCGACCTGCGCGATGTGCAGGGCAACATCTTCGGCGGCGATCAGATGGCCGACTGGACGGTCATGGACGGGCCGCGGCGCTTCACGTTCACCAATCCCCAGAGCGGCCTCTATGACCGCATCGCGGCGGTAAAGGCAATCTCGGGAGAGGTGCCCGTCGAGGGCCGTGTGGTGTTCACGCGGCGGGGGCGGTTCCCCAAGGGATTGCCCAAATGGACGCTCATGATCGATTCGCTGCGGGCGGAATTCCCGGGCATGGAGCACGGCTCCGACACGGCGACCTCGTTCAGCGAGGGTTGGGAAAGGATCAAAGGCGCGGTGAAGCCGAGCTACATGACGCACATGAGATAGACCTCTAGCCGGCTTGCAGGGTCCTGGCGTGATCGGCAAGCACCAGGGAGACGCAGGCGGTGAGCTTCTCGGCGTACTCGAGGTGGAGGAACTCGTTCGGTCCGTGCGCATTGGAATGCGGCCCGAGGACGCCGGTGATGAAGAATTGAGTGCGCGGAAAGCGCTCGCCCAGCATCCCCATGAAGGGGATCGTCCCACCGCAGCCCACATGAACGGCCTCGCGTCCGTAGATCTGGCGTGAGGCATGGGTGATCGACTCCTCGAGCCAGGGCGCGAAAGCGGGGGCGTTCCAGCCGGCCGTGGCTCCTCCCGATTCGAAGCGCACCTGAGCGCCATACGGCGGATTGCTCTCCAGCACATCCTTCACCGCGCGCGCTGCGCGTGTTGGATCGCATGTCGGGGGCAGACGCAGGGACAGCTTCAGGCTGAGTGCGGGCAGGAGCACGTTACCGGCAGACAACGTGGGCGGCATACCATCAGCGCCCGTCACCGCCAACGTCGCTTTCCAAGTACTGTTGATGAGAAGCTCCACCGGATCGTTGGAGACGGCGTGCGCGCCGGATGCCCAGGGAAGCTTGCCGGCGACTGATTCGCCGAGCACGCGTGCCGCGGCATCGATCTGCGCACGGCGGTCCCGCGGGATGGATACCGATAGCTCATCGAGCAGCAGGCCGCCGTTGATGGGGTTCTCGAGGCGGGCGAGAAGCTGCTCGACGATGCGAAACGGAGTCGGCGCGATTCCGCTCGCCATGCCGGAATGCACACCTTCGTCCAGGACGCGCACGTGCAGGAGGCCCACGAGATTCCCGCGCAGAGAGGTGGTGCACCACACTTGCTCGTAGTTGCCGCATTCGGCATCGAGACAGACGACGAGCGAGGGGTCGCCGATGGCATCATCGCCCAGCGCAGCAAGATGCGGCGGCAGGTCGATGCTGCCGCTCTCCTCTGATGCTTCGATGAGGAGGACGCATCTGGGAAGCGCGACGCGCTGCGCTTTGAGAGCGGCGATGGCTGTCAGGGAGCTGAAGACGGCGTAGCCATCGTCCGCCGCACCGCGGCCATAGAGCTTTCCATCACGCAACACGGGCTCCCAGGGACCGAGACCCGGCAGCCAGCCGGTGAATTCAGGCTGCTTGTCCAGATGTCCATAAAGGAGCGCCGAGCCTGGAAGCTCGCCAGGCACATCGACCACGAGCACCGGAGTGTGACCGCGAAGCTTGTGGACAGCGACCCGCATGCCGGGGACCGGTTGGGCGCGGCACCAGTCGGCCATGAGCTGCACGGCGGCGTCCATGTGCCCGTTGGCTTCCCACTGGGGATCGAACATGGGCGACTTGTTCGGAATGCGTACGTAAGCCGTGAGACGGTCGACGATCGAGCCGCGCCAGGTGGCGGCGATGGTGCTGTGCAATTGCCCGAGGTCCACCGTTTTCTCCTTTAATTTTAATGAATTAAGTATTGTTACTAAAGTAGATTCGAGGTAAGCGGAAGAGCCGGCGTGCCGCTTCCGTGCTCGTCTGCGCCAGCGATTCGGCCGGCTCGCCGCGCGCGCGGGCCACGACGGCGGCAATGTGCGGAAGATACACCGGTTCATTGCGGCGCGAGGCCGGCTTCGGCCGCAGGTCCCGCGGCAGGAGGTATGGACCATCCGTCTCGAGGAGCAACCGATCGGGCGGGATGCGACGCACCAGCTCGAGGAGATGGGCGCCGCGCCGCTCGTCGCAGATCCAGCCGGTGATCCCGATTGCAAGGCCAAGCTCGAGATAACACTCGAGCTCCGCCGCGCCGCCGGTGAAGCAGTGGGCAACGCCGCCGGCGAGCCCCGGCCAGTGCTCGCGCAGGATGGCGATGAAATCCTCGTGTGCGTCGCGCTGATGCAGGAATACGGGCTTCCCGCAGCGCTCGGCGAGCTCGAGCTGGCGATGGAAAGCCTCGCGTTGAGCCTCGTGCGGCGAGAAGTTGCGGTAGTAGTCGAGCCCACACTCGCCGACGGCGACGACCTCCTGCGCGAGCGACAGCTCGGCGAGCTCCGCAAGTTCGGTGGAAGAGAGCGCCGTGGCGTGATGCGGATGCACGCCCGCGGTCGCGAAGAGCCTGCCGGGGTGTTGCCTTGCGAGTGCGGTGGCCTGGCGTGAGCTGGCGACCGAGGCGCCCGTGACCATCATCTGCACGACGCCCGCAGCCTCGGCGCGCTCGAGCACGGAGCTGCGATCGGCGTCGTAGCTGTCGTGCGCCAGATTGATCCCGATATCTATGAGCGGCGCCACGGCCTGCAGCTCCGAGCGCGCCTGTCGCGAGGGGGCGGCCGGCGGGGCCCCTGTGCTATCGTTCCCGGTCATGATGGCGGCGCATTCTACTGAAGGGGGCAGCGGCTTGCGGATGCCCGCGCGGCTGGCCGAGCTCCTTTTCATCGCTTTGCTGGCGGCCGCGCCGGCAATTGCGGCGCCTTCGGCTCCGAGAGCGGCTGCCGCGCACACGGCGCCGGCCAGCGCGCACTGGGGGCGCATCGAGCGCCGCATCGAGAACGACTACTTCCAGCAGGATGCGACCGGGCTCGCCGCCCTGACCGCCACGCTCTCACCCGGCAGCGGCTCGCCCGGCAACGCCAGGGACGAGGAGTGGCGCAACTATTACGCGGCGCTTCTCAGCTACAGGCTGGCGCTGCTTGCGAGGAGCGATGAGACGCGGGCGTGGCCCTTCACTCAGCAGTGCGTCGATCGGCTGGACCGCGTTCTCGTGGTCGATACCGTCTCCGCCGAGGCGCTCGCGCTGCAATCGGCCTGCCTCGCCCTGCAGAGCAATCTCGATCCCTGGCGCTCGCCGTTCGCCGGATCGCTCAGCCGCGCGCGCATCGACAAGGCGATGAAGCTCGCGCCGGACAACCCGCGCGTGCTCCTCCTCGGCGCCCTGGCCGCCCGCGAGCGGCCGGTATTTTTCGGCGGCGACACGCAACAGGGATTCCGGCTGATGCTGCAGTCGGTGTCGGCGTTCGAGCGGCTGAGCGCTCCCGCGGACGGACTGCCCGCGTGGGGGGCCGCGGATGCGTTCACCTATCTGGCGCAGGACTATCTCACGCGCGGCAAGGCGCTCGCCGCCCGCAATGTGCTCGAGCGGGCGCTGCTCGTCGCGCCGGACTTCGCACGGGCCAGGCGGCTCATGGCGGAGATCATCTCGGGCTGACAATCGTAGACAAGACTGAGGGGGAGGGGATCCATGAGTGGCGTACCGCAAGCGGTCGCGCCGCCGCCAGTTGATCTCGGCGTGCGCGTTCTTTATATGCTCCTCTTCGCGATCGTCTTCTGGATCGTGAGTTGGACCCTCGCGATCACCGCGATCGCGCAGCTGCTGGTCCGGCTATCCTCCGGGCGAGCGAGCGCGGAGTTGGCGCGCTTCGGCGGCAGCCTCGCGCGTTATACTGGCCAGATCGTCGAGTACCTGACCTTCGTTACCGAGCGGGTGCCGTATCCGATAGGGGAATTTCCGGTCCAGTAGGCATCCGTATGTCACCCGATTCCGACAAGGCCCATCTCATTCATCAGCTGCGGATCGATCGCACGGAGCGCGACGATGCCGCCGTCGGCCGCCGCAGCTGGTGGCTGCCGGCCATTATCGTCGTAGCCGTGATCGCCGCCGCGGTGGCGGTCCTCTACAACCGCACCAGAGTGATCGAGGTGAGCGAAGCGACGGCGGTGGCCGCGTCCGCTGGCTCCGCGCCGGCGGCGATCCTGCAGGCGACCGGCTACGTCACTGCGGAACGCGAGGCAACTGTCTCTTCACAGATCGCCGGACAGTTGTCCCAGGTGTACTTCGAGGAAGGCGAGCACGTTCGTCGCGGCCAGGTTCTGGCACGACTGGACGACAGCGCCCAGCGTGCCTCTCTGGACGAGGCACACGCGCAGTTGGCGAGCGCGCGAGCGCAGTTGAACCAGTATCAGGTGCAGCTGGCTCAGTACCGGCGCGATTTCGCGCGTGATGCGGCGTTGATCGGCCAGCATCTGGTGTCGGAGGAGGACTTCGAGACCGCCCGGACTCAGGCGGCCACCATGGCTGCCCAAATCAAGACCCAACAGCGTCAGGTCGAGCTGGCCCAGGCGGGCCTGAAGGCGGCACAGGTGCAGGAGGATTACACCATCGTCGCGGCGCCGTTCACGGGGGTGGTGATCGACAAAGCGGCCCAGATAGGCGAAATGATCTCGCCCATCTTCGGCGGCGGCTCCTTCGAAGCGGCCGGCATCGCGACCATCGTCGACATGAGCTCCCTCGAAGTGGACGTCGACGTCAACGAGGCCTACATCCATCGCGTGAAACCCGACCAACCCGCGACGGCGGTGCTCGATGCCTATCCTGACTGGAACATCCCGGCCCATGTGATCGCCATCGTGCCGACGGCGGACAAGAGCAAGGCGACCGTGAAGGTGCGGGTTGCATTCGAGAAGCTCGAGCCGCGCATCCTGCCGGACATGGGTGTGCGTGTATCGTTTCTACAGGAGCAGTCGGCGCAGCCAAACGCCGCCGCTGCCTCGCTGCCGGCAGGCACGGTATGGGTGCCTGCATCGGCCGTCGTGCAGCGCGATGGCCACCCGGTCGTATTCGTGGTCCAGGGGGGCAAGGCCCACGAGGCAGCCGTCACTCCCGGCGAGAGCGAAGGGGACCTGCGCGCCGTGCAGGGCATCGCCACCGGCACCGCCGTCGTGCAATCGCCTTCCGCGCGCCTCAACGATGGCTCGCGCGTCGCGGTGAAATCGGACAACGGATAAGCACCGCCGGGTGACAACTGTCACATCAAGTGGTGATAAACCGCACTGGGTGCGGCACCTTCGATACGAGATTCTTGCGCCGCCGTTATGGGAGTGATGGTCATGAGCACACTGGTCGAGATCCGCAATCTGAGCAAGGTCTACAGCCGCGGCCGACAGAAGATCGAAGTGCTGCACCACGTCAATCTCGACATCCCCCAGGGAGACTTCCTCGCGCTGATGGGTCCCTCGGGCTCGGGCAAGACGACGCTGCTCAACCTGATCGGCGGCCTCGACTCGCCGACGGATGGCACGATCGCCGTCGCCGGGCGGCGGATCGACCAGCTCAGCCAGAGCGATCTCGCCCGCTGGCGGGCCACGAATGTCGGTTTCGTCTTTCAGTTCTACAACCTGCTGCCGATGCTCTCGGCCACGAGGAACGTGGAGCTGCCGCTGCTCCTCACCAAGCTGACGGCCGCCAAGCGCCGCAGCCACGCGGCCGTGGCGCTCGAGCTCGTCGGCCTCGCCGATCGCTCGGCGCACAAGCCCGGCGAGCTTTCCGGCGGACAGCAGCAACGCGTTGCCATCGCGCGCGCCATCGTCTCCGACCCGACGCTGCTCGTATGCGACGAGCCGACGGGCGACCTCGACAGGCAGTCGGCGGTGGAAGTGTTGACACTGCTGCAGCGCCTCAATCGCGAGCATGGCAAGACCATCGTCATGGTCACTCATGACCCGAAGGCGGCCGAGTATGCAAGCCATACGCTGCACCTGGACAAGGGCACGCTGGTCGAGGCAGGCGCGGCGGCGGAGGCGTCTGTTTCGTGAAATATCTGCATCTCGTCTGGTCGGCGCTCTTTCGCCGCAAGACGCGCACCTTTTTCACGCTGCTCTCGGTGGTGGCCGCCTTTCTGCTCTTCGGTCTGCTGAACTCCGTGCGCGATGCCTTTGCGAACGCCGGACAGAGCGTCGCCGGCGCAAGCCGCCTGATCACCATCTCCAAAGTCAGCTTCATGGTTTCCCTGCCGCAGAGCCTGGATATGCGTATCCAGTCGCTGCCGGGCGTGGGCGCGGTGACCTACGCGAACTGGTTCGGCGGCATCTATCAGGATCCGAAGAACTTCTTCGCCAACGAAGCAGTGGCGCCAAACTTCTTCGACGTGTATTCGGAGTTCAAGCTCCCCCCGGCCGAGCTGCGCGCCTTCGAGCAGACCCGCACCGGCGCCGTGGTGGGAGCCAGACTCGCGACGCGGTTTCATTGGAAGATCGGCGATCAGATTCCGCTCCAGGCGACCATCTTTCCGCAGAAGGGCGGCTCGAACACCTGGACGTTCAACCTGGTCGGCATCTATCACATCGCCAATCCCCGCGAGAGGCAGCAGGAGGAGGCGCTGTTCTTCCATTGGAAGTACTTTGACGAGGCCACAGCCTTCGGCGGCGGCAATGTGGGTTGGTACATCGTGAAAATCGCGCAGCCGAAGGATGCCGACCACATCGCGCAGGCGATCGATGCCATCTCGGCCAATTCCGACCATGAGACCAAGAGCCAGAGCGAGGATGCCTTCCAGGCTTCTTTCGCGAGTCAGTTCGCCGACATCGGTCTGATCGTCGGTTCCATCATGGGCGCGGTGTTCTTTACGCTCATCCTCCTTACCGGGAACACCATGGCGCAGGCGGTGCGCGAGCGCGTTCCCGAGCTCGCGATCCTGAAGACGGTCGGATTCTCGAACCGCACCGTGCTCGCTCTGGTGCTCGCCGAGTCGGTGCTACTGCTCGTATTGGGAGGAGCGGCCGGACTCGCCCTGGCGCAGGTGGCCGTCAGTTTCATCCGGGCGAACCTCGGTGCACTCCCGATGCTGCCGGTGGGACCTTCGAGCTGGCTCGAGGGCCTGGGCCTCATGGCGCTCATCGGACTTCTGGTGGGCGCGCTGCCGGCGCGGCGTGGCATGAGCCTGCGGATCGTGGACGCCCTGGCAGGACGCTGAGGGGAAGCCACATGTGGAAAAAGATCGGATATCTCCTCCTGGTCGTCGTCGCGGCGATCGTGCCCGTCGTCGTGCTGGTCATGCTCCCCGCATGGGGAATACTGGTCGGTATTGCGGTTCTCATCGCGTGGCTCGCGCTCACGCGCACCGGACGGCAAGCCTCGTCGGCCACCGCCGTGGCCGTCTCCACTATTCCGCAGCGAATCGGCTCTTCGTCCGTGGTAGTCATCGGCATCGCGGGAGTGGTCGGTGTCCTGATCGCGCTGCTTGCGATGGCAGAGGGTTTTCGCGCCACGCTGCAGCAGACCGGCAGTGACGATACCGCCATCGTGCTGCGCGCCGGATCGCAGACGGAGATCAACTCCGTGGTCGAGCACGATTCCATCGTCGTCGTTTCACAGGAACCACAGGTGATGCGGGACAGCCGGAGCCGGCCGATCGCCTCACCGGAGATCGTGGTCGCCGCGTCGATCCCGAAGAAGAGCAACGGAATCGATTCCAACGTCGAGATCCGGGGAGTCGGGGATGAAGCGTGGGAGCTCTACCCGCGGCTGCGGATGGTTGCCGGGCGGCGCTTTGGCTCTGGCCTGCGGGAGCTGATCGTGGGCAAGGACGCCGCGCGCGAGTTCGCGCATACCAGCGTCGGCTCGACCCTCGACCTGAACGGCCAGCCCTGGACGGTGGTCGGGTGGTTCGACTCGCACGATTCGCATAACTCCGAGCTCTGAGCCGACACCGCTGTGGTCGCAACCGCCTATCAGCGCGGCAGCAGCAGCAGCTCCATCACGGTGCGGCTGCAGAATCCGCGACTCTTCGATGCCTTCCAGACGGCGATCAAGACCGATCCGCAACTGAAGCTGGCGGTGCAGACGACACAGAAATACTACGAAGCCCAGTCCGAGGGATTGACCAAGATCATCCGCGTGCTCGGCACGACGGTCGCGGTGATCATGGGGATCGGAGCGCTATTCGGGGCTCTCAACACCATGTACGCCGCCGTCGCGACGCGCACACGCGAGATTGCGACGCTGCGGGCCATCGGGTTCAGGGGAGCGCCGGTCGTCGTTTCGGTGCTCATCGAGACTCTGTTGCTGGCCCTCATGGGCGGTCTCGTCGGTGCCGCCATCGCGTGGCTGCTCTTCGACAACTACACCGCCTCGACGCTTGGAGCCAATTTCAGCCAGGTGGTGTTCGAATTCCGGGTGACTCCGGCGTTGGTCGCGAGCGGGCTCAAGTGGGCGCTCGCCATCGGGTTCCTGGGTGGGCTCTTTCCCGCCCTGCGCGCCGCACGCATGCCCGTGACGGACGGTCTGCGGGAGCTGTAGCTCTTACGCCCAGTCCGGCGCCTCACCCGACTTCCATTTGATGCTGCAGCCGATGCTCGGCGTCTGATTGTCGATCGGCTTGCCGGCGATGAGGGCGTCCGCGGCGGCGCGCAAGTCGCTACCCGTGACCGGCAGTGCGTTGCCGGGTCTGCTGGGGTCGAACTGGCCGCGGTAAACGAGTTTGCGCGCGGCATCGAACAGGAAGAAATCCGGCGTGCAGATCGCCTGGTAGGCCTTCGCCACCGCCTGGGTGTCGTCGACGAGGTAGGGAAAGGTGAAGCCCTTCTGGGCGGCGATCCGCTTCATGTTCTCGGGGCTGTCTTCCGGATACTTCCCGGCATCGTTGGGGTTGATGGCAACGATCGCGATGCCCTTGGGCCCGTACTCGCGCGCGAACTCCACGAAGCCCTCCAGCAGGTGTTTGACGAAGGGACAATGGTTGCAGATGAAAGCGACCAGGAGCCCCTTCGAGCCCGCGAAGTCCCGCAGCCCGAAGCGCCTGTCGCTCGGATCGGTCAGGTTGATATCCGGAGCCGGCGTACCGAGCGCCAGCATGCGGGACTGTCGTCGGGCCATGCGCTCTCCTCGATCAGATTGCAGTCAGCGCCGCGCACAGCGCCTCGACGTGGTGCTCGTCCTGGTCCCAGGAGGCGACCATGCGTGCCGTGCCCGAGGCGGGCGGCCCCCAATCGTAGAATTCAAAGCCCGCCGACCGCAAGGACGCCTTGCCCTCCATGCCGAGATCGACGAACACCTCGTTGGCTTCCACCGGGTGCAGCAACCGCTTTCCGACGGCCTTGCCGATGGCGCGCGCGAAAGCGTTGGCGCGTTCCGCGTTGCGGCGCCAGACGCCCGACTCCACGTACGCCAGAAGCTGCGCCGCGATGAAGCGCGACTTCGAGAGCAGGTGACCGGCGCGCTTACGCTGCAGCTCGAAGTCTCGCACCAGCCCCAGGTGAAAGAACACAACCGCCTCCGCGGCGAGGGCGCCGTTCTTGGTCGCGCCGAGAGAGAGGACGTCGACCCCAGCCCGCCAGGTGAGATCACCCGGATGGCAGCCGAGGTACGTCACCGCGTTGGCGAAGCGTGCGCCATCCATGTGCATGTGAAGCCCATGAGAGTGCGCAACTTCGCACAGGGCCGCGATTTCATCGGACCGGTATGCGGTGCCGAGCTCGGTCGCCTGGCTGATGGATACCGCCGCCGGCTGCACACTGTGCACCGATACCGAATGGCTGTCGAGCGTGGCCGCCAGCGCCTCGGCGCTGAGCTTCGCATCCGCGCCCTCGATCCGCTCGAGTTGCGCCCCGCCGGTAAAGAGGCCCGGCGCGCCGCATTCATCGCAAGCGATGTGAGCCTCGGGGTGGCAGTAGATTGCGCCATAGCGCGGCGTCACGGTCGCGAGCGCCAGGGAGTTGGAAGCGGTGCCCGTGGCAACCGCGAATGCGCGTACCTCGGTCCCGAAGAACTCGCCGAGTACCTCGTCCAGACGCTGCGTCCAGGGATCATCGCCGTACGCGATCTCGAGGCCGTGGTTGGCGGCCGCTATCGCCTCCAGGATTTCCGGAGAGACTGAGGCTGTGTTGTCACTGCAGAAGCGCATCGGTTGTATCAATCTACCCTCCATCGGAACGCCCAGGCGCCGAACGCAAGGAACACGAATGTCGTCACCGCAAGATAGATGAGATTGGGAGTGATCCGCTGGATGCCGGCGCCGTCGAGCATGATGGCGCGCGCCGCTTCGATCACTTGAGTCAGGGGAAAGATTTCGGCCACCCACTGCACCCAGCGGGGTGAGCCCTCGATCGAGAACCAGACACCGGAGAGCAGCATCATCGGCCAGGTGAGCAGGTTCAGCAGCCCGCCGACCAGCTCTTCACTGGCGAACCGCGCGGCGATCGTGAGACCGAGCGCGATCATCGACAGCGACCCGATCACCGCTACCAGGAAGAGGAGGGCGATGCTGCCGGCGCTGTGGAAGTGGATCATGGGGCCGATCCCGGCGTAGAGCACCACGGTGACGAAGAGTATGAGGCTCAGGCGCGAAAGGACCTGTGCGGTAAGAAACTCGAACGCCGTGAGCGGCGTCGCATGCAGGCGCTTGAGGAATCCGCTCTTGCGGTACCGCAACACGACGTAACCTACGCCAAAGAGACAGCTGAACATCATGTTCATCGCCAGAATTCCGGGAAAGAGCCAGTTGACGTACGGGATCGCCTTGCCGGTGACGGGCTGTCGCCGGGCGCCGGGGTCCGCCGCGATGAGCAGTT
Organism: Steroidobacteraceae bacterium; assembly: GCA_036273095.1. Taxonomy (GTDB): domain Bacteria; phylum Pseudomonadota; class Gammaproteobacteria; order Steroidobacterales; family Steroidobacteraceae; genus 13-2-20CM-66-19. The sequence goes on along the minus strand of DATAXF010000077.1, from coordinate 7,353 downwards.
TCTCCACGATATAGCCCTTGGGAGAATCGGTGTTGACCCAATACCGCGCGGCGCCGTCGAGATCGAGCAGCAGATCGATCTCCTGGTGAGTGACCTCGGAGAGGCCGGTGGCCTCATCGTGGACGGGCACGAACTGAACGTAGCGCTCCTCGAGGAAAGGGTTCGTATGGTCCGCGACGCGCGTGCCCAGCACTCCTACTTTGAAGAGCGGACGCGGCGGGCCGCCGAAAATGAAGCCCATGCCGATCACGACGCCTATCGGCAGCAGCAACGTGAAGAGCAGTGTCGGGCGGTCGCGCACGAACTCGAGGTTGCGCGCGTGCCAGACCGCGAGGAGTCGCTTGATCACGTGCGCAGCTCCTTGCCCGTGAGATCGAGAAAGAGATCCTCGAGGTTCGCGGAACGGATGCGTAGATTCTGCAGCGGCACGTGCGCCTCCATGAGTACCCGCAGCGTACCATCGAGATCATCGGTGCTGATCTCGATGCGGTCGCTGGCGTCGATGAGCTTGAGCGAAAGCCGCCGTGCGTCCTCGGGAAAATCCTGCCGCGGCAGCTCGAGCAGAACATCCGCGAAGTGCTCGCGCACGAGCTGCTGCGGCGGACCCCGGGCGATGATGCGGCCGCCGTCCATGATGGCGATCTCGTCGCAGAGAAGCTGCGCCTCCTCCATGTAGTGTGTCGTCAGGATGATGGTCTTGCGGCGCGCCTTGATCGATGCCACCAGCTCCCAGAAATTGCGCCGTGCCTGGGGGTCGAGGCCGGTGGTCGGCTCGTCGAGGAAGAGCACCTTGGGATCGTTCACCAGCGCGATCGCGAGCAGCAGGCGCTGCTGCTGACCCCCGGAGAGCTTGCGGTTGTCGCGCCGCGCGAGCTTCTCCAGCGCGCACATCTGCAGAACCTCCTCGACATCGAGTCCGCGCTCGTAGAGGCCGCGAAAGAGAGCCACACTCTGGCGCACGCTGAGGAAGTCCTGCAGCGCGGTCTTCTGGAAGAGGATGCCCGCCTCCTCATGGAAGCGTGTCCCGAGGCGCTCGCCCCGGTAATGCACCTCGCCGGAGGTCGGCGGCAGAATTCCTTCCATGATCTCGATGGTGGTCGTCTTGCCGGCGCCGTTGGGTCCCAGCAGCCCGAAGCAGGAGCCCTCGGGCACGGCGAAGGAGACGCCGTCCACGGCGGTGACGGAGGAATATTGTTTGACGAGATTGTGGACTTCGAGGATCGGTGCACTCTCGGGCACGGCTGCTCCTGGCCGGACGCTCCGCATGCGCCGCGCCGTCGACTGGTATTATGGGCGGTATTATGAGCTGGCGATTTTGCCGCCACGGTGAATGATTTCCAATATGGTGACGTCCCAGTTGCCGTTATGGTCCGACAAGGACGCCAGTGAAGGGTGGAACGTCCGCGAGAGCCAGCGTGCGCGGCGCTTGACCGTGCGCGTCTTTCACACGGGCCGCGTAGAGGTCGTGGTGCCGTTCAGGACTTCGGCACGCGCGGTGGAGCACTTTCTCGAGAGGCATCGCTCATGGATCGAGCGCAAGCGCGAGGAGGCCCGGCGCCGGGCGGGCCCGCCGGTTCCTTTCCCGCCGCCGCAAATCGAGCTGCCGGCGTGCGCGGAGACCTGGCGGATTCATCTGTCCGGCGGCGCAGGCCGGGTGCGGATCGCTTCCTCGGGCTCGGGGCTGCTCGCCCTTGCGGGTGGCGCCAGCAACGGCCAGTCGCTGCGCCAGGCGCTGCGTCGCTGGCTGACGGAGCGCGCGCGCCAGGTGCTCGGGCCGCTTCTGGCCCAATGTGCGCGCGAGCTCGGTTTCAGCTATGAGCGGGTCCTCATCCGGCGTCAGCGCACGCGCTGGGGAAGCTGCTCGACACGCGGCACCATCAGCCTCAACTGTTGCCTGCTCTTCCAGCGGCCGGCGGTGGTGCGCTATCTCATGATCCACGAGCTCGCCCATACCCTGCACATGAACCACTCGCGCCGCTTCTGGCACTGCGTCGCGCGTCATTGCCCCGAGTACCGCGGCCTCGACAGGGAGCTGCTCGACGGCTGGCGGCACGTACCCGACTGGGTCTTCGGAGACGAGGCGCGATGAGCCCGAAACGCTACGACAAGTCGGAGCGCCGCGACTTGAGCGGCGAGAGCATCCACTGGGATCTCGGCTCCTCGCTCTCCTACGGGGAGTACCTGCAGCTCGACAAGCTGCTCGATGCGCAGAAGCCGCTCTCCTTCGAGCACGACGAAATGCTCTTCATCATCGTCCACCAGACCTCGGAGCTGTGGATGCGTCTGATGCTCCACGAGCTCGGGGGCGTGCTCGAGTGCGTGCGGCGCGATGAGCTCGATCCCTCCTTCAAGATGCTGGCGCGCATCTCGCGGGTACAGACCCAACTCATCTCGACCTGGGAGGTGCTCTCGACGATGACGCCGTTCGACTACTCGGCGTTTCGCAACGCCCTCGGGCGCTCGTCGGGCTTTCAGTCGCATCAGTACCGCATGCTCGAGTTCCTCCTCGGCAACAAGCACGCCGAGATGCTTGAGGTGCACAAGCGCAACACCAAGGCCTACGAGGCGCTGCAGCGCGCGCTCGAGTCACCGTCCCTCTACGACGAGGCGCTGCGGCTTCTCAGCCGCCGCGGCTATGGCATCCCCGAGGACTATCTGATGCGAGACTTCAGCGAGCCGTACCGCGCGAGCAAACAGGTCGCGGGCGCGTGGCTCGGCGTGTATCACAATGCCGAGAAGGACTGGGACCTGTACGAGCTCGCCGAGCGGCTGGTCGATCTCGATCACAAGTTCCAGCTCTGGCGCTTCCATCATCTGAAGACCGTGGAGCGCATCATCGGCTACAAGCCCGGCACGGGCGGCACCGGCGGGGTGTCTTATCTCGCCAAGGCGCTCGAGCTGAAGTTCTTTCCGGAGCTGTGGCAGATCCGGACATCGATGTAGGGAGGCTCAGCGCCACTCGACACAGCTGATTCCCTGGCGGGCGGCCTCGCGCCGCGCAGCCCTCGAGCCGTTGACCAGCACGCCCCGCTCGACGAGCTTCAGGTGCGCGATATCGCTCGCGGCGTTGCCATAGGCCGCCGCGGGCTCGCCCGCGTAGCGCGCCCGCAACGCCGCCACGCAGCGCGCTTTCTCTTCGCCCCTCCGGTTGGGCGTCGTCAGCGTGCCGCCGAGCAGGACCCCGTCCCAACGCAGGCCGGTGCAGATGGCTTCCTGAAATCCGAGCGCCCGCGCGATGGCCGGCACGTAGAGGTCGGTGCTCGCGCTCAGGAGGACGAGGTGATCGCCGGCGCGGGCGTGCGCCTCGATCGCCGCCACAGCCTGCGGAAAGAGCCCGCGCGGAATCAGGCGCTCGAGGAACTTCGCCGTCCAGCGCTCCAGGTCCTGGCGCCGGCAACCGCCCAGCGTGGCGCGAATGAACGCTGACTTGAGGCCACCGCGATCGACCAGGCCGAGCGCGCTGCCGAGCAGCGCCGGCAGGACCAGCAGCAGGGCGGGAAGTCGCCACGGTCTCGCGCGCACGACAAAGCCCAGCGCGTAGGGCACGAGCGTGTCATGCCTCGTGATCGTCCCGTCGAGATCGAATACGGCCAGGGACACTTGCCGTGCTCGGCTTGCGTGGAGTGTCGGTGCTCCGGTCAGCTTGCGCGGGCGGAGCCGGCGAGCTGCCGCAGCACGTACTGCAGGATGCCGCCGTGACGATAATACTCCCGCTCCTTGGGCGTATCGATCCTGACACGCGCCGTGAAGGTGATCGGCTTGCCGCCTTCCGCCGGTGTTGCCTTCACGCTGACCTGCTTCGCATCGCCGCTCGCCAGGCCGGTGATCTCGAACACCTCGCGGCCGGTGAGGCCGAGGGACTTCGCGCTCTCTCCCGGCTGGAACTGCAGCGGCGCGACGCCCATGCCGATGAGATTCGAGCGGTGGATGCGCTCGAAGCTCTCCGAGATGACGGCACGCACGCCGAGGAGCACCGTGCCCTTCGCCGCCCAGTCGCGCGAGGATCCGGTGCCATACTCGCGGCCCGCGAGGATGACGAGCGGCGTGTGCTCCTCCTTGTAGCGCATCGCGGCATCATAGATCGAGGTCTGCTCGCCGCTCGGCAGATGGACGGTGACGCCGCCCTCGACGCCGGGCACGAGCTGATTGCGCAGCCGGATGTTGGCAAACGTGCCGCGCATCATCACTTCGTGATTGCCGCGGCGCGCGCCGTAGGAATTGAAGTCGGCGGGCTTCACGCCCTGCTCGATGAGATAGCGCGCCGCGGGGCTGGACTTCGCGATGTTGCCCGCGGGCGAGATATGGTCGGTGGTCACGGAGTCGCCGAGAACCGCGAGGGCTCTGGCGCCGCGAATGTCGCTGAGCGCCGGCGGCGTGCGGCTCATGCCCTCGAAATAGGGCGGGTTCTTGACGTAGGTCGACTTCGCGTCCCAGGTGTAGAGCTTGCCCGCGGGCACCTTGATGCCGCTCCAGTGCTCGTCTCCCGCGAACACCCCGGCATAGCTTTGCTGGAACATCTTCGAATCGATCGAGCGCGTGAGCAGCTCCTGCACTTCGCTGTCGCTCGGCCAGACCTCCTTGAGGTAGACAGGCTTGCCGTCGGCATCGGTGCCGAGAGGCTCCTTCGTGAGATCGAGATCGAGCGTGCCGGCGAGGGCATATGCCACGACGAGCGGCGGCGAGGCGAGGAAATTCATCCTGACCTCCGGATGCACCCGGCCCTCGAAGTTGCGATTGCCGGAGAGTACCGAGCAGGCCGTGATGTCACCGGCCTTCACGCCGGCGGAGATCTCCGGCTTGAGCGGCCCGGAGTTGCCGATGCAGGTGGTGCAGCCGTAGCCCACGAGGTCGAAGCCGACCGCGGCCAGATCATCGAGCACCCCCGCGCGCTTGAAATAGTCGGTGACGACGCGCGAGCCCGGGGCGAGGCTCGTCTTTACCCAGGGTTTGGCCTTCAGGCCCCGCTGGCGCGCCTTGCGCGCGAGGAGCCCGGCTCCCAACATCACCGAGGGATTCGAGGTGTTGGTGCAGCTGGTGATGGCGGCGATCAGCACGGCGCCGTCCTTGAGCTCGAAGCTCGAGCCGTCGAGGGTCACTTTCGCCGCGCCCTGCGCGTTTGCGTTCGCGGCAGTGTTGCGGGCGGTACGCTCTTCGGCGGCCTTCCTGGCGTCGCTCTCGTAAGTGCTCTTGGCGGACTTGAGCGGCACGCGGTCCTGCGGACGGCGCGGGCCCGCGAGGCTCGGCTCCACGGTACCCAGGTCGAGCTCGACCACGTCCGTGTACTGCGCGGGCTTCTCGCCCTGGTTGCGCCAGAGTCCCTGGTGCTTGGCATACGCGGTGACGAGGTCGATCCGCTCCCGCGGGCGACCGGAAAGCTCGAGGTAGCGGATAGTCTCCTCATCGATGGGGAAGATGCCGCAGGTGCTGCCGTACTCCGGCGCCATGTTGCCGATGGTGGCGCGATCGGCGAGCGGCAGTCCGGCGAGGCCATCGCCAAAATATTCCACGAACTTGTCGACCACGCCTTTCTTGCGCAGCATCTCGGTGACCGTCAGCACGAGGTCGGTGGCGGTGGCGCCGGCCTTCAGCCGCCCGGTGAGACGAAAGCCGATGACCTGCGGGATCAGCATGGTGACCGCCTGGCCGAGCATGGCCGCCTCCGCCTCGATGCCGCCAACGCCCCAGCCGAGGACGCCGAGGCCATTGATCATGGTCGTGTGCGAGTCAGTACCGACCAGCGTGTCAGGGTAGGCGCTGCGCTTGCCGTCCTTCTCAGCGTCGAAAATGACGCGGCCCAGGTACTCGAGGTTCACCTGGTGCACGATGCCCGTGCTCGGCGGCACGACGGCAAAGTTGCGGAAGGCGGACTGTCCCCAGCGCAGGAAGGCGTAGCGCTCCATGTTGCGCGAGAACTCGATGCGGGTGTTGGCGGCGAGCGCGCCGGGACTGCCGTACTCATCGACCTGAACGGAGTGATCGATGACGAGCTCGGCGGGCGCGAGCGGGTTGACCTTCTCCGCATCGCCGCCGAGGCGGACGATGGCATCGCGCATGGCCGCCAGGTCGACCACGCAGGGCACGCCGGTGAAGTCCTGAAGGATGACGCGCGAGGGAGTGAAGGCGATCTCGTACGAAGGCGTTGCCGCCGGATCCCAGGCGAGGAGCGCCTCGATGTCGTTGCGAGTTACGTTGACGCCGTCTTCGAAGCGCAGCAGGTTCTCAAGCAGCACCTTGAGCGAGTAGGGCAGCCGCGCCACCTTCTCGCGCGGCAGCGCCGCCAGGCTCCAGATCTCGTACGAGCGATTGCCGACCGCGAGGCTCGATTGCGCATTGAAGCTGTTCGTCATGAGCGGGATCTCTCCGTACTAAGAGCGGCGCGGATTATATAGGGTCATCCGCCAGAGGTCTTCTCGGCGCGTAGCGCCTGACAGGTCTCGATGTTTTCGATGACCGCGCCGCCGAGGCATCTGTCGCCCACATAGACTACTGCGTACTGCCCCGGTGTGACCGCACGCTGCGGCGACTCGAAGGTGATCCGCGCGCCGCCGTCGGTCCGCGGCTCGAGCAGGGCCGGCTGGTCCGCCTGCCGGTAGCGCACCTTCACGGCGCAAGGGAACGGCTCACCGCGCGGCTCGCTCAGCCAGTGCAGGGGACCGGTGGTGAGCGCCGCGCCGAAGAGCAGCGGATGATCGTGACCCTGCACGACGATCAGGGCGTTGCGGGCCGGGTCCTTGCCCGCGACGAACCAGGGCAGCTCAGCGCGGCCCGGGCGGCCGCCGATCTTGAGTCCCTCGCGCTGCCCCAGGGTATAGAAGGCAAGACCCACGTGCGCACCCAGCCGCTCGCCATCGGCCGACTCGATCGGCCCCGGCTGGTTGGGGAGAAAGCGGCCGAGAAACTCGCGAAACGGACGCTCGCCGATGAAGCAGATGCCGGTGCTGTCGGGCTTGTCGAACACCGGCAGCCCCGCCTGCCGCGCACGCTCGCGCACGGCGCCCTTCTCTAGCTCCCCGATCGGCATCAGCGTTTCGCCGAGCTGGCCGATGTCGACCGCGTGAAGGAAGTAGCTCTGGTCCTTGGCGGCATCGCGCGCCTTGTGCAGCTCGGCGCCCGCCGGCCGCCGCAGGATGCGGGCATAGTGTCCGGTCGCGAATGCAGCGGCGCCGAGCCGCCTCGCATGCCGCAGGGCGACGCCGAACTTGATCTCGCGGTTGCACAGTACGTCAGGATTCGGTGTGCGGCCGGCGCGATGCTCCGCGAGAAAATGCTGAAAGACACGCTCGCGATACTCGGCCGCGAAGCTCGCCCGGTGCAGCGGAATGGCGAGCTCCCGCGCCACGGCGCGCGCGTCCT
>DATAXF010000076.1:0-2965 GCA_036273095.1 Steroidobacteraceae bacterium | reverse complement strand
CTGCCGAAGACCCGCTCCGGCAAGATCATGCGGCGCCTGCTGCGCGCCATCGCGCGCGGCGAAGAGATCACGCAGGATGTCTCGACGCTGGAGAACCCGGCGATTCTCGATCAGCTGCGCGGCGTCGAGGCGCCGGCCGCGCCCGCGAAGGCCCGGGCATCCCAACGCGGGAAGAAGGCGGCGCGCAAGCGCGCCGGGGCAAAGCCGCCGGCTGCAAAACCCAAGGCGAAGGCGCAACGCGCGACCAAGGGCAAATCCCGCCCCAGCAAGCGCAAGTCGCAGGCGCGGGCTCGCAATTCAAAGCTCCGGCGCTCGCCGGCGAAGAAGGCGGCGCGCCGCGCCCCGATCAGGCGCGCCGCGCGATCGAAAAAGTGAAGCTCAGCCGCGGGAGCTCGGCTCACCCTGCTGCCGCAGCAGCTTCTCCAGCTGCTCGGTGGGCACGGGTCGCGAGTGCAGGTAGCCCTGTGAATGATCGCATCGCAGCTTTCTGAGCATCTCGAGCTGCCCGTCCGTCTCCACTCCCTCGGCCACGACCTTCAGCCCGAACGCCGACGCCAGTCCGATCACGCTCGACACCAAAGTGACACTGGCCGGGTCGTTCGGCAGGCCCGTGATGAACGAGCGGTCGATCTTCACCAGGTCCACCGGCAGCTTCGAGAGCAGCCCGAGCGAGGAGTAACCCGTACCGAAGTCATCGAGCGCAATGCGCAGGCCGGCGGCCCGCAGCTCCCGGAGCTTGCGACTCGCGCCCTCGACGTCGTGCAGCAATCCCGTCTCGGTGATCTCGAGGTCGACGCCGCAACCCGCTGCGAGACACGGCTGCGCCGCCGCGAGCACGTGCGCGGCGAATGTCCGGCGCCTGATCTGCTGCGCCGATACGTTCACCGCAATACGCAGGCGCGCGAGTCCGGCGCCGGCCCAGCGCAGGCAATCCGCCACCGCCTGACGCAGCACCCACTCCCCGACCGCGACGATCATGCCCGAGGACTCGAGGACCGGCAGGAACTGGCCGGGCAAGACCAGCCCCTGCTCCGGGTCTTGCCACCGCAGCAGCGCCTCCACCGCCTCGATCCGCCCGGTGGCGAGACTCACCTGCGGCTGGTAGTGCAGGGCGAACTGCCGCTCGTCGAGCGCGGTGCGCAGGCGGTGCTCGAGCGCGAGCCGCTCGGCGATGTCGCTGTGCATCTCGATCTGGTAGTGCAGGTACTGCTCGCCCGCCTCCTTCGCCTGCTTGAGCGCCGCCTCCGCGCGCTGCGCGAGCGTATTGCCATCCTCCCCGTCGGCCGGCGAGCGCGCGATGCCGGACCGGAAAGAGGTACGCAGCACCCGTCCCTCGATGCGGAACGGCTCGCGAAACACCGTGTTCTCGAGCAGCGTCGTGACATTCTCCGCGGACGTCTCCTCCTGCGGCAACACCAACACAAAGGTGCCGCCGCCGAGGTATCCGAGGCGGTCATCGTCCGCGATGTGATACTTGAGCCGCTTGGCGACCGCCTGCAGCAGCAGGTCGCCGGCATGCCGTCCGAAGCTGTCGTTGACCTTGCTGAGATGCATGACGTCGAATGCGACCACCGTGGGAGTGCTCTCGAGCGCAGCCCGGTTGCTCAGACGCTGATCGAGCCGCTGGCAGAACAACTCGCGCTTGGCGAGCCCGGTCAGCGGGTCGAAAGAAGTCAGGTACTGGGCCCGGTCCTCCTGCTGGAGATAACGCAGCGCAAACGACATGTTGGCGGCCACATCCTGCAGGAGCCTGAGCTCCTCGTCGCTGACGACGTGCGTCTCGCGCGAGCCGAGCGCCAGAGCGCCGATCCGCACGCCGCCGACGATCAGCGGCAGTGCCACCAGCGACCTCAGCCCCACTTCCAGCAACCGGTCGCGGCTCGCGATCGGCGGCTCCGAGCGGGCGAGATCCGCGCTGAGCGCGATCTCCCCCGTACGCAGCGCCTGTCCCGTCAGGGTGGTGTCAGGCTCCGTGCCATCGCCGATCGTGATCAGCGGCAGGGATCGCCCGGGAGGCGGCCCCACTCCCAGCGAATACCAGGGAGTCGCGGAGCGGCCGTCGGCGGCCACCAGAAAAATCGCGGCGCGGTCGTAACCTCCCACCTCATACGCGAGCCGGCAGGCCTCGCGCAGCAGCTCGTCACGGTCGCGGATGCGGATCACCGCGCTGTTGATGCCGCTCTGCATCCTCAGCCTGCGGGTGAGGCGCCCTATCTGGCGCTCCGCGGCGCGACGCCGCGCGCGCTCCTCCACCTCGCGCAGCGCGCGGCGGACCGCCGGCACGAGCCGCGCCGGGTTGGTCTTCAGGACATAGTCGACGGCACCGCGCTGCAGCGCCTCGATGGCGCGCTCCTCGCCGATGGTGCCGGAGAGGAATATGAAGGGAATATCCGGCGCCTCCTCACGGGCGATGGCGAGCGCCGCCAGCCCGTCGAAGTCGGGCAGCGTGAAATCGGAAAGAATGAGATGGGGGCGGAACGCCTTGAGAGCCGTGCGGAACTGGGGCTCATCCGCCACGGTCCGGGGCACGCAGGAGATGCCGCCGGAAACGAGGTGCCTGACCGCGAGCTCGGCCTCGGCGACGACGTCCTCCACGATGAGCAGGCGCAGTCCCTTACCGGCGGTAACGCCCTTCCCTGCCGCCATCGGCGCGGACTCCTTCCGCGCTCGAGCGGGTCCCTTCCCCTTGCCTTCTCCAGCGGCTGTCAGTTGTCACGCTCCGGCAACGTTGTCTCGGAGAGGGTACAACAATTCGCGCTCTCAATCCTCGCCGATCGAGCGGAAGTCGAGACCGAGCGAGCGGAGCTTGCGATAGAGATGGGTCCGCTCCATCCCAACGCGCTTGGCGAGCTGGCCCACCTTGCCGTTGCACAGCAACAGCTGCTGCTGCAGGTAGGCGCGCTCGAACTGCTCACGGGCCTCGCGCAGCGGCAGCGCCAGCAGGTCCTGCTTGACCAGCGGCTCG
>DATAXF010000075.1:0-6488 GCA_036273095.1 Steroidobacteraceae bacterium | reverse complement strand
GGGCCTCGCGCCTTCCACGGCTGGAGAGACTCACACACTCGAAGTGCTCGACCCCGGCTCGAGCACGCCGCGCACCGTGCAGCTGCAGGCCGCCAACGTCACCTCCACCCCGGTTCTCATGGAGACCACCGTCACGGGTCCCGGAGGCACCACGGTGGGCTACATCCTCTACAACGACCAGGTCGCGACCGCGGAGTCGGAGCTCATCAGCGCGATCAATGACCTCAAATCGAAGGGCGTCTCCGACGTCGTCCTCGATCTGCGGTACAACGGCGGCGGCTACCTCGATCTCGCGAGCGAGCTCGCCTACATGATCGCCGGGCCGAGCCAGACCTCCGGCGAGACATTCGAGCTGCAGCAGTTCAACAATCAGTATCCCACGACGAATCCGGTGACGGGCGACCCCATCACTCCGACGCTCTTCCACACCACGACACAGGGCTTCTCCACCACATCCGGCCAGCCTCTGCCGACACTCAATATGACGCGGGTGGCGGTGATCACCGGCCAGGACACCTGCTCCGCGAGTGAATCCATCATCAACGGCCTGCAGGGCGTCGGGTTCACCGTCTATCAGATCGGCTCGACGACCTGCGGCAAGCCCTATGGCTTTTATCCACAGGACAACTGCGGCACGACCTATTTCTCGATTCAGTTCCAGGGTGTCAACGCCAAGGGCGCCGGCGGCTACGGCGATGGCTTTTCGCCGGCGAATACCTCGCCCGCGGTCGGGGTACCGGTACCAGGCTGCTCGGTCGCGGACGACTTCGGACACGCCCTCGGCGACCCGAGTGAAGGCCGGCTCGCGACGGCACTGGCCTACCTGGCGAATCCACAGGCCTCCACCTGTCCTTCGCCGCCCACGGGCAATGCGGCGCCGGCGACACTCACGCAGCGGCAGCTCCTCGAGCGTATCTTCAGCCGCTCGCCGCTCAGAGAGATGCGCATCCTGCGGCGGTGATCCGTCCATGAGATGGCCGGCGGCGGCAGTGTTGGCATTGACGCTGACGGGACTGCCCGCAGGCCACGCATCGCCGCCGGAGCGGGGCGCGCCAGCGGTGATCGCGCATCCCGATGCGGCAAGTCGCGCGGACCTCGAGCGCGCCGTATCCCGGGCGTTTCACGGCGCACCCGTGCGGCTCGCCGACGATGCGCTGACGCGTAACAATTTGCTAATTGTCGATCGCGCGCAGGCGCGCGATGGCCGCGGACTTCCCCTGAACGGACGCGAGCCCGGACGGCCGCAGCACTTTCGGTTGCTGCGGCACAACTCCAAATGCCTGCTGCTGCATGTCGAGACCGGCAAAGCGCACGTCCTGAGGCACACGAGCTGCCGCGTGTTGCGTAACGGACACGTCCGCAGATGACTCCAAAGGCAGACAGCTTGCGACCCTGCTCACATTTGAGTTGAGATATGTCACCCGCTGGCGATTTGGTCGCCGCCGGCGGCGCATCTCGGGCTCATGTCTGGAGGAGTCGATGACGATGAGCACAGGAAATCGGGTTGGGTTGTATGTTGGAATGATGCTGGCGCTGCCCGCATCAGTGGCGCTGGAGGGCGCGGGACTGTGGCTGGCGCTCGGCCCACGGTTCCAGATCGCCGCCGGGGCGATCGCCGCGCTGGCGGCCGGCGCGCTGACTTGTCTCATCGGTACGGTGGTGATCGGCGTCGCGGTGCTGCGCGAGCGCGCGCGGCGATCCGAGGACGTGCGCCCCGCAGCTGTCGTCCCACGACCCCGAACCGAGGAGGAGGCGGCCGCAATGGTGCACTCGCAGAAGATGGAGGCGCTCGGCCTGCTCGCCGGCGAGGTGGCGCACGATTTCAACAATCTGCTGCACGTGATCCGCAACGCCCTCGAGATCCTGCAGCGGCAGGATCCGCAGGCCGACCCGCGCCGCTGCCTCGAGATGATCCGCCACAGCGCCGACCGCGCCGCGGCGCTCACCCAGCAGCTGCTCGCGTTCGCGCGGCGCCGGCCATTGGAGGTGCGGCCGGTCGACGCCAACGAGCTGGTGGCGCGGATGGCGGAGCTGCTGCGCCATTCGCTCGGCGGGCGGATCACCGTCGAGACCGTGCTCGGGCGCGGGATTGGCGATGTGGCCGCCGATGCCGGCCAGCTCGAAACCGCGCTCCTCAACCTCGCGATCAACGCCCGGGACGCGATGTCGCACGCGGGGCAGCTCACCATCGAGACGGCGAGCTCCATGCTCGATGAGCAGTACGTGATGATCTCGGTGTCGGACACCGGGACCGGGATGCTCCCCGAGGTCGCGGCCCGGGCTTGCGAGCCCTTTTTCACCACCAAGGAGCCCGGCCACGGCACCGGCCTCGGGCTGTCCCAGGTCGCCGGCTTCGCGCAGCAGGCCGGCGGCCAGGTGCGGATCGCGAGCCAGCCTGGCAAGGGAACGACGGTACGGCTCTACCTGCCCAGAATGGGCCGCCTCGCGGAAAGGCCGCCTTTTCGACAGCAGATGGGCTACGCATGGTCCATCAAGGACGCCACCAAGAGCGTGCCGCTCGCGATCGGAGCCGGCCGGGAAAGATAGGGATAATATTGCCCGGCGGGGCTTGCGGCTTTGTGCCGCGCCCCCAGGATTCACGCCGCAACTCCCGGCATTCTGCGGGATGCCCAATCGCCCGGACCTGGGTTACCGGAATCGAGAGCTCCAATGGATATGCTAAAGACCATCGTCCTACGGCTCGCCGCTCTGCTCGTCGTCGGCTGCGCTCTACCGGCGCTCGCCGCCGATCCCAGCCCCGCGCAGGTCTACCAGACGGCGCGCAGCGGCAACCTGGCTCAAGCTCAACAGATGATCGCGCAGGTTCTGCGGGATCAGCCCCGGAACGGCCAGGCGCACTACGTGGCTGCGGAAATAGACGTACGTGCCGGCAACTATGACACCGCGCGCCAGGAGCTGCAGACCGCCGAGTCGCTGCAGCCCGGACTGCCGTTCGCCAGCGCCCGCTCCGTGCTGAAGCTGCGGATGCAGCTCGGAGAAGCGCCCATCGGCGTCCTTGCCGCACGGACGGTACGCGCCACGCGCGGGTCGCACTTAGGCCTCTTGCTGATCTTCGTCGCCGGGGCAGCGGTGCTCTGGATGGTGCTGCGGCGGCGGGCGGTGAACATGGGATATCCGCAGTATCCGGGGCAGTACCCGGGTGGCGTCCCGCCGGGCGGCTACGGCGCCGGCGGCTACATGCCGGGTGGAGGCCCCGGGATCATGGGCAGCGTCGCTTCCGGGCTGGCCGTCGGCGCGGGAGTCGTGGCCGGCGAGGAGCTGGTGGACCACATACTGGGCGGCGGCTCCAGCCCTGGGGACGGCGGCTTCGTGGCGCCCGCGGAATCCGAACCGGCATCCGATCCCAATGCTGACATGGGCGGCAACGACTTTGGCCTCGATGACCCCGGCTCCTGGGACGACGGCGGCAGCAGCGGCGATAGCGGAGGATGGACCTGACGACCGGCTAGGCCGCGGGCCGGGGACGCACGGCTGGCGTTGCGCGTAGACTACGCGCAACTACGGGTCACGCCCGGAAGGGGGGCGGACGAACGATGGCCGATGAGCGTCGCAAACGGCTGTTGGACCAGATGCTCGGCCATCGGGCCGCACTGCAGAAATACCTGCGGAAGTTCACGGCCGGCGCTGAGGACGTTGAGGATCTCGTGCAGGAGGCTTACGTGCGCGTATGCGCCATGCCGCCCGCACAAGTGGTGGACTCGCCACGAGCGTTGCTCTTCAGCATCGCACGCAATCTCGCAGTAGACCGGGCGCGGCAAAAGGTATCCCGCGCCACCGACGACGTAGCGGATTTCGAGCCGCTGAACGTCTCATCTCAAGAGGCGGAACCGGATGAGCAGGTCGACCTGCACCGCCGGTTCGAATCATTTTGTGAAGTGGTGGACAGCCTGCCGCCGCTCTGCCGGCGCGTGTTCGTGCTGCGCAAGGTGTATCAGCTCTCGCACGCGGAGATTGCCCAGGTGCTCGGCCTCGCGCACAGCACGATCGAGAAGCACGTGGCCAAGGGGCTGTTGCGCTGCCGGGACCGGCTGCGCAGCCTCGGACTGCTCGAGGGGTTGGAAGTCGCCGCGGATGAACCATTGCCGCGGCGGCGGGTCAAGGAAGGGGAGTCAAGATGAGCCGCATCGTCAGATTTGAGACGCAGACACAGATAGACAACGAGGCCGCGGTTTGGACGTGGCGCGCCGATTCCATCGAGCTGAGCGCAGCCGAGCGCAGCGAGCTCGAGGCGTGGCTGCGCGAGGACATTCGCCATCGCCGCGCGTTCGAGGAGCTCAACCGCACCTGGCGCGCCCTCGACTCCCTGTCGGAGCGTGCCCGCGATGATGAGCGGATCGCCTCTGTGGCCCGGCCGGAGCGCCGGCGCTTCCTCTCGACCCTGAAGCCCAGAAGATACTGGGAAGCCGCGGCGGCAGCCGTGCTCGTCCTCGGGCTCGCAGCGGTGATCCTGACCGCGCGCCGGCCCGGGCTGCAGGTGATGTCGACCGCTGTCGGTCAGCAGCGCCACGTCACACTGGCGGATGGGTCCGAGCTCTCCCTCAACACCAACACAGTCCTTGCGGTGAAGCTGACATCCCAGCGCCGCGACATCTATTTGCGTCGGGGCGAGGCGCACTTCGACGTTGTACACGATGCCTCGAGGCCCTTCTTCGTACATGCTGGGGACGCAGTCATCCGCGACGTCGGTACGCAGTTCGAGGTGCGGCTGGAGTCGGACCGGGATATCGATGTCCTCGTCGACCAGGGAGAGGTGGAGGTGCGAGGACTCGCAGCCACCGCCCGACCGACCACCCCTGGAAGCGCCGCCGGCGGCAATGACGACTGGGTGAGGGCGCTCAG
Organism: Steroidobacteraceae bacterium; assembly: GCA_036273095.1. Classification (GTDB taxonomy): domain Bacteria; phylum Pseudomonadota; class Gammaproteobacteria; order Steroidobacterales; family Steroidobacteraceae; genus 13-2-20CM-66-19. The sequence continues at coordinate 1,628 of DATAXF010000075.1, read as the reverse complement.
CGCCGGCGAGCAGCTCCTCATCGCCGGCCCACATCTTGCGATCACTTCGGTGAGCCCGCGGCAGATCGCCGATGATCTTGCCTGGCGCGAAGGGGCGGTGGTCTTCCAGGGCGAGCCGCTGTCCCAGGCTCTCGCGGAGGTCGGACGCTACACTCGAGCGCACGTCGTGCTGGCGGGACCCCAGCTTGCCTCCCTGAAGATCAGTGGACGCTTCAGGACGGACGATGTGCGCGGCTTCTTCCGCGCGCTGCAGGCGGCGCTGCCGGTGCGGGTAAGCCAGCCGCAGCCGGGGGTTTTCTACATCGAACCGCGCTGAGCGAGGGGCTCGACCCCGCCGCCGCCGTTGCACATCCGCAACGGGCAGATAAAAGGGGCTCACATCTCGGGGCCGAGTGGCGTATTTTTAGCGCCCTGTCATGGGCAACCTGAGCTCGGTCCCTCGCGGCTGGCCCGCGGCTGTCCTCCTGCTCGGCGCACTGGTCCTGGGAAGCGGTAGCTTCCGGGCCCGGGCAGCCGAGATCCCGCGCCATTTCGACATTCCAGCGGAGCCGCTCGGCGCGGCGCTGAACGATTTCGCGCGCCAGGCGAACGTGACGCTGCTCTTCTCGTCCACGCTGGTCGCCCAGGCGCGCACGGGCGGAGTCCGCGGCGAGCTCGCGGTCTCTGCGGCGCTCGGCCAGCTTCTCGGCGGCACCGGGCTCGCGTTCCGGCAAGTGAGCCCGTCCGCCATCGCGATCGTCGAGTCCCCTGGCACCGAGACCGCGGCGGGCAGTCCCGCGGCGCCAGCGCGTGGCGGCCTCGCGGCGGGCACGACTCAGGGCCCGGTCAGCGGCAGGCCGAGCGTGCTGCATCGGCTCGCGGGGCTGCTGACGCACGCGGCCCACGCATTCGGCGGCAGAACCCAAGGCCCGAAGACTCCTGCCGACGCGCGGGCCACACCCACCTACAACAGTCTGCGGGAGGTGGTGGTGACCGGGACTCCGGAGGTGAGCGGCGTCAAGCTCCTCGATGCCAGCTTCCCGGTGAGCGAGGCCAGCCTGCAGCAGATCCAGCTGGCGCAGGCCTCGAGCGCCGCCGACCTGCTGAAGATCGTGCCCGGTATATGGGCCGAATCGAGCGGCGGCGAGACCGGAGCCAACATCGAGATCGCGGGCTTCCCCGGCGGCGGCGATGCGCCCTACGTGACCTACCAGATCGAAGGCTCGCCGGTCTACCCGATGGCGACGCTCTCCTTCATGGACAACTCCTCGATGTTTCGCCTCGACGACACCAACGAGCGGACCGAGGTCGTGCAGGGCGGTCCCTCGGTCGTGTATTCCAACGGCCAGATCGGCGCCACGGCCAACTTCATCCTGAGGCACGGCACGGACACACCCCACGGCGAGCTCGGGCTGACGCTCGGTGACGAGGGCCTCTATCGGCTGGACGGCTTCTACGGCGGCCCGCTGGCGCGCGACTGGTTCGTCAGCATCGGCGGCTTCTACCGCGTCTCCGACGGGATCCGCAATCCGCAGTTTCCGGCCGATGACGGCGGCCAGCTCACGGCGACCCTCTACCACACGATGTCGAGCGGCAACCTGCTCATCTGGGCGCGCCGGCTGCGCGACAAGAACCTTTTCATCACCGAC
>DATAXF010000074.1:0-3357 GCA_036273095.1 Steroidobacteraceae bacterium | reverse complement strand
AGTCTTCTGGATGTCGACGCCGAGCTCGCGGAAGTGCCGCTTGACGCACTCCCAGCCGCCGCGGGCAGTGATGCCGAGCCGCTTGTGGTCATATCCGGCCGAGCCGCCCGAGGCGAACGCATCGCCCAGCCAGAAGCCGTAATCGGCGGAGATGGAGTTGGCGATGTCGGAGAAAGTGGCCGTACCCTTGTCGGCCGCGACCACCAGGTAAGCATCATCGCCGTCGCGGCGCACCACCTGGGGCGGCGGCACCACGCGGCCGCCGACGATGTTGTCGGTCAGATCGAGAAGGCCGCGGATGAACGTGCGGTAACACGCTATCACCTCGGCCTGTATTTCCTCGCGGCCGCCGCCGGGCAGGCGTTTGGGAACGAAGCCGCCCTTGGCGCCCACCGGCACGATGAGCGTGTTCTTCACGTTCTGCGCCTTCATCAGGCCCAGCACCTCGGTGCGGAAATCCTCGCGGCGGTCCGACCAGCGGATGCCGCCGCGCGCCACATAGCCCATGCGCAGGTGCACACCCTCGACCCGCGGGCTGTAGACGAAGATCTCGAACTTCGGGCGCGGCAACGGCAGGTCGGCTATGGCGGCGGGATTGAGCTTGAAGGAGAGATAGGGCAGGGTCGCGCCCGCCGCATCCCGGCGATAGAAGTTGGTTCGCAGCGTCGCCTGCATGAGGCCGAGATATGCGCGCAGGATCCGGTCCTCATCGAGACTCGAGACCGAATCGAGGCTGGCGTTGATCTGAGCGACGATCTCCTCGGAGGGGTCGCCGCGCCTGCGGCCGCGGCCGCTCGCCGCGGACTGCACCGCGGGCTCGAGACGCGCCTCGAAGAGCCGCACCAGGCCCGCCGCGATCGCCGGGTTGGCGGCAAGCGCGCGCTCCATGTAGGCCTGGCTGAACGGCACGCCCGTCTGCAGCAGATAGCGGCAATACGCCCGCAACACCGTGATCTCGCGCGCCGTGAGATCGGCGCCGAGCAGCAGGCGGTTGAAGCCGTCGTTCTCGGTATCGCCGCCCCAGGTCAGCACCAGCGCTTCCTTGAAGCGCTGCTCGATGCGACCGATGTCGATCGCGAGGCCGTCGCGGTGCTCGAGCTCGAAGTCCTGGATCCAGGCGGCGCCGCCCTCGGGCCAGGCTAGCTCGTACGGCCGCTCGGCGATGACCCGCAGGCCGAAGTTCTCGAGAATCGGCAGCAGATCCGATATCGGCACCGGATCGCCGATCCGCACGATCTTCAGATGCATCCGCCCGGGCTTCTGGTGTGGCGGCCGATGCAGGCTGAGCCGCCGCGCCTCGGGAGCAGCGCGCAGCTGCTCGAGAGCGGCGATGTCGGCCAGCGCGTCGGCGGGGGCGACATCCTCCTCGTAGGCGAGCGGAAAGACCTGCCGGTAGCGCGTAGCGAGCGCAATGGCGGCGGCTTCCCCTTCGCGAGCCACCAGCACTTCCCGCAGCCGGTCCGTCCAGGTCAGCGCCGCGTCCGCGATGCGCCGCTCGATCGCCGCGATATCGACCTTGCGCGGTCCCGGTGGCTCTGTGCGCACGACCACGTGCACGCGCGCATGGCTCGATCCGGAGATCTGCACCTGGCTCTCCACCGAGAGGCCGCCGAAGCCATCGAGCACGATCTGCTCGATGCGCTGGCGCACTTCGGTGTTGTAGCGGTCGCGCGGCACGTACACGAGGCAGGAATAGAAGCGATGATACGGATCGCGCCGCGCGAGCAGGCGCACCGTGCGCCGCTCGTACAGGTTGACGACGCCGCGGGCGATCCGGATCAGGTCCTCGAAGCTTGCCTGGAAGAGCTCATCGCGCGGATAGGTTTCCAACACGTGCAGGACGGCCTTGCCGTCATGGCCGTGCGGGTCGAGGCCGAAATACCCGATGACGCGATCGACCTTGCGCCGCAGCACCGGGATGTCGCGCGGGCTGCGGTTATAGGCGGTCGAGGTCCAGAGCCCGAGGAAGCGGTGCTCGCCGGTGACCCGGCCGCGCGCATCGAAGGTCTTGACGCCCGCGTAGTCGAGGTATTCACCCCGATGCACGGTCGAGATGGAGTTCGCCTTGGTGAGGACGAGGAGCTCGCGATCGCGCGCGCGTGCGCGCACGTCGCCCGTGAGCACGGTTGCGGCGGGCTTGCCGCCGCCGCGCGGCCGCAGGATGCCAAGCCCTGTGCGCGGCTCGGCAATCAGGCGATCCTCGCCGGCGCCACGCTCGAGGCGATAGTAGCGGTAGCCGAGGAAGACGAAATGGCGCTCTTCCATCCAACCGAGGAGTTGGCGTGCCTCGCTGACATCGTCGGACGGCAGGGAAGGCGGGTCGCGCTCCAGATCCGCGACCAGGGAGCGGACGCGCTCGCGCATCGCCGGCCAGTCGTCGACCGCGAGGGTGACATCGCTCAGTGTCGACTCGATATCGTGGCGCAATCGCTCGAGCGTCGCCGGATCGGTCTGCCGGTCGACCTCGTACAGCTCCCAGGACTCGGCGTGTTGCGGCTCGCCGCCGTTCGCTCCCAGGCCGGCGAGGCGACCCCGTCCATCGCGGCGCACCTCGAGCACCGGGTGCACGATGAGATGCATGGCGAGACCGGCGCGGGCGAAGGCGATGCCGACCGAGTCGACCAGAAACGGCCTGTCGTCGGTGACGATCAGCACCAGCGTATGCGGCGATTCGAAGCCGTCGCGCTCGCGGTCGGGATTGAAGATCCGGACCAGGGACTGCCCGGGCGTGCGGCGCCAGCCGAGCTCCAGGTGGGAGCGGGCCTCCCCGGCGAGCATGGCGGGTGTCCGCTCCGCCAGGTCCTCCTCTCCGACACCACGAAAGTACGCCCTCAGGAATCGCTGCTGTATTTCACGGTATCGCACAGCGTCCGCGCTGGCGGAGAGCCCCCGTCGAGGGGCTACGCGTGTCCGAACGATGCGTTCGATCAGCGCGAGGCGGGAGGGAGGAATGCTGCGCAGCAGACGACTGTCGTCTGACGAAGGATCTGGTGCATGCATGGTGGGCGATTATATATATCCGGGCGGCCCACGGGGCCGTACCACATGGGCAGGGGAGGCTCATCGCGCTATAATAGTTGCACGCGCAACCAGATGGCAGCGGAGATGCAGATGAGCCAGTCCCGCGACAACCCGATGGGTACCGACGGCTTTGAATTCGTCGAGTACACCGCGCCCGACCCGCAGCTCCTGCGCACGCTCTTCGAGCGCATGGGCTTCCCGGTAAAGGCACAGCATCGATCCAAGAACGTGACGCTGCATGGCCAGGGAGGTATCAACTTCATCATCAACGCCGAGCCGGCATCGTTCGCACAGCAGTTTGCCCGCCAGCACGGTCCGTCCGCCTGCGCGATGGCG
>DATAXF010000073.1:0-13571 GCA_036273095.1 Steroidobacteraceae bacterium | reverse complement strand
TAATCTTGCGCGCCCTCCCAGGCTGAGGTGCGGCCGGCCTACCGCGCCCCTCTTTCACAGCCGCGTCCCCGTCGTCTAGAGGCCCAGGACATCGCCCTTTCACGGCGGTAACACGGGTTCGAATCCCGTCGGGGACGCCATAAAATCAACAACTTATGTGCGCTGGAAGCGCTCGTACAAACCGCCGCGCAACGCCTCGCGGTGAGTCTAGTTTTATCATCCACCCTATAATGTTTCTTATAGGAGTCATAAACTCATTATTCATGGATTGTGCAGCCTTTAAGATGCAGTAAACAGAAGAAAGTGACTTATTTTGCGCATCTTATAAGCTATACTATCCGCTGATTTATGATTTAGTGCCTCATTTAAGAGTCATTATGAATACTAACGTTTTAGGTTCCCTCAGCGATACAGCAGCCTTGGAAGCCTTGGGCTCGCGGCTGGCGGCGGTTCGTTTGAAGCGCAACCTCACCCAGACAGCGCTCGGCCGGGAGGCGGGCGTTTCGCGCGCCACCATCGAGCGGCTGGAGAGTGGGGTGGGTACGGAGCTTAAGCTCTTGGTGCGGGTGCTACGGGCGCTGCAGCTGCTGGAGGGATTTTTGGCCAGCTTCCCCGCGGATGAACCCAGCCCCATGGCGCTGTTGCGGGCCCAAGGCAAAAAACGGCAACGGGCGCGAGGCAGACGTCCCATGGGGGCGGCGTGAGCGAACTTGCCGAAGTGCATCTGTGGGGGGAACTCGTAGGGGCGGTGGCCCAGACTGAGCCAGATGCGTTTGCGCGCTTTGAGTACAGCCCGCGGTTCTTGAAGTTGGGCCTTGAAGTAGCGCCGCTGATGATGCCTCTGTCGGCCACGGTCTACCGGTTCCCGGCACTGGGATTGGATAGTTTCAAGAGGCTGCCGGGCCTCCTGGCAGACAGTCTTCCGGACCGTTTCGGAAACACGCTGATCGATGCGTGGCTCGCCACTCAAGGGCGCGCGCCTGGCAGCTTCGGACCCATCGAACGATTGCGCTACATCGGTAGCCGCGGCATGGGGGCCCTTGAGTTCCGACCCGTCAAAGGCCCGCGGGCCCGCAAGAGCCAGAAGCTGAGGATTGAGGTACTGGTCGAGCTTGCCTCCCAGGTGTTGCAGCACCGCCATGACCTTGCGACATCCTTCGCCCCAGGCTCTGTGCACGCGGGCCTTGCTGAGCTACTGCGCGTGGGAACCTCCGCTGGCGGCGCGAGGCCCAAGGTGCTCATCGCCTGGAACCTCGACACCCAAGAGGTGCGCTCCGGGCAGGTCACGGCGCCGGCCGGTTTCTCCTACTGGCTCTTGAAGTTCGATGGCGTGCGCGGGGCCGGGGATCATGAGTTATCAGACCCCAAGGGTTTCACCCGCGTGGAGTATGCCTACTACCTTATGGCGCAGGCCTGCGGCATTGAGATGACCGAGTGTCGGCTGCTTGAGGAAGGCCCGCGTAAGCACTTCATGACAAAGCGCTTCGACCGCACCGATGCGGGCTCGAAGCTGCACGCGCAGACCCTGGGTGCGCTCGCACACCTCGACTACAACACCCCGCAGGCCAACACCTACGAGCAGGCATTCCAGGTGTTGCGGCAGCTTGGGGGTGCAGCCCTGGCGCGCGAGGAGCTGTACCGCAGGTGTGCCTTCAACCTCATCGCCCGCAACCAGGACGATCACGTCAAGAACATCTCGTTCCTGATGGACGCCCGTGGCAGCTGGAGTCTTGCACCGGCCTATGACCTGACCTATGGCTACGATCCTGCGAACCGCTGGATGGCCCAGCACCAAATGGGCGTAAACGGTAAGTTCGATAGCTTCGCGCACGAGGACCTGATGGCTCTGGCCGATACGGCGAGCCTCTCCAAAAGCATCGCCGCTGAGATCGTGGAGCAGGTCGCCCGCGCGGTATCCCGGTGGGAGGAGTTTGCTGCCCAAGCAGGTGCGCCGGAGGCCTACGTGCAGCAGATTAAGACGAACCAGCGCTTGTACTTGACGCGCGGGGCGCAACTGGCTTCGCCACGCGATGGGACAAGATGCTCCCGGCCGACAAGCTAATACTGCAAGCCGTCGCCGCCGGCGAAACCGATCTGCACGGAGCACGGTCGCTTGCCAGGATCGGGCACACGCTCGGTCTTGGCGACTCTGCCAATCGCTCGGTACCGCAGAATGCTCTCAGGCGCCTTCGCGAACGCCAAATCCTGATTCAAACAGACCAAGGCATCTACAGCTTCGAGGATGAGACATTCAGAGATTGGGTGCTGAGTGAGCATTCCGGAACGCGGTGAAACGACTCCGACTTCTCATGACCACCGTCAGGCACGCGCTGGAAGCCCTTCGGGATGCGGTGCATCGCGGTCGTCGGCCGACCGCTTCGTGATGGGGCGCACCCTGGCGCGAAAGTGCCGCCGCGCCTGCCACATGTCGTAATTGGCCTGCATCGCGTACCAGCTGCCTGGCGTCGTGCCGAGGGCCTTCGAGAGCCGAAGGTCCATGTCCGCGCTCACGCCCGCGGAGCCATTGAGCACGCGCGACAGCGCTACGCGCGTCACACCCGGCCTCTTGGCCGCCTCGGTGACGCTGATCTCGGAAAGCCACTCGCGCAGGACTTCGCCAGGGTGCGGGGGATTGTGCATCTCGGTCATCATGGCTTCCTCCTCAGTGATAATCCTCGTTTCGCCGACGGACTCGACACCCAACCACACGGCCCACCCCTGGCCCGCAAGGACAGCGCTCACCGCTACGACTGAGCCGCAGCCCCGATCGCCCTTGACAGGAGCTCTCCCGCGCATATACATTACTAAGAGGTAAAGTGTTATATCAAGACCGGGAGCATGCCTTGGAGCAGTGCCGTCATGCTTCTGAAAGAAGCTGATCTTAGCGGGCGCGTCAACGACCGTATCCTGCTGCGGATGATCTCCTGGGCTTCCGGGAAGCGACGCAGGGGCAGGACTACGTTCCGCGCCGATCTCAACCACCAGGTGTATTTCGGCGCGTCCATGGGCGCGTGGACGCAAGCGGCGATGAGGGGACCAAGCGCCTGGAGCGTCGGCGAGCGCGAGCTGATGGCTGCGCTGGTGGCGAAATGGAATGAGTGCGCATCGTGCGCGGATGTGCACAGCGTCGTCGCGGCAACACAGGTCGGCAACGCGTCGGTCGACGCTGTGCTCTCGGATTACTCGTCGGCCCCGATATCCGCTGGACTGAAAGCGACATTGGCGTTTCTCGAGACGATGACGGTGCGCCCCGCGGAGCTGACGGAGTGGGACGCCAGGACAGTGCTCGAGAGCGGCGTCAGCGAGCAATCGTTGGCGGACGCGATTGCCGTGGGGACGGTGTTCAATCTCGTCACCCGCTATGTGAACGCGCTCGATTTCACGATTCCGACGCCGCACAAGCTTCGCCGCGTCGCGGATGTGCTGGCGAGGAGCGGCTACCCTCTGTAAATCAAATAAGTGGCAGAATTGAGCCTTCGCCCATTATCATACCGACTGGTCGGTATATATTCCGGACTGGCTCATGGTACAGGCACCGCATGAATCAAAGGTGAGGCTCCTCGACGCGACGTTGAAGGTAGTGCGCACCAAGGGCTACAGCGCCACACGTATCGAGGACGTCTGCGCCGAAGCGGGGCTGACCAAGGGAAGCTTCTTCCATCACTTCAAGAGCAAGGAGGACCTGGCTCTGGCCGCGGCGGCGCATTGGGACGCGCTGTCGCTAGAGGTTTTCGCCGACGCGCCCTATCACGGCGCCGCCGATCCGCTCAGCCGGCTGATCGCGTATGTCGAGTTTCGCAAGGCGATCCTGACGGGCGACCTGCCCGATTTCAGCTGCTTTGCGGGCACGGTCATCCAGGAAGCGTATCGCACTCACCCGGATGTGAGTGCCGCCTGCGGGCGCAGCATCGCCGCCCAGGCGAGAGGACTGGAGGCCGATATCCGCGCCGCGATGCGTGACCACGGCATTCGCGGTGCCTGGACTGCGGAAAGCCTGGCGCTGCACATCCTGGCGGTGATTCAGGGCGGCTTCATACTGGCGAAAGCGCGTGGCAGCGCCACGGTCGCGGTTGAAAGTCTCGATCATCTGCGCCGCTATATCGAGCTATTGTTCGGCGCCGAAGCCACACGTCGAGCTCCCTCACCAAAGCACTAGCGACGGGGCGGCGTCAGCGCCTGAGCTCCATGGCTGGTAAGCTGTCGCTTCCGTCTTGCCGGAAGCTCCCCATGAGAAAAACCGTCCCGGTGCTCGCATCTCTACTGCTGTTCGCCGCCGCCTCCAGCATCGCTGCGCCGGCGCGCGGGACGCTGGACTACCCGGTGGCTCCCCGCGATCAGACAGTGACCGATTACTTCGGTACGCAGGTGCCGGCGCCGTATCAGTGGATGGAGGACATGCAGAGCCCCGCGCTGCACACCTGGGTGGCGGCGGAGAATCGTCTGACGGACGATTATCTCGCAAAGATCCCGGTGCGAGGCTGGATCACCCATCGCCTGACGCAGTTGTGGAACTTCGCGCGGGAGACGGCGCCCCTTCAGGTCGCCGGCGGCCGGATTTTCTTCCGGCGCAACGCCGGCCTGCAGAATCAGTCGGTTCTATACGTGCAGGACTCGCCCTCCGCGAAGCCGCGAATCCTCCTCGATCCCAATGAGCTTTCGCCGGACGGCTCGGTGGCGCTCATCGACCTCCAGCCATCGCCCGACGGACGGTACCTCGCCTACGCGCTGTCGTCAGGCGGATCCGACTGGGAGACGCTGCACGTGCTCGACGTATCGACGGGCAAGACGCTCTCGGACGTCGTCCAATGGGTGAAATTTTCCAACATCGCCTGGACCAAGGGTGACAACGGCATCTTTTACTCCCGTTATCCGACGCCGCCGAAAGGCAACGCGATCAATCAGCAGGTGGTCGATCAGGAGCTTTACTTTCATGCTCTCGGACAACCCCAGAGCGCGGACCGGCTGATCTACCGCCGGCCGGATCTGCCGCACTGGGTCATCGGGGGACAGGTCAGCGAGGATGGCCGCTATCTCTTCGTGGTCCTGGTCAACGGCACGGCTCCGGAGAACGAGCTTTACTACGCCGACCTCGGCAACCCAGCCCAGCCAAACGTGGCCGCGAAACTGGAGCCTCTCTATACCCGTAACGATGCCGCGTACGTCGTCGTCGGTGTGCAGAAGGGCACGCTTTACCTACAGACCACGCTCGATGCGCCGAAGGGGCGTGTCGTCGCAGCCTCGCTGTCGGATCCGACGCCCGCGCACTGGCGTACGGTCATTCCCGAGAGCCGAGGGGTGATCCAGGAAGCGGACCTGGCCAGCGGGCAGCTCCTCGTGGACTCACAGATCGATGCGACCAGCCGCCTGTCGCTCTACACTGCCGACGGGAAACTGCTGCGCGACCTGCCTCTGCCGACTCTGGGCACCGTCACTGGTGTGTCTACCCGCAACGACTCCAACAGCGTCTATTTCGGATTTACCTCCTATCTCTATCCGGAGCGGATCTACCGCTACGACGTGCGGCAGGGGACTGCACAGACGGTGTTCGCGCCGCGGGTGAGCTTCGACCCGAGCCTGTATGAGACGAAGCTGGTCTTCTACCACTCCAAGGACGGGACTCGGGTGCCCATGTTCATCGTCGCCCGCAAGGGCGTGAAGCTCCGGGGCCGCAATCCCACGATTCTCTATGGTTATGGCGGCTTCGATATCACGCTCACGCCGGGATTCTCTCCGGTCCTGCCCGTCTGGCTCGAGCTCGGTGGGGTGTATGCCGAGGCCAACATGCGCGGCGGCGGCACCTACGGGGAGAAGTGGCACCAGGGCGGCATGCTGTCACACAAGCAGAATGTGTTCGACGACTTCGCCTGGGCCGCGAAGTACCTGATCGCGCAGCGTTACACCGATGCCAGGCACATCGGGATCCAGGGGTACTCCAACGGCGGACTGCTCACGGGAGCCTCGATCACGCAGCATCCCGAGCTCTTCGGCGCCGCCTACATCGGGCACGGTGTGCTCGACATGCTCCGCTACCAGGATTTCTCGGGCGGCGCGCTCTGGGCGCCCGAATACGGCACTGCGAGCGATCCGCATGCGTTCAAATGGCTGTATGCCTATTCACCGCTGAACAATATCCATTCGGGTACTTGCTATCCGCCGACGCTGATTACGACGTCGTGGGACGATGACCGCGTCGTACCGATGCACGAGTTCAAGTTCACCGCTGCAATCCAGCGTGCTCAGAGCTGCGCCAATCCGATCCTGTTGCGGACGACGGGCGCGACCAGTCATACCTACATGCCGACGGACAAGCAGATTGCGCAAACGACTGACGTGTGGGCCTTCGAGGCCTACACCCTGGGAGTGAAAAAGCCATCCAAGTGAGGGTCCCAGGGCGTGATCGTCGGCCAGTAGGGCGGAAAAGAGCCTCGCGCTCCACCTGAGAGCGCAAAACCGTGCGTTCGCAATGGAATCGACGCGAGCGCCCCGCTATCCTTTCGCCTCGGTTCAAGGTGAAGGCGAAAGGTGGAGCAGGGTGGCTAAGATACCTCCTGGAGTAGGTCCGAAATATCCGCAGGTCTTGGTTCTGGTGGGCGCCACGGGCGATCTCGCCCGGCGCAAGCTCTTCCCGGGGCTGTTTCATCTCACTGACGTTGGATTCATCCCCGGGTGCCGCATCATCGGTGTCTCCCTCGATGACATCGATGCGGAGGGCTTCCGTAAGGTCGCACGTAGTGCACTGGATGAGTTCTACCCACACAAGGTCTCCGACGCCGGTTGGGCGTCATTCGCGGAGGGCTTGGACTACGTCCCCCTGGGCGCCGGCGCGGCCGCGCTGCGAGCCGCGGTGGAACGCGCGGAGAAAGCGTTAGCCACGGAGAGCCGGCGTCTGCACTATCTCAGCGTACCGCCGAGCGCGGCGCTCTCCGCCGTGCGCATGCTCGGAGAGGCGGGCCTCGTCGAGCGCTCACGGATCGTGATGGAGAAGCCCTTCGGGACCGACTACGCGAGCGCCTGCTCACTCAATGCCAAGCTGCACGAAGTGTTCGCGGAGGAGCAGATCTTCCGCATCGATCATTTCCTCGGCAAGGAGCCCGCGCAGAACATCCTCGCCTTCCGCTTCGCCAACGGTCTCTTCGAGCCCATCTGGAACCGCAACTTCATCGATCACGTACAGATCGATGTGCCCGAGACGCTCGCGCTCGACAAGCGGGCGGCCTTCTACGATCACGTCGGCGCCTTCCGCGACATGGTGGTGACGCACCTCTTCCAGATCCTGGCGTTCATGGCGATGGAGCCGCCGACGGCGCTCGAGCCAGCCTCGATCGGTGAGGAGAAATACAAGGTCTTTCGCAGCATGATGCCGATCCGCCCGACGGACGTGGTGCGCGGTCAGTACAACGGCTATCGCAGCGAGGATGGTGTCAGCCCGGAGTCGGACACCGAGACCTTCATCGCCCTCAAGTGCTTCATCGACAACTGGCGCTGGGCGGGCGTGCCTTTTTACCTGCGCACCGGCAAGCGTCTCGCCGAAGGTCAGCGCATCATCTCCATCGCCTTCCGCGAGCCGCCGAAGAGCATGTTCCCGGCCGACTCCGGAGTGGGGGCCCAGGGACCGGATCACCTCACATTCGATCTCGCGGACGTCTCGAAGATGTCGCTTTCCTTCTATGGCAAGCGGCCGGGGCCGGGGATGCGCCTCGACAAGTTGAGTCTGCAGTTCGCGATGAACGACACCGGGCTCGTCGGCGATGTCCTTGAAGCCTACGAGCGACTGATACTGGATGCGATGCGTGGTGATCGGACGCTGTTCACCAACGCCGAGGGCATCGAGCGGCTGTGGGAGGTGTCGACCCCACTGTTGGAGGCGCCGCCTCCCGTGCGCCTGTATGCGCCCGGGTCCTGGGGGCCGAATTCCATGCATCAGCTAGTTGCGCCCCACGCCTGGCGCCTGCCTTTCGAGCGGGTATGGCGGGACAACCGCGCTCCTGCCTAGGCGTGCAGCAGCCGGCCGGATGTCGTAGGATGTTGTCGGCGCGCCAATGCGCCTAGGGTGAAATAACAAGGGGCACGGAGAGTATGCTTATCCTCACACGAAGAGTGGGCGAGACCATCATGGTCGGCGACACGGTGACCTTCACGGTCCTCGGCGTCAAAGGCAACCAGGTGCGCTGCGGGATCAATGCGCCGAAGGAGATCGCCGTGCACCGGGAAGAGATCTACGAGCGGATCCACCGGGAGCGAGAAGAGGCTTCCCTGCGGGATCCCCAGGGGTCCCCGGATGGCTCCTCAGAGGGTTCCCCCGACGACCAGTCGCACGGCGGAGCCTAGAGCTTAGACATAATCGCCTGCGGGCCTGGGGCCTGCACCCAGTGGGGCCGGTGGCGCGGCCCCAACCTGCTAAAATGGGCCTTCCGTATCCAAAGGAGACCCAGATGCCCCTTCCAGTGCGCCGTACCGGCAGTCCCGGCCTGAACGAGAACACATTCGCGAGGTTGCCGCGCGCCGGGGTCGGGGTCGAGGGGATGACCCTCAAGGGGACGATCGACAAGTCGTTCCTGCTCCTCATCGTTCTCATGGCTTCCGCGCTCTATCCGTGGTCGCAGATGGCCGGCGGCGACCTGCAGTCCGTCTCGGGCACGATGCTGCTCGGGGTAATCGGCGGGTTCATCCTGGCGATCATCATCAGCTTCAAGGCGAATCTGGCGCCGTATCTGGCCATTCCCTATGCGGCGCTCGAGGGCCTGGCCGTGGGCGGGTTCTCGGCGGTCCTGGAACAGCGCTATCACGGCATCGCCATTCAGGCTGTCGGCCTCACCTTCGGCGTGCTGGCGGTTCTGCTCATCGCCTACCGGATGCGGCTGATCCGTGTCACGGCTCGGTTCCGGGCGATGGTGATCGGCGCCACCGGGGGCATTGCGCTCCTTTATCTCGCCACCATGGTCCTCGGTTTCTTCCACGTCTCCGTACCGGTGCTCTACGCGGCGACCCCCCTGGGCATCGGCATCTCGCTGGTGATCGTCGGCGTGGCCGCGCTCAATCTCGTGCTCGATTTCGACTATATCGAGCGCGGCGTCGCCGGCGGGGCGCCGAAGTTCATGGAGTGGTACTGCGCGTTCAGCCTCATGGTCACGCTGGTGTGGCTCTACATCGAGATCCTGCGCCTGTTGAGCAAGGTGCGCTCGCGCTGAGCGAGTCCGTTCCCATACCCCACGCGGAGCTCTCCGCCGAGGCGCTGCGTGGGGTGATCGAATCCTTCGTGCTGCGCGAGGGCACCGATTACGGCGAGCGCGAGCTCACGCTGGAGCAGAAAGTCGCGCAGGTGCGCGCGCAGCTCGAGCGTGGGCAGGCGCGCATCCTCTTCGATCCGGAATCCAACACCGTGACGCTGGTGCTCGTGCGGGCGTGAGCTCGGCGAGGTCTGCCGCTTGCTCGTTTCCTCCCGGTATTTGTCGCAATACGGAGGATCGAGATCATGAACAGCGATCGTACGGCCGGTCAGTGGAAGCAGATCAAGGGCCGCATCAAGGAGCAGTGGGGCAGGCTCACGGACGACGAGATCACCCAACTCGAGGGCCACGGCGAACAGCTCGTTGGCAAGCTGCAGGAAAGATACGGCCTCGAGCGCGAGGAAGCGGAGCGTCAGGCGAAGGAGTTCCGCACCCGTAACGACTGGCACTAGGCGGAAAGCGCCGTCCCGCGCGGCTTGGTGCCGCGCGGGACAGCCGGCCAGATAAACCGACTAGCGCAGCACCTCGTCCAGGAACTGAAGGAGAGAGTGCCAGGCGCGGCGGTCCGCCGATTCGTCGTACACCATGCCGTTGGCGCGGTCATTGGCGTGCGGATTGCTGAACGCATGCAAAGTGTTGCCGTAGGCGTGGAGCTGCCAGTCCGCGCCCGCTGCGGTCAGCTCCTTCGCAATGGCGAGTACGTCCTCCGGCGGACCCAGGGGATCGGCGTATCCGTGCAGCATCAGCACCTTGGCGCGGATCCTGGCCGGCACGGGCAGGCCGCTCGGCTTGAGCAGGCCGTGAAAGCTGGTGACGCCGCGCACGTCCGCGCCGCTTCGGGCCAGATCCAACACACACATTCCCCCAAAGCAGAATCCCATGGCCGCGACGCGGCGGCTGTCCGCCTCCGGCAATCCCTTTACCGTGGCGAGCGCCGCGGTGACGCGGCGGGCGAGCAGGGCACGATCCTGCACGAAAGGAGTGATCAGCGCCGAGCACTCCTCGTTGGTCGTGCCGCGCTTGCCTTTGCCGAACATGTCGAGTGCGAAGGTCGCGAATCCGTGCCAGGCGAGGCGCCGCGCCTTGCGCTCCACGAACTCGCCGCGTCCGCTCCAATCGTGGGCGATCAGCAGCGCCGGCAGCGGTCCGGGACGGGAGTCGTCGTGGCAGAAGAAGCCTTCGAGAAGGGTCGAGCCGTCGCGGTATTCGATCAGCCGCTCGCGAATCGCCATGGTCGCTCCTCCTGGGTGGCGCCGTGGGGCGGCGCGGGGGAGGGGATTCTAGCAGGGCGACGCCGGCCTCCGGAATCGGGGTGCCCGTGGTTGATCGTGTGACGCGGCGTGTTACGCTTGCCGGCCGAAGCCAAAAACGAAAGTCCGGCCGCTAATGATTCCCGCACCGGAGGCGCTCGAGCGTCTCAAAGAAGGCAACCGCCGCTTCGTTGAGCGCGTCCGCAACCGCGGTGCGCTGCTCGATGCCTCGGCACGGCTCGAGCTCACCCAGAGCCAGGAGCCGTTCGCGATCGTGCTCGGATGCTCGGATGCGCGCGTCCCCGCCGAGATCGTATTCGATCAGGGGCTGGGTGATCTCTTCGTCATCCGGGTCGCCGGCAACATCGTCTCTCCCTCACAGATCGGCAGCGTCGAGTTCGCCGCTTCGCGCTTCGGGACGCGGCTGGTCGTGGTGCTCGGTCACTCCCAATGCGGCGCCATCCGCGCGACTCTGGAGGAGCTGCGGCAGCCGGCGGAGCACCAGTCGCGCAATATCCGCTCCATCGTCGATCGGGTCCGGCCGTCGGTCGAGGTTCTGCTCAAAACTGATCTGGGAAACGACGAGGAGGCTCTAGTGCGGCACGCGGTGCGCGCCAACGTGGGCGTCTCCGTCAGCCACCTGCGCTACGGCTCCGATGTGCTCGAGAAGCTGATCCGAGCCGATGCCCTGGCGGTCGTCGGGGCGGAATATTCGCTGGAGACAGGCGAAGTCGAGTTCTTTGACGGGCTGGCGGAGTAGTCGCCTACAACCAACCGAACCCTCGCGCCATCACGCCCAGGATCGCCGCCCCCTGTAGCAGCATCCAGACACGATTGGAGGCGAGGCCGCCGGTTAACGCCTTATCCAGCTTCGAGATCGTATCATCGATGCCTCGAGCTGACTTGCAAAGCTCGCGGTAATCAAGCTTCATCTCGCCAATGTCCGAGCGGATATGCGCTACATACGATTCGAGCCGTGCTACGCGCGATTCCAGAGTTTGGTCTGCCATCACCGCTGCTGCCGCCGCCATGGTGCTCTCCTTGAGTTATGCCTGCCAGTGCATTCCAGCGGAAGGGCAGGGTCCCCGCCAGCCCGGATAACCGGGCGGTTTGGGCAATTTTGCGAGATTTCGGTGCTCTCGCCAAGGATTTGAGACAAATTTCCCGTCCGTGGGCGCGTATAACACCCACGTCGAACGCCACGTCGGTGTTAGCGTTTGAGGACAGCGGCCCCGAGGAGTACAACACCGGCGCCAAGCACTACCCCGCCCGCCCAAGGGGGAAGCGTCCGCTCCGCCTGCACGCTCGCCTGGAAGTTCCCAAGCTTGACCACGCTGCGATCCGTCGGGTAGTGAATTGGGCGCAGGATCATGAAGATGCCCGCGGCAATGAGTATCAGGCCGGCGATGAGTGAGATGCGCATGGTGCCAGTGTAGCAGTCAGGCCATCCCGCCGCTCACGGAGATGACCTGCGAGGTTACATAGGAGGCCTCCTCCGAGGCGAGAAAGGCGACGACATTCGCCACCTCCTCGGGCAACCCCGCGCGGTTCATCGGCACCAGCCGGCTGATCGCGTCGGCATCGAAGAGACCCTCGCTCATCGGCGTGCTGATGATGCCGGGGGCCACCGCATTCACGGTAATGCCGCGGGTGGCGACTTCCAGGGCGAGCGCCTTGGTGGCGGAGTTGAGTGCTCCCTTGGCGGCGGCGTAATTCACCTGTCCCCTGTTGCCAATGAGAGCCGAGACCGACGAAATGTTGACGATCCGGCCCCAGCGGGTGCGGATCATGGGCATGAGAAGCGTCTGGGTGACATTGAAGAAGCCGCTGACCGAGACGTCGATGACCCGGTGCCATTGTTCCGGGCGCATTCCGGGCAGCACGGCATCGTCGATCACGCCGGCGTTGTTCACCAGAATCTGGATGGGCCCCGAGCTCAGGGCCGATTCCAGTGCCGTGCGCGCGCCTTCCGCATCGGTCACGTCGAAATGCAGCGCCGTGGCGCCGCCGCCCGCGGCGGTGATTTCCTCGACGACCTTCTCCGCAGCGTCCACCCCTTTCCGGGCGTGCACATACACGTGGTGTCCAGCGCCAGCCAGGCGGCGGCAGATAGCGGCGCCAATGCCGCCGCTGCCGCCTGTGACCAGCGCCCGCTTGATCTTCTCGCTCATCTGAGCTCTCCGCGCCGGAAACCACGCCGTTTACGGCGAGGAGGAGGCGTGCTGTCGATCACTATTAAATTTGTATTCGCGTGGGTTTCAGCATCGCAGACCGACGTCAGGTCAGGCATGAAAATGTCCGCACGAGGTTTGGCGTCGGTCTTGTATTCGCACCGCGTGTCTACGATCATGTTGCCATGGTGCTGAACTACCGGTACAGGATCAAGGATGCGACCACCGGTCGGCACCTTGAGCAACAGGCTCGGGAGGTGAACCGGGTCTGGAACTATTGCGGGGAGGTTCACGAGACCGCTCGCCGCCACAACAAGCGTTGGCCCTCGGGATTCGATCTGATCAAGCTCACTTCCGGCAGCAGCGAGCTCCTCGGCCTGCATTCGGATACCGTGCAGGCGGTCTGCAAGCAGTTTGCGATCTCGAGGGATATCCGTCGCAAGCGGCCGCGATGGCGGGGAAAGAAATCTTTGGGCTGGATCCCGTTCCAGGCGGCGCGCGCGATCCGCTGGGACGGTGATGCGGTGATTTTCCTTAAGCGCCGATATCGGCTCTGGCTCAGCCGCCCTCTCGACGCTGAGCTTCGCTGCGGCAGCTTCAATGAGGACTCCCGCGGCCGCTGGTATCTCAACCTGCACGTCGAGATCCCGGAGGATAGGGAGCATGGGACGGGCGAGGTCGGCATCGACTTGGGCCTCAAGTCCCTGGCGGCGCTCTCGACGGGCGAAAAGATCGAGGCCCCACGCCTCTACCGCAAGTACGAGCAGGCGCTCGCTGTCGCCCAGCGTGCCGGGCGCAAGCCCCGCGCTCGAGCCATTCACGCCAAGATCAGGAACTGTCGCAAGCACTTCCTGCATGAACTCTCCACCTGGCTCGTACGCGAGAACCGGCGCATCTGCGTCGGCAATGTCAATTCCTGTGGA
>DATAXF010000072.1:0-9083 GCA_036273095.1 Steroidobacteraceae bacterium | reverse complement strand
CTCGTCAGCAGCGAGGCGCGTGAGCGCTTCGATATCCGCGAGTTCATGCGGCCGGCGGTGTTCGTGCCGGAGTCGAAGCGGCTCAACATCCTGCTGAAGGAGTTTCGCGGCAGCCGCAATCACATGGCGATCGTGGTCGATGAGTACGGCGGCGTCGCCGGTCTCGTGACGATCGAGGATGTGATCGAGCAGATCGTCGGCGAGATCGACGACGAGTTCGACGTCGAGGACGACCAGAACATCCGCAAGGAGGGTGAGCGCCTCTTCCTGGTGCGCGGCGTGACGCGAATCGAAGAGTTCAACGAGTACTTCGGCGCGCACCTGTCCGAGGGTGAGGGCTTCGAGACCATGGCCGGGCTGCTGATGAAACAGCTCGGCCGCCTGCCGCGGCGCGGCGAGTCCGCCACCATCGAGGGTTTCGAGTTTCGCGTCGTGCGCGCTGACCGGCGCCGCATCGATGCGCTCCGCGTCGTACCGCCGCGCGATGTGACGCCGCCCGAAGGCCAGGCGCACCCGGAGCAGGGCGAGTCGCGCGCATGAGCTCCCGCCGCGTGGCCGCCATAGCCGCTCCCGCGCGCGAGGCGATTGTACCGGCCATGGTCACCGCAACGGATCTCCCTGTCGCGACCCGCTCCCGCCAGGCGGTGCTGGTGCGCGCAGCGCTGGCGTTCGGCGTTGGCGCGCTGCTCGCTGGCGCTTTCGCGCCATTCGAATGGTGGCCGCTCGCGATCCTCTGCCCCGCGGCGCTGATGTGGCTGTGGGAGGAGGCCGCGCCCCGCGAGGCAGCCTGGACCGGATTCTGCTTCAGCTTCGGCACGTTTCTCGCCGGCACCTACTGGGTGTATGTCAGCGTCCACGACCTCGGCAAGGCGCCCGTCTGGATGACCATCGGAATAATGCTGGGCCTGATCGGAATCATGGCCCTCTACAACGCGCTCATCGGCTATCTCGTGGCGCGCTGGCTGCCGCGCGCCGGCGCCTGGCGCTGGCTGGTGGGGATCCCGGCGGCATGGCTCCTCATCGAGTGGTTGCGGGGCTGGTTCCTTTCGGGCTTTTCCTGGCTGTCGCTCGGCTATTCCCAGACCGACACCTGGCTCGCGCGACTGGCACCGGTGTTCGGCGTCTACGGCATCAGCCTGCTGCTGCTCACGAGCGCGGGCGCGCTGGTCGCTCTGATCCGCGGCAACGCGCGTATGCGTCTGATCGCGGGGCTCACGCTAGTCGTGCCCTGGGCCGTCGGCGCGGCACTCGGGCCGGTGCGCTGGACGCACCCTTCCGGCGCCCCCGTCTCGGTTGCCGTGATTCAGGCCGACATCCCGCAGGATGAGAAATGGCAGGACGCTTACGAAGACAAGATCCTGCAGCGCTATCGCCAGATGACCGAGTCGGTGCTCGGCACGAAACTCATCGTGTGGCCGGAGGCGGCATTGCCGGAGCCGGCCAACAACATGCTGCCCTACATCGCGGCGGTCGACCGTATGACGCAGGCCAGAGGCTCCTCGCTGGTGATGGGCACGGTCAGCGCCTCGGATGACGGTCAGCATTACTACGACTCGATCCTGGCGCTCGGCAAGCAGGCGAGCTGGTACTCGAAGGACCATCTGGTGCCGTTCGCCGAGTTCTTCCCGGTGCCGCACTTCGTACGTACCTGGCTGCGCCTGATGAGCCTGCCGTATGACAGCTTCACCCGCGGCGGCACCCACCAGTCGCCGCTGCCGGTGGCCGGGCTCCAGCTTGGGGCGACGGTCTGCTACGAGGTCGGTTACGGCAGCTATATGCTGGGGATGCTGCCCAAGGCCGACGCGCTGGTAAACGTCACCAACGACGCCTGGTTCGGCCACTCTACGGCCCGCTATGAGCAATTCCAGATGGCCCGCATGCGCGCCCTCGAGGAAGGCCGCAGCATGATCGTTGCCACCAATGACGGCATCTCGGCGGTCATCGGGCCGCGCGGTGAAGTCCTGGCATCCGCCCCGCCTTTCCAGCAGTATGTGCTGCGGTCTTCCATCACGCCCAGGGCCGGCATCACACCGTTCACGCGTGTTGGGAACTGGCTGATCGTGAGCCTTGCCGCTCTCGGGCTCGCCGCGTCGCTGTGGAACGGCGGCTTGCGCCGCCGCGCGGGTATGGCAAGTGCTACCACTCTTTCACCCCGGAGTCTGACATGAGTGCTTTTAGGCTCGCGCGTGCTCGCGCGACACTGATGCCCTGGACCCTGATCGCGCTCGCCGCATGCCCGCTGATGAGCGCGCAACCGGCGTCCGCGGGGATATTCACATCGTCGGTCTGCACTCCGTCGCTGCCCGACTTCTCACCGCTCGTCGCCAAGTACGGCCCCGCTGTCGTCAACATCGAAGTCATCGAGAAGGCTCCGCAAAGCGGTGGCCAGGGCGATGATCCGCTGAACGACTTCTTCCGCCGCTTCGGCATCCCGGCCCCCGGTGGTGATCAGCAGCGTCACGAGGAACCCGTGCGCGGCGCGGGCTCCGGCTTCATCGTCAGCTCCGACGGCTACATCCTCACCAACGAGCACGTGGTAGAAGGGGCGAGTCAGGTCACGGTACGGCTGGTCGATCAGCGTGAGTTCCCGGCGAAGGTGGTGGGATCGGACCAGCGTACCGATATTGCCGTCCTCAAGATCATGGCGACGGGGCTGCCGACGGTGCGCTTCGGTGATCCGGCGAAGCTGCAACCCGGACAGTGGGTGCTCGCCATAGGCTCGCCGTTCGGTTTCGAGAACAGCGCCACTGCGGGAATCGTCAGCGCCATCGGCCGCTCGCTGCCGAGTGAGAACTACGTGCCCTTCATTCAGACCGACGTGGCGGTGAATCCCGGCAACTCGGGCGGCCCGCTCTTCGACCTGCAGGGTGAGGTGGTCGGCATCAACTCGCAGATATTCAGCCGTACGGGCGGATTCATGGGCGTCTCGTTCGCCATTCCGATCGATGTGGCGGTGAACGTGGAGCGGCAGATCATCACCGTGGGGCACGTGGTGCGCGGCAAGATCGGGGTCACCATCCAGGAGGTGACGGCGGACCTTGCCGATTCCTTCGGTCTCAGCAGCCCGCGCGGGGCGCTGGTGAGCTCAGTGGAGAGCAAGAGTCCCGCGGCCGTGGCCGGCGTGCAGCCGGGGGACGTGGTGCTGGCGGTCGACGGGCACCAGATCCAGCACTTCGGCGAGCTGTCGAGCCGGATATCGGATATGCGGCCGGGGTCGGAGGTGACTCTGACCCTATGGCGGGAACGGCAGGACCGGACGGTGCGGGTGCGGGTCGAGGAGCTTAAGGAGCCGCAGACGGCGGAGGCGGGGAATCGCGCGCGGCCGGCGCCGGTT
Organism: Steroidobacteraceae bacterium; assembly: GCA_036273095.1. Taxonomy (GTDB): domain Bacteria; phylum Pseudomonadota; class Gammaproteobacteria; order Steroidobacterales; family Steroidobacteraceae; genus 13-2-20CM-66-19. Next base: position 5,749 of record DATAXF010000072.1, on the reverse strand, counting down.
GCGCGCAAGCCGAATCAGCTCGGGCTCACGATCCGGCCGCTGGCGCCGCAGGAGAAGGCTGAGGCCAGGACCAGCGGCAGCCTGGTGGTGGAGGGGGTGACGGGGGCCGCGGAGGTGGCGGGAGTGGAGCCCGGGGACATCATCCTGGGAGTGGATGGGCGCCGGATCAGCACCATCGAGGAGCTGGAATCGGCGGCCAAGAGGTCGCAGAAGAAGAGCATTGCGCTGCTGATTCAGCGCGATTCGGCGCAGCTGTTCCTGCCTGTGCCCGTGCCATAAGAGCCGGAGTTTATTCGCTCGTTCGTGTAAATTGCGGAGCTTTCCGAGGTTTACATTCGGGCGTTCTTTGAGATGGAAGAGCATTACGATCCGGCGGCCGTCGAATCGGCGGCGCAGGCTTATTGGCAGGAGCACGGCACCTTCGAAGTGAGGGAGGAGAAGGGGCGGGAGAAGTATTACTGCCTGTCGATGCTGCCTTATCCGTCCGGGCGGCTGCACATGGGGCACGTGCGCAACTACACCATCGGAGATGTGTTGGCGCGCTTCATGCGGATGCAGGGGCGGAACGTGTTACAGCCGATGGGGTGGGACGCGTTCGGGTTGCCGGCCGAGAATGCGGCGATCAGCAACGGAGTGCCGCCTGCGCAGTGGACGCGGCAGAACATTGCGCACATGCGCGCGCAGCTGAAGTCGCTGGGGTTCGGGATCGCCTGGAGCCGGGAGGTTGCGACTTGCGACCCCAGCTACTACCGCTGGAATCAGTGGCTCTTTCTGCGGATGCTGGAGCGGGGGATCGCCTACCGCAAGACGGGGGTGGTGAACTGGGATCCCGTCGATCAGACCGTGCTCGCCAACGAGCAGGTGATCGAAGGGCGCGGCTGGCGCACGGGGGCTCCGATCGAGAGGCGGGAGATCCCGACCTACTACCTCAACATCACGCGCTACGCGCAGGAGCTGCTCGGGGATCTCGAGCGGCTGCCGGGCTGGCCGGAGCGGGTGCGCCTGATGCAGGCCAACTGGATCGGCCGCAGCGAGGGCTGCGAGATCTCCTTCCCGTTCGCTGCGGATACGACTGCGGCGATGGCCCAGGCGATGGGCAAGGAGGGCGCACTCAAGGTATTCACGACACGCGCCGACACGCTGTTCGGCGTCACCTTCATGGCGATCGCGGCGGAGCATCCGGTGGCCGCCGCGGCCGGCCAGCGCAACCCGGCGCTGGCGGCGTTCATCGAGGAGTGCCGCCGCGGCAGTGTCATGGAGGCGGATGTCGCGACGCAGGAGAAGAAAGGCATGCGCACGGGACTGCACGTGCTGCATCCTTTCACCGGCAAGCCCATCGAAATCTGGGTGGCCAACTACGTGCTCATGGGGTACGGCGAGGGTGCCGTGATGGGCGTTCCGGGTCACGACGAGCGCGACTTCGAGTTCGCCCACAAGAACTCGCTGCCGATCCTGATGGTGGTTCGCTCCAAGAGCGGCGCCTACGAGGACGTGCGCGCGCCCTGGATCGCCGACTACACCGAGTATGGCGTCACGGTGAACTCGGGGGAGTTCTCCGGGCTCGAGTTCCAGGCCGCGGTGGATGCGATCGCCGCGAGTCTGGAGAAGCGCGGCCTCGGGCGAAAACGCGTGCAGTACCGGCTGCGCGATTGGGGCATCTCGCGGCAGCGCTACTGGGGTTGCCCCATTCCGCTCATCCATTGCGGGACCTGCGGCGAGGTGCCGGTGCCGGACGATCAGCTGCCGGTGATGTTGCCGGAGGATCTCGTGCCCGACGGCAGCGGCAACCCGCTCGCCAAAACGCCAGCCTTCTACGAGTGCCAGTGTCCCAGGTGCGGCGGCGCCGCGCGCCGGGAAACCGACACGATGGACACTTTCGTCGATTCCTCGTGGTACTACATGCGCTACGCGTGCCCCGACCAGGACGGCGCGATGATCGATGAGCGCGCCAGCTACTGGCTGCCCGTCGATCAGTACATCGGCGGCATAGAGCATGCCATCCTGCACCTGCTCTACTCGCGCTTCTGGACCAAGGTGATGCGCGACCTCGGCCTGTTGCGGCTTGGCGAGCCCTTCACCAATCTGCTGACCCAGGGCATGGTGCTCAACCACGTCTACTCCTATGCGCAACCTGACGGGCGCCGGCGCTACGTCAACCCCGCTGACGTGCGCTCGCGCAAGGATGCAGCCGGCGTGGAGTCGTTCGAGACCACTCTGCCCGGCGGCGACACGATCCGCGTGGAGTATCAGGGACTCGGCAAGATGTCGAAATCCGAAAACAACGGCGTCGATCCGGAGGGGCTGGTCAAGCGCTTGGGCGCGGATACTGCTCGGCTCTTCACGATGTTCGCATCGCCGCCGGATCAGACGCTGGAATGGTCCGATGAAGGAGCGCAGGGCGCGTCCCGATTCATTCGACGCCTGTGGAACGCTGTGCACGAGCATGTGCGTCGCGGTCTTCGCCCGAGCGTCGACACCGGGACGCTCACCGATGCGCAGCGCACGCTGCGGCGTGCAACGCACCATGCGCTCGCGAAGTCTACGGATGACATCGGCCGGCGCCGCAACTTCAACACGGCGATTGCCGCCAGCATGGAGCTTCTCAATACGGTCGCACGGTTCGATGACACGTCGGACCGGGGTTGGGCCGTGCGGCATGAAGCGCTGGAAGTCATCACGCTGATGCTTTCGCCAATCGTCCCGCACGTCGCTCACGAGTTGTGGCGGGCGCTCGGGCACGAGCGGGCGGCGGTCGATGAGCCGTGGCCCGCGGTGGACGAGTCGGCGTTGACGCAGGAATCGGTCGAATTCGTGGTGCAGGTCAACGGCAAGCTCCGCGGCCGGGTCCGCGTGGCGGCGGATGCGGACGAGGCGGCGATCCGCGAGGCCGCGCTCGCCGACGCGCACGTCATGAAGTTCGTCGGCAGCAGGGCGGCCGTCAAGCGGGTAATCGTCGTGCCGGGCCGGCAGATTGCCAACGTGGTGGTGAGCGCGCCGGCCGACGGATCATGAAGCGGCACGATCGAATAACTCAGGCACACGGATGTGCCCCGCCGCCGAAGGTGGCGGCGCCTAGGGCAAAAACCACGCTTTTTGCCCTAGGCGCGCTGGGCCGGGCAGGAGCCCGGATCCAGCGCTTCATACCAGTCGTGACTCTCCTGCTCGGCGGCTGCGGTTTCCACCTCGAAGGGCGCATCGCGCTGCCGCAATCGATTCGCCGGCCGTACATCCAGGCTCCGGATCAGCAGAGCGACTTCGTGCAGAGCCTGCGGCGTCAGATGTTGATATCCGGCGCGCATCCGGTCGATCTGCCGGGCCACGCGACTGCGGTGGTCCACATCCTGTCCGACAGAGTGACGCCTCGGGTACTGTCCGTTTCGGCGCAGAATCGCCCCGTCGAGTACCAGATCACCTACACGGTGCGCTTCGCCGTGACCGCGGGCGGCAGGGAGCTCCTGGCGCCGCAGCAGGTCTCGGCGGTGCGCTCCTACAGCTTCGATGAGAGTCTGCTGCTCGCGAAGGAGCACGAGGAGGCGATCCTGCGGCAGGCGATGGGGCAGGATCTGGCGGATATAGTGATGCGGCAGCTCTCGCGGGTGCCGGGCGGCTGACATGCTGGTGTTGAGCGCGGTCGATCGCATCGCGGTAGCAGCGCTGCTCGATCGCTACGGCCTCGGGCTCGCTCTCGTGGCTCCCGAGGAGGTGATCCCGGGCTCGTACTGGGGTGAGGCCGAGGCGGGGCTCAGGGGGGATCGGTTGTATGCGCGGCTCGATACGCCGGTCCATTCGGTGCTGCACGAGACGGCACACTACATCTGCATGACGCCGGAGCGGCGCTCGGGATTGGATCGGGACGCCGGCGGCGACGATCCGGAAGAATCGGCAGTGTGCTATCTGCAGGTGCTGCTGGCCCGCGAGTTGCGCGGAGTGGGGGTGGAACGGACGTTCGCGGACATGGATGCCTGGGGTTACAGTTTCCGGCTCGGAAGCACGCGGGCTTGGTTCGAGAACGACGCCGACGATGCCCGCGGATGGTTGCGGCAACACGGCATCACGGACGGCGATGACCGCCTGACGGGGGACTGCCGGGAGCGATAATAAGTGGCGGAGGCATCTGCTTTGCTGCTGGGGCGTGCGATGGCTACTGCTGAGAATCAGGTCGAGAATCAGACGCGGGTGGCGTGTCCGGACTGCGGGCTGCTGCAACGGCTGCCCGCGCTGACGGGCTGGCACTTCGCCGAGTGCCGGCGCTGCGCCCGGCTGTTGGCGGGCCCGGCGGTGGGGCGGGTGGATGCCCCGCTTGCGCTCGCGCTTGGGGCGCTGCTTCTCATGATCCCGGCGACCATCGAGCCCTTGCTGAGTGTGGCCTCGCACGGCGCGGAGAGGACCTGTTGGCTGTCGAGCGGGATCGTCGGGCTGTGGCAGCAGGGCTTCGCGCCACTCGCGGTGATCGTCGGCGCCTTCTGTATCGTCTTTCCCTACGTCTACCTGGCGTCACTGATCGCCGTGCTGGCGGGGTTGCGGTTGGGGGTACGCGCCCATCTGGGCCCGGTGTTTCGCTGGATCATGGGCTTGCGCCCCTGGATGATGCTCGAGATCTTCCTCGTCGGCTGCTTCGTTGCCTACAGCCGGCTGCGCCTGGTGGTGGGGGTACACGTGCTCCCGGGAGGATGGTGCCTGATGGCGGCGACCGGCGCGCTGCTCTTGGCACTGACGCAGCTCGACGAGAGAACGGTGTGGGAGGCGCTGCCGCTGCGGCGCGCCAGCCGGCAGTCGCGATGGCATCTGGGCCGGCGCGCGAGTGACCGCCGCGATCGTGATCGGGCGATCGCCTGTACGGCGTGCGAGTTGTTGGTGACCGGCGCGCGACCGGGCAGCATCTGCCCGCGCTGCGCGGCGACGCTGCATCATCGCAAGCCATACTCGTTCAGGGTCACCGCTGCCCTCGTAGCGGCGGCTTTCTTGCTCTACGTCCCGGCCAACGCGCTGCCGGTACTGACGCTGGTCAGCTTCGGCGACGAGCAGTCCAACACCATCCTCAGCGGAGTGCTCGAGCTGATCCACAACCGGCTCTGGCCGCTGGCGCTCATCGTTTTCCTGGCGAGCATCGTGGTGCCGCTGCTGAAGCTGTGCGGCCTCACCTGGATGCTGCTCGCGACGGTGCAGGGCTCGCCGCGCACTCTCGTCGCGCGCACGCGCTTCTTCCGCTTCATCGATACCGTCGGGTCCTGGTCCAACATCGACGTCTTCGTCGCCTCGGTGCTGGTCGGCCTGCTGCAGTTCGGCACCATTGCCCAGGCGCGGGCGGGGGCCGGACTGGTAGCGTTCGCGGCGGTGGTCGTGCTGACGATGATCGCCACCAGAACCTTCGACACGCGCCTGATGTGGGACGCGTCACAGAGAGGATGAGCCACGATGCCAGACGAGCCGCAGGAGCCGAACCAGCCTGAGAGGCGGGTCGAGCGTCAGGAGCCCGAAGAGCCCGTCGAGGCGCGCGTGCGTCCGCGCCGCTGGGTCGTGTGGGTCTGGATCGTCCCGATCGCGGCCGCTGGCGTGCTCGCGTGGCTGGTGTGGCGCACGATTGCGGAACGCGGCCCGGAGATCACCATCTCCTTCAGCGCGGCCCAAGGGCTGCAGCCCGGCCAGGCCACGATCCAACACCTCAACGCGGTGGTCGGGACCGTGACTTCGCTGCACCTGACGCATGACATGCGACGGGTGATCGTGCACGCCCGCATGGTCCGCCAGG
>DATAXF010000071.1:0-7491 GCA_036273095.1 Steroidobacteraceae bacterium | reverse complement strand
GCCCTGAAACGGGCGCTACTATGCATAGCCCCCGCCGGGAGCGCAAGCAGAGAGAGTCGTTTTCTGTGAAATGGAAACAGGTTCGAATTCCGGCCGCCGCCCTGGGCGGTGTGATGTTGATCACACTTCTCGGGCTGTATGCTTACGCCTGCAGCTACGTCTATCTGCAACCCTCGCTGCCGACCAGCGCGCAGATGCGCAGCGTAGAGCTGAAAGTTCCGCTGCGCATCTACACATCAACGGGTGATCTGATCGCGCAGATCGGCGCCCAGCAGCGCACGCCCGTGCGTTATGACCAGATCCCGCCGCTCCTGCGGGATGCGTTTCTCGCCGCCGAGGATCATCGCTTCTTCCAGGAAAGCGGCATCAGCTTCCTGAGCATCGCGCGCGCGGCCATGGTCGACCTGATCGCGGGCAAGAAAGTCCAGGGCGGCAGCACGATCACCATGCAGGCCGCCCGCAACATGTTCCTGACGCTCGACAAGACCTTCCGCAGGAAGCTGCAGGAGACCTTCGTCACTTATGAGATGGATCATGAGTTCACCAAGGAGGAGATCTTCCAGCTCTATCTCAACAAGATCTTCTTCGGCCAGCGTTCCTACGGCGTCGCGGCCGCGGCGCAAACCTACTTCGGCAAGGGCCTGGATCAACTGACGGTGGCCGAGGCCGCCACGCTGGCGGGGATTCCGCAGGCACCCTCGCTCTACAACCCGATCATCCATCCGCACCTCGCCGTCGCGCGCCGCTCATACGTGCTGCAGAGAATGCTCGATCTCGGCTACATCGACGCCGCCAGCGCGCAAACCGCCAACCACTCACCCATGGACGCCAGCCTGCACGCGCCGCATGTCGATGTCGACGCGCCCTACGTGGCGGAATTGGTGCGGCTGCAGATGGAGCAGTGGTACGGCCCCGCGGCCGAGACCGCCGGCTATAGGGTCTATACGACCATCGACGGCCGGCTGCAGGCGCTTGCCAACCGCGCGGTACAGCTCGGGCTCATCCAGTATGACCGGCAGCAGGGCTGGCGCGGCCCGATCGGCCGCACGGTGCTCGCGGCCGACGCTACGCCGGCGCAGCTCGAGCAGTTGGTGGACGAGTACACGCCGATCGGCATGTTGGTACCCGCCGTCGTGGTGAAGGTCGGGACGCAGGACGCGGGTATCTACATCAGATCGCGCGGCTTCGCCGACATCGACTGGAAAGGACTCTCCTGGGCTCGCAAGGCGCTGGGCGAGGATGCGCTGAGTGCCTCGCCAAAGACTGCTGCGGACGTAGTAGCGCGTGGCGACGTTGTGTATGTCGTCGCTGACAAGGAAGGTCATGCGCAGCTCGCGCAGGTGCCGCAGGCGCAGAGCGCGTTCGTCGCGATGGATCCCAACGACGGTGCGATCGCTGCGCTCGTCGGCGGCTTCGATTACTTCTCCAACAAGTTCGATCGGGCGACCCAGGCGGAGAGGCTTCCGGGCTCGGGATTCAAGCCGTTCTTCTACTCCGCCGCGCTCGATGACGGCTACACGCCCGCGAGCACGCTCCTCAATGCGCCGGTGGTGGTGGGAGGCGATGGCTTGGAGGCGACCTGGCGGCCGGAGAACGACACCCGCTCCTTCAGCGGCCCGGTGCGCCTGCGCGTTGCGCTCGCCCATTCTCTCAACCTGGTCTCCATCCGACTGCTGCGCGACGTTGGCCTGCCATACGTCACCCAGTACGTCAGCCGCTTCGGCTTCGACCCGAAGACGCTGCCGCAGAATCTGACTCTGGCTCTCGGCACGTTGCGCGCGACACCGCTGCAGATGGCGTCGGCTTACTCGGTTTTCGCCAACGGCGGCTACAAGGTCGAGCCGTATTACATGGACCGGGTCGAGGACTCCTCGGGCAAGGACGTGTGGCAGGCGGCCCCGCAAATGGCCTGCACGACCTGCTCCAATCCGGCCTTGCCCAGTGATCCGAAGCCCGCGGCGACCCCGGCGGCGCTCCTCGCCGGGGCAGATGCGCTTCCGAGCGGCGAGGGCCCGCTGCTGCCGGGCCGGCCTGCGCCACAAGTCATCAGCCCGCAAAACGACTACCTGATGACCTCCATGATGAAGGACGTCATCAGGTACGGTACCGCCGTGAAGGCGCTGTCCCTGAATCGCAGCGACATCGCCGGCAAGACCGGTACCAGCAACGACTACCGTGACGCATGGTTCAACGGCTACACGCCGCAGCTCGAGGCCACTGTTTGGGTCGGATATGACGACGACCGGCCACTCGGCGCGGGCGATGAAGGCGCGCATACCGCGCTGCCCATCTGGATCCACTTCATGCGTTACGCCCTCGAGGGTGTTCCGCAGTGGCAGCGCCCCATGCCGCCCGGTATCGTCACGCTGCGCGTTTCGCCCCAGACGGGCGCGTTGGTGAGCGATGAGAGTCCGGACGGCATTCCAGAAGTCTTCATGGCCAGCCACCTGCCGACTGCAGCTCCCGGGGCAGGCTCGACGGTGCAAGGCACGCAGACACCATCCGGCGCCGATTCGATATTCTGACCGACATGGCGAAAAGACACCCGACACCCCGCGGTGAGAATCTGCGGCGTGCCCTGGCGCAGGAAGCCGCCCGCATCATGGCGGAGCACGGGATCCGCGACTTCTTCGTAGCCAAGCGCAAGGCGGCGGAGAGACTCGGCGTCCAGGACGGTGTTGCCGCGCTGCCGAAGAACACCGAGATCGAAACGGCGCTGGCGGAGTACCAGCGCCTCTTCGGCCGCGAGTCGCATGAAGAGTCACTGCAGGCGCAGCGGCGGGCAGCGCTCATGGCCATGCAGCAGTTGCGCGAGTTCGAGCCGCGCCTGGTCGGCCCGGTGCTGAGCGGCACGGCGACGGAGCACTCGGAAGTGCAGCTTCATCTCTTCGCCGACCGCGCCGAATCGGTTGCGCTCAAGCTCATCGACCATGGCGTCGCGCACGAGGTAACGGAGCGGCGCGTGCGCATGAGCCCGGAGCGGGTGCTTGCCTACCCGGGATTACGGTTTGAGGTCGAGGACCAGGCCATCGACGTCACCGTATTCCCGACGGACGGCATCCGTCAGGCCCCGGTGAGCCCTGTCGATGGCCGGCCGATGAGGCGGGCGAATGCGCTCGAGGTGGAGGCCCTGCTCGAAGAGTAGCGGCCGGTACCCTTACTTGCCGGCGCCTGCTGCGACGCCGTACTTCTTGCGGAACTTGTCGACGCGCCCCGCGGTGTCCACGATCTTCTGCTTGCCGGTGTAGAACGGGTGGCAGCTCGAGCACACTTCCACCTGCAGGTCGTGTCCAAGCGTGGAGCCCGTCTTGAACGCGTTACCGCAGGTGCAGGTGACCGTAATCTCTTTGTATGCGGGATGGATATCGGGTTTCATGGCACGCTTCGGTCGTGTGGTGGCGGTCCGTCCGTAGATGGGGGCGGGCTGCTTCAGTTCAAAGGGCCGGGGAGTTTAGCCGTCGATGCCGGCCGCGACAAGCGTTTCAGAATCCGCCGCCGGGCTCGTGCCGGGGCGCCCGGATCTGCGGCCCAGCCTCAGGCTCCCTTATCCACAGAAGCTGTGGATAACTCTGTGAGTCACCGCGGCCGCAAGGGTAAAATTTCCCGGCTATATTGCATATTTATTGCAATGGCTAAAAAATGACCAGCTATTTTTGCCCTGCTTTATCAATAGCTTGCAGCCATATCATTGACCTACATGGTCGCTTTGACCGCTAATTTGCTCATTTTACGTTACCCCCTGCCGCACCTGTGAATAAAGCGCGTCGCGCAAGCTCGGCCGAAGGCTGCGGAGCGGTTGACAATTCCGATTGACCATCGGCTCTCGGGATTTCCGTCACAAAATGTAACAGCAGATCGTTGAGGAATCGCAGACCGCGCGGGGTGGCCCGATAACATGATCCCGAGGCGACGATCAAGCCCTCGCCGGCGAGATCCGCCATCGTCTGGGCAACGGCTTCCCAAGGCAAGCCGGTCCTGCCGGTGAAAGTGCGCACTTCGAATCCCTGCACCAGCCGCAGCGCGTTGAGCATGAATTCGAACGGCAGCTCATGGATGGGGACCGGCGTGCGCGTGAACGTCCCGCGCCCCGCGGATGACAGGTACCGCCGAGGCTCGCGCATCTGAGTGGTGCGCACCACTTGTCCGGCGCTCGGCAGGCTCAGCTTGCCGTGCGCCCCGGCGCCGATGCCGAGATAGTCGCCAAAGGACCAGTAGTTGAGATTGTGGCGGCACTGTCGGCCGGCAGTCGCGTAGGCGGAAACCTCATAGTGGGCAAACCCCGTCAGCTCCAGACGTTCGCGGCAGGCATCCAGCATCGCGTCCACCGCATCGTCGTCGGGCAGGATCGGCGGGCTGCCGGCGAAGACCGTGCCGGCCTCGATCGTGAGCTGGTAGTGAGAAAGGTGGCTGGGGTCAAGCGCCAGAGCCTCCTCGACGTCACGCCGCGCTGCGTCAACGTCCTGGCCGGGCAGGCCATACATCAGATCGATGTTGAAATTGGCCATGCCTGCGGCGTGCAGCTCGGCGGCTGCGCGCCGTGTCTCGTCCGCGCAGTGAATTCGGCCGAGTGCCGCCAGGCGCGCATCGTCGAAGGACTGCGCACCGAGCGATATGCGATTGACGCCCGCCGCGCGGTATTCGGCGAACCGGCCGCGCTCGACGGTCCCGGGATTTGCCTCCAGGGTCACCTCGAGGTCGGCCGCGAGCGTGAGCTGCCGTCGTGCCGACTCCAGAAGCAGCGCGATGGCGCGCGCCGAAAACAGGCTCGGCGTGCCGCCGCCGAAAAAGATACTGCTGACCTCGCGACCGGCCATCTCCGGCGCCTGCGCCGCGAGATCGCTCTGCAGCGCCGCGACGTAGCGCCGCTCCTCGAGCTCCCCATGAAGGGTGTACGAGTTGAAATCGCAGTACGGGCACTTGCGGACACACCAGGGCAAGTGCACGTAGAGCGCGAGCGGCGGAATTTCGAGCACGGTGATACTGCAGTTCGACAGCGCCGGGGCGCCAGGGTTCGGGCTTCCGAACGCTTGAAAATTAAGCCTCGTTAATATTACCCGCCGGTAGGCTTCTGTGGCGCAATTGCGTCTTGATTCGGAGCGCGGACCGTGTAAACCTTCCGCTTCTCCCCCCGCTGGCGCCGACGGCCCTTAAACGCAAAGCGTCTACCGAATGACAGAGAAGACATTCGAGCTCGTCGACCGAACTTCCGACCGCAAGGTCACCATGCCTGTCCGTCCGGGCACCATCGGGCCTTCCGTCGTCGATATTGCGGCGCTCAACAAGGAGCTCGGGGTCTTCACCTACGATCCCGGATTCGGCGTCACCGCTTCGTGCGAGAGCCGCATCACCTACATCGACGGCGATGCCGGCGTGCTGCTCTATCGCGGCTATCCCGTGGAGCAGCTGGCGGAGAAGAGCTCGTTCATGGAGGTCGCATACCTGCTGCTGCACGGTAGCCTTCCGGCCCGCAAGCAGCTCGAGGAATTCGAGGGCAGCATTCGTCATCACACGATGATCAACGAGTCGCTGCTGCGCTTCTTCCACGGATTCCATTACGACGCGCATCCGATGGCGATGGTCTCCGCGGTGGTGGCGTCGATGTCCGCGTTCTATCACGACACGATGGACATCTATAACCCGCGGCAGCGGGAGATCTTCGCGCACCGCATCATCGCCAAGATCCCGACCATCGCAGCGGCCGCTCACAAGCACGCGCTCGGCCAGCCTTACGTCTATCCGCGCAACGACCTCGACTACTGCAGCAACCGGCTGCACATGCTCTACGCCGTTCCGTGCGAGCCGTACCACGTCGACCCCGTTGCCGCGCAGGCTCTGGACCTCCTCTTCATCCTCCATGCGGATCACGAGCAGAACGCCAGCACCTCGACGGTTCGGCTCGCGGGCAGCACCGGCGCCAATCCCTACGCCGCCATCTCCGCGGGCGTCTCGGCTCTTTGGGGCCCGGCGCATGGCGGCGCAAACGAAGCGGTGCTCTCGATGCTGGAGCAGATCGGCACCGCCGACAATATCCCGAAGTTCCTCGGTCTGGCCAAGGACAAATCGAGCCACTTCCGCCTGATGGGCTTCGGCCATCGGGTCTACAAGAACTTCGATCCGCGCGCCAAGATCATCCGTGAGATGTGCCACAAGGTACTGGCGCGGCTCGGCCGCTCCGACAGTCCGCTGTTCGAGCTGGCACTGCGTCTGGAGGAGATCGCGCTCAGGGACGACTATTTCGTGGAGCGCAAGCTCTACCCTAACGTCGATTTCTATTCCGGCATCATCTACAGCGCGATCGGGATTCCGCGCTCGATGTTCACCGTGATGTTCGCCATCGCGCGCACGGTGGGCTGGGTTGCCCATTGGCAGGAGATGATCGCGGACCCCGCGATGCGCATCGGCCGCCCACGCCAGCTCTACACCGGACCGACGCACCGGGATTACGTGGAGATCGGCAAGCGCGCCTGACGCCGCGCGGCGCGGTCTTCACTCCGCGTTCTGCAACTGGTCCCGCGGCCGCTACTATCTCTTTGATTTAATGGCTTTATTTAGCCACGCGCGCGAGCAGCTACGAGTCTAGCTACAACGCCTTCAGGGCCGCTTGCGCTCTCGGCCGTCGGAGAACTCTGCACCGTACTGCGACGCTCGACCGTACGAATCGCTTCGCAGCGTGTTGCGCAGGTCCAGGGCTGGAGCGGGGCCCTGGGTACCGGGAAGCACGCAAAATTATCTGCCGACATCTCAGGGCGTCTTACCAAACTGGTTTGGAATGTCCTCCCGGGCGCCGTGCTTTATCAGCAATGGTAGTTCACCAAATAGCTATACTTTTTTTGCAACTCCGAAATTTCGCTGGAGGTTAATATCGTGGACACGTGCACACCCGCTGGTGGAGGCCGCTTTCGTCGAACTCCCTGATGTGCTTCACACGGCATCGCGACGGAAGCTCGCGACGCAGTTTTAGGCGGCGACCTCGACGTAGTCCACGCGGCTTGAGGGGGGTTGGATGGGGGTTCCGTCTTGGCGCATACCTTCCAGGTGGAGCTCAATGGCCTCACGAATCGAGGACTCGACCTCCTCGGGAGTCGCACCAGTCGCAACACAACCGGGAAGATCGGGCACATACGCGGAGTAGTTCGCCCCGGCATTCTCTATGACAATTGCGTAGCGCATGCTCTAGTCACCTTAACGCTTGAGCCCAGACTGCTTCAGGATACTGTTCAACGTTCCTGGTGCCAAATCGTCACTCGGCTTTCCGGCGACTGTGACACGCCCCGGCTTGCTTGGATGCTTGAATTGACGATGGCTACCTCGCGTTGCGGCCAGAAGCCATCCATCGTTGTGAAGCATGCGTAGAACCTCGCTCACCTTCATGGCTCACTGCGCTCCTGGGCTGATCCGCCGTACCGAGCGCTGGCCGATCACAGCGACTTTACGGAGCCCTTGCTCGGCCTCGATCAGCAGGGCGGTCCACTGCTCGAGCGCCGCGCGGCG
>DATAXF010000070.1:0-3476 GCA_036273095.1 Steroidobacteraceae bacterium | reverse complement strand
TCGCCGACTTCCTCGCCCTGACCGGCGACGCCTCGGACAACATTCCCGGCGTGCCGGGCATCGGGCCGAAGATCGCGGCCACGCTGATGCGAAAATTCGGCTCGCTCGATGAGCTCTACGCCAATGTCGGCCGCGTTGCAGCCCTTGGACTGCGCGGCGGCGGCGCGCTCGGCGAGCGCCTCGCCGCGCATCGGGACTCGGTATTCCTCGCGCGGCGTCTCACGCGTATCGTTTGCGACATGCCGCTCGGCGTTTCCGCCGCGGACCTGCGGCCGAGGACTCCGGATCTTGCGTCTCTGCGCGCACTCTATGACCGTCTCGGATTCGGACCGCTGCTGCGCCGCCAGGGCGAGAGGCTCGCCGCGCAATGCGACGCCGGCGCCGCGAGAGTCGAGACGCAGGGATGTGTCCCGCCGCCGTAGGTGGCGGAGCCCCGGGCAAAAACCACGCTTTTTGCTCGGGGCGCGCTGGGCCGGGCAGGAGCCCGGATCCAGCGCTTCAACTACACCGGGAGCAGCGACATTTGAGCGAGGACGAGAGCAATGACGGCGGCTTCGAGGCGATCGCGCGCGAGATCGCCGCGCAAACGGGCGGCGATTGCGCGCCGGAACCGGAGAGCTCCGTCTCGGGCGGCAGCATTCATCGCTGTTACCGGTGGCGCTGCGGCGATACGCCGCTCTTCGTGAAAGTCGCGGATCACGGCGGCGGCGCCGGACTGGAAGCCGAAGCCACGGGACTACTCACGCTCGCGGGCGCGCAGGCTGTCCGTGTCCCGCGCGTGCGCGCGCGCGGCAGAGCCGGGCGCAGCACATTCCTCGCTCTCGAATGGATCGAGTCCCGGCCGGCAGGCCGCGCCGCGGAGCACAGCCTGGGCGAGCGGCTCGCAGTGCAGCATCAGGTGACGGCGGCGCAGTTCGGCTTCGCGGACGACAACTTCATCGGCCGGACACGCCAGCCCAACGGCTGGCTGGGGGACTGGGCCGAGTTTTTCCGTGAGCGGCGCTTGCGCCCGCAGCTCGCGCTCGCGGCGCAGAACGGCTTCGCGCCGCTCCTCGAGCAACCCGGCGAGCGCCTGCTGGAGGCGATCGCAGCGCTGCTGGCAGGGCACGCTCCGGCAGCCTCGCTCCTGCACGGCGATCTCTGGGCGGGCAACTGGCTCGCGGACGAGCAGGACGAGCCGATCATCTTCGACCCGGCGGTGTACTACGGCGACCGAGAGACGGATCTGGCGATGACCCGGCTCTTCGGGGGCTTCGGCCGCGCCTTCCACGACGCCTACCAGGTGGCGGCGCCGCTGCCCGCGGGGCACGGGGTGCGCGCCGAGCTCTACAATCTCTATCACGTGTTGAATCACGCCAACCTGTTTGGCGGCGGCTACGCCCACCAGGCGCGCGCGAGCATCGGCCGCCTGCTGGCCGAGGTCAGGGGCTAGCAGAGTCCCAGGACCGCGTTCGATTCGGATATGCTGATGCGCTCGGCTGTGTCGTCTACGAGGGGATTTGGTCATGGCGAGCAAGAACATCGTTTCCGTCCTTCAGGAGGAGCGAACGTTCCCCCCTGCCGCCGAATTCAGCGCCCGCGCGCGCGTCAAGCCCGCGGACCTGGAGCGGATGCACCGCGAAGCGGCCGAAGATCCCAGCGGTTTCTGGGCTCGGCTCGCTCGCCAGGAGATTGCCTGGCATACGCCCTTCACGGTGACCCTCGACGACTCCGCCGCTCCGAACTATCACTGGTTCACGGACGGCCGCCTGAACGTCTCGTTCAACTGTCTCGATGTTCATCTCGAGCAGCGCGGTGACAAGACCGCGATCATCTTCGAAGGCGAGCCGGGCGACACCCGCAGAATTTCCTACCGCGAGCTGCACGGCGAGGTCTGCAGGTTCGCGAACGCCCTGAAGGCACAGGGTGTAGCCAAGGGTGACCGGGTAGCGATCTATCTGCCGCTCGTGCCGGAGGCGGTCGTCGCGATGCACGCCTGCAACCGGATCGGGGCGATCCATTCGGTCGTGTTCGGCGGCTTCTCCGCGCCGGCGCTGAAGGACCGAATCGAAGACACCGGCGCCAAGCTGCTGATCACGGCCGACGGCGGCTGGCGCGGCGGGCACCCGATAGAGCTCAAGACGGCGGCGGACAAGGCACTGGCAGAGGGCTGCAAGACCATCGAGCACGTGATCGTGCTGAAGCGCACCGGCCGGCCGGTGCAGATGCGGCGCGGGCGCGATCTCTGGTGGCACCAGGTGCTCGAGGGGCAGGCGCCGGTCTGCGAGCCCGAATGGGTCGAGGCAGAGCATCCGCTCTACCTGCTCTATACCTCGGGATCGACAGGAAAGCCGAAAGGAATCCAACATTCGAGCGGCGGCTATCTCCTCGGCGCGAAGTTGACCACGCAGTGGGTGTTCGACCTGCGCGACGACGATGTCTTCTGGTGCACCGCCGATGTCGGCTGGGTAACCGGCCACAGTTATGTGGCCTACGGGCCGCTGGCCGCGGGAGCGACCGTGGTGTTGTATGAGGGCGCCCCGACGACCCCGGATGCCGGGCGCTTCTGGAAGATCTGCCAGGACCATGGCGTCAGCATCTTCTACACCGCGCCCACCGCAATCCGGGCGCTGATGAAGCTCGGCGACGAGATACCGGCGCGCTACGACCTGTCGCGCCTGCGCCTTCTCGGCAGCGTCGGGGAGCCGATCAATCCCGCGGCGTGGATGTGGTATCAGCGGGTGATCGGCCGCGACCGCTGCCCGATCGTCGACACCTGGTGGCAGACGGAGACCGGCGTGATCCTGATCTCACCGCTCCCCGGGATCACGCACACCAAGCCGGGCTCGTGCACCCTGCCGCTGCCGGGCATCGAAGCGGATGTCGTCGATGAGCGCGGCCGCTCCGTGACACGGCCGGATGCCGGCGGCTATCTCGTCATCAAGAGGCCCTGGCCGTCCATGCTGCGCACCATCTGGGGCAACAACGCGCGCTATCTCGCCGCCTACTGGGAGAAATTCGGCCAGCGCTTCTACGTGGCGGGCGACAGCGCGCATCGCGACAAGGATGGCTACTTCTGGATCATGGGCCGCATCGACGATGTGTTGAACGTCGCCGGTCACAGGCTCGGCACCATGGAGATCGAGTCCGCGCTGGTCTCCAACCCGCGGGTCGCCGAGGCTGCCGTCGTCGGCAAGCCGCACGAGATCAAAGGCGAGTCGGTCTTCGCGTACGTCGTCTGCCGCGGGCAGCGCCCGACAGGCGATACCAGCGCGCTCGTCACCGAGTTGCGCACGTGGGTGGCGGAGCACCTGGGCGCCATCGCCAAGCCGGACGAGATCCGCTTCGCCGACAACCTGCCGAAGACCCGCTCCGGCAAGATCATGCGGCGCCTGCTGCGCGCCATCGCGCGCGGCGAAGAGATCACGCAGGATGTCTCGACGCTGGAGAACCCGGCGATTCTCGATCAGCTGCGCGGCGTCGAGGCGCCGGCCGCG
>DATAXF010000069.1:0-5879 GCA_036273095.1 Steroidobacteraceae bacterium | reverse complement strand
AGCGGCGGCAGCCGTGGCAGATGTCGAAGACGCGCTCCAGCTCCTTGGTGAGCGCTGCCTCGTCGTAGAAAGCGGGGTTCCGCCAGTCGAGCGGATGGCGGGTGGGAGCCTCGAGGCTGCCCTCGCGGCCGGCACCCGGTGGCCGCGATCCCCCATCGCCTGAACTAAGTGTAGAGGTCATTGAGCAAAGGCCGTCAGCACGGTGTTACGCCAGGCACATGGATGTGCCCCGCCGCCGCAGGTGGCGGAGGCGGCGGGCAAAAACCGCGCTTTTGCCCGCCGCCGCGCTGGGCCCGGCAGGAGCCCGGATCCAGCGCTTCAAAGTTCAATCGCTTCCAGAGCCTTCTGGAAGCGATTTGCGTGCGAGCGCTCCGCCTTGGCCAGGGTCTCGAACCAGTCGGCGATTTCGGCAAAGCCTTCATCGCGGGCCGACTTCGCCATTCCGGGGTACATGTCCGTGTACTCGTGGGTTTCGCCGGCGATCGCGGCCTTCAGATTGAGCTTGGTATCGCCGATCGGCAGGCCGGTGGCCGGGTCGCCCACCGCCTCGAGATATTCGAGGTGGCCGTGCGCGTGACCGGTCTCACCCTCAGCGGTCGAGCGGAAGACCGCCGACACGTCGTTGAATCCCTCGACGTCCGCCTTGGCTGCGAAGTACAGGTACCGGCGGTTCGCCTGGGACTCGCCCGCGAACGCGTCTTTCAGGTTCTTCTCGGTCTTGCTGCCTTTGAGGTTCATGCCGCTCTCTCCTGTCTTAGACTGGGTCTAACGTGGGCTGCGACTGTAAGCCTGGGGTCTCGGCGCGTCAATCACATTGACCGGCGGCGTTGCGCCTGTATAACGTGCTGCGTTCATGCCCGAGAGCAAAACACCGGATTTCGAGCAGGCCCTTGCCGAGCTCGAGGCGTTGGTCGCGCGCCTGGAGCGCGGTGACCTGCCGCTCGATGAGGCCCTGAAGACCTTCGAGCGCGGTGTCGAGCTCACGCGACACTGCCAGGGCTCCTTGAGAGCGGCGCAACAGCGGGTCGAGATCCTACTAAAGCGTAATGGCCAAGTGGAACCGGAGCCGTTTAATGTGGCCGAAGCCCAGGATGGGAGCTCTGCGGGCCAAAAGTGATCGCCAAGGTTCTGTTGCAGTTTCGCAACAATAGACTACTGAGAGTGCCGCCGCACGCCGGTGTAAACTGTTAAAGATGACTTCCCCGCCCAACGCTTACCCGCTGCTCGACGCGATCGAGACACCCGCCGATCTCCGCCAGCTGCCTGTGGCGAAATTGCCGGAGGTAGCCCAGGAGCTGCGTCAGTTCCTGATTCACACCGTCAGCACCCGTGGCGGCCATTTCGCCGCCGGCTTGGGCGCCGTGGAGCTTGCAGTCGCCCTGCATTATGTCTACGACACGCCTAATGACCGCCTGGTGTGGGACGTGGGACATCAGGCGTACCCGCACAAAGTGCTCACGGGGCGTCGCGACCGGCTGCACACCATCAAGCAGCCGGGCGGCCTGGCGCCGTTCCCGGCACGGTCGGAGAGCCCTTACGACACGTTCGGCGTCGGCCACTCCAGCACCTCGATCAGCGCGGCCCTGGGAATGGCGATCGCTGCCGGGCGTCTCGGCGAATCGCGCCGCGCCGTGGCCATCATCGGCGATGGGGCGATGACGGCGGGAATGGCTTTCGAGGCGTTGAATCACGCGGGCTCGCTGCCGACGGACCTGCTGGTCATCCTCAACGACAATGACATGTCGATCTCCGAGAACGTCGGCGCGCTGTCGAACTACTTCGCCGCCGCCCTCTCCGGGCGCGTCTACAGACACCTGCGCGAAGGCGGCAAGAAGGTGTTGAAGCCGATCCCGCCGATCTGGGAGCTCGCGCGCCGCTCGGAGGAGCATCTGAAGGGCATGGTCCTCCCCGGGACGCTGTTTGAGGAGCTCGGCTTCAACTACATCGGTCCCATGGACGGCCACGACGTGCGCGCGCTGGTCAGCACACTGCGCAACGTCAAGAAGCTCGGCGGCCCGCAGTTCCTGCACGTCGTCACCCGTAAGGGCAAGGGCTATGCGCCGGCGGAGGCCGACCCGATCAAGTGGCACGGGCCGGGTCCCTTCGATCCGGTGAGCGGCACCATCTTCAAGGAGGCCACTTCCGGGCCTTCCTACTCACAGATTTTCGGCAAGTGGCTGTGCGACATCGCGGAGCAGGACCCGCGCGTCGTCGGCATCACGCCCGCGATGCGCGAGGGCTCGGGCCTGGTGGAGTTCTCCAAGCGCTTCCCTGATCGCTACTTCGACGTCGCCATCGCGGAGCAGCATGCGGTCACGTTCGCCGCCGGACTCGCCACCGAAGGTTTGAAGCCGGTCGTGGCGATCTATTCCACGTTCCTGCAGCGCGCCTACGACCAGCTCATCCACGACGTCGCGCTGCAGAACCTTCCGGTTCTCTTCGCTCTCGACCGCGCAGGGCTCGTCGGCAGCGACGGCGCCACGCATCAGGGCGCCTACGACCTCTCGTACCTGCGCTGCATTCCCAACCTCGTCATCATGGCCCCGAGCGACGAGAACGAATGCCGGCAGATGCTCTACACCGGCACCACCCTGCCCTGCCCCAGTGTCGTGCGTTATCCGCGCGGAACCGGCCCCGGTGTGCCGCTCGAGAAGGCCTTTACTGCCCTTGCGGTCGGGCGCGCAGTGCTGAAGCGCGAGGGTCGCTGCGGCCTCGCACTGCTCGCTTTCGGCCCCCTGTTGGAGCCGGCGACGCGCATCGCGGAGCGGCTGGATGCGACGCTGGTCAACATGCGGTTCGTGAAGCCGCTCGATGAGGCGCTCATTCTGGAGCTGGCCGGCCGCCACCGTGCCTTCATCACCCTGGAGGAGAACGCCGTTCAGGGCGGCGCCGGCTCCGCCATCGCCGAGCTGCTGGCCGCCGAGGGGCTGTCCCTCCCCTTGCTGCAGATCGGCATTCCCGACCGGTTCATCGAGCACGGCTCGCGCGACTCCTGCCTGGCCGCGGCCGGCCTGGATGCCCAGAGCCTCGCCGCCACAGTCGAGCGCTGGTGGTCCCTGCAGCCCCACGATCGCATTCGCTCGGTCGGCAGCGCCTGAAGGTTGAAAAAGCAACCTTTCGCCCGGATTTAGGAACATACCTCGACAGATATAGGTGCAGCCCGCACCGATCCGGTAGGCTTTATCCATGACTCCTCCCCCCGCCAGCGCCAAGTCCGCCCGGCCCTTTTTGGCCGAGGTCGAGGACGTGCAGGGCCGGACCGATACCCGTCAGCTGCCCATCAACCGCGTCGGCATCAAGGACATCCGTCATCCCGTGCGGGTGAAGGACCGCTCCTCCGGCGAGCAGCACACCATTGCCACGTTCAACATGTACGTCGGCCTGCCGCACAACTTCAAGGGCACGCACATGTCCCGCTTCGTCGAGATCCTGCACAGCGAGCGCGAGATCTCCGTGGAATCCTTCAGCGCCATGCTCGCCTCCATGACCAAACGTCTGGAGGCCGACTCCGGCCACATCGAGATGAGCTTCCCCTTCTTCGTGATGAAGCGCGCGCCGGTCTCCGGTGTCGAGAGCCTGATGGATTACCACGCGAGCCTCATCGGCGAGCGGCACGGTGATCACACCGAGACGTGGGTCAAGGTGGTCGCGCCGGTGACCAGTCTCTGCCCCTGCTCCAAGCGCATCTCGGAGTACGGCGCGCACAACCAGCGCTCGCACGTGACCATCTCGGCGCGCCTGCGCCACCACATGTGGATCGAGGAGCTGATCGAGATCGCCGAGAGCGAGGCCTCATGCGAGCTCTACGGCATCCTGAAGCGTCCCGACGAGAAGTTCGTGACCGAGCGCGCCTACGACAACCCGAAGTTCGTCGAAGACATGGTGCGTGACGTCGCGACCCGTCTCAACGCCGATGACCGGATCGCCGCCTACGTCGTGGAATCGGAGAATTTCGAGTCCATTCACAACCACTCGGCTTACGCGCTCATCGAGCGCGACAAGGACGCCGCGGCTTCCGGGTGAGAGACCGGCAGGCTGACCTCGGCGCGCAGCCCAGGCTCATTGCTCTCCAGCGTGAGGCGCGCCCGGTGCAGACGAGCGATCGCCGACACCAGCGATAGCCCGAGTCCGCTGCCCTCGAGTCCCGAGCGCTGTCCCACACGCGCGAACGGTTGCCCGGCCCGCAATCGGTCCTCCGCCGGCATGCCCGGACCGTTGTCGCTGATGACGAGCTGCGCGCGATCGGCAACCCGCTTCACCTCCACATCGATCCGGCCGCCCGATGGAACGTACTTGAGCGCGTTCTCCAGCAGGTTGGTGATGAGCTGCGCCAGCAACTGCCTGTTGCCTTCGACGATCACTTCATGATCCGCGCGCGCGGCCAGCGTCAGGCCCCGCTCGCGCGCCACCGGCTCGAACAGCTCCGCCATCTCTTTGGCCAGCTCACCGACATCCACCGGTGCAGGCGATGCAAGCGGCGCCCCCGACTCGGCGAGCGCAATCTGCAGCAGAGTGGCCAGAGTGCGCTGCAGGCGGTCGACTTCCCGCAACGAGGACTCCACCGGCTCCCGAATACCTGACTCGAGCGCCGGCAGGCGCAGCACCGCGTCCATCCGCGTCTGCAGGCGATGCAATGGCGCACGTAAGTCATGCGCAACGCTATCGAACGTTGCGCGCAGTGTGCGCGTTTGCTCCTCCAGACGATCGAGCACGCGATTCACCGAGACCGCGAGGGCATCGAACTCGTCGCTCGTCCCGACCACGGGAAGCCGGTGCCCCTGCTCGCCCGACATGATCCGCACGCAGGTGTTCGTGACATCGCCGACGCGGCGTGCAAGGCGGAAGCTGAACGAGAACCCGGCGATGCCGGCCGCCAGGATCGAGAGGCCGATGCCCCAGAGCGTGGCGATCTGAAAGGTCCGCACGTACCTGCGATCCTGCGACATGTCGGTGCCGACCAGCAGCCAGTCGCCATTCGGGAGCTTGCGCACGGAGGCGCGTACGGGGTGAACGGAGCGCTGTCCCGGCTCGATGGACTCGATGCGGAATTCCGGCCACGGGTCGGCCGGCGCGCCGTCGAACGGCCAGTTCGTGACGTTGCCGGCGAGGCGATTGAACTTGGGATCCGCCAGCATGTAGACCGCGCCGATCCGGCCCCAGCTGTCGATGCGCAGGTTGATCTCATCGGTAACACCGGGAATGCCGCTGCGCACGTACTGGTTCTCGAGGCTCCTGAGCTCCGTGCCGATGATCAGGTCGACGTCCCCCGTTATGATGCTCTGCGTCAGCAGGTACGCGCTGCCGAGCGTCACGCAGACGGCCAGCGTGACGAGGAACGTGTAGCCGATCGACATCCGGAAGGCGGAGGTGTTGAACAGCCCCCAACGGCGTCCCTCCTTCATTCTTCTTCCTCGCTGAGCACATATCCCGAGCCGCGCACGGTATGGATGAGAGGCCGCTCTGCGCCCCGATCGATGGCCTGGCGCAGGCGGCTGATGTGCACGTCGACGAGGTTGCTCTGCGGATCGAAGTGCAGGTCCCAGACGCCCTCGAGCAGCATCGTCCGGGTGACCACCTGTCCCTGCCGCCGCATCAGGAACTCGAGCAGCTTCTGCTCGCGCGCGGTGAGCTCGATCTCGCGGCCGGCCCGCGTGACCTTGCGGGCGAGGAGATCGAACTCCAGGTCCGCCACCCGGATCACCGTCGCCTCGGCGGCGCTCGCGTGCCGGCGCAGCAGGGCCTCGATGCGCGCCAGCAGCTCCGCGAACGCAAACGGCTTCGTGAGATAGTCGTCGCCGCCCGCCTTGAGGCCGCGGATGCGATCGTCGACGGTGCCGAGTGCGCTCAACACCAGCACCGGCGTGGCGAGACGGGCCCGC
>DATAXF010000068.1:0-7272 GCA_036273095.1 Steroidobacteraceae bacterium | reverse complement strand
ATCGTAGCCGCCGCGCCGCCCCGACTAGTATCAAGCGCTGGCTCCGGGCTCCTGCCCGGCCCAGCGCGCCGCAAGCAAAACGCGTGGTTTTTGCTTGCGGCTCCGCCACCTGCGGCGGTGGGGCACGTCCGTGTGCCTGTTGCTGGGGTCGCTAGCAGGCTCGAGGCACGCATGGGCAAGAAGACGATCGATCGACGTTGGCTGCCACTGAACGCGCTGCGCGCGTTCGAGGGAGTAGCCAAGCACGGCAGCTTCACCGCCGCCGCACACGCGCTGCTGATCTCCCAGAGTGCTCTGTCGCGCCACGTCATCTCACTCGAGCGCCTGATCGGGGTACAGCTCTTCGAGCGGCGCCCGCACGCATTGACGCTCACCAAGGCGGGTCAACATCTGCTGCCGGCCGTGGCCAAATCGTTCGACCGGCTGGAATACGCGATCGACGACATCCGCAACGAGGGCGCGTCCGCTCAGCGCACCCTGCGGGTGCGCATGCCGCCGAGCTTCGCGGTGCAGCTCGCGGTGCCCATTCTCAGGGATTTTCGCCAGGCCAGCACGGAGGTCGACATCGACCTCATCAGTCCCGCCGCCTCGGGTCCACCGCTCGGCGATGTCGATGTGGCGGTGGTCTACTCGAGGGCCATGGTGACCGACCTGGTTGCGGATCTCCTCTGGCCGGTCCGCCTCAGCGTCCTCTGCCACCCGCGGATCGCGGAGCAGCACGCGGGTAAGGGTCTCGCGGCCTTCATCGAGGCGAACGAGCTTGTCCACGTGCGCATCGATGAGCTGCCGCGCCACGAGGCGTGGTCGCAGTTCGTGCGCAACTCCGGGCTCGGGCCGATCAACGTCGAGCGCGGCCTGGTATTCGACACCGCGCTGCTCGCAGCCCAGTACGCATTGAGCGGGCAGGGCCTGGCGCTGGTCGATACCAGCCTCTTTGCGGAAGAGATCCGCACGGGACGTCTGGTGAGGCCCTTCGACGTGACCGTCGACAACGGCTACGGCTATTACCTCCTCACTCATCCTGAGGGGCTCGCGGACACGGCGATAGCGCTCTTCCGCTCCTGGCTCATCGGGCGCTTCGGCGCGAGCGCGCCGAGCGCGAGTCCGCCGGTGCAGCTGGCGGTATCCAACGACTGGGATAAGGTGGAGCGGCAAGGGTCATGAGAAGCGCTGCGCGGGTAGTCGTCGTCGGCGGCGGGGTCGTCGGCGCCAGTGTCCTGTATCACCTGACGAAGGCCGGCTGGACGGACGTGATGCTGATCGAGCGGGACGAGCTGACTTGCGGCTCGACCTGGCATGCGGCCGGAGGTATGCACACCGTCAACGGCGATCCCAACGTCGCGCGGCTGCAGCAGTACACCATCAATCTCTACCGCGAGATCGAGCGCATCTCCGGCCAGTCGTGCGGCGTGCATCTCACCGGCGGCATCATGCTGGCGGGCACCCGAGAGCGGCTCGACTGGCTGCGCATGGCGCAGGCGCGTGGCCGCTATCTCGGCATGGAGCTCGAGATGCTGACGGTCGAAGAGGCTGCGCGCCGCTTTCCGCTCCTCGACCAGCGGCATTTCGTCGGTGCGATGTTCGATCCCGTCGAGGGTCATGTCGATCCCTACGGCGTCACACAAGCCTATGCCAAATCGGCGCAGATCGCCGGTGCTGAGGTCGCTCGCCACACTCGTGTCGTCGATCTGAAGGCACGGCCCGACGGTACTTGGGACGTAATCACCGACCACGGAAATGTACACGCGGAACATGTCGTCAACGCGGGAGGACTCTGGGCGCGGGAAGTCGGCAGGATGGTCGGTCTCGAGCTGCCGATCCTCGCGATGGAGCATCAGTATCTGATCACCGAGGAGCTGCCGCAGATCAAAGGCCTGCCCGAGCAGCTGCACTGCATCGACTTCGAGGGTGAGCTCTACCTGCGTGAAGAGCGCGGTGGCATGCTGCTCGGTACGTACGAGCGCGCAGGCGTTCCCTGGTCCCCGGTCGAGACGCCCTGGGATTTCGCCCAGAGCCTGCTGCCCAACGACCTCGATCGCATCGCGCCGAGCCTCGAAGTGGCGTTCCAGCACTTTCCCGCTCTCGGGGAAGTCGGCGTACGCAAGGTGGTCAATGGCCCCTTCACATTCGCGCCGGATGGCAATCCGCTCGTCGGCCCCATCAAGGGGCTACCCAACTTCTGGGTGGCGTGCGGCGTAATGGCGGGGTTCAGTCAGGGTGGTGGCGTCGGCCTCGCCCTCTCGGAGTGGATGGTGAACGGGGACCCCGGCTCGGACATCTGGGCGATGGATGTTGCGCGCTATGGAGACTGGACGACCCTTGCCTACACCAACGCCAAGGTGCGCGAGAATTACTCACGCCGGTTCAGGATCCGCTTTCCCAACGAGGAGCTGCCCGCCGGCCGGCCGCTGCGCACGACGCCGATTTACGATCGGCTGCGAGAGTCGCATGCGGTCTTTGGGGAATACTGCGGGCTCGAGCACCCGCTCTGGTTCGCGCCCTCCGCGGCGGAAGCCCGCGAGGATGTCACTTTTCACCGCTCCAACGCACATGCCCATGTGGCTGAAGAGTGTCGGGCGGTGCAGGAACGGGTCGGCCTGCTCGAGACGTCCAACTACGGCAAGATCGAGATTTCCGGCCCTGGAGCGGAGGAGTGGCTCTCGCGAGTGATGGCCAACCGCGTGCCGCCGGTCGGACGCATCGCGCTCACCCCGATGCTGAATGAGCGCGGCAAGCTGATCGGCGACTTCACGATGTGCCGGCTGGCCGTCGACCGTGTGTTGCTCATCGGGACTCTGGCGGCGGAAACCTATTACCTGCGTTGGTTCGAGCGCCATGCGCCGCCGGCGGGAGTGCGGATCCGGGCTTGCGCCATGGAGCACGTCGGCCTCTCGGTGGCCGGGCCGGGCTCGCGCGGCTTGCTGCAGAGCCTGGTGCGCGATGACCTTTCGAGCGCCGCGTTCCCGTTCCTGACTTTCCGCCGGGTCGACATCGGGATGATTCCGGCGCTGATGGGCCGGATCTCCTTCACCGGCGAGCTGGGCTACGAAATCTGGGTGTCGCCCGACTATCAGCGCGCGCTCTGCGACCTGCTCATGACGGCGGGAGCCAAAGCGGGCCTCAAGCCTTTCGGAGGACGCGCGCTCAACTCCATGCGGATCGAGAAGGGCTTCGGCACCTGGGCGCGGGAATTCCGCCCCATCTACGGTCCCTACGAGGCGGGTCTCGGCCGTTTCGTCGCTCTCGAGAAGGGTGATTTCATCGGCCGCGCCGCCGCGATGAGCGAGCGGTCGAGCGGTGGCGAGATGCGTCTCGTCGCATTTGCCGTCGAGGCTGCCGATGCCGATGCGATCGGTGATGAGCCGATCTGGCACGACGGCCGGGTTGTCGGGTGGGTCACTTCCGGCGCCTATGGCCATCGGGTGAAGCGCTCGCTTGCCCTTGGTTATGTTCCGGCAGGAGTTGCCGCGGCGAGTGCCGGGTTCGAGATCGAGATCATCGGCGAGCGCCGGCGCGCCGAGCGGCTCGCCGTTTGCGCCTACGATCCCGGCGGAGCGCATATGCGTTCCTAAGATCGCGGTTGGGGGGCTCCAATGAAGCTTCGGGAAATCCGTACTTTCGTCGTCGGCAACCCGCCGCCGCACAACGGCGGGCGGTACTTCGTGTTCGCCAAGCTGACGACCGCGGATGGCGTGTCTGGCGTCGGTGAGGCCTATGGTGTGCCGTTCGATCCGCATCACGTAGCGAAGCTGATCGAAGACGTATTCGGACGCTATCTGGAAGGCGAAGACCCTCACGACATCGAGCGAATCTGGCGGCGCGTCTATTCCGCCGGCTACTCCCAGCATCCGGATCTCACGGTCATGGGTGTCCTCAGCGCGCTCGAGATGGCCTGTTGGGACATCATCGGCAAGGCGGCGGGACAGCCGGTGTACAAGCTCCTCGGCGGCCGCGTGCACGAGCGGCTGCGCACCTATACCTACATTTATGCCAGGCCCGGAGACCGCACGGATGTCTATCAGGACCCCGACCTGGCGGCGGAACGGGCGGCGGAGTATCTCGCGCAGGGATTTACGGCTCTGAAGTTCGACCCGTTCGGGCCTTACTCGGCATTCGACGGCCGCCAACCCTCTCTCGCCGCGCTCGATCGCTGCGAGCACTTCATGCGGCAACTGCGGTCCGTGGTGGGCTCGAAGGCCGACCTTCTCTTCGGCACTCACGGGCAGATGACTGCGGCCGGCGCCATCCGGCTGGCGCGTCGCATCGAGCCGTACGATCCGCTTTGGTTCGAGGAGCCCGTACCGCCGGATACGCCCGAGGAAATGGCTAAAGTGGCGCGCGCCAGCAGCATACCGATCGCGGCCGGCGAGCGCCTCGCCACCAAATACGACTTCGCGCGCCTGCTCGCGGCCGGAGCCGCGGCCATTCTGCAGCCGAACCTAGGTCGGGTTGGGGGCATCCTGGAGGCGAAAAAGATCGCGGCACTCGCGGAAGTGCAGCACGTGCAAATCGCGCCGCACCTGTATTGCGGCCCGGTGGTGGGTGCCGCGAACATTCAACTCGCCACGTGCAGCCCCAATTTCCTCATCCTCGAGGGCATCGAGCGCTGGCAGGGGCTGCATGCGGAGCTGCTGCGCAAGCCGATCCACTGGGAAGAGGGCTACGTCATCCCGCCGACAGAGCCGGGTTTGGGCGTGGAGCTGGACGAGGCCGTTGCGCTCGCCCATCCGTACTCGGGTGCGGCACTGCACCTCGAGATGGCCGGCAAACCGATACTCTAAGCGACTGTGATGGTCAAGCGCATACCTGAGCCGGCGCGGTCGGTGGACGTCGTTCACGAGACTGACGTGCTGGTGGTCGGCAGCGGTCCGGGCGGCCTCGCGGCTGCGCTCGCCGCGGCGCGCGCCGGTGCGCGCACGACGTTGCTCGAACGTTATGGCTGCTTCGGCGGCAACATCACACAGGTTGGGGTCGAGGGGTTCGCCTGGTACCGGCATGAGCGAACGGTCGACTGCGAGGGAATCGGCATCGAGCTCGAGCAGCGCGCCACGGCGATGGGCGCGGCCACACCGGAGCCGCAATCCTTGAGCCATGCGCTCGATGCGGAGATGTTCAAGTACGTGGCGGACGTCCTCGTCAAAGAAGCTGGCATCGCTCCGTTCCTCCACCGTCTATGCGTCGCGCCCGTGCTGGAGGAGGGCTCGATCCGAGGGGTGATCACCGAGAGTAAATCGGGCCGTGAGGCTTTCCTCGCGCGTCGCGTGATCGATGCGACGGGCGACGCCGACGTTGCGGCGCGCGCGGGGGCTCCCGTGCACAAGGCCCCACGCGAGCAGCTCATGGCCGCCTCCGTCATGTTCTCCATGGCCGGCGTCAACAAGGCGCGCTTTCTGGAGCAGGTGCGCTCCGACCCGCAGACCTATCGCGACTGGGCGGGCAACGGCGAGTGGAACATCGAGACCACCGGCAAGGAGGACGATATGTTCTCGCCGTTCCTGCGCAAGCCCTTCAAGAAGGCCGTCGAGGCCGGAGTCATCCCCGCGGGCCTGAGCACCATCGCCGGAACCTGGGGGAGCGTGAGCGATCAGGGTGATCTCACCTACCTCAACCTGATCTTCCTTCCCAACACCGACGGCACCGATGCCAACGACCTCACGGCCGCGGAGATCGAGGGCCGCCGCCAGGCGATCCATGCGATCGAGGCCCTGAAGCGCTTCATGCCCGGCTGCGAGCAGGCGAAGCTGCGCAATTTCGGCATGACGCTCGGGGTGCGGGACACGCGCAAGATCGAAGCGCTCTACAACCTGACCGCGGCGGACGTGCGCGAGCAGGGACGCTTCGAGGATGCGATCGGCATTTTTCCGGAATTCATCGACGGCTACGGGCTGCTCATCCTGCCGACCACGGGGCGTTATTTTCACGTTCCCTATCGGTCGCTGGTTCCCCGGGCTGTCGGTAATCTGCTGGTCGCCGGCCGCTCGATCGGTGGCGACCGGGTCTCACATGCGGCGGTACGTAACATGATGTGCTGCGCGGTGAGCGGACAGGGGGCGGGCGTCGCGGCCGCGGT
Organism: Steroidobacteraceae bacterium; assembly: GCA_036273095.1. Taxonomy (GTDB): domain Bacteria; phylum Pseudomonadota; class Gammaproteobacteria; order Steroidobacterales; family Steroidobacteraceae; genus 13-2-20CM-66-19. Next base: position 1,202 of record DATAXF010000068.1, on the reverse strand, counting down.
CTCGCTGCGCACCGGAGAGTCATTCGACAAGCTCGACGTCCGCGCCGTGCAGCAGGAGCTCTTGCGTCAGGGAGCCCGCATCCATTGAGCGGCGGCCATTGAGCGGCGCGGCGGCATCCGGAATCAGGCCCGGGCTCGGCGAATCGGGCGCGACGCGCTGGTGCGTGCTGGCGCTCGCCAGCCTCGCGATCGCCGGCAGCTACTACGAATACGATGCGATCGCGCCGATCGCCGGCTTCCTGCGGGCCGAGCGCGGCTTCACTCAGGCGCAGATCGGGATGCTGAACGCGGTATTCAGCCTGCCCAACATCCTGTTCGCCTTGCTCGGCGGTGTGCTCATCGATCGCTACGGGCCTGCTCGCGTTGCAACCTGGACGGCGGCGCTGTGCCTCGTTGGCGCAGCGTTGACGGCGACCGGCTCACCCTATGCGGTCATGGTGACGGGGCGCCTGATATTCGGCGTCGCCGAGGAGGCGCTCTTCATCGCGCTGCTCGCCGGACTGGCGCAGTGGTTCTCGAGCGGCGGCACGGCGCTCGCGATGGCCCTGTTCTTCAGTTTCGCGCGCATAGGCTCGTACGCCGCCGACACCTCGCCAGGCTGGGCACGCGCGCTCTACGCTCACGGTTGGCAGCTGCCGCTGTGGCTCGCGGCGGGGGCCACGGCAGCGAGCTTCGTCGCGGCATTGATCTATCGGGTTTTCGACGCTCGTGGCCGCGCCTCCGGAAGGTTGCCGCCGGCCTCGGCTCCGGAGCGGATCACATGGTCCGACCTCGTGAGCTTCGATCTTTCCTACTGGTACATCCTCGGGCTCAATGTGCTGTTCGCGGCCGTGTTCTTTCCCTTCCGCAGCACCTTCGCCATCGAATACTTCCAGGACGCGAAGGGCCTGACGCTGCAGCAGGCCGGGCTCGCCAACAGCTGGGTGTTCTTTGCGGCCATATTTGCGACGCCGCTGTTCGGTTTCCTTGCCGACAGATTCGGCAGGCGCTCGCTCATGATGATGATTGCGACGCTGCTGATGCCGCTCGTCTTTCTCATCCTGGGGACCACCGACTGGAGCCTGTGGATCTCCACAGCCCTGATGGGGATCAGCTTCTCCGTGGTGCCGGCCGTCATCTGGCCCGCCACGACCATGCTCGTGGAGCCGCGGCGGCTCGGGACCGCTTTGGGGCTCATCAACCTCCTGCAGAACCTCTTGCTG
>DATAXF010000067.1:0-54639 GCA_036273095.1 Steroidobacteraceae bacterium | reverse complement strand
TCCACATTGATGTAGGGATCGAGCTTGACCATGGCGACCCTGAGGCCGCGGGCCTCGAGGATCGCGCCGAGCGAGGCGGCGGCAATGCCCTTGCCCAATGAGGACACGACGCCACCGGTGACGAATACGAATCGCGCCATATTTAAATCAGGGGTTGTCCCGTCGTAAGAGGTGCTGCCTGCAGCGCCCGTGAATGAGAGCTTGGACGACGGGAGAGCAGGATATCACAGGGGCTTGCGCCATACGAGCCGGCCGCGATGGCGCGCCTCGGGCGGGGCGCGCACCGACTCGTCGATCCAGAGATCCGCCGCCGCGATCAGCGCGCCGTCGGCTAGAATCAGCGGCAGCCGCGCGCGCTCCGCGAGTGGCACCTGAGCTTCCTGCAGCAAGCTCTTGAGCGCGCGGCGCGGGCCGCCTCGCCGCACGCGCAGGCGCTCACCGCCCCGCCGCCAGGTGATGGCAAGCCTCGGCGGCAGCGCGTCGAGGTCGATGGGGCCGTGTCGCGCGGGCGTCAGCTCCAGAGCGCCCCCGTCCGGCAGCGGGCAGCGGCTCGACTGCTGCCATTCCCAGGCCAGTTGCACCGCCGGCGCGCCTGAATTCAACACCAGCTCGCGCTCCGCGAGCGACAGCAGATCCGCGTGGCGCATGACCGAAACCCGCCGGGCGATTGCGGTTTCCCACTCGACATGCGGATGCGCGTCGGCGCGCGCATCGATGAGCGGGCCCGCGATCTCTTCCAGCCGCCGCGCGTCGGGCGGAGTGCGCCCGGCGCTCGTGATCCACAGCCGCAATACGTTGCGCCGCCGGTCCGGCGCCAGCGATCGCAGTGCCCTCACCGAGAGCGCGGCGCCGTCGCTCGCGCGCTCGAGATCGACCCGGGCGAGCATTGCGAGCAGTCTCTGCGCCTCCGCGGCATGACGCGCGGAGCGTGCCACCGCCGCAGCGGCTCCGGGCCAGCGCTGGCGCACTGCAGGCAGCACACTCCGCCGCAGGTAGTTGCGATCGAAGCGCTCATCGAGGTTCGTGTCATCCTCGACCCAGGTGAGCGCGCGCGCGCGCGCCCAGGCCTCGAGCTGCAGGCGCGAGCAACCGAGCAGCGGGCGTGCCAGCGTCCCTGAGCCGAGCGGCGCAACCGCCGGCATGGCGGCGAGCCCCGGCAGACCGCTGCCGCGGAAGAGCTGCAGCAGCACGGTCTCGAGCTGATCGTCCTGGGTGTGCGCCGTGAGCAGCGCTTCACCGCCGCGCAACTGCTCCGCGAAGCACCGGTAGCGCGCGACCCGCGCGGCCTCTTCCAGCGAGGCGCCGCGCTCACGTACGACCTGCACCGAGAGCACTCGCAGCGGAACACCGAGCCGGCGCGCGAGCTTGCGGCAATGCGCGCTCCAGCTCTTTGCGTTGCTGTGCAGGCCGTGATTGATGTGCAACGCGCGTAAGCGAAAACCGTCGGAACGCGCCTCGGCGAGCGCCGCGAGCAGCGCGGTGGAATCGAGTCCACCGCTCAGAGCAACGCAGATCGCAACGTCGGGAAATCCTGGCAGCAGATGTGTGAGGTGCTCCCGGAGCCAGTCCGGACCGAACTCGCCTCTACTGCTACTGCGCGCTCTCACTGTAGACCCCGAAGGAGGCGATCCGGCGCGTGCGCGCGGCGCGCAGCTCATCGCGCGGAATCGACTCGAGCGCCTCGAGGTGCTTGAGCAGCGCAGCCTTGAGGCTCGCCGACACTGCGACGGGATCGCGGTGCGCGCCGCCGAGCGGCTCCTCGATCACCTCGTCCAGCAGCTCCAGCTTCGACAGGCGGTCGGCGGTCAGGTTGAGCGCCTCGGCGGCCGCCTCCTTCTTGTCCTGGCTCTTCCAGAGTATCGACGCGCAGCCCTCGGGCGAGATCACCGAGTAGGTGCTGTACTGCAGCATGAGGAGGCGGTCGCAGACTCCGATCGCAAGGGCGCCGCCGGAGCCGCCCTCGCCCGTTACGACCGTCACGATCGGCACGCTGAGCACCGACATCTCGAAAAGGTTGCGCGCGATCGCCTCGCTCTGGCCGCGCTCTTCGGCGCCGACACCAGGGTAGGCGCCCTGCGTGTCGATCAGCGTCACGAGCGGCAGTCCGAAGCGCTCGGCAAGGCGCATCAGGCGCAGCGCCTTACGGTAGCCTTCGGGCTTTGGCATGCCGTAGTTGCGCCGCACCCGCTCCTTGGTGTCGCGTCCCTTCTGGTGGCCGATGATCATGACGGCTCGGCCGTCGATGCGACCGAGACCGCCGACGATCGCCTGGTCATCGGCGAACATGCGGTCACCGTGCAGCTCACTGAACTCCGTGCAGATCGCCGCGACATAATCCAGCGTGTAGGGACGGCGGGGATGCCGGGCAAGCTGGGTGATCTGCCAGGGCGTGAGGCTCGCGAAGATGCTGGTAGTCAGCTGCCGGCTCTTCGCCTGTAGGCGCGAGATCTCCTCCTGGATGTTGACCTCGGATTCGGACGTGACATGCCGCAGCTCCTCGATCTTTGCTTCGAGCTCGGCAATGGGCTGTTCGAAATCCAGGAACGCAACGGCCATGCAGTGTTACCGCGATTTTCTCATGCTGCGCATGAGGTTAAGGGGCGGGAGCCCCGGGCGCAAGCTCGGCGCTGCGACGATCATCATGGGATCAACGCCCATCCGCGGAGAGCGGCGGGACCGGTGCCGCGGACAGCGGAGCGTATTTGACGTCCACCGAGCCGTGACCCAGCAACTCCTCGAGACCCTCCCGCAGCTCACTCGCCGCGCGCACCGCCCACTCCGCCCCCAGCTTGAGCACGCCGCTCGCGGCCGAGCCCGAGAATTCGATCGTGACGGCGCATGGACCGGGCCGGAAGGCGGCGAGGAGCGCCGCCAGGCGCGCTTGCAGCAGTGCCGTATCGGGCCGATCCTGCGGCCAGGTGAGATCGATGCGGCGCGCCTGTTGCTCGCCCGTCTTGCGCAGATCGATGATCCGCTTCGCCGTGAGCCGCCAGCCATCGCTGAAATCGTCGAAGCGCAGCGTGCCCTCGACCAGCACCAACGCGTCCTTTGCGACGACGTCGCGATACTTCTGATAGACGTCCTCGAAGAGCGTCACTTCGACTCGCCCGGTACCGTCGTCCAGCGTCACAATGAAGCGTGGCCCGCGCTTCTTGACTTCGTCGACCAAACCGCCGACCGTCGCCGGCTTGCCGCCGCCGAAGCGCACCGGCTCGGTGCCCGGCATCGGCCTCTCACTCGCCAGGTCCCCGATCCAATGTGAGGCGACACAGGCGAGGAGCGACGCGTAGCTTTTCGCCGGGTGGCCGGTGAGATAAAGGCCGAGCGTTTCCCGCTCGCCGGCGAGGCGTACCGCTTCCGTCCATTCCCTCAGCACCGGGCCATCGACGCGCAATGCGGGCGCGGACTGCTGGGTAGACGGCGGCGCGGGACCGAGCCCGAACAGGTCGTTCTGTCCCGCCTCATGGGCCTTGGAGTTCTGATCGCCGAGCTGCATTGCCGACGGCAGGCGGTGCATGAGCGTCGCGCGGTTGGGTCCGAGCGCATCGAGGCTGCCGGAGCGCAGCAGCGCCTCCAACACCCGCCGATTGATCTTCTGCAGATCGAGCCGCCGACAGAGGTCCTCGAGGCTGGTGAAAACCCCGCGGGCCTCGCGCTCGGCGATGACCGCCTCCACGGCCCCCTCCCCCACGCCGCGCACCGCGCCCAGGCCGTAGCGGATGGCGCTGTCACCTTCGACGGTGAACTCGTAGAGCGAGGTGTTGATATCGGGCGGACGCACATCGAGCTTCATGGCGTCGCATTCGTGGATCAGCGTCACGACCTTGTCGGTGTGATCCATGTCCGCGGACAGCATGGCCGCCATGAAGGCCGCGGGAAAGTGCGCCTTGAGGTAGGCGGTCTGGTACGAGAGCAGCGCATAGGCCGCCGCGTGGCTCTTGTTGAAGCCGTAACCGGCGAACTTCTCCATCTGGTCGAAGATCGCATTGGCGATCCTCGCCTCGATGCCGCGCGCGGCAGCCCCGGCGACGAACACGCCACGCTGCTTGGCCATCTCCTCCGGCTTCTTCTTGCCCATTGCGCGGCGCAGCAGATCGGCGCCGCCGAGGGTGTATCCGGCCAGGCGCTGGGCGATCTGCATCACCTGCTCCTGGTAGACGAATACACCGTATGTCACGCCCAACACCTGCTCCATGTCCGGATGCAGGTACTCGGGCTTCTTGCCGTGTTTGCAGGCGACGTATTCCGGGATCAGCTCCATTGGTCCTGGCCGGTAGAGCGCGCCCAGGGCGATGATGTCCTCGAAGCGGTCAGGTTTCGCGTCCTTGAGCATCCGCTGCATGCCGCCGGACTCGAACTGGAAGACCGCGACCGTCTGCGCCCTCTTGAACACTCTGTCGTAGGCGAAGGCGTCGTCCAAAGGTATCTTCGTGATGTCCAGCGCGGCCTCGCTGGCCTGCGCGCGGCGCGCGTTGATTGCCTTCACCGTCCAGTCGATGACAGTGAGCGTGCGCAAGCCCAGGAAGTCGAACTTCACCAGGCCGGCCGCCTCGACGTCGTCCTTGTCGAACTGGGTGACGAGGCTGCCGCCCGACTCATCGCAATAAAGCGGCGCAAAATCCGTCAGGACGGACGGGGCGATGACGACGCCGCCCGCGTGCATGCCGGCGTTGCGTGTCAGGCCTTCCAGTGAGCGGGCGAGATCAATGAGGTTGTGGACATCCTCTTCGGCGCCGTACAGGCGCTTGAGCTCGGGCTCCTTCTCCAATGCGTCATCGAGGGTGATGCCGAGCTCGAAAGGAATGAGCTTGGCGATCTTGTCGACGAAGCCATAAGTCATACCCAGCACGCGGCCGACGTCGCGGACGACCGCCTTTGCAGCCATGGTGCCGTACGTGATGATCTGCGAGACGCGCTCCCGGCCATACCGCCCGGCGACGTAGTCGATCACGCGGTCCCGGCCCTCCATGCAGAAATCGACGTCGAAGTCGGGCATGGACACGCGCTCCGGATTCAGGAAGCGCTCGAAGAGGAGATCGTAGCGGAGGGGATCGAGATCGGTGATGCGCAGACTGTAGGCGACCAGGGAGCCGGCGCCGGAGCCGCGACCCGGGCCCACCGGGATGTCGTTCTCCTTGGCCCAGCGGATGAAGTCGGCGACGATGAGGAAGTAGCCGGCGAAGCCCATCTGGCAGATGACATCGAGCTCGCTCTGCAGGCGCTTCCTGTAGACCGCGGCGTTGACGCCGCCGAGCTCCGTCAACCGCATCTCGAACCCCGACCCGGCCTCCTGGCGCAGGAATTCCTCGGTCGTCATGCCGCCGGGAACCGGATAGGGAGGCAGGCGCACCTGGCCGAGTTTGAGGGCGAGGCTGGCGCGGCGCGCTATTTCGACGGAGTTGGCCAGCGCTTCCGGGATGTCGGCGAAGAGGCGCGTCATCTCCTCGGGGGAGCGCAGGTATTGTTGGGCTGTATAACGGCGAACGCGATTGGCGTCGGCCAGCAGAGCGCCGTCGTGGATGCAGACGCGCGCTTCGTGCGACTCGAAGTCGCTCGGTTTGAGGAAGCGCACATCGTTGGTAGCGACTACCGGGACGCCGCGGCGGCCGGCAAGGTTGACGGCGGCGGCGATGTAGCCCTCTTCATCGGCGCGGCCGAGGCGCTGCAGCTCGATGTAGTAGCGGTCAGGGAGCAGCGCGAGCCAGCGATCGAGAGCGCGGGCGGCGTCCGCCTCGCGGCCGTTCACCAGCGCGCGCCCGACATCGCCCTCGGTTGCGCCGGAGAGCCCGATCAGTCCATCGAGCGTCTCTACGGTGAGCCAGTCGCGCTCGATCAGCGGCGCCCCGCGCTGCTGGCCTTCGAGGTAGGCGCGGCTCACGAGACGCGTGGCATTGAGGTAGCCGGTCTGGTTCTGGCAGATGAGCGTGATGCGTGTCGGCTGTTGGCGTTCGCCGGCCTCGCGGACCAGCAGGTCGACGCCGATGATGGGCTTGACGCCGCGCGCGAGCGCGGCGCGGTAGAACTTCACCATCGCAAAGAGGTTGCTCTGGTCGGTGGCGGCGACGGCGGGCATGCCGGCGGCGGCGACGGCCTCGATGAGCTCCGGCACGCGCACGACGCTGTCGATCAGCGAATACTCGGTGTGCAGGCGCAGGTGTACGAAGCCGGCGGACATGTCAGGACTCCGTGTCGGTGCCGGTCAGGGGCAGCTCGCACTGCGGATCGGGCAATGAGCCCAGCGCCACCTTCACCGGGCTGAAGGAGCGGCGGTGCTGCGGCGAGGGCGCGCGCGTCCGCAGCGCCTCGAGGTGCGCGGGAGTGCCATAGCCCTTGTGCGCGGCGAGCTCGAAGCCGGGATAGCAGGGATCGAGCGCTTCCATCATGGCATCCCGGTAAGTCTTGGCGAGAATCGAGGCGGCGCTGATCGCGGCGATGCGCGCATCGCCCTCGATGATGGCTTCCACGGTGCAGCCGAGCTGCAGATCGGCCAGCGGCGGCAGTCGGTTGCCGTCGACCTGCACGTGCGTGGGACACACCGGCAGGCGCAAGAGCGCGCGGCGCATCGCGAGAAACGTCGCGCCGAGAATATTCAGCGCGTCGATCTCGTCACGGTCGGCCCACGCGACCGCCCAAGCCAGGGCACGGGCGCGGATGATCGGTGCGAGCCGCGCCCGCTCCGGCGGCGTGAGGACCTTGGAGTCGGCGAGTCCCTCGATGCGACGGCGTGGGTGCAGGATGACCGCGGCGGCGACGACCGGCCCGGCGAGCGGGCCGCGGCCCGCCTCATCGACACCGGCAACACGGCGCGCAGCGCCCGCCGGACGCGGACCGGCAGGCCACAGATCGGCCTGGGTGGCGCGCCGTGGTGCGCGGGGCATGCGCTTGTGTGGGCTCACCACCGGGCCTGCCGCGCGAGCGGGGCACGAAGCAGCGCCAGGATCGCCTCGGCCGCGCGCGCTGCCGCGCCACCGCGAAGGGTCTGGTGGATCTTGCGGAATTCCTCGTCGAGCTGCCGCAGATACGCCGGATCGGACAGCCGGCCGAGGAGCGCTTCGCCGAGCGCGGCACCGCTCACCTGCTCCTGCAAGAGCTCGGGCACGAGCGGCCGTCCGACGAGCAGATTCGGTTGCGAGAAGTACGGCACCTTGACCAGTCGCAGTCTTCGCAGCAGGAATGCGGTGAGCGCGCCGAAACGATACGCCACGACCATCGGGCGGCGCGACAGCAGTGTCTCCAGTGTAGCGGTTCCCGAGGCGACGATCGCCGCATCACATGCCGCGAGTGCCTGCTGAGCGCGTCCCTCCAGCAACAAAACCTTCGGTGCGGCAGGGACTTCCGCTTGTTTGCTCTCGAAGACCTCACGAGCGCGTGCCGTCGCCATGGGCGCGATGAACTCGAAGTCCGGACGGCGCTCGGCAAGCCAGGCGGCGGCCTGCAGAAAATCCGTCCCCAACCGCTCGACCTCGCCGACACGGCTGCCCGGCAGGAGTGCCACGATGGTGGTGGCAGCCTTCAAGCCGAGCGCCGCGCGCGCGCCTTCCCGGTCGACCTCCAGCGGAATCTGATCGGCGAGTGGATGACCGACGAACGCCGCCGGCACACCGTGGCGGGAGTAGAAGGCAGTCTCGAAAGGCAACAGGCAAAGCACCAGATCGCAGGCGTGGCCGATATTGCGGATTCTGCCCTGACGCCACGCCCAAACCTGCGGGCTCACATACTGAACAGTCCTGAGGCCCCTGGCGTGCAGGCGTTTCTCGAGTCCGAGATTGAACTCGGGCGCATCGATCCCGACGAACACATCGGGACGGGATGCGAGAAACCGGGTAGTCAGCGCGGCCCGCAGCCGCAGCAGCCGCGGCAGATGCGCCAGCACTTCGGTGAGGCCCATCACCGCGAGCTCCTCCGCGCCCGTCCAGGCGTCGCAGCCGGCGGCGATCATCTTCGGTCCCGCGACCCCGAAGCATTGCAGATCGGGGACACGCTCGCGCAGCGCGGCAATCAGGGTCGCGCCGAGTTGATCTCCCGATGATTCTCCCGCGACGATGCCGACGCGCAGCGGCGCCGCCTGCGTCATCTGATTATGCTGCGCGTCGAGCTGCGGATGAAGTCGACGAACAGCCGCAGCTCGGGACGCTCTTTGGCGGATGGATCGAGCCGCTCGAGCGCCTCGCTGAGCTTCAGATCGGAGCGATAGACGAGACGGTAGGCCTCGCGCACGGAGCGGACCTGATCCTCCGTGAAGCCGCGGCGCTTCAAGCCCTCCGAGTTGACCATGTGCGGGGCACTGGGATTACCCGCGACCATGACGTAGGGGGGAACGTCGCGAGTGACGATCGCGCCGCCTGCCAGAAATGCATGCGCGCCTATCTTGCAATGCTGATGGACCGCCGACAAGCCGCCGAGAATGACCCAGTCGCCGATCTCGACGTGGCCCGCAAGCGAGGCGCAGTTTGCGAACACCGTGTTGCTTCCCACCACGCAGTCGTGGGCGACGTGCGAGTAGGCCATGAAGAGATTATCGTCGCCGATGCGGGTCACGCCCCTGTCGTGGCTGGTGCCGCGATTCATCGTGCAGCTCTCGCGGAAGACGTTGCGGTCGCCGATCTCGAGGCGAGTGGGCTCGCCCGCGTATTTCTTGTCCTGCGGCGCATCTCCGAGCGAGGCGAACTGATAGATGTGGTTGTTGGCGCCGATCGTCGTCAGGCCGGTGATGACGGCGTGGGGGCCGACCACCGTGCCCGGACCTATGCGCACACCGGGACCGATCACGCTGAAGGGACCCACGTCAACGTCCGCCGCCAGCTCCGCTCGCGGCGAGACGATGGCGTGTGGATCGATCACTTCGTGGTCTCCGGCGCTACCATGATTTCCGCGTGCGCCACTTCGTTGTCGCCGATCAGGGCCGCGGTGGAGAAGCGCCAGATGCCTTTCAGATAGCGCTCCACCTGGGCGGTGAGCACCAGCTGGTCACCGGGCTCCACCGGCTTCCTGAAGCGCGCCTTGTCGATGCCGACGAAGTAGAAGCGGGTCTCCGCATCCGGGATCACGTTGGCGCTGAGGAAGGTGAGGATGCCCGCCGTCTGAGCCAGCGCCTCGATGATGATGACGCCCGGCATGACCGGCCGCCCGGGGAAATGACCGGGGAAAAACGGCTCGTTGTAGGTGACGTTCTTCAGCGCCCGGATGTTCTTGCCGCTGTGCCACTCGAGCACGCGGTCGACCAGCAGGAAAGGATAACGGTGCGGCAGGTAGCGCAGAATGCCTTGGATATCGAGCAGCATCGAGTCAGTCATCATCCTCTTCCTGATCGGGGCCGGGGGAGGTGTTGCGCTCTAGCGCCTTCAGGCGTGTGGCGAGGGAATCGATGCGCTTGAAGCGCGCGACCAGCCGGCGCCAGACATGAGCCTCTTCGAGCGGAATGCCACCGGAGTATACGCCGGGGCGCGGGATGGAATGGCTGACCATGGTGCAGCCGGTGATGATCACATCGTCGCTGATCGTAAGGTGTCCACCGATACCTACCTGGCCTCCAATCATGCAGCGGCGGCCGACGGTCGTGCTGCCTGAGATCCCGACGCACGCGGCCAGCGCACTATGGGCACCAACCCGTACGTTGTGGGCGATCATGATCAGATTGTCGAGCTTCACGCCCTCCTCGATGACCGTATCCTCGATCGCTCCGCGGTCAACGGTGGTGTTGGCGCCGATCTCGACATCGGGCCCAACGCGCACAGTTCCTGTCTGCGGCACTTTGATCCAACGGCCGCGCTCCTGGGCGAAACCGAAGCCGTCGCCGCCGATCACGGCGCCCGGCTGGATCACGGTACGCGCCCCGATCTCCACGCGGCGACATACCGTCACGCGCGCGGTGAGGCGCGCGTCCTCACCCACCGTCACCCCCTCTTCCACGAGGCAGTGCGGACCGATGAACGCGCGCGCACCAATGATTGCACCCTCCCCGATCACGCTGAGCGCGCCAACGTGCGCGCTGGGGTCAATCCGCGCGCCCGAGGCGACTACCGCCGATGGGTGTGTTCCGGGCGGTGCGGCCGGGAACGGGTGGAGGACGGCGGCGATCCTGGCATAGGTGGCGTGCGGGTTCTCGCAGACCAAGGCAGCGACCGAGCAATGGGCCGCGCTGGCTGCGTCCAGCACCACCGCGCCCGCCCCCGTCGTTGCGGCCTGCTGGCGGTAGTGCGGATTGGCGAGAAAGGCCAGGGAGTGCGAGTCCGCGTTGGCAAGCGTAGCTACGCGGTCGACACGCAGATCGGGATCGCCGCGCAGCTCGCAGCCGAACCGGACCGCGAGCTCCCCGAGTGAGACGCCCATGGAGGAACGCGCCGCGGCGTCCGCGCCGTGCTTCGTTTACTTGCTGCGGGCCGGGGCGCGGCGCGCTGCCGGGGCCTGCGACTTCAGGGCCGAAAGAATCGCCGGGGTGATGTCGAGCGCCGAGTTGGCGTAGATGACTCCATCGGCGAGCACGAGGTCGAAGTGCTGCTGCTTGGCGTAGTTCTGCACGACCTGCACCAGGGTGCGCTGCAGCTCCGACATCAGCTCGTTGCGGCGCGTGTTGACGTCGTCCTGGATCTCGGTCTGCTTGCGTGCCAGATCCTGATACCGCTCCCGCAGATCGAGCTCCGCCGCATCGCGCTGGTCCTGCGTCATGGTGGCCTCGTTCTTCTTCAGCGTGGCCTCGCGGGCCTTGAGCTCAGTCGCCTCGCCCTGGAGATTGCGCTGCTTGGGCTCGAATTCCGCGCGCAGTTGCGCCACGGCCGACTGCGCCTGCGGCGAAGCCTGTATCAGCTGGCTGTAATTCACGTAAGCGATCCGCAGGGCCGCCGCCTGCGCCTGCGCCGGCGTGACGGCAGCCACGGCCAGCACCGTCGCGAGCCCCCCGGCAATCACCACTCTGCAAACCCCCGAGCTCAACCTGATCAAGCGCTTCACGGAAACCCACCTCGGATTATGATCGAACGCCGTCTAAGGCGGCGAAGCCAGCAATGATAGCATCCCCTTAGAAGGCATTGCCGACCGAGAACTGGAAGCCCTCGGTCTCATCCCCCCAGGTGCAGCTGTTGCCGGCCCCGCAGAGGGTGCTGTGCTTCGCGTTCAGCGGCACACCGAAGCTGAACCGGAAGAGCCCGAGGGGTGCCAGCCACTGGACGGCGAGGCCGACGGAGCGCTTGAGGTCGCCCCAGCCATTCAGGTGGTAGTTCACCGGCGTCACCCCGTCCGGCCCGAAGAACTGGATCTTGTTGCCGGTGTAGAAGATGTTCCCCATGTCGAAAAAGAGGCTCACCCGGGCGCTCTGGCGCCATTTCGCCGGCATCGGCAGGATGAGCTCGTTCTGGCTGGTGATGCGGAAGTTGCCGCCGTAGGGGTTGCCGAAGTTGTCGCGCGGCCCGAGCCAGTCCTCGCGGAAGCCGCGCACCGAGTCCGGGCCGCCGCCGAAGAGCTGCTGGAAGGGCGGAATGGCGGTCGTCTTGCCGAGCGCCCCACCGTAGTCCACGGTGTTGAACAGCGACAGCGTCAGGTGATCCGGCCAGATCGGCACATACTGCTGGAAGCTGAAATCCGCCATGTAGTACTGCACCACGCTACCGGGGGAGGTGATCCGCGCGGTGATCGCGGTGCGGTTGCCCCGATCGGCGAACAGCGAGCGGTTGCGCGAGTCGATGCCCCAGCCGGCGACGAACAGCACGTTGTTGAAGTTGGTGCCGAAGAGCTCGTAATCGTTATTGGTGTAGTCCTCGTGCACCAGGCGGGTGTACGCGTGGCCGTTCTCCAGTACCCATTCGTTCGCCTGCTGGGCGCTGCTGTAGGAAGTGGTGAGGAGCTGCGAGCTCTCGAAGACCGCGCCGAACTGCAGGAACTGGAACTCGGAGATCGGGATGCTCCAGGTCGGCCCGAGGCTGAGCGTCTTGGAGGAGAAGTTCGATGACGAGGAGACGAACTGCGTGACGTCGCTGTAGGTCACCGACAGCGTCTGCCCGATCCCATTCTGGGTGATATACGGGTTGGTGTACGAGACGTTGTAGGTCTTGTTGTACGCGCCGCCCGACAGGTCTATCGCGAAGCGGTTGCCGGTGCCGAGGAAGTCGGCATCGGCATAGTTCGCGTTCAGCATGAGCTTGTAGGTCGCGGAGTAGCCGATGCCGCCCGAGAGCTGCGCGGCCGGTCCCTGCGTGATCTTGTAGTTCACGTCGACCTGGTCGGGCGACCCCGCCACCGGCGTCGTGGAGTAGCTCACGTCCTTGACGTAAGGGAGCCTCTGGATGCGCTGCTTGGAGCGCTCGAGCGCGACGTTGGAGAGCCAGCCGCCCTCGAGCTGGCGCATCTCGCGGCGCAGCACCACATCGTTGATCGACGTCTCGTTGGAGAAGACGATGTTGCGTACGTAGACGCGGTTGCCCGGATCGATGAAGAAAGTGAGTGCGACCGTGTGATTGCTGTCGTCGGGGGTCGGCACCGGATCGACCTTGGCGAAGGCGTAGCCGTCCTCGCCCAGGCGGTCCTGGATCAGCTTCTGGGTGGCGGTGATGAGCTTGCGGTTGAAGATCTCCCCCGGCTGGATCTCGACCAGGCGCTCGAGCTCCGGCTTCGGCACCACGAAGATGCCGGCGAGCTTGACCGAGGAGATCTTGTAGACGCGCCCTTCCGTGATGTTGACGTCGATGAAGATGTCGTTCTTCTCGGGCGTGATCTGCACCTGGGTGGAATTGATCTGGAAGTTGGCGTAGCCCCGGTCCATGTAGTAATCGCGCAGCCGCTCGAGGTCGCCCTGCAGTGACTCGCGCGAATAGCGGTCGTCCTGCTTGTACCAGGAGAGCCAGTTCGGGGTCTTGAGCTGAAAGCTCTGCAGGACCTCCTTCTGCTTGAACTTCGTGTCGCCCACGATGTTGATGGAGCGGATCACCGCCCGGTCGCCTTCGCGGATCTTGATCGCGATCTTGACGCGGTTGTCCGTGTCCGAGGTGACTGTGTTGTCGATGCCGACGCCGTACTTGCCGCGGCTGTAGTACTCGTCGGTGAGCGACTGCGTGACGTCATCGAGCACGGAGCGGTCGAAGATCTTGCCGGGCGCGAGCCCGATGTTGCGCAGCGATTTCTGCAGCTCGTCGGTCTTGATGTCCTTGTTGCCGGAGATGGTGAAGCTCTCGATCGAGGGCCGCTCCAGCACCACCACGATCAGGGTGTTGCCCTCGCGGCGCAGCTCGACGTCACGGAAGAAGCCGGTGGCATAGAGGGCGCGAATCGCCTCGCGCACCCGCCCGGTCGTCAGGTGATCGCCGATGTTCACCGGCAGGTAATTGAATACCGTGCCCTCGGAGATGCGCTGCAGGCCCTCCACCTTGATGTCGCCGACCGTGAAGCTCGAGTCCGTAGACTGGATCTGGGCCTGCGCGAGCGCGATCGTCGCGTGGACGGCCAGTGCGACCGAGGCCAGCAGTACGACTCGAGACTTCATGTTCTGATACCCAACTTTGTCACTTTCGGGCTCTTCCGGCCCCAACTGTTGCATCGATCACGTAAAATCCGCCCCCGCTCGCCGCGACGGCAGCGCCGCGGCGGGTTTGCGCGGACCTCTTGGGTCCTGCTCTGGCTGTCAAAGACTCAACTGAACTGGCGCGCGATATCGTTGAAGAGCGCCACCCCCATGAGGAGGATCAGCAGCGCGATCCCCACCTGCTGCCCGAAGGCCTGCGCCCGCTCCGACATCGGGCTGCCTTTCACCCACTCCACCAGCTGAAAGACGATCTGGCCGCCGTCGAGTATGGGTATCGGCAGCAGGTTCAGGAAGCCGAGCGACAGCGAGATCAGCACCAGAAAGTCGAGGAACGCGCTCGCCCCCTCGCTGGCCGACTGACCGGCGTACTGGGCGATCGATACCGGCCCGCTCAGGTTCCTGAGCGACACCTGGCCGAGCATCATGCGCCAGAAGAGCGTTCCCTGCAGCGCCGTCATGTCCCACGCCTCCTCGGTGGCGCGCCCCAGGGCCGCGACGGGCGACACGCTCAGGTGCCGCACCATGCCGGGCGGGTACGGTATGTCCGTCGGCAGCTCGCCTTCCGCCTCGATGCGGCCGACGTACTTGCCGTCGGCCTCCTCGCTCGAGACTTCCACCTGCACGGTGTGCGCCTGGCCGTCGCGCTCGAAGGCCAGACTGATGGTACCGCCCGGATGGGGAGTCACCTGCGCGACGACGTCGTCGAAGTCCTTCACTGCCTGCCCGTTGATCGACAGGATCCGATCTCCCGCCTGCAGTCCCGCGCGCGCCGCGGGGCCGTCCGGCAACACGTGACTGAGTACAGGCGGCATCGGCGGCTCCCAGAACTGGAAGCCCAGGCCGGTGAACATATCCGGTAGCGCGGTGAGGCGGCGGCGGGCGGTGGGGTCGCTTACGTTGAGATCGACGCTGCGGGCCTCTCCCTTGCCGTTGCGCACGGTCAGGTCTGCATCGCCGCGCGAGCTCATCGCATCGAGGAGGCCGAAGATGACACCCTGTTGCTCGCCGACCTGCGAGCCGTTGATTGCGACGATGGTATCTCCGGAGCGCAGCCCGGCGCCCGCCGCGATCGAGCCGGGCGTCACATCGCCCACCACCGGCAGATATTGCGTAATGCCGTTCACGCACATGATGCCGGCGAGCACCAGGATCGCGAACAGGATGTTGAAACCGGGCCCGGCGAGCAGCACCAGGATCCGCTGGAAAGGGTGCTTGCGAGTGAAGGACCGCGCCAGATCCTCGGGCGGTACGGGGCCTTCGCGCTCGTCCAGCAGCTTGACATAACCGCCGAGCGGGATGGGCGCGATGGCAATCTCCGTCCGATCGGGCCCGACCCGGCGCGACCACAGCGGCTGTCCGAAGCCGACCGAGAACCTGAGCACCTTGAAGCCGAGCCGCCGCGCGACCCAGAAGTGGCCGAACTCGTGAATGGTGACCAGCAGCCCGACGGCAATGACGAACCACAGTGTGTACCAGACGACGCTCATGCCCGCGCGCCCTCGAGCGAGCGCCCCCCGGCCGCACGCAGCCCGCCGTCGATGCGCTCGGACGCGAGCCGCCTGGCCTCTGCGTCGGCCGCCAGCACATCGTCCAGCCCGCCAATAGCCCCCGCGGGACATCGTGTGACCACTTCTTCAATGACTGCGGCGATGCCGGGAAAGTTCAATCGGCGCTCCAGAAACGCGTGGACGGCGACCTCATTGGCGGCGTTCAGGGCGACCGGAGTCAGCCCGCCGGCCCGCGCCGCCGACTGTGCCAGCGCCAGGCAGCGGAATTTCTGCGGGTCCGGAGCGCGGAAGTCGAGCCGCGAGGTCTTGACCAGATCGAGGAATTCTACACCGGAAGCCATTCTCTCGGGCCAGGAGAGCGCGTAGGCGATCGGAGTGCGCATATCCGGCGACCCGAGCTGCGCGAGGACCGAGCCATCGAGGTATTCGACCAGCGAATGGATGATGCTCTGCGGATGGACGACGATCTCGACGCGCTCGGGCGTCAGCGCGAAGAGGAAGCAGGCCTCGATGAGCTCGAGCCCTTTGTTCATCAGGGTCGCCGAATCGACCGAGATCTTCCGTCCCATTACCCAGTTGGGATGCGCACAGGCCGCCTCGGGAGTTGCTGCGGCGATGGCGTCCGGCTGCCAGTCGCGAAACGGACCGCCGGATGCGGTGAGGAGGATGCGGCGCACGCCCTTCGGGGCCTCACCGGTGCGCGAGCCGGCCGGCAGGCACTGGAAGATGGCGTTGTGCTCGCTGTCGATGGGCAACAGCGTGGCGCCGCTCTCACGCACCGCATCCATCAGCAGCGGTCCCGACATGACGAGCGATTCCTTGTTCGCGAGCAGCAGACGCTTGCCGGCACGCGCGGCGGCGAGTGTGGAATGCAGTCCCGCGGCGCCCACGATCGCAGCCATGATGCAATCGGCTTCAGGCAGAGTCGCAATCTCCGTGAGCGCGCCGACACCCGCGAGAACGCGCGTCGCGCCCGCATCGGCCCCCAACGCCGCGACGAGCTCGCGCGCGGCCCGCTCATCGGCCATGGCCGCATACGCGGGCCGGAAGCGACGGATCTGCTCAGCGAGTTTGTCGACGCTGCGGTTGGCGCCGAGCGCCACGAGCCGGAAGCGATCCGGATGGCGCGCGAGCACATCGAGCGTGCTCTCGCCGATGGAGCCGGTGGAACCCAAGACGACCACACCGATCATGGCAGGACTCCTAGAAAAGTGAGGCCGAGCAGCAACACGGGCACGGCTCCAGTGACGCTATCGATCCGGTCCATCACGCCGCCGTGCCCTGGAAAGAGCGTACCGCTGTCTTTCATTCCCGCGAAGCGCTTCAGCAGACTTTCGGTGAGATCGCCGACGATGGAGAAAGCCACCGCCGCCAGGCAGAGCAGCAGGAACTGCTGCAGCGGCAGCCGGAACCAGGCGCCGCCGGCGACAGCAACGATACCGCTCGCGACGAGCCCGCCGAGGGCTCCTTCCCAGGTCTTGCCGGGGGAAACGGCGGGGGCGAGACGGCGCCGGCCGAACCGCCGGCCGAAAAAATAGGCGCCGATATCGGCCATCCAGACGAGCACCAGGGAGAAGAGCACCCACTCCGATCCATGCGGGGTCACGTACCGCAGGTGCGTCAGCGCCAGCCAGGCCGGTACCAGCGAGAGGAGTCCCGCGAGTCCCGCCGACCAGGGCCGCACCCGTCGTGGCGCGACCACGATCCACATCAGCGCGACCAGCCACCAAAGGAGCGCGAGTCCCAGGAGTGCCTCGAGGCCGGCCGGAGTGCGCGTCGCCAGCCACGCGAGAGGCAGGAGCATCGCGACCAGAGCGACGTACCCGGCCCGCGCTCGCGGGGCGGACAGCTTGAGGAAGGCCGACCACTCCCACGCACCCGTGAGCACCACGACGGTGAGGACCGCAACTGTCGCGATCGCGGGCAGCCAGAAAAGCACCACGAGCAGCATCACAATGAGGACGGCGGCGGTGGCAACTCGTTTGCGCAGCGACTCGCTCACGGGCCGCGGGCTTTCATCTGTCCGGTCGTCTGGCCGAAACGCCGCTCCCGGCCCGCGAAGAACTCGAGCGCGGCGGACAGCTCCGTCTTGTCGAAATCCGGCCACAGCCGATCACTGAAATAAAGCTCCGCGTAGGCGATATTCCACAGCAGGAAGTTGCTGATCCGCCGCTCGCCGCCGGTGCGGATCAGCAGATCCGCGTCCGGCAGGCCGCGCAGCTCGAGCGCCGAGCCGAAACGGTCCTCGTCGATTTCGGCTGGCCGTAAGGCACCGCTCACGCACTGGGTCGCGAGCTCGCGGGCAGCCTGGACGATGTCCCAGCGCCCGCCGTAGCTCACGGCCACCTGCAGTTTCAGGCCCGTGTTGCCGGCGGTTTGCTGCTCGGCGGCGGCGATCTGCGCCTGCAGGCGCACGGAGAGTCGCTGCCGGTTGCCGATGAAGCGCACGCGCACGCGCTGGCGGTGCAGCTCCGCAATCTCCCGATCCACCGCTTCGAAGAACAGGCCCATCAGGCTCGCCACTTCCTCTGCCGGCCGCGACCAGTTCTCACTCGAGAAGGCGAAGAGCGTCAGCGCTTCGACTCCGAGCCGGCTGCACTCCTCGACGCAGAGACGCACCGGAATCAGGCCCGCCTTGTGACCGGCGGATCGCGCCAGGCCGCGCGCCGCCGCCCAGCGGCCGTTGCCGTCCATCGTGATCGCGATGTGCCGGGGCACGGTATACATCAAACCTGCATCACTTCCTTTTCCTTGGCCACCAGAAGCTGCTCGATGTCAGCGACGTGCTTGTCGGTGAGCTTCTGGATCTCCCCTTCTGCGCGATGCTCGTCATCCTGCGAGATCATCTTCTCTTTCAGCATTTCCTTCACATCGGTCATGACGTCGCGGCGCACGTTGCGCACGGCGACCCGCGCGCTCTCCGCGTCATGCCGCAGCACCTTCGTGATGTCCCGGCGCCGCTCCTCGGTCAGGGGCGGCATGGGAATGCGGATCACGGTGCCGGCCGTCATGGGCGTCAGGCCGAGGTCCGACTTGAAGATGGCCTTCTCGATCGCCTGCACGACGCTTTTTTCCCACGGCGAGACGACGAGCGTGCGGCCCTCCTCGACCGCGATGCTGGCCACCTGCTGCAGCGGTACCTCCGAGCCGTAGTAATCGACCTTCAGGTGCTCGACCAGACTCGGATGCGCCCTTCCGGTACGCAGCTTCTTCAGGTCCGTCTGGAAATTCTGCACGCATTTGGCCATGCGCTCACGAGCGTCTTTCTTGATGTCTTCGAGCATTTCTATCTCCCGGACGCGGCCTACTCGCAGGTCACGCTGGTACCAACCTCGTCGCCGCGCACGATGCGCGTGAGGTCGCCGGCATTGTTGAGATTGAAGACCCGCAAAGGCAAGTTGTTGTCGCGGCACATCACGACCGCGGTCGCATCCATGACATTCAGCTTCTCCGTGAGGACCCGGTCGAAGGTGAGATGGGTGTAGTGGATTGCGGCCGGATTGCGCAGCGGATCGTCGGAGTACACGCCATTCACCTTGGTGGCCTTGAGGAGCACTTCGGCATTGATCTCGATTGCGCGCAGCGCCGCCGCGGTGTCGGTGGTGAAGAACGGATTGCCGGTTCCCGCGGCGCAGATGACCACCCGCCCCTTCTCCAGGTGGCGGATGGCGCGGCGGCGGATGTAGTCCTCGCAGACTTCGTTGATGCGGATGGCGGACATCACGCGCGCATAGAGCCCGAGGCTCTCGAGAGCATCCTGCATGGCGAGCGCGTTCATGACGGTGGCGAGCATGCCCATGTGATCGCCCGCCACCCGGTCCATGCCGGCGCGCGCCAGGCCTGCGCCGCGGAAGATATTGCCGCCGCCGACGACGACCGCGAGCTGCACTCCGAGGCCGACGATCTCCTGCAGCTCCCCCGCGATGCGCTTCAGGATCGCCGGATCGATGCCGTAGTCGCCACGGCCCATCAGCGCCTCGCCTGAGAGCTTCACGAGAATGCGGGAGAAGCGAGCCTTATTGCTTTCGGTCATCCCAAATCGCCTCGTCGTGATGGAAAAAACCCCGCCTTGGGCGGGGCTTTTTTGAAACGGCTGCCGCGGCGTCAGTGCTTGCCCGGACCGGAGGAGCCCTTCACCTGGGCCATGACCTCCGCCACGAAGTCCTCCTGCTTTTTCTCGATGCCCGCGCCGACCTCGAAGCGCTCGAACGCAGCTACCTGCGCGCCGGCGCCCTTCAGCAGCTTCTCCACGGTCGTCTCCGGATCCTTGACGAACGGCTGGCCGAGAAGCGTGATCTCGCCCAGCGACTTGCGCAAGCGCCCCTCGACCATCTTGGCCACGATCTCCGGCGGCTTGCCTTCCCCTCGAGCCTGCTCGCTGAGGATCTCGCGCTCCTTCGCCATCACTTCGGCGGGTACCTCGCGCTGGGAGAGGTACCGCGGGTTGCTCGCGGCGACGTGCATGGCAAGGTCGTGCGCGAGGTGCGCATCCCCGCCCTGCAGCGCGACCAGCGCTCCAATGCGGGTGCCATGGGTATAGGCCCCCAGATGCTGCGGCGCGGTAAGGACCACGAACCGCCGCACGCCGATGTTCTCGCCGATCTTGGCGACCAGCGCCCTTCTGCGCTCCTCGACGGTCTCCGAGCCCTCGAGCTTCGCCTGCAGCAGGGCTTCGAGTGTCTGCGGACGGTCCGCCGCTACGCGGGCGGCGACAGCCTTGGAAAAGGCACGAAAATCGTGCTCCCGCGCGACGAAGTCCGTCTCGCAGTTGACCTCCACCATCGCGGCCGCGAGGCCATCGGCGGAACGCTCGATCGCGATGACACCCTCGGCAGCGATGCGCGCCGCCTTCTTATCGGCCTTGGCGAGCCCCTGCTTGCGCATGAGCTCCGCGGCCGCGTCGAGGTCGCCCCCGGTCTCCACCAGGGCCTTCTTGCACTCCATCATGCCGGCGCCGGTGCGCTCGCGAAGCTGCTTGACCGTGTCTGCTGAGATGCTCATGACTCCCGTTCCCGTCAGTCCGCGCGTTTGCGCCGGCCGGCACCACCGCCGCTCGGACGCCGTGCCGGAACCGGTGCCTTGTCGCTCGTGCCGCCGGAAGCGACAACCTCCGGCACCTCCTCGCCTTCCAGATCATCCTCTTCGGTACTGACCTCCTCGGGGACCGGGACGCCCGCCGGGGCCTTCACCGCCGCTGGCCGGCGGCGCGCGGGAGCCTTCTTGCTGCGCACCGTGGCCGCTGGCCTCTGCTGGCGGCCGCGCGCGGACTTGCGGCGCGGATTACCGGCCTCGTCGAGCTCCACGAACTCATCCTCACCTACGGCGACGGCCGGCACAGCCTCCCTGCCCTCGAGCACGGCATCGGCGACGCCCGAGGCATAGAGGTGTATGGCGCGCATGGCATCGTCATTGCCGGGAATCACGTAGTCGATCCCGTCGGGGGAGCAATTGGTGTCGACGATCGCCACCAGCGGAATGCCGAGCTTCCTCGCCTCTTCCACAGCGATTTTCTCGTGTCCGACGTCGACGACAAAGAGCGCGTCCGGGAGTGACTCCATGTTCTTGATGCCGCCGAGGCTTCTTTCCAGCTTCTCCATCTCGCGGCGGAGCTGGGTCGCCTCTTTCTTACCGCGCTTGTCGAGCGCGCCCGAGGTGGCGAGCTCGGTGATCTCGGCCAGCCGCTTGATCGACTGGCGAATGGTCTTGAAATTCGTCAGCATGCCCCCCAGCCAGCGCTGGTTGACGTACGGCTGACCGGCGCGCTGCGCCTCTTTCTGCACTGCTTCGCGGGCGGAGCGCTTGGTGCCGACGAAGAGCACCCTGCCGCCGTCGGCGACCACGCCCTTGATGAACTGGGCGGCCTCCGCGTAAAGCGGCTGCGTCTTCTCGAGATTGATGATGTGGATCTTGTTACGCTCGCCGAAGATGAAAGGGGCCATCTTCGGGTTCCAGAAGCGGGTCTGGTGTCCAAAATGGACCCCCGCCTCCAGCATCTGTCGCATTGACACGCCGGACATGGAGAATTCTCCTGTTTGGGTTGAGCCTCCGCGCATCCCCGGGGCCATCCTCATCCCAAGCGAGGACACCCAGCCGACGGGTTTAGCGATGCGCGTGTGGTGTATGAATCGTCGATAATTGCCAAAAAAGGCGGCGCTTTATACCATGATTCGAGAGACCATGCACGTAACGACCAAAACCCCCGAAGAACAGGAAAAGATGCGCATCGCCGGGCGCCTCGCCGGCGATGTGCTCGACATGATCACCGAGTACGTGGTACCCGGGGTGACCACGGACGAGCTCGACCGCATCTGCCACGACTACATCGTGGATGTGCAGAAATCCATACCGGCGAACCTGAACTACCGCGGGTTTCCCAAGACCATCTGTACCTCGGTCAACCACGTGGTCTGCCACGGCATCCCCAATGACAAGCGCCTCAAAGCGGGCGACATCGTCAACATCGATGTCACCGTGATCAGGGACGGGTTTCACGGTGACACCAGCCGCATGTACTTCGTCGGCAAGCCGCCCGCACACGCGCAACGCCTCGCCGAGACCTGCTTCGAGGCAATGTGGCGCGGCATCCAGACGGTGCGTCCGGGCACGCGGCTCGGCGATATCGGCCACGCCATCCAGACCTTCGTGGAGCAGAACAATTATTCCGTGGTGCGCGAGTATTGCGGTCACGGCATCGGACGCATTTACCACGAGGACCCGCAGGTCCTCCACTACGGCGAGCCCGGCACGGGTTTCGAGCTCAAGGCCGGGATGACCTTCACCATCGAGCCGATGGTGAACGCCGGCAAGCGGCACGTGCGCCTGCTGCCGGATGGCTGGACGGTGATCACCAAGGACCACTCGCTCTCCGCGCAGTGGGAGCACACGGTGTTGGTCACCGATCAGGGGCATGAGGTGCTCACGCTCGGCTGCGCCGACCGGCACGTGCCCTGAGCACGACCATGGCCGCCGGAGACGCCGATCTCCTCGAGGAAACGCTGCCCGCTGCGCCCGCCGATACCGGCTGGCCCTGGCTGCAGCGTCTGCCGGCCCTGCTCGCCGAGGCACAGGGATCGAGCGCCGCATGGCGGGAGCTGCTGCGCCAGGCTCACGAAGATCTGAAAGCCCGCTTCCTCGCCGAAGAGCCGGTCGAGACGCTGGTGCATGCGCGAGCGGCGCTGGTCGATGTGGTGCTGCGTGAGTCGTGGCGCACGCACTCGATCGCCTCGATGATCTCATGGGCGCTGGTGGCCGTCGGAGGCTACGGGCGTGGCGAGCTGCATCTCTGCTCCGACATCGACATCCTCCTGCTCGTGCCCCGGGCGCCGGACGCCCCGGAACGCGGCGCGATCGAGCGGCTGCTCGCATTCCTTTGGGACATCGGCCTCGAGGTCGGGCACAGCGTGCGCACGGTGGAGGAATGCGCGGCGGAGAGCCTCGCCGACGTCAGTGTGATGACGACACTGATCGAGGCGCGCCTCCTTTCGGGCAACGCCGCGCTGGTCGCCGACATGCAGGCCGCGCTCGCGCCGGATCGGATCTGGCCGGTGAAGGAATTCTTCGAGGCCAAGGTACGCGAGCAGTCGGGTCGCCACCTGAAGGCCAACGACACGGCCTACAACCTGGAGCCCAACGTCAAGACCAGCCCCGGGGGTCTGCGCGACATCCAGACCATCGCCTGGGTCGCCAAGCGCCGCTTCGGCTCCGACACGCTCGATGGGCTCGTCACCAACGGCTTCCTCACGCTCGCGGAGCTGCGGCGCCTCAAGCAGGCGCAGTCCTTCCTGTGGAAGGTGCGCTTCGGCCTGCACGTGCTCACCGGGCGGCGCGAGGACCGCCTGCTCTTCGACCATCAGCTCAGGCTGGCGCAGACCTTCGGCTACGAGGACGCGTCCTACACGCTGGCCGTAGAGCAGTTCATGCAGCGCTACTACCGCACGGTCAAGGATGTCAGCCTGCTGAACGAGCTGCTGCTGCAGCTCTTCCGCGAGGCGGTGCAGAGCGAGAGCGAGCCGCCCCGACCCTTGAATTCCCGCTTCCAGGTGCGCCACGGCTCGCTCGAGGCCGTCAGCGAGGATGTGTTCGCCCGCGTTCCCTCGGCGCTGCTCGAGCTCTTCGTGCTGCTGCAGCAGAACCCCGACATCAAGGGCGTGCGCGCGGCCACCATGCGCGCGGTCGCGCGCAACCTGTGGCTGATCGACGAGGAGTTCCGTCAGAATCCGCGTCACCACCGGCTCTTCCTCGAGATCGTGCGGGCGCCGAGCGGCGTAACCCACGAGCTGCGGCGGATGAACGGCTACGGTGTGCTGGGGCGCTACATCCCGGCGTTCGGCCGCATCGTCGGCCGGATGCAGTACGACCTCTTCCATGCCTACACGGTGGATGCCCATACGCTCTTCGTCGTGAGCAACCTCAGGCGGTTCGCGATCCCGAGGTACGATCACGAGCTGCCGGAAGCCTCGCGAATCATGCAGCAGCTGCCCCGTCCCGAGGTCGCCTACCTCGCCGCCCTCTTCCACGACATCGCCAAGGGCCGCGGCGGCGATCACTCCGACCTCGGCGCGGTGGACGCGGAAGCCTTCTGCCTGGAGCAGGGGCTCTCGCCCTACGATGCGCGCATGGTGGCCTGGCTGGTGCGCAGCCACCTCACTTTCTCGATCACGGCGCAGAAGCAGGACATCAGCGATCCGCAGGTGATCAGCGCTTTCGCCCGCACCGTGGGCGATGAGGCGCATCTCGACTACCTCTACGTGCTCACCTGCGCGGACGTGCGCGGCACCAACCCCAAGCTGTGGAATTCATGGAAGGCCTCGCTCTTTCACGACTTCTATCACCGCGTGCGCCGCGCGCTGCGCCGCGGGCTCGAGGCGCCCATCGACCAGGAGCAGCTGGTGCGCGAGACCCAGGAAGCCGCCCGCCGCCTGATGCAGGAGCGCAATCTCCCCGCCGCCGACATCGAGCGCGCCTGGACGCGCTTCTCCGCCACGTACTTCCTGCAGCATTCGCCGGAAGAGGTCGCCTGGCACTCGCGCCTGCTCGCCGAGCGCGACCCGAGGTCCGATGAGCCCCTGATCGCGCTCGACCCGCAGAGCCTGCGCGGCACCACCGCGGTGCTCATCTACACCCGCGCGCGCCGCCATGGCTTCGCGCACACCACCGCGGTGCTCGACCAGCTCGGACTCAACATCGTCGATGCGCGGATCACTCCGACCGGCGACGGCTACAGCCTCGACCTCTTCCATGTGTTGGAAGACGACGGTGCCCCGATCACCGATCGCGACCGCCAGGAGGAGATCGAGCACGCCCTGTGGCGCTCCCTGCAGCACCCGCACGACACCCCCTTCACCGTCTACCGGCGCGCGCCCCGCCAGGCGCGCATGTTCCACACGGCCACCCTGATCGCCCTCAGCGTGGATGAGCGCAACTGCCGCTCCGTCCTCGAGCTGACCGCGGGCGATCGCCCCGGCCTCCTCTGCGACGTAGGCAAAGTGCTGATGGATGAACGCGTGGAGCTCCAGGCAGCGAAGATCATGACAGTCGGCGAGCGCGCCGAGGACGTCTTCTATGTCACCGACTTCGACGGCCGCCCCCTCGACGCCGCCGCCGCCGATCGCCTGCGGGAAAGTCTCACACGCGCCCTCGACCGCCGCGATGCGGCTTGAGTCGCGGGGGACATCGTGACGAATCCGCTGCTGGCGCGGTTGCATCCATATCCCTTCGAGCGCCTGGGGCAGCTCCTGTCCGGGGTGAGCGGACCCGATCGCCTCAACCACATCAAAATGTCGATCGGCGAGCCCCAACACGAGCCGCCGGCAAGCGTGCTCGCCGCGTTGCGTGACAATCTCCACCGTCTCGACACCTATCCGAGCACCGCCGGTCTGCCGGAGCTGCGCTCGGCGTGCGCGCTTTGGCTCGAGAGACGCTACCGCCTGCGCGGCGGAACCGTCGACCCGAACGTGATGGTGCTGCCGGTCAACGGCACCCGCGAGGCGCTCTTCGCATTCGTACAGGCGACGGTCGGCGGTGGCGCCGATTCGCTGGTGCTGATGCCCAACCCCTTCTATCAGATCTACGAAGGAGCGGCGCTGCTCGCCGGAGCCGAGCCGCATTTCCTCGCCACTACGGCCGCAAACGCCTACATGCCCGATCTCGATGCCGTGCCCGAGAGCGTCTGGCGGCGGTGTCGGGTGTTGTTTCTGTGCAGTCCCGGAAATCCAACCGGCAGGGCTCTGCCGCGCGACTTCCTGCGGCATGCGCTCGCTCTCGCGGCGCGGCACGACTTCATCATTGCCGCCGACGAGTGCTACGCCGAGATCTACCTCGACGAGAATTCGCCTCCCCCGGGCCTGCTCGAGGCCTGCCTCGCCGCCGGTCACGACCGCTTCGAGCGCTGCGTGGTTTTCCATAGCCTCTCCAAGCGCTCGAGCGTGCCGGGCTTGAGGTCCGGCTTCGTCTGCGGCGATCCGCGGATCATATCCCCGCTCCTGCAATATCGGACCTATCATGGCAGCGCCATGCCGGTGCCGACGCAGCTGGCCAGCATCGCGGCCTGGGAGGACGAGGAGTACGCGGCGCGCAACCGCCGGCTGTACCAGGAAAAGTTCGAGCGGGTGCTGCCCATACTCGCGCCCTGCCTCGAGGCCGCGAAGCCCGATGGGGCGTTCTATCTCTGGCCGGATGTTCGCGGCGACGACGTGCGGTTCGTGCGTGACCTCTACGCCAGCCAGAAGGTGACGGTGCTGCCAGGCAGTTTTCTTGCGCGGGAGGGCGCGGGCGGCAACCCGGGTGCCGGCCGCGTGCGCATCTCGCTGGTGCCGCCCGTGGCGCAATGCGTCGAGGCCGCCGAGCGCATCCGCGAATTCGTGCAACGGAACCCATTATGAATGACCTCAAGAATCTCCAGTCCGCCATCGACGCCGCTTTCGAGTTCCGCGCCGAGATCACCCCGAAGAACATCCCGACGGGACTCGAGGACGTGTTGGAAGAATGCATCGGGCTGCTCGATTCGGGCGGCGCCCGCGTGGCGCAGCAGAAGGACGGCATCTGGGTCGTCAACGAGTGGCTGAAGAAAGCGGTGCTGCTCTACTTCCGCACCCGCGACAACGTGGTGATGGACGGGGGATTCACGCGGTTTTACGACAAAGTTCCGCTCAAGTATGCGGGCTCGACGGAGGCGGAGCTGCGGGCCGCGGGGGCGCGCGTCGTACCACACGCGGTGGTTCGCAGAGGGGCGTTTGTGGCGTCCAACGTCGTGCTGATGCCGTGCTACGTCAACATCGGGGCATATGTGGGCGAAGGCACGATGGTGGACACGTGGGCGACCGTTGGGTCTTGCGCGCAGATCGGGCGCAACGTTCATCTGTCGGGGGGTGTGGGCATCGGGGGAGTCCTGGAGCCGCTGCAGGCGAGCCCGACGATCATCGAGGACGACTGCTTCATTGGAGCGCGGTCGGAGGTCGTCGAGGGGGTTGTCGTGGAAGCGGGGTCGGTCATTTCCATGGGGGTGTTCATCGGGCAGAGCACCAGGATTTATGACCGTACTACGGGGGAGATATTGCAGGGGCGGGTCCCGGCGGGGTCCGTGGTGGTGCCGGGGACGTTACCTTCGGCTGATGGGAAATATGGACTCTACTGCGCGGTGATCGTCAAGCGCGTGGATGCTCAGACGCGCGCCAAGACCTCGATCAATGAGCTGTTGCGGGCGGCAGAGTAGCCGCTAGCCGAAGCGGCCGGTGATGTAGTCTTCCGTCAGGCGGTGCTGGGGGTTGGTGAAGACGCGGTCGGTGTCACCGACTTCGATCAGCTGACCCATGTAGAAATAGGCGGTGCGTTGCGAGACGCGGGCGGCCTGTTGCATCGAGTGCGTCACTATCACTATGGCGAAGGAGGCGCGTAGCTGCTCGATCAGGTCTTCCACGTGGGCGGTGGCGATCGGATCGAGCGCGGAGCACGGCTCGTCCATCAGGATGACTTCGGGTTGCACGGCCAGAGTGCGGGCGATGCAGAGGCGTTGCTGCTGGCCGCCGGAGAGACCGGTGGCGAAGGAGCTCAGACGGTCCTTGACCTCGTCCCAGAGGCCTGCGCGCTGCAGGCTGGTGAAGACGATCTCATCGAGGTCGGCGCGGCTGCGGGCGAGCTTGTGGATGCGCGGGCCGTAGGCCACGTTGTCGTAGATCGACTTCGGAAAGGGATTGGGCTTCTGGAACACCATGCCGATGCGCGCGCGCAGTTGCGCGAGATCCTGGCGCTTGGAGTAGATGTCCTGGCCGTCGAGAGTGATGGTGCCCGTCACGCGCGCGCCGGCGATGGTGTCGTTCATGCGGTTGAGGCAGCGCAGGAAGGTTGACTTGCCGCAGCCGGAGGGCCCGATGGCGGCAAGCACCTGGCGGCGCGCGACGTCGATCGAGACGTTCTTGAGGGCCGGCTTGGCGCCGTAGAAGACGTTGACATCGCGGCAGGAGAAGACCGCGTCCGCGACCGAGATGTCTCCCAGCGGACCGGTGGGCGATCCGCCCTCGAGGGTCTCGGGGACGTGCACGCGGCCGCTCGGCTTGAGATTCAGTCCGCCATCGCCGAAGCGGCGCCCGGCATCCGAGCCGCCTGCGGTGTTGGACTCAGCTCGCCTGGGTTCGTGCTTCATGTCATCGCTCGGCACCGCGCTCACCCGAACCTGCCCGTGACGTAGTCGTCCGTCCGGCGGTTCTTCGGCGCGGTGAATATCTGTCCGGTGGATCCCATCTCGATGAGCTCGCCCAGGTACATGAAGGCCGTGAAGTTGGACACGCGGGCGGCCTGCTGCAGGTTGTGTGTCACGATGGCGATGCAGTATTTCTCGCGAAGGCTCTGCAGCGTCTCCTCGACCCGCAGGGTCGAGATCGGATCGAGCGCGGCCGTCGGCTCGTCGAACAGGATGACTTCCGGCTCCAGCGCTATGCTACGCGCAATGCACAGCCTTTGCTGCTGCCCGCCGGAGAGGCTGCGCCCGTCCTCGTTCAGCTTGTCCTTGACCTCCTCCCACATTGCAGCGTCCCTGAGCGCCTCCTGCACGCGTTCGCGCAGCTCCCCCCTGCCCATTCCGCGCGACAGGCGCAGCCCGAAGGCGACATTCTCGAAGATCGACATCGGGAAAGGGGTCGGTCTCTGGAACACCATGCCGACGCGCAACCGCAGGTCCGCCACGTCTACGGACGGCGCGAGAATGTCCTGCCCGTCGAGCAGCACCTCTCCGACCGCGCGATGGCCCGGATACAGCGCGTACATGCGGTTGAAGACGCGCAGCAGCGTCGACTTGCCGCATCCGGAAGGGCCGATGAAGGCGGTGATGCTCCGGTCGCGCAACGTGAGGCTTACGTCCTTCAGCGCGTGCGCGGCGCCGTAGTAGAAGTTCAAATGCCGCACTTCGATTTTGACGGCCGCGGCCCCCTCCTCCGGCCGCCCGGTATCCAACTGCCGCTGCGGCACACTCATTTGCGGCCCGTCCCCGGACCCAGCCTGGAGACCGCCACACGCGCGATGATGCTCAGGAGGAGGATCGCGAAAGTGATGATGAGCGCGCCTTGCCACGCGAGCTGCTGCCAGTTGTCATACGGGCTGAGCGCAAACTGAAAGATGGCTACCGGCAGGTTGGCCATGGGCGCCCTCAGGTCGGTGCTCCAGAACTGGTTGTTGAGAGCGGTGAAGAGCAGCGGCGCAGTCTCGCCGCTGATGCGCGCCACCGCCAACAGCAGGCCGGTCAGCATTCCGCTGCGGGCGGCGGGGTATGCGACGCTCATGATCGTCCGCCACGGATAGGCGCCCATAGCCGTGGAAGCGTCCTTGATACCCTGTGGAACCAGGTTGAGCATGTCCTCGGTCGTGCGAACGATCACCGGCATGGCGATGATGGCCAGAGAGATGGCACCGGAGATGGCGGAGAAATTCCCCATCGGCACCACCACCAGCTCGTAAACGAACAGCCCGATGATGATCGACGGCGCGCTCAGCAGCACATCGTTGATGAAGCGGATGACCGTGCTCAGGCGTGAGCCGCGTCCGTACTCCGCCAGGTACGTGCCTGCCAACACGCCAATCGGCCCTCCGATCAGGATGCCTATCAGGGTCATGATGGCGCTGCCATAAATGGCGTTCAAGAGTCCGCCCCCGGGGGTCGCCGGCGGCGGTGTCATCTTGGTGAACACGTCCGTCGACAGATGCCCGAGCCCCTCCTTCAGCAGCGACCAGAGGAGCGCGCCGAGCACCAGCAGCCCGACCAGGGTCGCGACTCCTGACAGCCCGAGCGCGAGCGCATTGATGCTCTTGCGAACGGCGCGGCGACTCATACCGAGGAGAGCGCCCGGCGATCGAGTCGCATGAGCATGAGCCGAGCCAAGGCGATCACCGTGAACGTGATGACGAAGAGGAGAGCCCCGAGCGCGATGAGCGAGGAGGCGTAGAGCTTCGTCGTCGCCTCGGTGAACTCGTTGGCGATCGCGGCGGAAATCGTCGTGCCGGGATCGAGCAGCGAGCGGGAAATCTGGTGGGCGTTGCCGATCACGAAGGTCACTGCCATCGTCTCGCCGAGGGCGCGCCCCAGGCCGAGCATCGTCCCGCCAACCATGCCGGTACGCGAATACGGCACGACGACGCGCCATATGACTTCCCAGGTCGTCGCGCCGAGTCCGTAGGCCGACTCTTTCAGCACATCCGGCACGGTTTCAAAAACATCCCGCATGACGGCGGCGATGAACGGAACGACCATGATCGCGAGCACGATGCCCGCCGTCAGAACACCGATCCCGAAGGGGGCGCCGCGAAAGAGCACGCCGATTCCGGGCAACAGCCCGAGCGTGCTGCTGATCCACGGCTCGACGTGGACCTGCAGCAGCGGGGCGAGGACGAAAAGCCCCCAGAAGCCATAGATGATGCTGGGAATTGCCGCCAGCAGCTCAATCGCGACGCCGATCGGCCGCTTGAGCCACGAAGGGGCGAGCTCAGTGAGGAATACCGCGATGCCAAAGCTGACCGGAAGCGCCAGCAACATCGCGATGAGCGATGTCACGACCGTGCCGTAGACCGCCCCCAGAGCGCCGTACTCATCGGAGACGGGGTCCCAGATCTCCCTGGTCAGGAAGCGGAGCTTGAAATGCGAGAGCGCGGGCCAGGAGCCGTGCGCGAGCGACACGGCAACCCCGCCGAGGAGCGCCAGCACGAGCAGCGCTGCCGCGAGAGTCGTCGCATGGAAGATCCGCTCCCTGAGGCGCTGGCCGGCCATGCGCTTCGCATCGATCGCCACCGCGCTGCTCATGACCACATCCGGATTGCGTGTCGCATTCGGTAGAGAGAACTGGAAGGGCGGCTACCCCCAGGGGATAGCCGCCCACTTTCGAGCCTACCTCAATTCGCTCTCCCGCGGCTTCGAGTTTCGCGGGTGAGCGCTGCTCATATGCCCAGGTTCTGCTTCCAGTAATTCTGGATCGCCCGGACGGTGCTCGCCGGCAGCGGCCCGAAAGCGATCGACTTTGCCATCTCCTGGCCGTTGTCGAAGCCCCACAGGAAGAACTTCGTCACCGGCTCGTTCACGGTCTTCGGCGCGCTCTTGCGCAGGATCTGCCAGGTGCAGCCGGAGATCGGCCAGCTCTGCTCGCCGGGCTGATCCGTCAGGATGACGTAGAAGTCCTGCACCTTGGTGAAATCCACGTTGGCCGCGGCGGCCTGGAAGCCCGCGAGGCTCGGGCTCACCACCTTGCCGGCGCTGTTGATCATGCGCGCGTAGTTCATGTGGTTCTCGAGGATATACGCGTATTCCACGTAGCCGATCGAGCCCTGAAGGCGCTGCACGTAGCCGGCCACGCCCTGGTTCCCTTTGCCGCCGATGCCGGTCGGCCAGTTGATCGAGGTGTTCTCGCCGACCTTCTGCTTCCACTCCGGGCTCACCTTGGAAAGGTAATCCGCGAACGTGAAGGTCGTGCCCGATCCATCGGAGCGATGCACCACGCTGATCGCCATGGCGGGCAGGTGCAGACTCGGATTCAGCTTCTGGATCGCCGGATCGTTCCACTGGGTGATCTTGCCCAGATAGATATCGGCGATCACCGGACCGGTGAGCAGGAGCTGCCCCGGCTGCACGCCCGGAATGTTGTAAACGATGTCCTCGCCCGCGATTGCGGTGGGGAACTGGATCAGCTGGTTCTGGCTGAGGACGTCCGGCGTGAGCGGCATGTCGCTCGCCCCGAAGGCGACCGTTCCCGCCTTGATCTGCTGGATGCCGCCACCCGAGCCGATGGGCTGGTAGTTCACCTGGACCCCGGTCTGCTGGGCATAGGTGGCCGCCCATTTGGCGACCAGCGGATAGACCCAGGTGCTGCCGGCACCAGTGATCTGCCCGGCCGCAAAGACGTTCGTACTGAGAACCGTGGCCGCAGCGACTGCAACCAGGCGCGTTGCCATCGACTTGCGCCGTGCGCCGGGACGAAATGCGTTCATGATACCTCCGCGTTGTTCTGTTCGAGAGACGAGAGCATGGCGCCCGCATTAAATGACATCAATGTGACGGCAATGTGACAGGCGCGCTGGGCGGCTCCGGCCGCCTCGGCTCCCCATAGTCTTGCCGGTAAACGTTGCATGCGCGTGACGCGCTGCCGCCACGGTGACGAAAAGCCTTGATGCTCCGGGCGGCGCGCTTTATAAACGCGCACCGACTGCCCGGCGCACCCGGATGGAGACATGTCCGCCACCCTCGAGCTCACCCGTGACCTCATGACCCGCCGCTCCGTGACGCCCGCCGACGAGGGGTGCCAGGAGGTGATGATCCGCCGCCTGCGGGCGATCGGCTTCGAGGTCGAGCCGCTGCGCTTCGGCAGCGTGGAGAACTTCTGGGCGCGGCACGGCCGCGACGACGGCCCCGTGTTCTGCTTCGCCGGGCATACCGATGTCGTACCGACCGGACCGCTGGAGGAGTGGCGCAGCGATCCCTTCGTGCCGACGGTACGCGACGGCATCCTTTATGGCCGGGGCGCCGCCGACATGAAGAGCGGCCTCGCCGCAATGATCACCGCCACGGAAGAGTTCGTCGCCGCCCATCCCGCGCACCGCGGCCGCATCGCCTTCCTCATCACCAGCGACGAGGAAGGTCCGTCGGTCGACGGCACCAAGCGCGTCGTCGAGGCTCTGACCGCGCGGTCCGAGCGCATCGACTGGTGCCTGGTGGGTGAGCCATCGAGCGAGGTATCGATCGGTGACACCATCAAGATCGGCCGGCGGGGCTCCTTCAGCGGGCGGCTGACGGTGCATGGCGTGCAGGGCCACGTCGCCTACCCGCATCTGGCCGAAAATCCGGTCCACACGCTGGCGCCTGCCCTGGCGGAGCTGACCTGCCGGGTATGGGACCAGGGAACGGAGCACTTCGACCCGACCAGCTTTCAGGTCTCGAATCTCAACGCAGGCACGGGAGCTCCGAACGTCATTCCCGGGGAGCTCAAGGCGCGCTTCAATCTGCGGTACTCGCCGGTGCAGACGCTCGACGGCCTGAAGGAGACAGTCGAGGGCATCCTGCGCAAGCACGGTGTGCGCTACACACTGGAATGGTATGTGTCCGGAGAGCCGTTCTATACGCCGGCGGGAAAACTGTCGGCAGGCGTGTGCGCGGCTATCGAGGAAGTGACCGCGCAGCGACCCAGGTTGTCGACCGGCGGCGGCACCTCGGATGGGCGATTCATCGCGCCCCTGGGCACGCAGGTCGTGGAGCTCGGGGTGGTGAACGCTTCGATTCACAAGGTGAACGAGTGCGTGCGCCTCACGGACATCGACACGCTCCATCGCATCTACTTCAACGTCCTGCGAAACCTGCTGGCCTGAGGAAGCTGCAGGCTCAGGATCGCCTGGCGTTCGCGATCACGCCCGCGGCCCCGAGGAAGGCGGCCCACAGGAGCACCCACGCCGGCATGGCCAGGTGGAGAAACCTCCAGTTGACGACGCCGCACTCCCCGCTGCCGGTGAGGACACGGCGGATCACCGTCGTGAGCGGCATGAACTTCATCATCATGGAGAGCGGCGCACCGCAGGAAGGAATGGCTCCCGGCGGCAGATGTTGGATGTAGAGCTGGCGGGCGGCGACCGCCACGGTGGCGAGGGCCGCGATTGCGATGAGGACGGCGTAGACCCTTGCACCCCAGCTGTGCGGGTTGTGCAGCGCTGCGATCAGAAACACCACGCCGAGCGCCGCGATGCCGATGCGCTGGAAGATGCAGAGCGGACAGGGATCGAGTCCGAGCTTGAGCTGCGCATAGCCGGCGTAGACGAGGAGCGCGGCGCAGATCAGGAAGCCGGCGGAATTGGTCGGCCGGCGGCGAAGCGCGCCGGGAAACCCGCTCGCGGCGCTCAGCGGCGCTCCGCTCACGGGGCGGGCGCGGGGCGCGGCTCGCCGCCAGGAGCCGCGCGCTCGCGCAACTCGCGCTCCACATCATCCAGCGATGTATGGCGGACATCCTTGCCGTACACCATATATATGACGTACTCGCTGATGTTCTTCGCGTGATCGCCTATGCGCTCCAATGCGCGCACGACCCACATGACATCCAGCGCGCGGCGAATGGTGCGCGGATCTTCCATCATGAAGGTGATGCTCTGCCGCTGGATGGCCTCGTACTCCTCATCGACCAGCCGATCCTGGCGTGCGACGCGCAGGGCCGACTCCGCATCCATGCGGGCGAAGGCATCGAGGGCGTCATGGACCATCTCCGAGACGATACGGCCGAGGTGCTTGATCTCCCGGTATTTGTCGGCGGGGCGCTCCATGGTCGCGAGCCGCGAGGCGATGTAGCCGATCTTCTCGCCCTCATCGCCGATGCGCTCGAGGTCGGTGATGGTTTTGATGATGGCCACGATGACGCGCAGATCGCCCGCCGCAGGCGCGCGCGTCGCGAGAATCCGGCTGCACTCCTCGTCGATCGAGACTTCCATGTTGTTCACCTGGTAGTCCCCGAGCGCCACTGACTCGCCGAGGGTGCTGTCGCCCTCGGTGAGGGCCGTGATGGCCTTCTGCAGCTGCTGCTCGACGAAGCCGCCCATGGCCAGCACTTTGCTGCGCACGCGCTCGAGGTCTTCGTTGAAACGACGGGAGATGTGGTGGCTGAGGTCGGCGGTTTCCATCAGGATCGTTCTCCGGCTCAGGTGCGGATGATAGCTGAAACGCCCGCGGTCAGATGTGCGCGTGCATCACTTTTACACGGCGGTTGCGGCGCGCGCGGCGTGCACGCGCTGCGGCGGGAAATGGCAGGAAAACGTGCTGCCCTTGCCGATCGTGCTACGCACCTCGAGCTCCGCGCCATGCCGCTGCAGGACGTGCTTGACGATGGCGAGGCCCAGACCCGACCCGCCTGTAGCGCGCGAGCGGCCCTGATCGACACGGTAGAAGCGCTCCGTGAGCCGCGGGATGTGCTCGGAGGGTATGCCGATCCCGGTGTCGGTGACGGAGAAGTGCCCGCCGTCCTCGTCCACCCACCAACGCATCTCGATGGACCCGTCCGCAGGCGTGTATTTGGCTGCGTTGTCCACCAGGTTGGAGAACGCGGAGTGGATCTCCGACTCCACGCCGATCAGCAGGGCATCGGAATCCATGCGCACCTTCACCTCCCTGGGGTGCACGGGACGGGCGAGCACGTCCTTGCGCAAGAGCGCGAGCAGCGCCGGCACATCGACCGGCTCGCCGCCAACGGCTTCGCCCGTCTGCTCCAGGCGCGACAGCTCGAGCAGGTCCTGGATGATGGCCGTCATACGCTCCGCCTGGCGGCGCATCTCGGCGACCGGGCCGGCGAGATCCCGGTCGAGCGCCGGATCCTGACTGAGCGTCTCGAGATAGCCGCAGATCACGGTGAGGGGCGAGCGCAGCTCGTGCGAGGCGTTGGCGACGAAGTCCCGGCGCACCGCCTCGAGCCGCATTTGCCGCGACACGTCGGCCGCGAGCAGCAACTGCTGGCCGTCGCCGTAGGGCACGATCTGCAGGGAGAGGTAGCAGTCCTCGCGGCTCGCGCGCCGAATGGTCACCGGATTGGCGTAGTCCTGAACCTGGAGGTAGCGGGCGAACTCGGGCTCGCGCAGCAAGTTCTCGATCCTCAGTCCCAGGTCCGCCGTGCGCCGCAGATCCAGGAGCCTGCCGGCCATGCGGTTGAACCAGACGATCTCGCGCTGCGGGTTGAGGATGACCACACCGTTCGGCAACGCGGCGGTCGAGCTCTGCAACTGGCGCATGAGCTGCACGAAGCGCTGCTTGTGGAAGCGCTTGCGCCGGTGCAGCCGCACGACCTGCGAGATGACCTCGCCCCATACGCCGCCGACATCGGGAGGGTCTTCAAAACTGCGGTGCCGCAGCCACCACTCCACCCTGAAGAGCACGACGAGCTGCCAGGTGAGATGGACGGCAAGCGCGCACGCAAGGCCGCCCCACACGCTGTGCAGTAACGCGCCGACGACGAGGCCCGCGACGACCGTCGCGAGCAATCGCCCCGCCGCGAACCACCACGCCTGAGTTGCCGGTTGCAGCGGTGCCTCACTGCGCCTTGTTGGAAAAGCGGTAGCCTGCGCTGCGCACCGTCTGAATATAGCGATCCAGACCGTACGGCTCGAGCGCCATCCGAAGCCTGCGGATGCAGACATCGATCGTCCGGTCCTCGACGCTGGTATCGCTGCCCCACAGCCTGGCAATGAGCTGCTCGCGGCTGAACACCCGCTCCGGCCGTGTCATGAAGAACTCGAGCATGCGGAACTCGGTGCGCGCCAGCGGCAGCGCCTCGTCCTTGACCGTGATCCGCTGGCCCTGCTGATCGAGCTTGAGCCCCTCGAACTCGATGACCTGATTGAGGCCGACCGTCCCGGCCCGGCGCAGCACCGCGCCGATCCGCGCCAGCAGCTCCCGCGGCGAGAAGGGCTTGGTGATGTAGTCGTCGGCGCCGTTCTCCAGCCCCGTGACCTTGTCACCCTCCTCGGCCCGCGCGGTCAGCATGATGATGGGCAGCTCCTTTGTGAGCCGGTCGCGCTTCACCGAGCGGGTGAGCTCGAGGCCGCTCATGTCCGGCAGCATCCAATCGACCAGCATCAGGTCCGGGAGGCGGTCAGCCAGCGCCTCGCGCGCAGTGCGGCAGTCTTCCGCCTCGCGGACGCCATACCCGGCGCGCTTGAGACCGAAAGCGATCATGTCGCGGATCGCCCGCTCGTCCTCGACCACCAGAATGAGTTTTCCGTGCATTGGGTCGCACTTGGCCGCAACGCGCGTATTACAGTCGGAGAATGTTGCAGAGTGATGACAGCATCCGGCATATGTTACGGTGGCGGCCGCGCGACATCATCCCGAAGATACACCGGCACGGCGGCCTCCGGAGCGAGCAGCCGGCCGGCGATGAGCTCGGGAACGGCAAGCCTGGCCACTTCGGCGGCCCGGGGCAGGAGCCGTTCCCAGGACCCACGCACCGCAACCCCCTCCAGCGCCTTCAGCGCCGGGTAAGCGGCAAAGCCGCGCCCCACACCTGCCGCTTCGGTCCATGTGGACGGCAGCTCGACAGTGTCCGGGGGACCCACGCGCTCCGGGCTCGTGCCCAGAGCCAGCCCGTCGCTGCCGCGCTCGAAGCAGCCCCAGTACACCTCCTTCATACGCGCATCGTTGCACACCAGAGCACGCGTCACGCCGCTGTCTTCATCGAAGACCCGCTGCGCAAGGGCGCGAAGGTCCGAGATTGCGACCACTCCGAGACCGGCACCGAAGGCGAGCCCCTGGGCGACGCTCGCAGCCAGGCGAAGGCCGGTGAAGGAGCCCGGGCCACGGCCGAACGCGATTGTCCGGACCTCCCGCAAGCCGATCCCGGCTTCGCCGAGAAGCTCATCGATCATCGTCAGGATCCGCTCCGCATGGCCGCGCGCGAGCTCCGCCTCACGGGTGAGCAGCCGGTCTTCGATGAGCAGTGCGGCCGAGCAGCACTCCGTTGCCGTGTCGAGCGCCAGC
This sequence comes from Steroidobacteraceae bacterium, assembly GCA_036273095.1. Lineage (GTDB taxonomy): Bacteria > Pseudomonadota > Gammaproteobacteria > Steroidobacterales > Steroidobacteraceae > 13-2-20CM-66-19. Next base: position 17,660 of record DATAXF010000067.1, on the reverse strand, counting down.
ATCTTCACGCCGCCGCCGGCGGCGCATGACGGAGGAGAAAATCGATGGCTCCCTGCCGATCCTGCGTTACGGGCATCGGGGGCAACGCTCCGAGGAAGACCTTGCCGTAGCTGCGTCCCATCAGGCGCGGATCGCATATCACGACCGCTCCGAAATCGTCCTCGCTGCGAATCAGACGGCCGACACCCTGTTTCAGAGCCAGCGCAGCTTCGGGGAGCTGGTACTCGCGAAAAGCGCTCTTTCCTGCCCCCTCGAGATGCTCGACCCGCGCGCGAACCAGCGGGTCGTCCGGGGACGCGAACGGCAGCTTCTCGATGACGACGAGCCGCAGCGCGCTGCCCTTCACGTCCACGCCCTCCCAAAAGCTCGTCGTGCCGAGCAACACGGCACTGCCGTCTTCGCGGAATTCTCTGAGCAGCCGCTCGCGCGGCCCCTCCCCTTGCACCAGTAAGCGATAGCCCGCGGTCCGCGGATGTTGCTCGCGCCAGAGCGCGGCCGCAGCGGCTAGCGCACGATGACTGGTGAAGAGGATGAAGGCGCCGCCCCGCGACGCGTCAATGAGCTCCAGCGCGACGTCCATCACCGCCGGCAGGAATTGCGGGGATGCGGGCAGCGGCATCTGCGCCGGAAGATAAAGGAGACTCTGGCGCGGGTAGTCGAACGGGCTATCGATCTTGAGCGTAGTGCAGCCATCGAGCCCGAGCCGGCCGGTGAAGGGAGTGAAATCCTCGCCGAGCGACAATGTGGCCGAGGTGAACACCCAGGAGCAGGGGTGCGCCGCGATGAGCGCCTGGAAGCGGGCCGCGATGTCAAACGGCAGCAGGCTCAGGGCGAATCGATGCCCGGACGTCATCTCGAGCGAGCGCGCTCCCTCGATCTCGCCGAGCGCGGCGATGCGCTCGAGGCTGGCACCGAGATCGCCCGCCCGCTCACCGAGGGCGCGCGCAACTGTCTCTTCCCCGGCAGCGCGCAGGGCCTGCGCCAGCGCCGCGACCGCGTGACCAAGGTCGGCTACGGCCTCGGCAATGGGTGAGCTTGCATCCGTCCATGCGATGCGGCCGACGCCGTTCGCGGCTGCAACGCAAAGCTCTCCGACACAGTTCTGGACAACACGCAGCGCCGATGTGGCACGTGACTGCGCCTCAGGCGTCAGACCGCATCCCTTCGCGAGCTCCCCCTGAACATCATCCAACAGACTCTCGATGCGCCGGCTGCTCACGTGTGCGCCGAAGAACTGCGCCGCGAGGTCGGGAATCTGGTGCGCCTCGTCCAGGATGATGGCGTCGGCTGCGCCGAGGAGATCACCGAAGCCGTCCTCCTTGAGCGCCAGGTCCGCGAGCAACAGGTGATGGTTGACTATGACGATGTCGGCATCGAGCGCCTGGCGCCTCGCGTGTGCGACATGACAGCCGGCGAGCTGCGGACAGCGCACGCCGAGACAGTTGTCGCGCGTCGAGGTCACCTGCGCCCATACGGGGTGGGAATCGGCGAGCCCGACGACTTCCGCGAGGTCGCCGCTGCGCGTGGTCCGCGACCAATTGGCTATGCGGTCGAGCATGTCGTCCCGCCCCTGCTCCGCCGCCTGTTCCAGACGGTGCCGGCACAGATAGTTGGCACGACCTTTCAACAGCGCCACCCTGGCCGGACGACCGAGGGCCGCGCCCACGAGCGGCAGGTCCTTGGTGTAGAGCTGGTCCTGCAAGGTCCGGGTGCCCGTCGAAACAAGTACGCGTGTGCCGGAAAGCAGCGCGGGTACGAGATATGCGAAAGTCTTGCCGGTGCCGGTGCCAGCCTCCACCGTCAGGATCTCGCGCCGGGCGAGCGCGGCGGCGACGCGCTCGGCCATGTGCATCTGTTGCCGGCGGACGTTGAAGCCCGGCAGCGCGCGCTGCAGAGGCCCTCCTTCCCCGAAGATGTCCTCGAGCTCCAACATAATGCAGTCGAGGCAGCGCCGCGGCGCCGCCAGATGATTGATTTCCCGTGGATTCTGCGGTGTGCGATTATGGAACAAAAGAGAAGGTTTTATCGTACTTTATGAGAGCCGGGGGCACGCGCGGCTATACTGGGCTGCACGACGGGACGCGGCAGGAGCCGATTGTCCCCCAGTGCGGTAACCGGCCTCGGTGAAGGTCCGGGCCGCAAAACGACAAGAGGAACCGAGGATGGCCACTGCTGTACCCCTGCCGATCCCGATGTCCCAACTCTCTGCCGCGGTCACCGATTGGGTGGAGTCGGTCCGAGCCCTCACCCAGCCCGCGGGAGTGCGCTGGTGCGAGGGAAGCGAGGCGGAATACAGCGAGCTCACCTCGAAGCTGATCCGCGAGGGCGAGCTCATCAGGTTGAACCCCGAGCACTTCCCGGGCTGCCATCTCTCCCGCTCGAGCCCGAGCGACGTCGCGCGCGTCGAGCATCTGACCTATATCTGCACCAACTCCAAGGACGACGCCGGACCCAACAACAACTGGATGGACCCGAAGGAAGCGCATGCGAAGATGCGCGCGCTCTTCTCCGGCTGCATGCGCGGGCGCACGCTGTACGTCATCCCGTACTGCATGGGCCCCATCGACTCGCCGCTCTCGCGCTGCGGAGTCGAGATCACCGACAGCGCCTACGTCGCCATCAACATGATCATCATGACGCGGGCGGGACGCCCGGCGCTGGAGCGGATCGCGCATGACGGCAACTTCGTCCGCGGCCTGCACTCGATCGGGGAGCTCGATCCGAACCGGCGCTTCATCATGCATTTCCCGGAAGAGCTCGCGATCGAGAGCTTCGGCTCCGGCTACGGCGGCAACGCGCTGCTCGGCAAGAAATGCCACGCGCTGCGCATCGCGAGCTGGCAGGCGCGCTCCGAGGGCTGGCTGGCCGAGCACATGCTCATCGTCGGCCTCGAGAGCCCGCAGGGCGAGACGCACTACATCGCCTGCGCGTTTCCCTCCGCCTGCGGCAAGACCAATCTCGCCATGCTGATTCCGCCGGCCTCGCTCCCGGGCTGGAAGGTCTACACGGTGGGCGATGACATCGCCTGGCTCCATCCGGGCGCCGACGGACGCCTCTGGGCCATCAATCCCGAGGCCGGCTACTTCGGCGTCGTGCCCGGAACCAACCGCGAGACCAACCGCAACGCCTACGAGATGATCCGGCGCGACACTCTCTTCACCAACGTCGCGCTCACCGCCGACAAACAGCCGTGGTGGGAAGGCCTGCCAACCGGTATCCCGGTCACGGACTGGCAGGGCCGCCCGTACGATCCGACGAAGGGACCCGCGGCGCATCCCAACTCACGCTTCACCGTCTCCGCCAAGCGCAATCCCAGCTATTCGCCGCGCGCCGAGGACCCGCGCGGAGTGCCGATCTCGGCGCTCGTATTCGGCGGCCGGCGCCGCGAGGTGGCGCCGCTGGTGTACGAGGCGCGCAGCTGGCAGCACGGCGTACTGGTCGGAGCCTCCGTCGCCTCGGAGACCACCGCGGCGGCGGTCGGCCAGGTGGGAGTGGTCCGCCGCGACCCCATGGCGATGCAGCCCTTCTGCGGCTACAACTTCGCCGATTACTGGCGGCATTGGCTCGAGGTTGGCCCAAAGCTCGCGCGGGCGCCGAAGATCTTCCACGTCAACTGGTTCCGGCGCGATGCCCAGGGCAAGTTCCTCTGGCCGGGCTATGGCGAGAACCTGCGGGTACTGGCGTGGATGCTCGATCGTTGCAGCGGCAAGGCCGGTGCGGCGGAGTCGGCCATCGGCCTCCTGCCGCGAGTCGAGGAGCTGAACATGCAGGGATTGGATCTTCCGGAGGATTCCCTGCGCGCGTTGCTGTCGGTGGACCCGGCTCTCTGGCGCAAGGAGGTCGCGGACATCCGGACCTATCTCGGGAAATACAGCTCGCGGCTGCCGCCCGAGCTGCTCGCGGAGCTGGCCGCCACCGAGAGCCGGCTCGGCTAGACGACCTCGCAGGCGAAGCGGATGGTCTGCGCGGAGTCGGCCTCCGGCAGACGGCCGAGGCCGATCATGCCCTCGCCCTTGAGCTGCAGGCTGTCGCGACGGACGAATGACTCCTCGCCGCCTTGGGTCTGCACGAAGGTGCCGTTGGTGCTCTGATCTATCAGCACGAGCTTGTTGCGGCTGAGCTCGATGCGCGCGTGCAGGCGGGAGATGAGATTCCCCTTCACGATGAGGTCGTTGTCCTCCGCGCGGCCAATGGTCACGCTCGGGCGGTGCTCATCGACGACCACTTCCTGGTCGAGCCAGCGCAGACGCAGCCGCGCCGCCGCCTGGCGTCCCTTCAGGGCGATCGCGGGCACCATGCTGGTCACGTCCTCGGTCTGCCACAGCACTTCGTAGAGGGGTACTTCGTTCCCCTGCCCCTTGATGGGCGCCGTGTCGATCAGCCTGCAGTTGGCCCGCCATTCCGGGCCCAGATGCTCGACGGTAGCCGCCGTGGTGATGATCTGGCCGGCCTTGGCCTGGCTGGTCATGCGATTGGCGGTGTGCACCGTCGAGCCGAAGACATCGCGGCTTTCCAGGACTACGGGCCCGAAGTGACAGCCGATCCGGATCGCAACCGGCTGGCCGTCAACCTTGAGCTGAGCATGAGTGGAGATCTGCTGCTGCATCTGCGCCGCGGCGTTCAGCGCCTCGTCCGCGCTCGGGAAGGTCGCCATGACCTCGTCGCCCATGGTCTTGATGACCGTGCCATGCCGCTGTTCGGTGGCGCTGCGCATGACATCGATGCAGATCGACACCATATCGCGCGCGCGCAGATCACCCATCAGCTCGTAGAGCCGGGTCGAACCGACCACGTCGGCGAACAATATGGCGAGTTCGATATCCTTGCCCATGTAGAGTGCGCAGTTGGCCGCCCACCCTTGCACCCCCGGGACGGCAAGGCGACGACGTTGCTCGGGATGATACCAGAGCGGCTCCGCTGCGCTACCGGCTTACCTATCAGCCAGCCCCCTGGCCTTTTCCGCCCCAATGGCGGCCGCTCGGCGAAGCAGATCCGGTCCCGCGCCGGCGGCCCGTGCGCCTTCGCTGAGGAGGCGGCGGTAATCCCTGGCGCCAGGCTCCCCCGCATAGAGCCCCAGCATATGGCGCGTGATCGACGACAGGCGATCGCCCTGCGCGAGCTGCCGCTGCGCGTATCCCGCCATCCGCTCGAGCAGCGCCTCCCGGCTCGGCGCCTCGAAATCCTCCGCGCCCCCGAGCGAGCGCCGCAGCTCGCCGAGCACGAACGGGTGGTGATAGGCCTCGCGACCGAGCATCACCCCGTCGCACCAGGTGAGCGCCTCGAGCACGCTCGCCGGAGTGCGAAAGCCACCGTTGACGATTACCGGCAGATCAGCGAAGTGCTGTTTCAATCGCCGCACCACGTCGTAGCGAAGCGGTGGGATCTCGCGATTGTCCTTCGGCGACAAGCCTCCCAACACGGCCTTGCGCGCGTGGACGATTGCAACCTGGCAGCCCGCGTCCCGCACCTGACTCACGAACCCGTGCAAAGCCTCGAAGTCCGAGTCATCGAACCCGGCGAGCGCGCCTCGCACTTTCTCATGCGTACCGCTGACGACGCCTATGCGCATCTTCACCGTGACCGGTATTGCAACCGCAGCCCGCATCGCCGCGACACAATCCGCGACCCGCGCCGGCTCCCGCATCAGACAGGCGCCGAACGCGCCACTTGCGACCCGGTCGCTCGGACAGCCGCAGTTCAGGTTGATTTCGTCATAACCGGCCTCCTCCCCCGCGCGCGCCGCCGCCGCGAGCTCCCGCGGCTCGCCGCCGCCCAACTGCAGCGCGACCGGGTGCTCCTCCGGATCGAAAGCGAGGAGCCGCCTTGCATCGCCGCGTACGATCGCCGCCGCAGTGATCATCTCCGTATAGAGGAGCGCCGTCGGAGAGAAGCCGCGCAGGAAGTAGCGGCAGTGGCGGTCGGTCCAGTCCATCATTGGAGCGACTGACACCCTCCGATCCAACAAAGTGCCTTGATTTACTGAGGAAAGGCCTATTTTTCCAGTGCTTTCCGTCATTGGCGTTTCTGCGGGATTTCTGCGTATTGCGGTGCGTTTATGAGTTGCGGAGGCGACATATAGGCGACAAGATTAGCTTGTCGCCTCTGAGGTAGCCATGGCTTACATCCGCGCTAGAAAGCAATCGGACGGGTTTACCCGGTACACGGCTGTCGTCAGGATCCGCAAGGGGAAGGCGGTTGTGCATAAAGAGGCCAAGACCTTCGCCCATCGAGCTGCGGCGCTCACCTGGGCCAGGCATCGCGAGGTGGAACTGGAGGACCCCGCCGCCCTCATCCGGGCCCGGCACAATACCCAGAGCTTGGCTCGCCTGATTCGGTGGTACATCGATAGATTCGAGTCAGTCTCGAAATGGCAACGACGCAAGCAGACCCACCTCCAGTTCCTCCAGCGTCATCAGATCAGCAAAAGCAATCCCTTTGCCCTCACGACGGCCATCCTCGTGGACCACGCCCGCAGCAGACGTGCTGAGGGGACGGGTGCCGCGACGGTTGCGAACGACCTTAGCTGGCTGGGATCGAAGCGCGCACTGGCGACCGTGGCCGGTGGCTGCTCCCGGATGGACTTCTCGTGCAGGCTGACACGGCCCTGAAGAGTGCCGCATTCATCCGATTGCGCACTCTAGTTTGCTCACACTGACCGGTGTATCGATGGAAGACCATCAAAGCCGCCCGCGAACGCGCCCTGAACTCGTAACTGCGCCTGCGCCTCAAGGGGATCATTGGAGTCGATCACCCTACGACTGAGCGATGCCATTCCGTAAAGTCCGGAGCGGACAGCGGCTTACTGATCCAGTATCCCTGAGCGGCATCGCAACCCCACTTCAGCAGCTGATCGTACGCCGACCTGGTTTCGACGCCTTCAGCGACCACCTGCAATCCGAGGTTATGAGCAAGGTCAATCGTCGAGCGTACGATCATGGCGTCGGCGTCGTCCTGCGCCATATTGATGACGAAGGACTTGTCCACCTTGAGTCGATCTACCGGCAGCTTGCGCAGGTACCCCAATGAGGAGTAGCCAATTCCGAAATCGTCGATAGAGATCGCAATACCTACTTGATGAATCCTCAGCAGGAGTTCCCTCGCCCGCACGGGGTCGGCCATGATCGCACTCTCCGTAATCTCCACCGTAAGCGCCTCAGGCGACACATCGTGATCATGCAACACTTTCACGATTAGGTCGGGGAGCTCGGGGTCGAAGAGACAACGGGCGGACAGGTTCACGGCAACCGGTACCTTGAGGCCCGCGTTCTGCCATAGTGCGCACTGTTGAACTGCCCTCACCAACACCCATTGTGTAAGGGGGTGTATGAGGCCGGTTCGCTCCGCCAGTCCGACGAACATATCTGGCCGGACGAGACCGCGCTTTGGGTGGAGCCAACGTACGAGAGCCTCTGCGCCACACATCCGCCCACTTCTCAGATCGATTTTGGGCTGATAATGCAGGATGAGCTGATCTTGCTCGATAGCATGACGCAGCTCCGCAAGCAGCGAAAGACGCGCCGGGCTGTGTGGGTCATCCTTGGGTTCATAGATGACGTATCTCGCTCCTGCCTTCTTGGCGCCATACATTGCTATATCGGCGCGGCGCAGCAGGCTATCGGCATCCAACCCATTCTCCGGGTACGACGCGACTCCAATGCCGGCCTCTACAAGTATTGGCAATTCGTCGATCATGATCGGCGGATGCAGTACGCTCTGGATGCGCTCAATAACCGAATGGACACTATCTGAGTTCATGGGCTTGGGAACCAGGATTGCGAATTCATCGCCGCCCACTCGGGCCACGATGTTCGGATGAGCCACTGCCTGCTGCAGCCGCAACGCGACCTCTTTAAGCACACAATCTCCGCTTTCGTGTCCTAGCGTATCGTTGACCTCCTTGAAATTGTTCAGACCCATCAGCAAAAGGGAGATGATGCCGCCTTGTCTCTCATCACTTCGGATCGCCTCCTGCAGCGATTGGCTGAGCTTGTTTCGATTGGGTAACGTCGTTAACACATCGTAGTATGCTGCACGCTCAATCACGACTTCCGCCGCTTTACGCTCGGTGATGTCCTTCGTGACTCCGATCAGGCGCACAGTCGCGCCAGCCGCATTACACAACGCTTCAGCCTGAGAAGAGAGCCACGCCACTTTTCCATCCGCGCGAATGATTCGAAACTCAGCGCGATAAGGGGTTCGCTCCCGCACACTGCGGGCCAGCAGTTGCTCGACTCTCCGGCGATCCTCTTCGTGAACTGAGCGGACAGCGTCGGCCATACAGAGCGATTCCGAAGTCCATCCGTGCAGTTCCGCGTGTGGACCGGAGCGAATCAGGTGGTCGCTTTTAATTTCCCAATCCCACGTGTACATTCGCGCAGCGTCGATCGCCATGCGCAGGCGTTCCTCACTTTGCTTGAGTGCCTCGGTCGCCGCCTTGCTCTCGGTAATGTCATTCCCAAAGGAGATCGTCGCAACGACTCGGCCATCTACTCGCACTTGAGTGTTACGCCAGGTAATGTGACGCTCCGTTCCGGTCTTGGTCAGGATCGGATTTTCGAAGACTTGTGGCGCACCCCCGTCCGTGAGGCGCTCGAACTCCGCCCACACCTCCGGGTATCGGGCCTTCGGTGTGAGGATGTCGAACCAATTCTTCCCGGAGAGCTCGGCAGCGGTATAGCCCGTGATCCGTGCCGCAGCCTCGTTGAATAGAGAGATGTTTCCCTGAGCATCCAGCCCAAGAATGATCACATTAGCGGTGCGAATCAGATTTTCAGAAAAATCCTTGGCGCTTCTCAGCTCCTGTTCATTCCGCTTCTGTTCGGTGATGTCTTCGGCAATGCCCGCGATGCGATAGACGCGGCCTGATGCATCTTTGACTGGAAAAGCTCGATCTCTAATCCATCGGACCGATCCGTCCGGCCGCACGATACGATACTCCTCGTCGTAGCGACCCGACGCTTGCCGAGTCAGGGCGGCTTCAACCTTCTCCCGGTCCTCAGGATGGATGGCTTCTGTCCACAACTTAGGCTCTGAATAGAGATTCCCGCAACTGCGCCCCCAGATCTTTTCATACCCAGGGCTGACGTACAGCATTTGACCCTCGTCGGGGTTCGTCATCCAGAATACTTCTGCAATGCTCTCCGCCATCTGGCGAAAGCGCTCCTCACTTTCACGAAGCCGCTGTTGCGACTCGCGGTGCTCGCGCCGGACAGACGCTTCGCGCAGCTCCCGCTCGACGCTGGCGCACAGCCTTTTCAGATCCCCCTTCATGAAGTAGTCGTGCGCACCGGCCTTCATGACTTGTACTGCGACATCTTCGCTGACGGTGCCGCTGACGATGATGAATGGCAGATCAAGACCGCTTGCGCGCACGAGTTCCAACGCCTCATGAACATTGAATGCCGGCATCGAGCAGTCGGTGACGACGAGGTCCCATGGCTGCCCAGCGAGCGCAGCACGCATCGCATCAGCAGAATCGACGCGGACGAAAGAAGGCAGGTAACCGCTTGCGTGCAGTTCGCGCATGAGAAGCTGCGTGTCGGATTCGGAGTCCTCAACAACCAGTACACGAAGGTTCTGACGCATAGGAGTCGCCCCGCCGGCCGAGGGAGCGGCCCGGTCGGCAGTCGACAAACTTTTCCTAGAAGCAGGCATCATGCACCTTTGCATCACGGCGAACGGGAATATCTCGTGGGATCCTTTGATCGCGGAAGGTCCTCTCCTGTCTCGAAGCTTGGCGGATCCCACTGGCCAAGTCTGCGCGCCGGCCCTGTCAATTTCTGTGACGCCAATCGCGCGAAGATCACCCGCAATGTGCGTGCGGACTCTTTTGAGGCGGAGCAGCCGGAAAACGACCGCTATCGAGCGTACTGTATCCGGCACACGATGAGCAGGTATGACTCGAGTGCGGCCGATCGATCTATTGGAGTATGCGATGCGTCGGCAGGTCCCTAATGCGCGAGTTCGCGTGAAGCAAGTCTTGCTGGTTGAGCTGAGTCAGCACGGCCCCGACAGCCTCCAGCGCCACACGCATCCGCCGGGGCACATCTCGACGCTGTCGATAACCTTGCGCCTCATAGAGTCCGGCGCCGAGGTGCCGACAAAAATCGAATTCTCGCGACGAGGCTTGGACGGCGAAAAGACTACCCAACCCGTGGACGATGGAATCATCCGGGCATATCGCCTCTATCCGGTGATCGTTCAGCACTATTCCGTGCACGCGGCATTTGCCCAGAAGGTATCGGCCCTCGCACTACGCGAGCAGATCCAATCGCGAGACCTGTTCGATCTCAAACTGCTACTTGACGCCGGGGGCACAGAACAGCCGCTTCCTGCGAACGCATCAGCCCACCTGGCCGACGCAATCGACCATGCTCTCGAGGTCGATTACGACGCATTCGCCGGTCAAGTTCTCGCCTATTTGGAGCCCGACTACCAGGAACATTACAGAGATCCCAAAGTCTGGGGCCAACTTCAGGAGGAAGTGGCCGACGCCCTTGAGGCCCTTAGGCAATGAACCAACTCGATGCCTTGCAACGCCTACGGGCACTCGCAACGCCGGTCGTTGAAACGCGGGACGTCGCCGCACTCCTGCAAATCTCAATCAGTAGCGCAACCACGATCCTTCGGCGCCTGACGCAAAAAGGCGACGATCACCCACCTAAGCCGCGGCCGCTGGCTGGTGCAGGAAAAGATTGATCGACTAGCACTGCCCGAACTGATTTCCGCACCCCCTTCCCCGCCTACGTCTCGCTGCAGTCAGCTCTGTTTCATCACGGCCTGATCGAACAGATTCCAGCAGTCATTTACGCCGTCACACCTGCAAGGCCCCGCCGCGTCAAAACGCCAATTAGCACGATCTCGTTCCATCGTATGCCGCCGGTACTTCAAAGGCTTCGAGTTGTCATCCAAATCGGATGCCAAGATCGCGACCCCCGAAAAAGCACTCTTTGATCTATTTTATCTGGCACCGGGGCGCATGCGGCTGTTCTCTCAGCAACCCGAACTCACCATCCCACGACGCTTTCGGTGGGAGCGCCTGAAGGAAAACACAAAGCTGGTAAAGTCCTCCGGCGGGCGTGCGTATATCGCCGAGAGAATCGAGACTCCAAGATCCGCCGGATCTTGAGGTGCCGTATAGGTGCCAAGCCATTTTCGTCGTAACCAACTTATTGATTTCAATGGCGCAATTGGATTCGTCGGCCCAGTCCATATTGGCGCAACACTAAGTTTTCCATATATTTCCAATCGCTTACGTAACCTTCTTCAGAATTATTTCAGTACATTTCCGCGGGATTCCGGTGAATTTATCAGACTCCAACCGTTATGCTCGGACCTTTCTACGGCAGAGTCAGGAAGAATCGTATGATTGAAAACGGAAGGATCGCAAAGCAGATCAGCGACCTGATGCTGGAGTTTGGCGCGCGCCTCAATGAGTCGGTGTTACTCGTCAAGAATGGCTGTTCGGAAGAAGAGTTAGACGTCTATCGAAGCGCTATCGGCGAGATTATGGGCAACATGTTGACGGAGATCATGAACCCACTATACAAGCGCCACCCAACGCTCAAGCCCAAAGAGCTTCGCTGACCCGGCAATCGCGCTTTGGGCGGAAGATCTACCTGATGGGCCGGCGCGCTCATCGCAACTGGATGAAACCATCCTTACTCCAATCCTCGCTGCCGACGCCGTTGTGCCCGAAGAAAAGCCCAGTCGGATCGTATTTGGCTTTCACCGCCTGAAGCCGGCGATAATGCCGGCCCCAGTAGGCAGCCTGCCATCGCGGATTGAAGTAATTGCTTTCGGAAACATAGGACCCGGCATCGGGGACCAGCTTGCGCAACGCCGCCGCCGCAGCGATGCTAGCTGCATCCCTATGGGCAGCTACCTTGTCGATCACACGGCCGGGGATGCCGGGATAGGCCGGTGCCTCGCCGTCGGCAATGATGACCAACACGAAAGCATCCAGCACCGCAGGATTGGTCGCCGTCTCGCGCGTGGCCGCAATCGCTTCGGCGGAGGCTCCGGCAATGCCTTTGTTGAAATGCAGCTGTAGCCTTTTGTGCCGGCTGGCGGCAAACAGCGCCTCCGTCAGAGCGGCTTGCCGTCCGGTGCGCAGCAGCGCCGCAGGCAACCACAACGAATCAAAACCGTGTATGAAGATACCCAACTGCGACCAATCACCCTTCCACCAGCCGTGATAGGCGGGCGTGCCCGGTCGCCAGTCCGGAATCATCGAAGGATTGCCTATCACGTCCCACCAATGCCGGGCAGGTCCAACGTACGTACCCAGATCATCGGACACATCGAGGTCCTGCGTCGCGGCTCGCACCCAGGAGAAAAAAGGCTCCCAGGCGGCTTTGGCCCCGGCCGCGTCAAGGCCCTGACACACCATGGAGATCTCCAATGTGTTCTCGGGGCGCAGATATACTTGCTCGCCCCACTGCGGATTGAACAAGTGGCTCGCATAGTGCTCCACGAAGCGTGCGATCAGCTTGCGATAGGCCGCATCCGAGCGCGCCTTGATCGTGCCGTAGGCTCCCCCAAAGTATGTCGGCAGATCGAAAGTCCGTAGCGTCTGCCTGGTAACGACGCCCCAGCTTCCCCCGCCTCCTCCCTTCAAAGCCCAAAAGAGATCGGGGTCCTTACAGGCGTTGACCGTGCGCACCCTCCCATCGGCGGTGACGACCTCCGCCTCGAGGAGGTTGGCAGCCGCCGTACCGAAGCCTTTCGACAAGCTGCCGAAACCACCACTCTGCACCAGCCCGCCGGTGCCTACGCTGGTGCAACCGCCGCCTTGCACGTAGCGTCCAGCAACCGTCGTAACAGCGTGATAGAGGTCGATCCACATTGTCCCGGCTCCGGCTGTCACCGCGGGCACGGGCGCAGTCTTGCCTTCGCAGCCTTGGGGAACGAAGGCATCGTGCAACGTCACCTGCGTCATCGCTCGCGTCCAGACCAGGAGTGAGTCTGGCGCGTTAGAGGTGCCCTGATAGCTGTGCCCGCCGCCCTTGACCACCAGCCGCAGGCTCTTCTCGCGCGCGAAATTCACCGACGCGGCCACATCGGCGGCATGGCGCGCCTTGACGGCATACACGCTCGGAGCGGCCTTCCACGCATCGAGCCAGCCCGATGTTGTCGTTCCCGCCGGCTGATCCCCCACGTAGAACGGATTGAGGATGCTCTTCTCGATATCGACGCAGCCCGTCCCATCAGGCGCCGTCTCGCAGGCAGCGAACAGCGCATGCGGCTCGATCAGATTTCCTCCCACCGCCTCCCTCAAACTGGCCCACTCCGCGGGCTTGGGCCAACCCGGATCGGAGGGACGGACGCGCCGCAGCAGATTTCCGGGGCGAGCCCGAGTGGCTCGCGCAGATAGGGGCAGCGCGGGAAGGAGCGCAGCGGCTGCCAAGCCCTTGAGGATCTCTCGTCTGCGCATGCGCGCCCCTTTTTTAGTTCCGGCTGCACACAGCCCAAGGTCCGTGAACGCTAGCGGCCGGAGCCTTAGGTTGCCACCCTCGAAGTGACAATCGGACTCGAGATGCGGATTTCGGAGGAGACATATAGGCGACACGGCATTTCGCGATTCGCTAAGCAATTGATTCAGCGGGTGAACTCGCCTTCATCGGTCCAGTCCATCATAGGCGCAACGCTTATTTTTCTGTTTATTTCCAAATATTTATCCAGTGATCCTCAAAAATATATTAGCGCATTTCCGCGGGATTTCTGCGAATTTATCAGACTCCCGCCCTTATGCTCGGAGCTTCTACGGCACAGCCAGGAAGAATGGAAGAATCGCATGACTGAGGACGAAAGGATCGCAAAGCAGATCAGCGATTTGATGCTCGAGTTTGGCCCGCGCCTCGATCGGTCGGCAAGAACTCCTGCTCCGAAGATAGAGCTAAATGTCTATCGAAGCGGTGTCGATGAGATTATGGGCAAGATGTTGACGGAGATCATGAACCCGCTATACAAGCGCCATCCAACGCTCAAACCCAAGGGGCTCCGCTGAGCCGGACGTTCGCGTTATGGGCCGGGACTTCCGATGCCGTGACCTTTGATTGTCCTCTGGGCTAAGACCGCCATGTGCCCAAGCGGCCGGACTCGCCGACCGGAAGCGGCCAGTGGCGATGGAAAAAAGCGGACGCCAGACCAACGGTGCTAAACTTCGTACCCGAGCAAACACCAGATCTCGCGAGGCTGTAACGCTAGGGAGGACCTTACGGATCAGGACGTCTGGAGTCGCTACCCTCGCGCCAAATCCGAACCACGACGATCCACAAATGCACAAAAGCACGGAAATGACAATGAAGCAAATCCTGGGTGCGGCTATCTGTTTGCTGGCGATTAGCTCCGCGCTCGCTGCCTCGCAAACAACGAAGATCACTACCGACTATCTGATGACTTTGTATGCACCACTGGAGCCCCCTCAGAAGATCGATAAATCATTGACCATCTACAATGTAGGGCCTGGTGGCTGGGTTAAGGGCCCCAAGGTAAATGGAACGTTGCTTGCGCCAGCAGCAGACTGGATTCGCGTCATGCCTGACGGAAATCTGCGTCAGGATGTTCGATTGACGATCAAGACGCATGACGGGGCGCTGATCTACGTCACTTACAACGGCATCATCAGTCGGTCCAGGGAAGTCGATAAGCGGGATGCAAGCGGTGAGGTGCTGACTTCAGCGGACGAATATTTCCTCATGGCACCTACCATGGAGACCTCATCTAAGACCTACATTTGGCTAAACCATGTGCAATGCGTAGGGAAGATGGTCGACGTCAAGACAGGTGCCAACTCCTTCGTAAAGTACGAGATTTTCATTGTGCGCTGAGCTTTCACAAGCTACGCCGCTCCGGCGTGTCCGCTATGTGAAAAACTCAGAGGGTCAGGCGACCGCCCGCTAATGGCCGCGTGCCGCCCGAAGCGGATGATCGTCTTATGCAGGAACTCGACCATTTATCGGACAAAGTAAATGCGCGGCTAACATGACACATGAAACACCCCCAGGAACGACCATGACCAGCCCCATGTATACCAACTCGGTCCCAGTCTTTAAGCAATTGCTGACGGCCTTGAAAGCCATACTGACCCAAGCCGACGCACATGCGGCAGCCAAATCAATAGAGCCTGATGCCTTTTTGCAGGCACGTCTTTATCCAGACATGTTTCCGCTAGTTAAACAGGTGCAGATCGCCGCGGATTTTGCACGCGGAGTTTCAGCACGCCTAGCTGGCGTAGAGGTTCCCAATTTTGAAGGCAAGGAGAAGAGCTTTGCCGATCTCGAAGGGCTGCTCACGCAGACACTGAAATTTCTGGACAGCGCGAATTCCTTTCAATTCGAAGGCAGTGAAACGAAGGAAATCGTGCTTCGTCCTGGTACGCCTAAGGAGAAGAAGTTGAGTGGTCAGGCTTATCTGTCCAACTACGGCTTGCCTCAGTTTATGTTTCATGTCACCACTGCCTATGCGCTTTTGCGCCACAACGGCCTGCCGATTGGCAAGCGTGATTTCATGGGGGCGTACTAGGGTTTTAGCCGTTCGAAATGAACCTCTGGACGCCGGAGTTTCGGCCGCCTGGCGGCCGCCTGAGATCCCACAGGGCTCAAACCATTGCCTCACCTCAGCGCGGCTGCCCGCGTTAGCACGAGTCTGGAGCCATACGTGGCAACGCGCCGAAGACGTTCCGTCAAGATAAAGGCCGGAGACATTTTTGAAATGATGACGTAACGTATTTTGCGCACATTTCAAGGCGGTGGCCTCGATCTGGTTCAATGGCAGTTACCACACAACCACGAACCAGACCAAAGCGAGGCCACCATGGGAGACGATACGCCGGCGGCGCTAGGGGCGCTGCATGTCGACGAAACGAGGCTGAAGGGCCATGTGGACGAGGTAGTCCGTTCGAGCGTCGAGGAGACATTAAACGGGCTGCTGGATGCGGAGGCGGACGAGATTTGCCGGGCGCAGCGCTACGAGCGATCGGCGGAGCGAGTGGACGGGCGGCCCGGCCACTACGAGCGCAAACTGGAGACCAAGGCCGGCGAGGTGAAGCTGCGTATCCCGAAGCTACGCCGCCTGCCTTTTGAGACCGCAATCATCAAGCGGTACAGGCGCCGGGAGGCTTCCGTAGAGGAGGCACTGGTGGAGATGTACCTGGCTGGAGTGTCGGTGCGCAGAGTCGAGGACATCACTGAAGCGCTGTGGGGCACGCGGGTGAGCTCGGGCACCGTCTCGCGGCTGAACCAGAAGATCTACCGACACATCGAGGCCTGGCGCAACCGGCAGATCGTTGGCGACTTCCCCTACGTGTACCTGGACGGAGTGATTCTCAAACGTAGCTGGGCCGGAGAAGTTCGAAACATTTCCGTGCTCATCGCCATCGGCGTCGGCACCGACGGATTTAGGCAGATACTCGGTGTCGCCGAGGGCGAGAAAGAGGATCTGGAGGGCTGGCGCGGCTTCCTGCGGCACCTCAAGGACCGAGGTCTCAAGGGAGTCCGGCTGATCATCTCCGACGCCTGCAGAGGGCTCGTAGAGGCCGCTGCAGAGGTCTTTCCGCAGACAGACTGGCAGCGCTGTGTCGTTCACTTCTATCGCAACGTGTTCAGCCACACCCCGAATGGGAAGGTGGCCGAAGTCGCGCGGATGCTCAAGATCCGCGCCCAGGAGAGTCGCAAGACCGCTGAGGCGAGTTGGTGGAGCAGAAGGTCGGGGAGACACTGACCTACTACGCCTATCCATCGACTCACTGGCGGCAGGTACGCACGAATAACCCACTCGAGCGGATCATCCGGGAGATCCGACGGCGAACCAGGGTCGTCAGAGCCTTCCCCGACGGCCAATCGGCGTTGATGTTGGTCGCGGCGAGGCTCAGACACATCGCATCGACCAAATGGGGCAAGCTGCGATACATGGTCATGGATCCGCTGCTAAACCCGGCAAAGCAGGAGGCGGCAGCATGAAAAGCAAGTGCGAGGTTTGATCGATATGCCTGCCAAGAAGACACGTATTGCCATCGGCGCGTCAGCGGTGGCGCTTCTTCTGAGCCTCGCCCTTCCAAGAGTCTGTTCGTGCCCGATGTGCTTGGTCGCGGGAGCGGAACCGCGGCCTTGCGAGTGCACGGCTCTGGGCGTGTATCTCGGTCGCAAGGCGCTGAGAGCATTGAGCCTGAAAGCACCGCAAGCCTGCGACCCATTGCCTGGGCGACGAAGGACCGGATCGGGAGCTTCTGCCCGGCCTTCGACCGGTCAGACTAACCAGCGGGTTTCACGATGAAAGGAGCCGGATCGGAGCTGCCGCCAAGAAAGAGCAAAAGATTCGTTGCACTATCCGAATATTCGCTACTGCGGAAGAATCGCCAGCCACGTCAACACCAAACGGTGCCGTAAGTCTCAAATGCCAGCGACCGCTTTTGAGTGAGCTATCAACCCTCTGCCGCAGTCTTAGTCGAGCGTGACCGCACGCCCGGTCGTCCCGTCGCGACTGAAGGTGAACCGAACCTGCAGTAGGCGCCGGGACGGTGTATCCACCGGTGAAAACGTCCATTTCTTGGCCGCCTCGATGGCGAGTCGCTCGAAATACCTGCTCGGTCCGGTTCGAACAGCGCGGGCGGCAAATACCGAACCGTCCCGATCGACGATGACTCGCACCCACACTTGGAT
>DATAXF010000066.1:0-16860 GCA_036273095.1 Steroidobacteraceae bacterium | reverse complement strand
CATCGCGGCGGATGCACCTGTGAACGAGAAGGCGATCAAGGCGCATGACGATGCCTTCAAGGTCACGGAGAACAATTTCCTCATCCGCGCGGCTCTGACTCCCTCGCACCTCTGGGTGGTGCCGAGCACGGGCGGCACGGCAAAGCGGCTGACGCAGGGCCAATTCAGTCTCGAGACGGACCAGCAGGACGCGGCAGCGGAGCCGGCGTGGAGCCCTGATGGCCGCACGATAACCTTCAGCCGGTTCCCGGATCCGTACTGGGCTCTGTCCTACGAATCAGTCATCGACGCCGTGGCGGCAAACGGCGGCGCTGCGTCGACCCTCGTCGGGCTTCAGGGAGCGACGACATTGAACTACGCGCCCGCCGGCGGCGCCGTCGCATTCACGCGGCCCCGTAATGGCGACGAGAACAACGGATCCGCGGTGTACGTAACTCAGGGTGGCAACACGTTCGACGCAACGCGGGCGCTTGCGCGCAACCTCGATTTCTATGCATGGCTTCCGGACGGCAAGAACCTCCTGCTCGTTGGCCAGGACGGCACTCACGCTGTGATGTGGGAACAGCCGATTGCCGGCAGCGCGCGAACGCTCGATCTCGGCGGAGTCGAGATCGCGGATCGACCGAGCGTCTCCTCGAATGGGGTGATTGCCTTCGTCGGTGCCACGCCCGGCCATGCCGACGAGCTGTACGTGATGGCTTCGCCCGGCGCGAGCCCTCACCGCCTGACGAACCTCAACGGATTCCTCGACTCTCTTTCGCTCGGCCGCGTGACGACCGTCGATTGGCAGGGACCAGGCGGCTTCCACGAAGACGGCGTAATGACATATCCGCCGAACTACCAGCCCGGACGCAAATACCCCCTGGTGCTGATGGTCCATGGAGGCCCGGAGGGCGCCTCGACGGTGCGTTTCTCGCCTCTCGGGCAATTGTTGGCGGCTGCGGGCTTCCTGGTTTTCGAGCCCAACTATCGCGGCAGCTCCAATCTTGGAGATGCCTACCAGCACGCGATCTACCGCGACACCGGCGAAGGTCCGGGCAAGGACGTGATGGCCGGCCTTGCCGCGGTCGAGAAGCTGGGCATCATCGATCGCGAGCGCATCGGCGTGAGCGGCTGGTCGTACGGTGGCTACATGACGGACTGGCTCTCGAGCCGCTATCCGTCGGTATGGAAGGCGGCCGTCGCAGGCGCCGCGCTGAACGATTGGGTGATGGATTACACCGTCTCCTATTATCAGCAGGGCGATGTCTATTTCTTCGGCGGCTCGCCCTGGACGGCACGCGACTTCCGGATCTGGCGCGCGCAATCACCGATTGCCCATGCCCAGGATGTCAAGGCGCCGACGCTGATCATGGGAGATGTCGGCGATCCGAACGTGCCTCTGGTCAACAGCTATGAGTGGTATCACGCGCTGCGCGACAATGGCGTGGACGTCGAGTTCTACGCCTACCCCGCTGACACTCATTTCCCGGGAGACATCGTGCGAACGACCGACGTGTTCCGCCGCTGGGTCGGCTGGATGACCACGCACCTGCATTAGGCGCGCTGATTCATGCCTGCGGAACTCTCCGCGCGCTGCAGGGTTCTTTCGCCATGGCAACGAGCGTTTCACGGCGGCGCGCACGATCAGTCGGGAGCCATGCCGGCAAGGCCACGCGCGCACCTGCCAGGAGAGCGTCGCGTTGGTCCAAGCGTGTCATGCAGACGAGCGACGCACTGGACCTCGAGCCAGGGGTATTCACCAAATCGAGCCCGCGCGCGATCGCGCTTTCGCTCAAGCGCTCCGCCGAGGCGAGCGGGCGGCGCAAGTCCGAGCCGTACCGCTCGGCAATGTCGATGCTGAGCTTCCACATCAATCGGGCTGGCAAGAGCCTCAGCCCGGAGCGACGCCGGCTCTTGGACAAGGCAAAGCAGGAGCTACGCGTGCTTTTCGGCCGCAGCTGAGCCCTCACGATATAAGGCCAGGAGCCACGCCCGTGCTAAAATGGTAGCGGTACCACAAAGGAGCCTCGGGCCATGGCACTGTCTCTCGATCGACGGAGTGTATTGAAGGCGGCCGCGGCGGCGATCGCGACACCTTACCTGTGGTTGCCGGCACGCGCGGCGGAGCCCGCCTGGCCTACCCGGACCGTGCGTCCCTTCATCGAGGTCGAGATCGACAGCGGGCGTATCCGCGGCGGTCACAGCCGTGGCGCGCTCGCGTTCAAAGGGGTTCCATACGCGGGACCGGTGTCGGGCAGAAACCGCTTCAAGGAGGCGCCCAAAATGACACCTTGGGCGGGCGTGCGCGACGCCACTCGTCTCGGACCACCTGCGATGCAGGGACCCGGCACTACTTACGGCGAGCATGAGCCCGCCTACAGTGAGGATTGCCTGGTGCTCAATGTCTGGACACCGGCGGTGACTGACGACCGCAAGCGGCCCGTGATGTTCTACTGCCACGGCGGCGGCTTCACCACCGGCTCCGGCGGACAGAGCATCCAGGACGGGGCGCATCTGGCGGCGACTTACGATGTAGTCGTGGTGGCGATCAATCACCGGCTGGGCCTCTTCGGCTATCTGTATCTCGGCGAGCTGGGTGGCAACGAATACGCCACGTCCGGCAACCAGGGGATGCTCGACATCGTCGCTGCGCTGCGCTGGGTGAGGCGGAACATCGCAACGTTCGGCGGGGATCCGACCAATGTGATGGTGTTCGGGGAGTCCGGCGGTGGCTCGAAGACCGCCACGCTGATGACGATGCCTGCCGCGCAAGGCCTTTTTCACAGAGCCGGAATTCAGAGCGGCGCCATGCTGCGTGGTCTGCCGAAGGACATCGCGACGGAAACCGCTCGCAGGCTGCTTGCCGGGCTCGGCCTTGCGCCGAACGAGGTAGGCCGCCTTGCCGAGGTCCCGGCGGAAAAGCTCATCGCAATCCAGCTGGCGGGCGACAAGCACCAGGGTCCGCTGTCAGTGCCGACCAAGGGCTACCTCCAAAACCACCCGATCCTTCCTCCAGGCATTGCCGCCCTGCGGGCGCAGCATCCCGGCTCCTGGGGTCCGGTGGTGGATGGGACCTATCTGCCGCGGAACCCTTTCGAGCCGAACGCGCCGCCGCTCGCGGCAACCGTGCCGCTCCTCATCGGCAACACGCACGATGAGGCTGTCTTCTTTTACCGCGATGATCCCGGGTACTTTCACGCCAGCGCCGCGCAGCTGACTGAGCGCTTGCGCGAGAAGGTCGGCGACGTGGCCGATCACATTTTCGCTTCCTATCGCACCTTCATGCCGACGGCCTCCCCCGTCGAGCGGGCCATCGCCATCGAGACCGCCACGTTCATGGGCAACAATACGGCGCTGCTGGCGGATCGCAAATCGCTGCAACCCGCGCCGGTCTACCGCTATCGCGACGATTTCCGCTCGAACGTGCCGATCGCTGGCACGGATTGGACGCTGCGCGCCTGTCATGCCAGCGACATCGCCATAGTGTTCTACAACTACGAAATGACCGACCTGCAGGGCCACGGGCCCGGACTCGCGGCGGTCTCCCGGGCGATGAGCGGCTATTTCGCCAGCTTCGCCCGCCGTGGTGCCCCCACGGCGCGAGAACAGCCGGCGTGGCCGCGTTACAACACTGCGACACGCGAAGTCATGCTGCTCAACAGCCGGTGTCGAGTATCCGATGATCCGACTGGGGAAGAGCGCCGGCTCTGGCAGTCGCTTGGTTGGACGTGACAAGCGCCAACGGCTTAGAATAAGGCCGAGCAGGGGGCTAGGACCCCTGATCCTGCCTGGCGGACCAGCCTTTGAGGCTTCATCGGGAACTCCGCCCGTGTGTAATGAATTATGTATTGAACTGGTTTCCTCTGAAATCGTCGGCCACGAAGACAGAACAATCGGAGGCTTGGCCCATGTATCGACGTCATCTCCTCTCTTCATTCGCGGTGCTACTGCTTGCCGTATGCGGCACTGCGGGCGCACAGAACGCATATACCGCCAGGTCGATGGGCCTACATGCGGGGCCCGATCGGAGTTACCCATTGGTCGCGCAGGTGGACGAGGGCACGCCGCTGCAAGTGCATGGTTGCCTGGACGGCTGGAGCTGGTGCGATGTCTCGGTCGAGGGCGGCAGAGGCTGGATGTACGGCGGCGGCATTTACTTCGACTATAACGGCGGAACAGACTGGCTGTACTCCTACGGACCGCAGGTGGGTGTGCCGATCATCACGTTCTCCGTCGACTCCTACTGGGGCCAGTACTACCAGGGCCGTCCGTGGTACGGGCAACGCGAAACGTGGGCCCATCGCCACTTTGCCCGACCCGCAAGACTCGCGAGACCGTCGGGACACCCGCCGCAGCATGGTGCGCACGGACCTGGTCCTCGCCAATCCGCTGGTTCACACGGGTCTGGTCCACACCATACTTCTCCACACCAGCCTAGTCCGCGTCCGGCAACGCATGCCCGGGCGCCCGTCGCGACCCACCACGTAAACCAGACGCATGGACACGCTCCGTCGCCCGCGATGCACGGACACGCCCCCTCGTCGTCCGAGACGCGCGGACACGCCCCGTCGTCCGAAACGAGAGGGGCGCCGAAAGGCGGACATACCCAACGGCCGCCGAGCTCCCACGCGAGCTCAGCCCACAGCGAGCATGGTAACGGCGACAAGGACAAGCCGCACAATCCGCCCTGAGGCACCCGGCGGATCGCCGGGTCAGCCCCTGGGGCCCGGCGCAGAGCGAGAGCCTTCATAAACGAAGGCGCGCGAGGGAGAGGGTCCATGAGTGCAGAGGTGCGAAAGCGCACGTCGCGATTCCTGGCGATCGCCCTGCTTCTACTGGCCGCACTTGCGAATAGCACGCCCGGACGAGCACGCTCCCTCTCGCTTTCGGACACCGAACATCTCGTCGATCGCATTTTCCAGCCGGTGAGCCAGCCTGGCGCTCCGGGCTGCGCCGTGGGAATCGAGAAAGACGGCCGCGTGCTTCTCACCCGGGGTTATGGCAGCGCCGATCTCGAGCACGACGTACCCATAACTCCCGCGACGATCTTCGAGGCCGGCTCGGTTTCCAAGCAATTCACGGCCGCATCGATCCTCCTGCTGGCACAGCGGGGCAGGCTTTCGCTGACGGACGACGCCCGGAAATACATTCCTGAATTACCCGACTACGGGACTCCCATCACCATCAATGACCTGTTGGGCCACACGAGCGGATTGCGCGATTGGGGCGAGGTCGAAGCCATGGCGGGCTGGCCTCGAACCACGCGCGTGTACACGATGGACGACATCCTGGACATCGCCGCCGCGCAGCGAAAACTGAACTACGCTCCGGGCACGTTCTATCTGTACGTAAACACGGACTTCGACCTGCTGGCGATCATCGTCGGCAGAGTGAGCGGCGAATCCCTCCCGGCGTTCAGCCGCAGGTATCTGTTCACACCGTTGGGCATGACGCACACCCAATGGCGGGACGACTTCAGGCGGGTGGTGAAAAACCGCGCGATCGCTTACGAGCCCGGTGAGCACGGCTCTCGTCAGTTGATGCCCTTTGAGGACACATATGGTCACGCTGCTTTGCTGACGACAGTGGGTGACCTGCTGCGCTGGAATGAAGCGCTCACCAATGGGACGCTCGGCCCCTATGTCACACGTGAAATTCACCGCAGGACGCGGCTCAATGACGGTCAGCCAATCATTTACGCGCGGGGCTTGTTCATCGGAAGCTATGACGGAGAGAGCGCCATTTTCCACGACGGCCTCACGGCCGGGTACTCGACCTGGCTCGGACGGTTTCCTGCTTCACGCCTGTCGATTGCCCTGCTGTGCAACTCGAAGGGGATAGTGTCCAGTCCGCTGGCTCACTCTGTCGCCGACATCTTTCTGCCGCGGCCGCGCCCGCGGGCCTCCGTCAAAGTCCCGTCCGACCAATTGGCGCGCCACGAGGGCCTCTACGTCGATGAGGTTCGAGGCCTGCCGATTCGCCTCACCGCGGCAGACGATGGGCTCAGCATGTCGGGTGGACCGGCTCTACCCGCCGTATCCAAGGACGAGTTCAAATCCGGGTACAACTCGATCCGATTCACGGACAACGATCATTTCATCATGACTACCGGTGGCAGCGGCCCCATGGCATACGTCAGGGCTCGGCCATGGAGCCCATCGCGCGAGTTGCTACGGACATACGTTGGAACCTACTGGAGCCCGGAAGCGCTGGCGACATACCGCATCACCCTCGACGGGAACCGCCTCGTCGCGACTCCCGTCGGCCGGCGTGATGCAGCATTGCTTTTGACCCCACTCATCCAGCAAGCCTTCGATGCCAGCGGGGACAACTTTCACTTCGTCATCCACTTCAGCACCAATGCATCGGGCAAAGTGGCTGGCTTCGACATGGGCAGCAACGGCGTTTTCGCTCTCCCCTTCAGCCGCCGCATTACGGATCGCGCTACGGCTACTCCACCGTAACGCTCTTGGCGAGATTTCGCGGCTGGTCGACGTCGGTCCCTTTGAGGATCGCGACATGGTAGGCGAGCAGCTGCAGGGGGACGGTGTAGACGGCAGGGGCCTGGAAGTAGGTCACGTGCTTCGGCATCTCGATGACGGTGACGCCGTCGCTGGGCTGGAAGCCTGATTCGGGATCGGCGAAGACGATGAGCTCGCCGCCGCGGGCGCGCACTTCCATCAGGTTGGATTTCAGCTTCTCGAGCAGGTCGTTGTTGGGAGCGACGGCGATGACGGGCATGTCGGCATCGACCAGGGCCAGGGGACCGTGCTTGAGCTCGCCGGCGGGATAGCTCTCGGCATGGATGTAGGAGATCTCCTTGAGCTTCAGCGCTCCTTCCATGGCGATGGGGTACAGGGCGCCGCGGCCGAGGAAGAGAGTATGGCGCTTGTCGGCGAAGCGCTCGGCCAGGCGGTGGATGACGGGATCGAGCGCGAGCGTCTTCTCGATGATCGCGGGCAGCTCCACCAGACGTGTCACCAGCCCGCGCTCGCGCTCCGCATCGGCCCCGTGATGGCGCGCAAGCGCGATCACGAGCATGGAGAGCGCCGCGAGCTGCGTGGTGAACGCCTTCGTGGAGGCGACACCAATCTCAGGGCCCGCGCGCGTCAGCATGACGAGCTCCGACTCCCGCACCAGGGAGCTCTCTGGGACGTTGCAGATGGCCAGTGTCGAGAGGTAGCCCGATTCCTTCGCGAGGCGCAGCGCCGCCAGTGTGTCCGCGGTCTCTCCGGATTGGGAAATCGTCACGAACAGTGAGTTGGGCGGCACCAGCGGATTGCGGTAGCGGTACTCGCTCGCGATGTCCACCGCACAAGGGATCCGGCAGATCTGCTCGATGAAGTAACGGACGGTCGCCGCCGCATGGAAGCTCGTTCCGCACGCCACGATATGCACGCCGGCAGTGCGCTTGAATACGTCGGCCGCCGCAGGGCCAAAGGCCGCTTCTAGCAGGCGCCCATTGGCCACCCTCTCCTGCAGCGTGTCGGCGATTGACCGGGGCTGTTCGTGAATCTCCTTCAACATGAAGTGGCGGTACTGGCCTTTCTCGGCTGCATCGGCGTTGAGCTCGCTCTCGCGCACCGGCCGCTCGACGGTGTTGCCGTTGCCGTCGATGATGCGCACGGACTTGCGCCTCACCTCGGCGACATCGCCCTCTTCCAGGAACATGAACCGCCGAGTCACCGGCAACAGCGCGGAGACATCCGAGGCGATGAAGTTTTCTTCCACGCCCAATCCGATGACCACCGGGCAGCCCTGACGGGCCGCCACTACCCGGTCCGGATCATTCTCGCTGACCACCGCCAGCGCGTAGGCGCCTTCCAACTCCGCCACGGTGGCGCGGAGCGCTTTGAAGAGATCACCGAGAGTCTCCAGGTGGTGGTGGATCCGATGGGCCACGACTTCCGTATCGGTTTCCGAGGAGAACTCGTACCCGCGGCGCTCCAGATCCGCACGCAGCTCCTCATGATTTTCGATGATGCCGTTGTGGACTATTGCCAGGCCGTCTAGCGATACGTGCGGATGGGCGTTGCGCTCGCTCGGCACCCCGTGGGTTGCCCAGCGAGTATGCGCAATGCCGAGCTTGCCGTTGGCCGGAGCGCGCTCCAGCGCCTCCTGAAGCATCCGCACCTTGCCGACGGTGCGTAGCCGGCTGAGCTGCCCGCTGCCATTGAGGACCGCGATGCCCGCGGAATCGTAGCCGCGGTACTCGAGTCGCCGCAGGCCCTCCATCAGGATGGGCACGATATTCCGCTCCGCGATGGCACCGACGATTCCGCACATAATGACCAAGCCTTGGATCTACCGGGAACGCCCAGTTTGCCTGAATTCCGCGCCGGGAGGGTCCTAGGGGGACTAGCGGAGACGCAAGCGTGGCCGGGCACGCCGGCTGCTCTATAAAGGCCAGGTATCCGCTGCGAATTAGCTCGAGGCCCCTATGAGCATCTTCGTCTGGGTGATCGTCGGCGTCGTGATTGGCTCTCTCGGCAGCCTGGTCATGCGATGCGATGCCGACCGGAGCTGCGTGCTGACCACCGTCGCCGGCATCCTTGGGGCGCTTCTCGCGGGACCGCTACTCGCGCCTCTCCTCGGCGGGACGGGTAGAGAGGGCTTTTTCAGCCTGAACGCCGTGCTCGTGTCCCTCCTGGGTGCGGTTGTCCTGATCAGCCTGGTGAATCTATTGCGCCTCGGCCGGATCCATTAGCCGGCCGAGGCGCGCGCGAGCGCGGCGGGGTGCATGATCTGGCCGATCGTGACCGTGGCGGAGCCGCCGCTGTTGGTGATGATGCCGTTGCACACCGCCTATTGGCGGGTGAAGACGTCCGGGCCGAAGGGGCGAAGCCCTGACTCCGCGGCGTAGCCCAGGTGTCCGAGGTCGAAAATATCCTCGATGCTGCGCAGCAGCGAATAGTGGTTGTAAGGCACCGAGGATACGGTGCCAGGCCGGACATACGGCGACAGCACCACGGCTCCAATCCTGCCGCCGCCAGGTCCCTGAAAGCCCGGCTGATTCGGATCCGTCGGCAGGGGCTTCTCGTTGCAGCAGGCAGCGAAAGCATCGGGCGCCTGGCCATCGGACTCATCGAACGTGATGATGAGCAGGCCGTCTTTGCGGAAGGCGGGGGAGCGGGTGATGACGGGCACCCATTTGCTGAGGAACCTGTTGATCCCCACGAGCCCTCCGGTCTCACCGTCGGCGCAACGCAGGTCGTGGCCATCGTTGCAGAGATTGGGCGTGACGAACGAGTAGTTGGGCGTGGTAGCGATCCTCCGCAGATCCGTCCTGAGCTCATTCAGGCCGACGATGTGCGCCGCGCAGCGGGTCGGATTGTCCAGAATGGTATGAAAATAGACGAAGGGATCGTGCTTGGCGGCGTATTGGTCGCCGCTGGCGGCGTGCTCCGTTTGATCGGCCTGCCCAATCCTGCCTGCGGTACAGGTCTCAGGATCGTCGCGAGTCGGATTGCGATCCAGATCCTCCATGTAGCCCTTCCACGTCAGTCCCGCCGGCTCGAGCTGATCCGGCAGGGTCTTCACATTGGCGGGATACACACAGCCGACGCCGAGCAGCTGCCCGTGCGCATCCAGAGCCGGACTGCTCGCCCGGAATTCGATCGGTTGCGGGCAATCACCCTGGGTCGCGGGATTCGGAGCCTGCCCGCTCACCATGGCGATGTAGTTGTCGAGACTCCAGTGTCCGGTGGAATAGTACTGCGTCAGCAGGGCACCGCGGGCGGGCAGGGTCTTGGCGAGATAGGGCGCCGGCGAGCCCGGCCCGAAGGCCGCCTCGAAGGACTTGTTCTCGAGCACTATGAGAAATACGTGGCGGATCGGCGGCATCGTGCCCGTATGCAGGTCCGCGGCGCGTGTCGGGGCCGTCGCCGCGAGGCAGAGAAGCGCGGTCGCGAATGATCCGAGGAGAGGCCGGACGAGTGAAGCGATGTGTTTCAGCATGTCAATCAAGCGACGTGTCCGGCCAGGCGCCGGCGGCCGGACTTTAGCGCCGATCCGCGCTGGATTGCCAGACCCCTGGGGTTGCGATGGCGCCGCCTGACGGCCGAAGACCTCCGACCGTCGAGACGGTTCCGGGGCGAATGAAATGATGATCAGCAGGCCGTCCTTGCGGAACGCCGGAGACCAGTGATGAGCGGCACTCATTTCTGGAGGAACGCAGCGATGATGACTGCACCGTCAATCTTCGACGGTTCGAGCTACGGGACTCCGTTGTAAACGCGGCTGACCGGAATAGCGAGGCCGACGGAACGCAGTTCCAATACCCCCTCGATAGAATCGAGTATCTGTGGCTTCCACTGCTCCGCTCTGCGGTAGATCAACACATGTACAGGCTTCTGGGCGACCAGAACGTATTCGTTGATTGAAGGGATCTCCCGATAGCTGAGCAACTTCTCCCGCTTGTCGATCCGCGCCGTCGAAGGCGACAGAACCTCGATAACGATGCTGGGCTCGTCGAGGTAATCTCCTTGCGCGTTCCGCGTCTCGCCGCACGCCACACGAATGTCGGGCCGGTACACGAAGTCATCCCCGAGGCACTTGAATTGAAGCCGCCGCTGCGCCGTATAAATGCGGCAGGGACGATCCTTCAGATGCGCATGAAGGGCACCCACGAGATTCACGGCAATGATCTCATGAGCCTGGGACGGGTCCGCCATTGCGAAGATCTCGCCACCAACGTATTCGTGCAGAACAGAGCTCTCCTCCTCCATTTCGAAGTACTCTTCGAGGGTAAAGAACTCCCGCGCCTCGGCGGCGCTGCCGTACCTCGCGGTTGGTTCCGAAACTCCCATTTCCAGATTCAGCTCGCCCGCAAGCCAATCGAGCAGCAGTCGTTGCTGGCCCTGGGAGAGGTATCTCACGGCCTGTTCGATCTCCGACATCGTATTCATTACGTGCACCTCACTGCGGCACCGATACCGCAGAGGCCAGTGTAGGTGGAAATCGGCGGTGAGAAAGAGCAATAGACTCTGCGTTTGCGCGCAAACTCGGCAAAACAGCCGCGACGCTAGGCGTCGAGAATGCACGTGTTAGAGAGCGTTTGTTGCGCGCGTGGCGCGCGCGTCGGTCGGTCTACGTTGGAGCGCCCGTCGGGTGGTGGACGCTATGGTCGAGCAGCTCGGGAAGCTATTTCTTCTTTTTCTCGGGCCGCTGCCAGCCCTCGATCGTCGTCTGGCGCGCGCGCGCAATCGTGAGCGTGCCCCCTGGCACCTGGTTTGCAACGGTCGATCCGGCGGCCACCGTGGCGCCGGCTCCGACTGTGATCGGCGCCACCAGCACGCTGTTGGATCCGGTGTGCACGTCATCCTCGATCACGGTGCGGTGTTTGTTGACACCGTCGTAATTGGCGATGATCGTGCCGGCGCCGATGTTGACGCGCGCACCGACTTGCGCATCACCCACGTAAGACAGGTGGTTGGCCTTTGACCCCTCCGCCATCGTCGAATTCTTGACCTCGACGAAGTTGCCGATATGCACGCCGCCGGACAGATGCGCTGTGGGCCGGAACCGGGCGAACGGCCCGATGTTGCAATTCGGGCCGATCACCGCCCCGTCGATGACGCAATGCGGAAACACCTCGGTGTCGTGGCCGATCTCTGCGTCGCGAATCACACAGCCCGGTCCGATACGGACCCGGTCACCGAGCTTTACCGTCCCTTCCAGCACGACATTGACGTCGATGGATACATCTCTGCCATGGGTGACCCGCCCCCGGACATCGATCCGCGCCGGGTCTGCGATCGTTACCCCCGCCAGCATCAGCCCGTGCGCCGACCTCCGCCGGCACTCCGACTCCAGCATCGCGAGCTGCACCTTGTCATTGACGCCGAGTGCCTCGATGGCATTGGCGCACCCCAGCGGGCCGACCGTGACGCCGTCCCTCACCGCCATTGCGATGACGTCGGTGAGGTAGTACTCGCGCTGCGAATTGTCGGTCTTCAGGCCTTCCAGCCAGCGCCTCAACTGCTTCGTCGGCGCCGCCAGCACCCCCGTGTTGCACTCGCGGATCCTGCGCTGCTCGGCAGAGGCATCCTTCTGCTCCACGATCCGCTCCACCCGCCCCTGGCCGTCGCGCACGATCCGTCCGTACCCGGTCGGATCGTCCACAGTCATCGTGAGCAAACCGACCTGCTGCGGCCCGGCGAGGGCGACCAGGTGCGCGAGCGTCTGCCGGTCAAGGAGCGGCACATCACCATATAAGATGAGTGCCATGTGATCATCGGGCACCTGCGGAATCGCCTGCAGCACCGCGTGCCCCGTGCCCAGCTGCTCTGCCTGCAGGGTCCACTGCACGGCCTCGTCGGCGAGCGCCTCGCGCACCTTCTCCCCGCCATGTCCGTACACGACATGAATCGCCGCGGGCCGGAGCGACCGCGCGGTATCAATCACGTGCGCAAGAAGAGGCCGTCCCGCCAACGGCTGCAGGACTTTCGGGAGCGCGGACTTCATCCGCTTCCCCTCCCCCGCCGCGAGAATGATTACAGACAGAGGGGACTTGGCGCCCCCGGAGGGTGATTTGGCCATGGCGATCCTGTGAGGATCAGCTTCTCAGCTTGCGCAACCGCTCGATGATCTTCAACTGCGCCGCGGCCCGCGCCAACTCCGCCAGCGCCTCAGCCTGCGTGATGTGCCCGCTGCGATCCCGCAGCGCCTCCTCCGCCCGCTGTTTGGCCGCCAAAGCCGCCGCCTCGTCGATGTCTTTCGCCCGCAGCGCCGTATCCGCCAGCACCGTGATCTTGTTCGGCTGCACTTCGATGGCCCCGCCGCCCACGAAGAAGTGCAGCTCCTGTCCGTCGGGGGTCTGCACCCGCACCTCGCCCGGCTTGAGCAGCGACAGGAGCGGCGCATGATGCGGCAGCACTCCAATGTCCCCCTCGGACGCTGGCGCGAACACCATCGTCGCCTGGCCCGAGAACATCTCGCCCTCGGCGCTGACGATATCGACCTGAATGGTGTTCTGCTCGGCCATTACGGATCCTCTTACTGCAGCGTCTTCGTCTTGGCGACCGCCTCGTCGATGGAACCGACCATGTAGAAGGCCTGTTCCGGCAGCGAGTCGAACTCCCCGCTGATGATGCCCTTGAAGCCGCGGATGGTCTCGTTGAGCGGCACGATCTTGCCGTCCTGCCCGGTGAACACCTTGGCGACATTGAACGGCTGCGACAGGAAGCGCTGCACTTTGCGGGCGCGATAGACCGTCAGCTTGTCTTCCTCCGACAGCTCGTCCATGCCGAGGATCGCGATGATGTCCTGCAGCTCCTTGTAGCGCTGCAGCACCGCCTGCACTCCGCGCGCCGTGTTGTAGTGCTCCTCGCCCACCACCAGCGGATCGAGCTGCCGGCTGGTCGAGTCGAGCGGATCCACCGCCGGATAGATGCCGAGCGAGGCAATCTGCCGGGAAAGCACCACGGTCGCATCCAGATGCGCGAACGTCGTTGCAGGCGACGGGTCAGTCAGGTCGTCCGCCGGCACGTACACGGCCTGGATCGAAGTGATGGAGCCCGTCTTGGTGGAAGTGATGCGCTCCTGCAGCACGCCCATCTCCTCGGCGAGCGTCGGCTGGTAACCGACCGCCGAGGGCATACGGCCGAGCAGCGCCGACACCTCCGTGCCCGCGAGGGTGTAGCGATAGATATTGTCGACGAAGAAGAGCACGTCACGGCCCTTGCCGCCATCCTCGCGCGTCTCGTCGCGGAAGTACTCCGCCATCGTGAGGCCCGTGAGCGCCACGCGCAGACGGTTGCCCGGCGGCTCGTTCATCTGGCCGTAGACCATCGCCACCTTCGAGTTCGACAGTGTCTTCGGGTCGATGACACCGGATTCGATCATCTCGTGATAGAAGTCGTTGCCCTCGCGGGTGCGCTCGCCGACGCCGGCGAACACCGACAGGCCGCTGTACTGCTTGGCGATGTTGTTGATGAGCTCCAGCATGTTGACGGTCTTGCCGACACCGGCGCCGCCGAACAGGCCGACCTTGCCGCCCTTGGCGAACGGCACCAGCAGGTCGATGACCTTGATGCCCGTGACCAGCAGGTCCTGGCCGCCCGCCTGATCCTCGAAGGACGGCGGCGCACGGTGGATCGGCAACTGGTCGGGCGATTCCACCGGGCCCCGGTTGTCCTGCGGGTGGCCGAGCACGTCCATGATGCGGCCGAGCGTCGCTCTGCCCACGGGGACTGTGATGGGCGCGCCCGTCGCGAGCACTGACAGGCCGCGCCGCAGTCCTTCGGAGGATCCCATCGCGATCGTGCGCACGATGCCGTCCCCGAGCTCCTGCTGCACCTCGAGCGTCAGGTCGACATCCTTCAGTTTTAACGCCTCGTAGATGCGAGGCATGGCGTCGCGCGGGAATTCGACGTCGATGACGGCGCCGATGATCTGGGTGATGGTGCCTTCGGCCGTGTTAGCCATGGAATTTCCTCAGAAGAAAAATCAGACCGCGGCAGCGCCGCCGACGATCTCGGCGAGCTCCTTGGTGATTGCGGCCTGGCGGGCCTTGTTGTAGATGAGCTGCAGCTCGCCGATGAGATCGCTGGCGTTGTCGGACGCGGCCTTCATGGCCACCATCCGCGCCGCCTGCTCCGAGGCGACGTTCTCGACGGCAGCGCGGTAGACCTGCGACTCGATGTAGCGCATCAGCAGGCCATCGAGGATTTTCGCGGCCTCCGGCTCATAGATGTAGTCCCAGTGCTGCTGCAGTCCCTCGGTGTCGATGGGCTGGATGGGCAGCAGCTGCTCCACCACCGGTTTCTGCGTCATGGTGTTGATGAACTGGGCATTCAGCAGGTACAGCCGGTCTATCTTGCCTTCCCGGTAGGCGTCCAGCATCACTTTGACGGTGCCGATCAGATCCTTGATGTGCGGCGCGTCGCCCAGATGCGAGACGTTGGCGAGAATCGGCACACCGAGGCGGCGGAAGAAGACGGTTCCTTTGGAGCCGATCAGGCAGAGACTCGCCGTCGCGCTCTTGCCCTGCCACTCGCGCATCAGATACAGCGCCTGCTTGAAGACGTTGGCGTTCAGAGCGCCGGCAAGCCCGCGGTCGCTGGAGACCACGATGATGCCCACGCCCTTGACGGCCTCGCGCGGCTGCAGGAAGGGATGCCGGTAGTCCGGGTTGGCCTCGGTGAGATGCCCGATGACGTTGCGCATCTTTTCCGCATAGGGGCGCGCCTGGCGCATACGCTCCTGCGCGCGGCGCATCTTGCTCGTGGCCACCATCTGCATGGCCTTGGTGATCTTCTGAGTGCTCTTCACACTCGCGATCTTGGAGCGGATTTCCTTGGTGCCTGGCATGACTGCTTACGCGGGTGCGAGCGTTAGTACGTTCCGGTCTTGACGAAGTCCTCGACGCACTTCTTCAGCTCCGCCTCGCTGTCCTTGAGCTTCGGCTCCTTGTTGATGCGATCGAGCATCGGCTGATAGCTGGTGTGCGCGAATGCCTGCAGTGCCGCCTCGAAGGCGACCACTTTCTTCAGCTCCACCTTGTCCATGTAACCGTTGTTGACGGCATAGATGGAAAGCGCCATTTCCGCCACCGACATGGGAGCGTATTGCTTCTGCTTCATGACCTCGGTGACGCGCTGGCCGCGCTCGAGCTGGCGACGGGTCGCCTCGTCGAGGTCCGAAGCGAACTGCGAGAACGCGGCCAGCTCGCGATACTGAGCCAGCGCCAGGCGAATGCCGCCGCCCAGCTTCTTGATGATATCGGTCTGCGCCGCGCCGCCGACGCGCGACACCGAGATGCCGGCGTTCATCGCCGGGCGGATGCCCGCGTTGAAGAGGTCGGTCTCCAGGAAGATCTGACCATCGGTGATGGAGATGACGTTGGTCGGCACGAATGCCGTGACGTCGCCGGCCTGCGTCTCGATGATCGGCAGTCCGGTGAGCGAGCCCGTTTTGCCCTTCACGGCGCCTTTGCTGGCCTGCTCGACGTACTCC
The DNA here is from genome assembly GCA_036273095.1 of Steroidobacteraceae bacterium. Classification (GTDB taxonomy): domain Bacteria; phylum Pseudomonadota; class Gammaproteobacteria; order Steroidobacterales; family Steroidobacteraceae; genus 13-2-20CM-66-19. The sequence goes on along the minus strand of DATAXF010000066.1, from coordinate 921 downwards.
TCGTTGACGCGCGCGCTGCGCTCGAGCAGGCGGGAATGCAAGTAGAACACGTCGCCGGGAAACGCCTCACGCCCCGGCGGCCGGCGCAGCAGCAGTGAGATCTGCCGGTAAGCGACCGCCTGTTTGGACAGGTCGTCGTACACGATGAGGGCATCCTCACCGTTGTCCATGAAGAACTCGCCCATCGTGCAGCCGGAGTAGGCTGAGATGTACTGCATGGCCGCCGGCATCGAGGCCGAGGCGGCGACGATGATGGTGTGCTTGAGGGCATCGTGCTCCTCGAGCTTGCGCACGACGTTGGCGATCGTCGACTGCTTCTGACCGATCGCCACGTAGACGCACTTCACCCCGGAGGACTTCTGGTTGATGATCGTGTCGACCGCGAGCGCGGTCTTGCCGGTCTGGCGGTCGCCGATGATGAGCTCGCGCTGGCCGCGGCCGACCGGCACCATGGAGTCGACCGCCTTATAGCCGGTCTGCACCGGCTGGCTGACCGACTTGCGGTAGATGACGCCCGGCGCCACACGCTCGATGGGCGCAGTGCGCGCGGCATTGATCGGACCCTTGCCATCGATAGGCCGGCCGAGCGCATCGACCACCCGGCCGAGGAGCTCCCGGCCCACCGGCACTTCGAGAATGCGGCTGGTCGTCTTGACCTGATCGCCCTCGCGCAGATGCTTGTAGTCGCCGAGCACCACCGCGCCGACGGAGTCCTGCTCGAGGTTCAGCGCCAGGCCGAAGGTGTTGCCTGGGAATTCCAACATCTCGCCGTAGCGGACATCTGCCAGGCCGTGGATGCGCGTAATTCCGTCGGTGACCGACACGATCGTGCCGACGTTGCGCGCCTCCGTGACGGACTTGAAGCCTTCGATCCGCTGCTTGATGAGATCGCTGATTTCGCTTGCCTTGATGGCCATGAGA
>DATAXF010000065.1:0-31931 GCA_036273095.1 Steroidobacteraceae bacterium | reverse complement strand
TGGGCGGAAGTCTGGCTCGGAAACCGCGGCTGGACGCGAGTAGACCCCACCGCGGTCGTCGCGCCCGAGAGGCTCTACCACGGCATCCTCGACCTGCTGCCAAGCGCAGTCTCCGCCCCCGAGCGCCTCCTTCACGCCTGGCCCTGGCTCAACAGCGCGCTCGAGCGCTGGGATGCGGTAAACGGCTGGTGGAACGAGCGCGTAGTAGGCTTCAACTACCGCTCCCAACTCGACCTGCTGGGCGACCTGGGCTTTCACTCGCCCGAGCTCCGCGATGCAGGCTGGGTATTCGCAACCACACTGCTCGTCTGGTTGGCGTGGGTCTCGTGGCAAGTCGGGAAGGAAACCGGTGGCCACCCACCCGATCGGCTAGGACACGCGTACGCGCGGCTGTGCCGCAAACTCGCCCGGACGGGCCTGCCGCGCGCGCCGCACCACGGACCCCTCGCCTACGCGCAGTTCATCGTACGCTACCGCCCCGACCTGGCCCCCCGCGTAGCCCCGCTGCTCGAGCAATACGCCAACCTACGCTTCGGTCCGCCCTCCGCCTCCGCGCCCGATCAAGCCCTCCGAACATTCGAGCGCGCCGTAACCACACTCTCGATCCGCCGTCCCCGCCACGGCCGCCCGAGCTAACGATCTGCGCCCCGAGGATCCCAGCGCCCGCACTCGCACGGCGGCGCCTCGGCGCCGGCGTAGGTTCATGCAGCGTGCTCTCTAGTCTCCCGAAACGTAATATCCGGCCACCGCTCCAACGTCAGCTGCAAATTCACCCGCGTAGGCGCGAGATATACCAACGCCCCCGCATGATCCACCGCCAGGTTGTCATGCGCCCGCGTCCGAAATTCCTCCAGCTTCTTGCCATCCTTCGCATCCACCCACCGCGCCGTATGCACATTCACCGGCTCGAACACGCATTGAACCCCATACTCATCCTGCAGCCTGAAGGCGACCACCTCGAACTGCAACTGCCCCACCGCCCCGAGGATAAGCTCATTGTTGCGCACCGGCTTGAACAGCTGCGTAGCCCCCTCCTCGCAAAGCTGCGACAACCCCTTTTGCAGCGCCTTCATCTTCAAAGGATCCTTGAGCACCGCCCGCCGAAAGATCTCCGGCGCAAAGTTGGGAACGCCGGTGAAGGCCAGCTTCTCCCCCTCCGTGAACGTATCCCCGATGTTGATCGTCCCGTGGTTGTGCAACCCGATGATATCGCCCGCGTAAGCCTCCTGCGCATGCTCCCGCTCCGCCGCCATGAACGTGAGCGCATCCGCCACCCGCACCTCCTTCCCGAGCCGCGAGTGATAAAGCCGCATCCCCCGCGTGTACTTGCCCGAGCAGAGGCGCAGAAACGCGATGCGATCGCGATGCCCCGGATCCATGTTGGCCTGGATCTTGAACACGAATCCCGACAGCGCCTCCTCGAGCGGCTCCACCCGCCGCTCGCGCGTCTCCCGCGGCTGCGGCGCCGGCGCATGCGCGGTAAACGTTGCGAGCAGCTCCTCCACGCCGAAGTTGCTGATCGCCGAGCCGAAGAACACAGGCGTCTGCCGTCCATCCAGGTAGGCGTCGGGATCGAACACGACCGTCGCCCCCCTGACGAGCTCGATCTCTTCGGCGACCGCATTCAGCCGCTCGCCCAGAAGCTCGTGCGCCGCATCGCTGCGCAATCCCTGGATGACCTGATTCTCGCCGACCCGGCCCCGCTCACCGGCCAGATACACGTAGATGCGATCCTCCAGCAGATGATAGATGCCGCGCAGCTCCCTCCCCATCCCGATCGGCCAGGTGACGGGCGCGGTGGCGATCCCCAACACCTTTTCGATCTCATCGAGCAGCTCGATCGGCGGCCGCCCCTCCCGGTCGAGCTTGTTGATGAACGTCATGATGGGCGTGTCGCGCAACCGGCACACTTCCATCAGCTTGATGGTCCGCTCCTCGACTCCTTTGGCGCAGTCGATCACCATCAGAGCCGAGTCGACGGCCGTCAGCGTCCGGTAGGTGTCCTCCGAGAAGTCCTCGTGACCAGGCGTGTCCAGGAGGTTCACAACGCAGTCCCGGTAGGGAAACTGCATCACCGACGAAGTCACCGAGATCCCGCGCTGTTGCTCCAGACGCATCCAGTCGGACGTGGCGTGGCGCGCCGCCTTGCGACCCTTGACGGTACCCGCCATCTGGATGGCACCGCCAAAGAGCAGCAGCTTTTCGGTGAGCGTGGTCTTACCGGCGTCGGGGTGCGAGATGATCGCAAACGTCCGCCGCCGACGGATCTCGGCAGTCAGCGCCATTGATTACTTTCGTCTACAGCGTGTTACGGGGGCGGCGGCCGCGCAGGGTGAGTCTGAGCACTGCGGCATCCTCCCTGCCGCCGAGCGCCTGGTAGTAGCCGCGGCGCATGCCAACCTGCTCGAAGCCGATGGCCCGATACAGACGGATCGCCGCCGTGTTGGACGGCCGCACCTCGAGAAACGCCTCACTCATGCCGGCGGCCGCGCCGCGCTCCAGGAGGTAGGCCAGCATACGGCGGCCGAGCCCGCGGCAGCGGTAAGCGTCTGCGACACAAAGATTCAACACGTGCGCTTCACCGGCGCCAACGCTCATGACTCCGTATCCGGTGACCTGACTCTCCAGCGTGAGCACACGGCATACGTACCCGACGCGCAGGCAATCTCGGAATATGCCCTCACTCCAGGGGAATTGGTACGAGGCGCGCTCGATGGCGAAGACATCGGCGACGTCCGCCTCCGTCATCGGGCGAATGCCGGTCTCCGGGGCGGCATCGAGCAGCTCAGGAGCAATCGCCATCTTCGGGTACGCCTGCCGTCAGTTGCCGGAACACGCTACGCGCGAACTTGAGGTCCTCCCACGCCTTACGCTTGTCGGCGGGATTGCGCAGGAGATACGCGGGATGATACGTCACCACGAGGGGCGTGTTCAGCTCGCCGAACCGGTGCACCCGGCCGCGCAGGCGGCTCAAGGACTCCTCGGTGCCCAGCAGGTTCTGGGCCGCGATTCGGCCCACTGCGAGCAGCAAGTGCGGCCGTACCAGCTCGATCTGCCGCCGCAGGTACGGCAGGCAGGCGGCTACCTCCTCCGGGCGCGGATCGCGATTGTTCGGCGGCCGGCTCTTGAGCACGTTCGCGATATAGACGTTCTGCGCCCGGCTGAGGCCGATGGCGCGCAGCATCGCATCCAGCAGCTGCCCGGCGCGCCCGACGAAGGGCTCCCCGCGCCGGTCCTCCTCGGCGCCCGGCGCCTCCCCTATTACCATCCAGTCGGCCTGGGGATTGCCCACGCCGAAGACTCCCTGGGTGCGTCCGGCATGCAGGCCGCAGCGTGTGCACCGCAGTACTTCCTCGCGGAGCGATTCCCAGCTACCCTCAGCCGCCGCCGGTATCGCTGCCGCCGCGGCGGGCGCTGCGGCTTGATCCGGCCCGACTGGCCTGAGGCTAGCTTGCGCACCGGTTCCGCCGATACCGGCGCGCGGCACCCAGACGTCGATGCCGATAGCCCGCAGGTACTCTGCGCGACGCATGCGGTCCATCAGGCAGGCGTGCGCCGGAGGCGGCGCAGGCGGCGGACCAGCCAGATGATCGGAGCCGAAGCCGCGTACGTGCCGAAGATCGCCAGCAACAATGTCGGAGGATCGGTGGCGTTCAATACGACTGCGATCAAGACGACGATGAGCACGACCAGCAGCAGGGACACGAACCGAACGCGCCGGTCGAGGTTGAACTGCTTGAAGCTTGGATACCCGAACCGGCTCACCATGAGCGCTCCGGCTACCGCGGTCACCGCAAAGGCCGCAATGAGGCCGGCGAGGCCGGGCTCGTGCCACTGGATGGACGCCCATACGAAGCCTGCCACGATGGCAGCAGCCGACGGGCTCGGGAGCCCCTCGAAGTAGCGCTTATCGGCCGAGGCGGCGCGCGTATTGAATTTCGCGAGGCGAAGCGCCGCGGTTGCGGCGTAGAAGAAGCACGCGAGCCAGCCGAAACGCCCCCATTCATGGCCGAACTCCGCAATCCGCACCACGCCCCACTGGTACGCGACGATGGCAGGGGCGAGGCCAAAAGAGACCATGTCCGCCAGGCTGTCGTATTCCTTGCCGAAGGCGCTCTCCGTGTGGGTCAACCGCGCGATGCGCCCGTCCAGCGTGTCGAAGATCATCGCAATGAACACCGCCATGCCCGCGGCCGCGAAATGCTGGTCGATCGCGGCGACGATGGCGTAGAAGCCCGAAAAGAGGCATCCGGTGGTCAGCAGGTTGGGCACAAGATAGATCCCCTTGCGCCGCGGCTTGACCTCGTCGTCTGTATCGGGCTCCACGCTCAGGGCACTCTCCGGGGTCGGGTTTGGGGACGTCACCAGGCCGAATTTTATCAGGTGGGCTCCTGTTAAGATGCGTGACTCTTCAACCGCAGCAAAAAGACCCGGACACCGATGAGGCTCTCGCAGTATCCGATCAACACCGCCAAGGAAACCCCGGCAGAGGCCGAGGTGCTCAGCCATCAGCTGATGCTGCGCGCGGGGCTCATCCGCCGCGAGGCGGCGGGCCTCTACAGCTGGCTGCCGATGGGCCTCAGGACCCTGCGCAAGGCCGAGACCATCATCCGCGAGGAAATGGACCGGGCCGGCGGCCTGGAGGTCATCATGCCGGTGTTCCAGCCCGGGGAGCTCTGGCGGGAGTCCGGCCGCTGGACGGCGTATGGCCCGGAGCTGCTGCGCTTCAAGGACCGGCACGACCGCGATTTCGTGGCCGGGCCCACCCACGAGGAGGTCATCACCGACATCGTCCGCCGCGACATCAAGAGCTATCGCCAGCTGCCGGTGAACTTCTACCAGGTGCAGACGAAGTTCCGCGACGAGATCCGGCCGCGCTTCGGCGTCATGCGGGCGCGCGAGTTCATCATGAAGGATGCCTACTCCTTCCACGTCGATGCCGCCTCGCTGCAGCAGGGTTACCGCGCCATGTACGACGCCTACACCCGCATCTTCACCCGCATGGGACTCGATTTCCGCGCAGTGAAAGCCGATTCCGGACCGATCGGCGGCGATGTCTCGCAGGAGTTTCACGTGCTCGCCTCCTCTGGAGAGGACGCGATCGTCTTCTCCGACGAGGACGACTATGCCGCCAACCTCGAAGCGGCTGCCGCTCTGCCGCCGAATGAGCCGCGCCCTGCCGCGCGGGAAGCCATGACCAAGGTGCCGACACCCGGCGCGCGGACCATTGACGAGCTCTCGCGGATGCTCGCGGTGGAGCCGTCCCGCTGCGTGAAGACGCTGCTGGTCGAGGGCTCGAAGGATGACATCGTGGCGCTCGTCGTACGCGGCGATCACGAGCTCAATGCGACCAAGGCGCAGCGCCTGCCGGGGGTTGCAAGCCCCTTCCGTATGGCGGGCGCGGAGCGCATTGCACGCGCCACCGGCGCCCAGGTCGGATTCATCGGCCCCGTGGGGCTGCGCTGTCGCGTTTACGTCGATCACAGCGCGTTGGCTCTCGCCGACTTCATATGCGGCGCCAACGAGAAGGACATGCACCTCAGCGGCGTCAACTGGGATCGGGACGTCGGCGATGTCACCGCCGCCGACATCCGCAACGTGCGCGAGGGAGACCCGAGCCCGAGCGGGCGCGGGCGCCTCAAGATGGCCCGCGGCATCGAGGTCGGACACATCTTCCAGCTCGGCAGCAAATACAGTGAGCCGCTGAAGGCGTCCGTGCTCGATGAGTCGGGCAAGGAAGTCACCCTGCTCATGGGCTGTTATGGCATCGGTGTGACGCGCGTCGTGGCCGCCGCCATCGAGCAGAATCACGATGAGCGCGGCATCATCTGGCCGGAGCCGCTGGCACCCTTCCAGGTGGTGCTCGTGCCGCTCAACCTGCACAAGTCCGCCCGGGTACGCGAAGTTGCCGACCGTCTCTACAACGAGCTCACCGCCCAAGGCATCGAGGTGCTCTATGACGACCGCGATGCCCGCCCCGGCGTCAAGTTCGCCGACGCGGAGCTGCTCGGCATTCCGCACCGGCTGGTCGTCGGTGATCGCGGCCTCGAGGCGGGCCGGCTGGAGTACCGCTACCGTCGGGACAGCGAGAGCACGGAGTTTCCGGCCGGTGAGGCAATCGACTTCATCAAAGCTCGAATTCGCTAGGGCGCTGATCAATGCCCTGGTCTGTCCGCTGGCAGCGTTGCTGCTGGCCGCGCTGGCGCTGCCCGCCCGCGCCGATCAACAGCGGGATGCGGCACTGGGCCCGGTGGTCCAGCGCGCGATCACACAGGCACAGTGCTTCGTCGACCGCTACGATGCCGCCGTCTGGTACACGCTCATGGAGCCGCGGCTGAAGCGCTTCGTGCCTGATGCCAACCAACGGCTTGCGATCCTGCAGCAGGTCTATTGCGAGACTCACCGCCGTGGAGAGTCCAAATTGCCGCCTGGGCTCGTGATGGCCGTGATGGAAGTCGAGAGCGACTTCAACCGTTGGGCGGTTTCCTCGGCCGGCGCCGTCGGCCTGATGCAGGTGATGCCCTACTGGCCGGAACGGCTGGGGATGAAGGGTTATGAGCTGGTGCACGTCGAGCCCAACATCAGGATGGGCTGCGCCATCCTCAGGTTCTACCTGCAGTACGCCCACAACGACGTGCGGCTCGCGCTGGAAAGATACAACGGCAGCGTCGGCCACCCCGAGTATCCCGACCGCGTCCTCACTGATTGGGAAAGATGGTCCGGCGCAGATGATCTCGGTTATGGCGCTGGATCCGGGCATCCTGCCCGGCCCAGCGCGCGTTGAGCAAAAAAGCGTGGTTTTTTGCTCAACGTCCGCCAATAGTTGAAACGCTGGATCCGGGCTCCTGCCCGGCCCAGCGTGCCGCACGCAAAAACGTGGTTTTTGCTCGCGGCTCCGCCACCTGCGGCGGCGGGGCACATCCTGTGCCTGGCTCCATGCCCTACGCGGTGTGAAAGTCCGGGGGAGCGCCATGCTCCGGTGCGTCGGCGACCTCCACCGCGGTCACCTTCGCCGCCGATGAGCCGGTCCACAGCCAGCTCACGAAGGTCTGCACGGCTGCCTCCTCCCCGCAGGCCAGCACTTCGACGCGTCCGTCGGGAAGATTTCGCGCATAGCCACGCACGCCGAGCTCACGCGCCCGCTGCGCGGCGGCGCCGCGATAAAACACCCCCTGGACGCGCCCGGAAACCAGGCATTTCTTGCAGATCACGGCACGAATATACCGATTTGGGCCGCAGCTGACCCGAAATACCCCCTCGCCCCGCGCGCCCGCCCGACCGAGACTGCCGCGGCCAGGCGTCTCGAACGCATGGAAGGAGGCACCGCGCTGTGGCAACGTATCCGCAAACTCGACCCAGGCTGGTGCGGCCGTATGCCGCGCCCTGCGCGCGGCCGGTGACAGGGGAAGCTTCGATGATCGAAATCCTGGTGCTCTACTACTCCCGCAACGGTTCGACCGCGGAGCTGGCCCGCCAGGCCTGCCGCGGCGTCGAGAGTGTCGCCGGCGCCGCCGCGAAACTCCGCACGGTGCCGCTCGTCAGCGCGGAGAACGAGCGTCCCGCCAAACTGGTTCCGATGACGGGCGCGCCGTACGCGACACTCGAGGACCTGCGCAATGCCCGAGGTCTCCTCCTCGGCAGTCCCACCCGCTTCGGCAACATGGCGGCGCCGCTCAAGTACTTCCTCGACTCGACCTCGAGCCTATGGGTGTCGGGGGCGCTGGCGGGCAAGCCGGCCGGCGTGTTCACCTCGACGCAGACCATTCACGGCGGACAGGAGGCCACGCTCCTGTCGATGATGTTGCCGCTCCTCCACCACGGCATGTATCTCGTCGGTCTGCCCTATACGGAGCAGGCGCTGCACCACACACGCTCCGGCGGGACCCCATACGGCGCATCGCACGTCGCCGGAAGTGAGGATCAGCCGGCACTGACCGAAGAAGAGAGGATGTTGGCGCAGGCGCTGGGCAAGCGCGTGGCCGCGCTCGCCGTGAAGTTAGGAGAGACGTAACACCTCGCGGATGAACGGTACCGTCAGCCGCCGTTGCGCGACGAGGGCCGCTTCATCGAGAGTATCGAGCAGGCCATAGAGCCGGCGCATATCGCGTGGGAAACGGCGCTGCAGCCAGCGCGAGGTCTCCTCGGGGAGCTCGAAGCCGCGCAGTCGCGCGCGCAGCTGCAGTGCCTGCTGCTGCTCCGTCTCATCGAGGGCGCGCAGCTGCAGAACGGCGGCGGCGGCGCAGCGCGAGCCGAGATCGGGCAGCGCCCAGGGGAGCAGCGCCGGAGGCGGTCCCGCGGCCATGACCAGGGCGCCGCCGCTCTCCTCGACCTCTCGCAGCAGCCCGAAGATCGCCTTTTCCCACTCGAGACGGCCAACGACCGACTCCAGGTCATCGAGGCAGAGGCATTCGAGTTGCGGCAGCCCCTCGAGCACGCCGACTCCGAGACCGGCGAGCTCCGCCAGCGGGAAATACCCCGCGCGCCGCGACTCGGCGGCCTGCGAGCACGTGGCCTGCAGCAGATGTGTCTTGCCCGCGCTCGCCGGCCCGCAGATCCAGGTTACCCCCGCCGCTTCGCCGCCGGCGACGCGCCTGACGTGCTCGAGCGCTTCGCGGTTGCGGGCGACCAGGAAGCTCGCGAAGACTGCCCGGTCCGGCAGACGCACTCCGAGGGGGAGCTGGCGCACGTGTGCTCCTCAGGCGGCGCGCGACGCGCTCTGTCTCTCCGCCGCCGTCATCCAGGCGCGGCGGGTGAAGGACTGAACGTAGTTGAGTCCCGAGAGAACGGTGGTGGTGAACACGGTGAGCGCCAGCGCGCGCAGTATGAAGTGGGGCGGGAACGCGACTGCGGCGGCCAACATGACCGCCATGAGAAAGAGCAATTGCGCGGCCGTGTTGATCTTGCTGAGGATCGTCGGCCGCCCGCGAAGCGGGCCGAACCAGACCCGGTAGACGAGCGCGCCCAAGGCGATCATGACGTCACGCGCGACCGCGGCGGCGGTCACCCACCAGGGCACCAGGCCCAACCACGTCGACTCGATGAACACCGTCATCAGCAACAGCTTGTCGGCCGCCGGATCGAGGATCTTGCCGAGCTCGGAGATCCAGTTGAATCGCTTGGCCAGATAGCCATCCAGGCCGTCGGAGACCGCCGCCAGCATGAAGAAAGCCAGCGCCTGGCCGTAGCGCCCGCCATAGAGGGCCGTGGCGACCGGCCAGATCAGCGCCAGGCGCACGAGGCAGATGAGGTTGGGCAGGTGACGCACGATGGTGAGAGGGCTGCGTCGGCGTGCGACTTTCGGCCTGTCTAGCCAGGCCGGTAACGATAGACGAGCGCTCCGCCTCCCGGCGCGCCTGGCGTCACGCGCGTGAAGCTCGGCGAGCCCGACAGCGCCCGATCGACGGTGGCCCCGCCGCCGCGCACTGTCAGGTCAAACAGGACGGAGTCGCCGCTGACTTGTCTGATGTTCGCCGCGCTCACTCCGGGAACGGCGCCGAGCATCAGCTCGATGTTGGCGTAGTCGGCCAGGCTCGATACCCCCTCTATCTCGACCTCCGTCTGGCCGGGCGCGTTGGCCGCGGCAGCTCCCAGCGGCGGCGCGAGAGCGTCGACGGTGTCGTCGATCCCCGCGGTCAGCGGGCCGGTCCAGCTCTGAGTCGTGAAATCAGTATAGAGCCTCCACTGCCAGGCCGGAGGCAGTCCGGACGGCGCGAACGCCGCAGGGGCGGAAGCCGCCGCCTGTGCCGTTCCCGGTTGTGCTGCCGCGGGTGGCGCGCCGGCGGCAGGAGCGGAACTCGAGGCTGGCGCTCCGTTGCCCGGCGGTACCGCCGCTGGCGGCGCCGGAGTGGGCGCCGGCGGCGTTCCCACGAGGAGCTGCTCCGCGCCATAGCGGTGAGCCATCTCGAGCAGGGCTTCGCGCGACAGCAGGGCGCCGCTGTCATCGGCCACCGGCAGCGGCACGATGCTGATCGGAAGCCCGCGCTCCTCCGCGGCCTGCTCGAGCGCCGCCTCATCGGCAGGCTGGTCACCCTGGCCGGGCGCCGGATAGAGCACCACCAGGGTGAACGGGCGGTTCGGATCCCAGACGCTGCGGTCGACCGCGGCGATGGCTTTGTCCACCGCTGCCCCATTGAAGAGAACCTGCGGCTCGCCTCGCGGGCCGCGATCGTAGCTCTGGACATACTTCGGCGCATCCGTGATCAGCGCGGCGAAGACCGGATCGCTTGCCGACTCGCGCCGCCCCGTCGCGCGCACCAGCGCTGCGCGCATGGCCTGCTGCAAGGCCGGCACGGTCTCGCCCGCCACATCGACCTGGAACACCGCCACCGGCCGCGCCGCCCAAGCCGCGGCGGGCAGCACGGCGCAGGCCGCAAGCAGCAGCGCTTCGCGGCCGAGAATCTTCGCGGTTGTGTGGCGGCGGGGCATCGGAAGTGTTTGGATCGCGCCGTATATCGCGCAAAATGTACAATACCATACGCAAAGGCTCCGGCCTGTACACGAGGGCATTTTGGTGAGTGAAGGCCGCGGGATGACCTATCGCGATGCCGGTGTCGACATCGACGCCGGCGATGAGCTCGTCGAGCGCATCAAGCCTCATGTCGCGCGCGTGCGACGGCCGGAGGTACTGGCCGGCATCGGCGGCTTCGGCGCGCTGGTGGAGCTGCCTCAGGGCTACCGACATCCGGTTCTCGTGTCCGGAACTGACGGCGTAGGTACCAAGCTGCGCCTTGCCATCGATGCGGGACGCCACGACACGATCGGCATCGATCTCGTCGCCATGTGCGCCAATGACATCGTGGTACAGGGTGCGGAGCCGCTCTTCTTTCTCGATTACTACGCCACGGGCAAGCTTCAGGTCGATGTGGCCGAAGCAGTGATCCGCGGCATCGTCGAAGGCTGCGCGCAAGCCGGCGCCGCTCTCGTCGGCGGTGAGACCGCGGAGATGCCCGGCATCTATCATGGTGAGGACTACGATCTCGCCGGGTTCTGTGTTGGTGTAGTGGAGAAGGACGCGATCATCGACGGCAGTAAGGTACGCGTCGGCGACACTGTAATCGGTCTGGCGTCATCTGGACCGCATTCGAATGGCTATTCGCTCGTCCGCAAGCTCGTCGCAGTTGCCGGCGCGGGCAGCGACACCCAGCTCGACGGCAAGCCGCTCCTCGATCGGCTGCTCGCCCCCACCCGCATCTACGTCAAACCACTCCTTGCACTCGCGCGACAGCTCGAAATACACGGGCTGGCCCACATCACGGGCGGCGGACTGACGGACAACATACCGCGTGTGCTGCCGGACGGTTTGGAAGCCGTACTCGAGCGGCGCCGCTGGCATCGCGATCCGGTCTTCGACTGGCTGCAGCAGACCGGACGCATCGAACCGGCTGAGATGTACCGTACTTTCAACTGCGGCATCGGCATGATTGTCGTCGTGGCGAAGGAGCAGGCATCGCAGGCCCTCACTTTGCTCGCCGCGCACGGTGAATCGGCGCAGGTCATAGGAGAGATCCGCTCGGGCTCGCGCGGCGTGGTCATAGAGTGAGCGGCAAGGACCCGCTGCGGCTCGCGATCCTCATCTCCGGCCGTGGCTCCAACATGGTTGCAATCGCGCGCGCCTGCGCCGAAGGCCGGATCAATGCGCGCATCGCTCTGGTGGTTTCGGAGCGCCCCGGCGCTGCCGGTCTCGATGCAGCCCGTGATCTGGGAATCGAGGCGCGTGTCATAGCGTGGCGTGGCGCCACGGAGCGCGTGCGGTTCGAGGGCGACCTCGACGCGGCGCTCGCGGATGCCCGGCCCGACCTCATCGTGCTCGCCGGATTCATGCGCATCCTGTCAGAACGGTTCGTCGCCGCTCACGCCGGCCGGATCCTCAACATTCATCCCTCGCTCCTGCCGCAGTACCGCGGCCTGCACACTCACCGGCGCGTGCTCGAGGCCGGCGAGCTGGTGCACGGCGCCAGCGCGCATTACGTCACCGCGGAGCTCGACGGTGGCCCCCTCATTCTGCAGTCGAGAGTCGCCGTGCGCACCGGCGACTCCGAGGACACGCTATCAGCGCGTGTTCAGGCGACGGAGCACATCATCTATCCCCGCGTGATCGGCTGGCTCGCCGAGGGCAGGCTCGCGTGGCGGGATGACCAGCCCTGGCTCGATGGCAGGCCGCTCACCGCGCCCGTGGTGGAGGAGTTCCCCTGATGGCCGGCTCGCCATGACCGCACGAAGGACTGAGCGCGCCGCGCTGGCTGTCGCGCTGGCAGCGGCGGTCGCAACGGCGTCCGCAGGCCCGGCCGGGGGCGCGCTCTCGCAGCCGACACGGCTGGCCCCGAAGCCCGTCCCTTTCGTCGCCACCTACACGATCCTATGGCACGGCGTCCCCGCCGGCAGCTCCACCCTCGAGCTGCACGAAACCGCGCCCCAGTCATATCTCTACACCTCCACCGACAGCGCCTACGGCTTCTTCCGCCTCGCGTTTCCGCATCCGCTACGCCAGTCGAGCCGTTTCAGGATCGCTGCCGGTGAAGTCGAGCCTCTCGACTTCCAGACGGCCGGCGCCGGCAATGCCGTCATGGCGCAGTTCGACTGGAAGATCGGCCAGGTGACCGGCATGGCCAAGGGGAAGCTGCTCGACCTGAAGCTGCAGCCGGGGACTCAGGATCCGCTGTCCGTCCAGATCGCGATCATGCTCAAGCTGCAGGCGCGGGACGCACCCGACGCATTCTGGATGCTCAACAGCGATGAGATCGACCGCTTCCAGTACGTCCGTCACGAGGAAACGACGCTCGACACGCCGCTCGGGAAGCTGCGCACCATTCTCTACACCAGTCACGAGGCCGGCTCGGACAAGACGACGTATCTCTGGCTCGCTCCCGCCCTCGATTACATGCCGGCGCGCGCCGAGCAGCACGTCAAGGACAACACGCAGGTGTCACTCGAGATCCGGGCTTTCGCCCGCAAATGACCCGCTCGCGCGGGCGGGAATCGCTCAAACCGCCTCGAACGGCCTGAATTGCTTCGCCAGCTTGAGCTGCTGTCCCTGATAGTTCGAAGCGGCTTCGCTTCCGTAGAGCACGTCCGGCCGTTCCGCCATGCGCTCGTAGCGCAGCCAGCCCACCGTCTGTCCGTGCTCCAGCAGAAACGGCACCTCGTGGGAGCGAACTTCCAACACGCCGCGGCTGCTGCCGGCTCGCCTGGTGCGCAGGTCCCAGCCGAATCCCGGGTCGAAGAAACCGGCGTAGTGAACCCGGAACTCGCCGGCGCGCGTGTCGTAGGGCAGCATTTCCGCGGCAAACTCCGGCGGCACCGCAATCGCCTCCTTGGTCACCAGGATGTAGAACTCATCGGGGTCGAGGATCAGGGACGATTCCTTGTGACAGCGGATCGGCTCCCAGAAGTCCAGAGGATCGTAGTCGCGGCGATCCAGGTCGATGCGCCTGGCATGCTTCTTCGCGCGCCAGCCTATGAGCGCGTCATCGGCTCCCGTCCCCCGCAGATCGATGGTGAAGGGCAGCGTCCCGGTTCTCTCGCTGATGGCATTCGAATCGGCGATCCGTCCTTCCGTGACAAGCGATTTCCAGTCGGCGATGGTGATGGGCTTGGGGTTCTCGCCGCGCGTGCGGCGGAAGCGGAGCTGATTGAGGCGCGTACCGGATCTCACCACCACGCTGAAGCTGCGGGGGGCAACCTCGATGTAAAGCTGTCCCTCATAGCCCTCTTCGACCTGGTCGAAGAGGGTCGCCTGATCCGCGATGAGCCTCGTCAGGATGTCGAGGCGCCCGGTCGAGCTCTTGGGGTTGGCGAATGCGGTGACGTCGCTTCTGAGACTGATGCTCTCCAGCAGCGGAATGACATACACGCGGCCCTTTTCCAGGACGGCACCGCCATCGAGGCCGATCTTGAAGCGCTCGAAGCTCGAATCCAACTGCCGCATCTTCTCCAGCACCTTCATGCCCTTTCCAGGCAGGAAGCTGGCATCGACCGGATAGGCGTACTCGCCGAGCCGCAGGTCTATGCTCGCCGGCTGGATCTGGTCGGCGAGGATCTCGCCGTCCTTCAGGATGCCGACCGGCAGAATCTCCCGCCCGCCCAGCATCTCGCGGATCTTCTGGCACGGCAGGATCCCCGTGTAGACCGGTGCGCGGGCAGGCGACTCGATTGAAGCGCTCGGCTGCACCCGAGGCTCAGTTTTCTATGACGATCTTGGGGAATACGCTGCTGCGGTCGCGCGCGCGCAGTGCAAGCGCCCCTGCCGTGCGGCGCGCCATCTCGAAATACGCCCGCGCGCGAGGAGAGTCCGGTGCTGCAACCACCGTCGGCCGCCCACCGTCGGCCTCTTCCCGGATGTGGGAGTCGAGGGGCAGCTCGCCAAGGAGCTTCACCCCATACTGCTCCGCCATTCGTGCGCCGCCGCCGGCGCCGAAGATGTGCTCGATATGCCCGCATTGGGAGCACATGTGCACACTCATGTTCTCCACGATGCCGAGGACGGGAACCGAGACTTTCTCGAACATCTTGAGGCCCTTGCGGGCGTCCGCAAGCGCTATGTCCTGTGGCGTCGTCACTATCACGGCGCCAGCCACAGGCACGCGCTGAGCGAGCGTGAGCTGAATATCGCCGGTCCCCGGAGGCATGTCGACGACGAGGTAATCGAGCTCACCCCAGTCCGTCTCCGACAGCAGCTGCGTGAGCGCCTGCGTCACCATCGGGCCGCGCCAGACCATCGGCTGCTCTGCATCCACCAGGAACCCGATGGACATGGCCACCAGGCCATAGCTCTCGAGAGGCTTGAGGTGCTTGCCGTCGGGCGAGGACGGCTGCTTCCCCTCGAGGCCCAGCATGAGCGGCTGGCTGGGTCCATATATATCCGCATCGAGCATCCCGACACGCGCCCCCTGAGCGGCCCAGGCGAGCGCCAGATTCACGGCGACCGTGGACTTGCCCACCCCTCCCTTCCCGGAAGCGACGGCGACGATGTTTTTGATTTCTCCGAGAGGCTTCAGATTGCGCTGCACCGTATGCGAGCGGATATCCGCCTCGAGCTCGATCGTGAGCTGCGTACCGAGCCCGGCCGCCGCGAGGTGAGCCTCGAGAGCGGCGGCGAGCTCCCGCTCGTAGCCCCCTACCGGATATCCGAGGGCGATGCGCGCCTGATACCCCGCGCCCTTCGCGGCGAGGTCGCGCAGGGCGCCGGCCTCGCCCAGAGTCTCCTTCAGGTACGGGTCGACGTACGCCTTGAGGGCAGCCCTGACGGCGTTGAGAGTGGAATCATCGGCCATGTGGTATGAGGGTCGTTACAATTCGACGGGTCGAAACCCCAATTGTAGAGCCTTTCCCCGGTGCTCACACTTCAAAGGGCCTGCAGGAGCGATCGGTGCTGCGTCCAGGGCTATGGCATAATTTCACGGGGTTGCCGACCGGGCGCCTTGAGATGCGGCCCGGCGGCTGGGTGGGTCTGCGCCAGGGCACCGATGTCACTACATCTTACCGTGGAGGAACACTGGCGCGAGGGAGGCGCGCGGGAGTGCCTTTCCGGAAAGGCTGAATGAGCTTCTTCACCAATTTGCGTGCCGACCGGCTGATCACCGAGATCAGGTCCTGTACCGATCCGGGGAGCCCCGACACTCAGAAGGCCGTCGAGCGGCTGAAAGACCTCGGGCCGGCCGCGATCGAATCCGTATTCGCGGCATTGCCGGATGCCGACAAGAACGCGACCCTGGCCTTCGTCGATGTGCTCGGCGGCCTGGTGAGCCAGAAATCCTTTCCCCTGTTCGTGCGCGGCCTGGTGGAAGGCAGCCCGCGGGTCGTTGCAGGCATCTCCTGGGCGCTCTCCAGCAGCCGCAATTACCCCGCCAACCTCCTGCTCGAGGCGCTCGCGACGCCGGGCGTGTCCAAGTCCGCGCTGCTCGAGGTGATGGCCGCCCAGAAATCGCGCTTCGGCGTACGCGAGCTCCTCGCAGCCGCCTACACCCAGGAGCCGAACGAGAAGGCGGCGCTGTTCCGCATCATCGGCGACATCGCCGATGCCAACGCCGTGCCGGAGCTCATCGGCCGCGTGCAGGGCAAGGACCCGATAGCGCGCGTTCACATCATCAACATCCTGGCCCGCTTCGGCACCCCGGAGGTACAGACGGCGCTGCAGGGTCTGCTCAAGGATCCCAACAAGCTGATCCGCGGAGCGACCCTCTCGGCGCTGCAGCGGATGGATGGCAAGATCGACATCGAGCGCGTCAGTGCTCTGCTCAAGGACCCCGAGATCGACGTGCAGAACAAGGCGATCGACGTCGTCATCAAGGCCAACGATCCCGAGACCATCCGCTACCTGATAGAAATCCTCAAGGACGAGAACGAGAACGCGCGCCGCGCCGCGGTCGAGGTGCTGAACGAAGTCGGCAACGCGAAGTCGGTGAAGCACCTGCTCGAGGCGCTGAAGGACAGTGACTGGTGGGTGCGCAGCCGCGCGGCCGATGCGCTCGGCAAGATCGGCGGCCCGCGGGTGATCGATGCGGTGCTCGAGCTCATCCGCGAGAAGGACGAGGACATACGCCGGGCCGCCATCGAGATCCTCAACCAGACGAAAGACGAGCGCGCCGTCGACTCGCTCATCCAGGCGACGCGCGATCCGGACTGGTGGGTGAGCGAGCGGGCCGTCGATGCGCTGGCCGAAATCGGCAGCAAGCGCGCGGTGCCGCGCCTCACGGAGATGCTGAAGGCCGGTCCGGCCAAGGCGATCCCGATCGTCGTTCGCGCCCTGGGAAAGCTCGGCGATGCGCGGCTGGTCGACACTCTGCTGCCCTTCATGGCCAGGCCGGAACGGGAGCTGCGTATCGAGGCGATGCAGGCGTTATCGAAGATCGTCGATGATCGGCGCGCCGAGCAGCTGCGCACCGAGCTGCAGTCGCAGGCGGTATCGCCGGATCAGACCATCGCGCGGGTCGCGTCCGCGGCGCTTGCGGAGCTCGACCACCGCCTGGCGGCCGTTGGGGCTGTCTCCGGCGGCACACCGTTTCCGGCGCCGCCGGCCGTGGCTCGCCCGCCCCAGCCCGCCCCACCGATGGAGGCGACGCGCGCGGAAAGAGTCGACGCGGGCGGGCAATCGCGGATCGCCGAAGGCCTGCCGCGGCTCGACATCCAGACGCTCAAGCCCGGCGACATCATCGAGGGCCGCTACAAGTACATCGACCGCATCGGCCGCGGCGCCTTCGGCACCGTGCTGCTGATGGAGGATACGGTCGTCGACGAGCGGCTGATCCTGAAGTTCCTGAACCCCAACGTGTCGGGGGACGAAGAAGTCATGAAGCGCTTCGTCCACGAGCTGCGCTACTCGCGCAAGATCACGCACAAGAACGTGATCCGTATCTACGACTTCCTCTACATCCAGGGCAATTACGCCATCTCCATGGAGTACTTCCCCTCGCACACCCTGGGGAGCGAGATCGTCGGCGACAAGCCGATCGAGCTCAAGCGCGCGGTGCAGTTCGGTATCGACATGTGTACCGGGATGACGGTCGCGCACCAGGTGGGCATCGTGCACCGCGACCTCAAGCCCGCCAACGTGCTCATCAACCAGGACGGACTGCTCAAGATCGTGGATTTCGGCGTTGCCGCCGCGCAGCGCGAAGGCGACACTCAGCTCACCAAGACCGGCTACGTCATCGGCTCGCCGAAGTACATGGCGCCCGAGCAGATCCTCGGCAAGAAAGTCGACGAGCGTGCCGACATCTACGCCATCGGAGTGATGCTCTACGAGTTGGTGACCGGCGTACCGCCCTACTCCCGAGGCGATCACATGTCGGTCATGTATCAACACGTGCAGGGCAAGGCGCGCCCGCCGCAGGAGCTCAATCCGGCACTGCCCGCCGGGCTGTCGGAGCTGGTGGTGAAGTCCATGGCGGTCGACAAGACCAAGCGCTACCAGAGCATGGAAGAGCTGCGCACAGCGCTCTCCAAGTATTTGTGAATGTAATATGGCGCCGGATCCGGGCAGTCCCTGCCCGGCCCAGCGGGCGGTGAGCAAAAAAACGTGGTTTTTGCTCACCGCCCGCCACCTGCGGCGGCGGGGCATATCCCTGTGCCTGCGGCGCTTTTACCTGGGGAAGGCGTGCGTTACGTCAAATATTTAGGGACAACCCATTGATTTTGGCGACATAAGCGGGCAAAAGAGGCGGGCTCGACCCACAGCGGAGATCGTACTTGGCGCGTATAGACGCGTTTCTCAAGCTAGGAGCGCAGCAGGGCTGCTCGGACGTGCATCTCGCCGTCGGGGTACCGCCGATGCTGCGCATGCAGGGAGACCTCCTACCGATCAAGTTCCGCGAGCTGCGCGCCGCGGAGCTCGAGGGCTACATCATGGAGATCCTGAGCCGCTCCCAAGCTGATCACTTCGGCACAGGGCACGACCTCGACTTCTCCTACGTCTCGTCGGACGGCGGCCGCTTCCGCGTGAACGTCTACCGCAAGGAAACCGGCCTCGGCGCCACCTTCCGCGCCATTCCTTCGCAGGTGCCCTCGCTGGACAAGATGGGGTTGCCGGCCATCATCACCAAGCTCTGCGACTTCCATCAGGGGATGATCCTGGTCACCGGCTCGACCGGCACCGGCAAGTCGACCACTCTGGCGGCAATGATCAATCACCTGAACGAGACCCGTAAGCTCAACATCATCAGTCTCGAGGATCCGATCGAGTTCGTTCACCCCAGCAAGCACAGCCAGGTGATCCAGCGGGAGCTCGGCACGCACATTCCGAGTTTTGCCGAAGGCGTGCGCGCAGCCATGCGCGAGGATCCGGATGTCATCCTCGTAGGCGAACTGCGCGATGCCGAGACCATCTCGATGGCGATGACGGCAGCGGAAACCGGGCACCTCGTTCTCGGGACGCTGCACACCACCAGCGCCGTCAAGACCATCGATCGCATCATCGACGCACTGCCCATCGAGGAGCGCGAGCAGACCAAGAGCTTCCTCGCGCAGAGTCTGCTGGCCGTCATCACTCAGGTGCTGGTGAAGACACCGGACGGGCGTGGCCGCAAGGCCGTCTGCGAGGTCCTGATGATGACCAAGGCCATCGCCAAGCTCGTTCAGACGGAGCAGACGCATCAGATTCCGAGCCAGCTGCAGATGGGACGGGATCTCGGCATGCAGCTGCTCGATCAGGCGCTGCTTGCGGCGATCAGCGCCCGCGAGATCGACCCGGACGACGCCTACTCATACGCGATGGACAAGCGTCCCTTCCAGAAGTACGTCACAGACACCTCCATGCTGCCAAAAGTGGACATGGCCGCGGCGTCGCCGGCTGCCTGAGGCAAGAGGCTGCCATGGCCACGATCGACGCTTTCCTGCTCGAAGTCCTGGAGAAGCGCGGCTCGGACCTGCACTTCATCGCGGGCGACCCGCCGCGGATCCGGCAGTACGGCGACCTGCAGGCGCTCCGGCCGGAGAAGCTGGCGCAGGACATGGTCAAGGATGCCCTCTACGAGATCATGCCGAAGCCTGCACTCGATCGGTTCGAGGCCAAGGACGGCGCCGACTTCGCCTATACCATCCCGGAGCGCGGACGCTTCCGCGTCAACGTCATGCGTCAGTTGAACGGCATGGGCGCGGTGTTCCGCGCCATCCCGTCGAAGGCACTGACGTTGGATGACCTGAAACTCCCGGAGGCGGTGCGCCAGCTCTGCCGCACCAACAACGGGCTGATCCTCGTCACGGGCAAGACCGGATCCGGTAAGTCGACCACCCTCGCCGCGATGATCGACGACATCAACTCCCGCGTGAAGGGACATATCCTCACCATCGAGGACCCGATCGAGTTCGTGCATCACAGGAAGAGCTGCCTCATCAGCCAGCGCGAGATCGGTGTCCACAGCATGAGTTTCGCCGGAGCGCTGCACTCGGCCCTGCGTGAGGACCCGGACGCCATTCTCGTAGGCGAGCTGCGCGATCTGGAGACCATGAGCATCGCGGTCACCGCCGCGGAGATGGGCATTCTCGTCATGGGGACGCTGCACACCAACGGTGCCGCTCAGACAGTGGATCGCATGGTCAATGTCTTCCCATCCGACAAGCAATCGCACGTTCGGACGATGCTTTCGACCTCGCTGCGCGGCGTCGTCTCCCAGCAGCTGCTGCAACGGGCCGACAAGCAGGGCCGCGTGGCGGCGCTGGAGATCCTGGTCAACACGTCCGCCTCCGCGAACCTGATCCGCCAGGGCAAGCTCGACCAGCTGGAGAACACCATGCAGTCCGGCGGCCAGTTCGGCATGCGCACCATGGACACCGCCATCCAACAGCTGCTCGAGCAGCGGATGATCAGCGGCAAGGAGGCCTACAAGAAAGCCATCAACAAGGCGAAGTTCGAGCTGGTCAAGGACGCGGGCTGACGCCCCTACTCCGGGTGAACTGCCGGTGACGCTCTAGTACACTGGCAGGATATGGCTGAGAAATTCTTCGTCACGACGGCGCTGCCCTACGCCAACGGCCCGTTTCACATCGGGCACATCATGGAGTACATCCAGGCGGACATCTGGGTGCGCTTCCAGCGCATGCGGGGCAACCAGGTGCATTTCGTGGGCGCGGATGACGCGCACGGCGCGCCCATCATGCTGAAGGCGGAGGCCGAAGGCATCAGTCCGCAGCAGCTGGTGGCGCGGATAGCGGCCGGACGACCCAGGTATCTGCAGGGATTTCACCTCAGCTTCGATCATTGGCACTCGACCGACTCACCGGAGAACGTCGCGCTCTCGCAGGACATCTACCGCCGGCTGCAGGCGGGAGGTCTCATCTACTCGAAGCCCGTCGAGCAGTTCTACGATCCCGTCAAGGGCATGTTCCTCGCCGATCGGTACATCAAGGGCGAGTGCCCGAACTGCCACTCCAAGGACCAGTACGGAGATGCCTGCGAGGTCTGCAGCACCGTGTATGCGCCCACGGACCTGATCGAGCCTTACTCGGTGCTGACGGGCGCCAGGCCCGTGCTCAAGAGCTCCGATCACCTCTTTTTCCGGCTCTCCGACCCGCGCTGCGTCGATTTCCTGAATGGCTGGACCACGACGCCGAACCGACTGCAGCCCCAGGTCGTCAACAAGGCGCGCGAGTGGCTCTCGGGCAAGGGCGATCAGGAGCTCGGCGACTGGGACATCTCGCGCGACGCGCCGTATTTCGGCATCCCGATTCCCGATGCGCCGGGCAAGTACTTCTACGTCTGGCTCGACGCGCCGATCGGCTATCTCGCATCGCTCCAGAGCTACTTCGACAGCGGCAAGGCGAGGGCCAACGGCGAGCCGCGCAGCTTCCAGGAATTTCTATCGGCGCCGGATACCAGGCAGATCCACTTCATCGGCAAGGACATCATCTACTTTCACACCCTCTTCTGGCCGGCGATGCTGAAGTTCGCGGGACCGCCCTACAAGGTTCCCGACAACGTGTACGTGCACGGCTTCATCACCGTCTCCGGCGAGAAGATGTCCAAGTCGCGCGGCACCGGCATCAGCCCGCTGCGCTACCTCGACATCGGCATGAATCCCGAGTGGCTGCGCTACTACATCGCCGCCAAGCTCAACGCCAACGTCGAGGACATCGACTTCAATCCGGACGATTTCGTCGCCCGGGTCAACAGCGACCTGGTCGGCAAGTACGTCAACATCGCCAGCCGCGCCGCCAATTTCATCACCCGGCACTTCGAGGGCGCGCTGGCGTACGCCGGCGGGACCGAAGCCCTGGGGCGGCAGGCCGCCGAAATCACCGGGCAGGTGCGTGCCAGCTACGAGGCACGCGAATTCGGCCGGGCGATGCGGGAAATCATGGCGGTCGCCGACCGCATCAATCAGGACTTCGACGGCCGCCAGCCCTGGGTCCTCGCCAAGGACCCGGCGAAGCGCGCGGAACTGCAGGACATCTGCTCGCGCACGCTGTATGGCTTCAAGCTCCTCAGCGTTCTGCTCGCGCCCGTGCTGCCGGCCGTCAGCGAGCGGGTGGCGCGCGATCTCTTCGGTCTCGACCGCCCGTTCCGCTGGTCGGACGCTCTGGAGCTGCCGGCGCGGGTCAATCCCTATCAACATCTCATGACTCGCGTCGACCCGAAGCAACTCGATGCGCTGTTCGAGATCGAAGCTCCGGCCGCGGCAGCAGGCACGCCGAGCCCCGCAACCGCGGCCGCGACCATCTTCATCGACGAATTCAAGCGGCTCGATCTGCGCGTGGCGCGCATCGTCTCAGCGGAGCATGTCACGGGCTCCGACAAGCTGCTGAAGCTCATCCTCGACATCGGCACCGGGACGCGCACCGTGTTCGCCGGCATCAAGTCCGCTTACGATCCGGCGGCGCTCGCGGGTCGTCTCACCATCATGGTGGCGAACCTCGCCCCTCGAAAGATGAAGTTCGGCGTCTCCGAGGGCATGGTGCTCGCCGCCAGCAACGAGTCCGGCGGTCCCTATCTGCTCTCGCCCGACAGCGGGGCCACCCCTGGCATGCGGGTGAGTTGAGCCCGAATGGCAAGCGCCGACCACATTGACGCGCTGCTGCCGCAAACCCAGTGCACACGCTGCGGCTATCAGGGCTGCCGCCCCTACGCCGAAGCGATCGCGAACGGCGAGGCGCAGATCAATCAATGCCCACCCGGCGGCGCCACAACCATCGCCGCTCTCGCCGCGCTGCTGCACCGCGAGCCGCTGCCGCTCAACCCGGCCAACGGTTTCGAAGGACCGCCGCTCGTGGCCCTGATCGACGAGGAAGCGTGCATCGGCTGTGTCAAATGCCTGCCGCCCTGCCCGGTCGATGCGATCATCGGCGCGCGCAAGCAGATGCACATCATCGTCACGGCACTCTGCACCGGCTGCGAGCTCTGTATCGCGCCCTGCCCCGTGGATTGCATTTCCATGGTCCCCCGATCCGACTTTCCGGACGCGCCCGCGGCTCCCGATGCGCCGACGAACCGCCGGCGCTTCTTCGCCCACAACGAGCGCATCGGCCGCCGCGCCCGCGAGCGCGACGCCCTGCTCGCCTCGCGTAAGCGGATGGCCGGCCCGGGCTCACTGCCGCGATAGACCCGAGGTCACGCCCTTGCATCCCGCCACCCGCCGCGCGATCTTCCGCCGCCTGGCGGCCGCCAACCCCGAGCCGAAAACCGAGCTCGAGCACTCGAGCCCCTTCGAGCTGCTGGTCGCGGTCATGCTCTCCGCGCACACCACCGACAAGAGCGTCAATGCCGCCACCCGCAAGCTCTTCCCCGTCGCCAACACCGCCGCGGCCATCCTGGCCCTGGGGGAGGAAGGCGTGAAGCCCTACCTGAAGACAGTCGGGCTGTACAACTCCAAGTCCAGGAACCTGATCGGCCTCTGCCGGATGCTGCTGGAGCTGCACGGCGGCAAGGTTCCCGCCGACCGCGAATCACTCGAGGCGCTGCCCGGCGTCGGCCGCAAGACCGCCAACGTCGTTCTCAACATCGTATTCGGCGAGACCGAGATCGCAGTGGACACTCACATCTTCCGGGTAGCCAACCGCACCGGCCTCGCCCCCGGCAAAACCCCCCGTGCGGTCGAAGACGAGCTGACCGCAACCACCCCCGACGAATTCAAGAGCAACGCCCACCACTGGCTGATCCTGCACGGCCGCTACGTCTGCACCGCCCGCAACCCCGCGTGCCCGAAGTGCATCATCAACGACCTCTGCGAATATCCCGACAAGACGAAGCCGAAACCCGTCATACGGAAAGGGCCTTTGCGCTTGACCCTCCGGACGGCAAAACTCAAGTAAGCCGACCGTGCCAGTCTTCAACGGCCAAAACCGCGACCAGCTCCGCCAGATGTATCTCGACGCCTGGCGCCGGTACTCCGCAAATCAACCTCTGGAGCCGCTGCAGGCCCAGCTGGCCGCGGTCATAGCCGAGCACCCCGAATACATCCCCCTGCTGGAGACCGGCCCGGAAGCCCTGGCCGCCGACTACACCCCCGAAGCCGGCCGCGGGAACCCCTTCCTCCACATGGGCCTGCACCTGGCCATCCGCGAGCAGGTCGCCACCAACCGCCCGCCCGGCATCACGCAAATCCACCAATCCCTGTCACAGCGCCTGGGCGACCCCCACGCCGCCGAGCACGCCATGCTGGAGGTACTGGCCGAAACCCTGTGGGAATCCCAGCGCTCCGGCCGGGCGCCGGACGAGCAACGCTATCTCGAGCGGCTCCGGACCTTATGAGCCCGCGCAAGCGGCCGCAAGCGCCATCTCGAGGCCCTCGCCCGGCGTCGCACGGAGTGCCGCCAACTCTTCACGGCTCCACTCGCGCGCAATCCGACCGTCGAGGAGCAACGCCGCCCGGTCGGAGTACCGCTCGACGACATCCAATGCGTGCGTCGCCAGCAGCACGCCACAGCGCCCTGCCGAGACACGCGACCGCAGGTGCCGCTTCAGCACGAGAGCGCTGGCCGGATCCAGTCCATTGAACGCCTCATCCAACACCACGAGCGCCGGCTCGCCGAGCAGCGCCAGCAGAACCGAGAGCTTCTGCTTCGTGCCGAGCGAATACGAGCCGACGAAGCGCTCGAGCATGGGAGTGAAGGCGAACTCCTCCGCCAGCGCGAGCACGTCCCCGCCGATCGCCTCGAGCCCCTTGGCGGCAGCGTAGATCTCGAGGCACTGCCGACCGGTCAGGAGGTCCGGCAGGTATTCCGGGGCGCAGCCGAAACCGAGTGCGCGCTTCGCGGCCATCGCCTCCTGGCGAAGCGAATGTCCACAGATGGAGATACTGCCCGCCGAGGGCACGAGCATCGCGGCGATGCAGTGCAGCAGGGTCGTCTTGCCGCTCGCGTTCGGACCAAGAAGCGCCAACCATTCCCCGCGGGCGACCTCCAGATCGACGCCGCCGAGAACGACCAGCTTGTCATAGCCGGCGTGCAGGCTGCGGACCAGGAGCGCTTCCGCCACCGATCAGACTCCGCGACCGGCGGCGCCGAGACCCGTCCGGCGGCACGCGTTGAGGGCAACTGCGACGGCGAGCGTCAGCGAGGCACAGAGATAGAGCGCAGCGAGCGGTATACCGACTGCGAGCGTCCGATGCAGATCGACCACGCCCGTCAGGAAGATCAGCACCGCGAGCGCGAGCACCTGTCTGACCACCACCCGCCAGAAGAGAGCCGCGGCGAATCGCCACTTGCCAACCGTCGTCGGTGCAAGCCAACGGGCCGCATCGAATGCCACCCGCACGGCGGCCGCGGACAGGGAGAACACGCTGTAGAGAGCCATGCAAAGGCCTGCGACGGCGAGCGCAACCTGGCCGGGAGCATCGTGCAGTCCCGAAGGAATTGCCATCATGGCGAGCAGCAGTACCGGCGCGGTTCTTTTCGGCCGGCTGAAAATCCGCCCCTGCGCGGCCGGCCAGTTGGCGAGCGGCGAGAGCGACGGGGCGCTTGCCCAGGCAGCGCGCGGACGGCGGACCACGGCGCGATGAAAGCCCGGCGCTCCAATACCTGCTTTGGGCAACCGCCAGCCGGCGAGAAGACCCACCACCGCGCCGGCCGTCATGGCGACGGCGAGCCGCGAAAAATCGGTGCGGCCGATCGCGCCGACAGCCCACGCCAGCGCGGAAAAACCAACCAGACCTGCCAGCCACCCGGCCGTACTCGCCATCACCTGCAGCCGCATCGGGCTCCGGGTGGGAAGGGCCGCCAGCCAGGACGTTGCCGCGGCGATCGAGGCACGCTGTCTGCGGCGTGCGGTCGAAAGCGTAAAGAGGATCGTGGCGATCAGGAATGTGACCGCCCGGGTGCGGCCGAGCCATCCCAGGATCGGGCCCGTCGGCGGAAGAGCGGCGACGACTCCGATGGCAACGACCACGAGCGCCACGGCAAGCAACGCTCGCCCGCGTCTGTAGCGGTACGCGTTTCTCCAGGCGATCAGCCTGGCGCCGAGATGCGGATGAGCCGCCATCCATCGCGGTATGCCGGTCGGAAGTGAGCTGATCTCCTGCACTTCCGCCTGTTCCCGCCGGCGTTACTTGCGCGCCGGGATGTAGAGGTCGGTCAGGGTTCCCTCGACGGCCTCGGCGGCACCGGCCACGGTCTCCGACAGAGTTGGATGCG
Source organism: Steroidobacteraceae bacterium (assembly GCA_036273095.1). Classification (GTDB taxonomy): domain Bacteria; phylum Pseudomonadota; class Gammaproteobacteria; order Steroidobacterales; family Steroidobacteraceae; genus 13-2-20CM-66-19. Next base: position 5,876 of record DATAXF010000065.1, on the reverse strand, counting down.
GATGCACCGTGAGTCCGATGTCGGCTGCGTCGCAACCGTTCTCGATCGCCAGCGCGAGCTCGCTGATCAGCTCGCCCGCATTGGTGCCGACGATCCCGGCGCCCAGCAGGCGGCGTGTCTCCGGCTCGAAGAGGAGCTTGGTCATTCCCTCATCGCGTCCGAGGGATAGCGAGCGGCCGCTCGCCGCCCACGGAAAGGTGCCCTTCTCGACCGCGATGCCCTTCGCCTTGGCCTCGGTCTCGGTGAGGCCCGCCCAGGCCACCTCCGGGTCCGTGTAAGCGACGGAGGGAATCGCACGCACGTCGAACGCGCGACGGTGCCCCGCTGCAACCTCCGCGGCGACTTTCGCCTCGTGCATTGCCTTGTGCGCCAACATCGGCGGACCTGCGATATCGCCGACCGCGAAGATGTGCGGCACGTTGGTTCGCAGTTGCTTGTCGACAGGGACGAAGCCGCGCTCCGACACGTTGACGCCGGCAGCTTCCGCGCCGATGTGCCTGCCGTTCGGCGAGCGTCCGACGGCGACCAACACCCGGCCGAATACCTGCGGCGCCGGCGCCTTCTCACCTTCGAAGGTCACCCGGATGCCTTCCGTGAGGGCCTCCACCCGCGCCACGCGCGTGCCGAGCAGGATCTGCTCGTAGCGCTGGCGGATCCGCCGCTCGAGCGGACGCACCAGGTCCGGGTCGCAGCCCGGCATGAGTTGCGGCGTCAGCTCGACGACGCTCACACGGCTGCCGAGCGCATCATAGACACAGGCCATCTCGAGCCCGATGATGCCCCCGCCGATCACCAGCAGACCGCCGGAAAATTCCGGCAGCTCGAGCGCATCGGTCGAGTCCATGATCCGCGGATCCTGGGGCAGACCCGGCAACGGGACCGCCTCTGAGCCGGCCGCGATGATGCACTGCTCGAAGCGGATGCGCTCCGAGCCGCTGTTACCCATCACCTCGAGCACGTTGGCGCTCACGAAACGGCCCACGCCCTGGACGATCTCGACCTTGCGCTGCTTCGCCAGCGTGCGCAGGCCCCCGGTCAGCCGCTTGACGACCGAGCCTTTCCAACCGCGCAACTTCTCGAGATTGATTTCCGGCGCCCCGAAGGCGATGCCGCGGGCGCCCATCTCCTCGGCGTCCTCGATGACCTTGGCGGCATGCAGCAGCGCCTTGGAGGGAATGCAGCCGACATTGAGGCATACGCCGCCCAGGGTCGGCCAACGCTCCACCAGCACCACCTGCATGCCGAGGTCCGCGGCGCGGAATGCGGCGGTATAGCCGCCCGGACCCGAGCCGAGTACGAGGAGCTGTGTCGAGCGATTGAAGTCCGCCTGCCCCCGCGGCGGCTTCGTCAGGTCCGGCATGGGCATCCGCACGGTGTCGCCCGCCGACTCCGGCTTCGCGGCCGGTGGCGAGGGAGCGGGTCCGGGCGGCGACTTTGCCGCAGGGGCCTCACCGCCCGTCGGGGCGGCTGGCACGCCGGCGGTTGCCGCCTCGCCGGCGGGCGCGCCGGCCTGGGAGTTGGTTTCCAGGCGTGCGATCACCGAGCCCTTGGACACCTTGTCGCCGGCCTTCAACAGCACCTCGGCGATCCGTCCCGCGGCGCTGGCGGGGACGTCCATGGAGGCCTTGTCGGTTTCCAGTGTGACCAGCGGCGCGTCGACCTCGATCGTCTCCCCGGCCTTGACCAGCACGTCGACGACCGGGATGTCGTGGAAATTTCCGATATCCGGAACGACGAGATCGACGCGGCTCACGGCACGGCCTCGATCAGGGAGTGCGGGTCTGCCAGCGCCTTGGTGAGGAAGGCGGTGAAGCGGACAGCGGTCACGCCATCGATGACCCTGTGGTCATAGGAAAGCGACAGCGGCAGCATCAACCGCGGTACGAACGCCCCGTCCTGATAGAGCGGCTTCATAGCGGAGCGCGACACACCGAGAATCGCAACTTCCGGGGCGTTGATGATGGGCGTGAACGCCGTCCCGCCGATGCCGCCGAGGCTGGAGATGGTGAAGCAACCGCCCTGCATCTGCGCGGCGCTGAGCTTGCCGGCGCGGGCCGCCTCGGAGAGCTCCGCGAGCTGGCGCGCGATCTGGTAGATGTCCTTGTGGTCCGCCTCGTGCACCACCGGGACCATCAGTCCGTTGCGCGTATCGGCGGCGAACCCGACATTGACGTACTTCTTCAGGATCAGGTTGGCGCCCGAGGGATCGAGCGATGCGTTGAATTGCGGGAACGCCTGCAGCGCCTTGACACAGGCGCGCACCATGAAGGCGAGGGGCGTCAGCCTGATGCCGCGCTCCGCCGCCGTATCCTTCAACTTGCCGCGCAGCGCCTCGAGATCGGTGATGTCCGCCTCGTCGAACTGGGTGACGTGCGGGATGTTGACCCAGCTCGCATGCAGGCGCGGGCCGGAGATCCGCTGGATGCGCGACAGCGGTTGCATCTCTATGGGACCGAATGCGGCGAAGTCGACGGCAGGAACCGCGGGCAGCCCGCCGCCCGGCTTGGCTCCCGCCGCTGAGCCGGGCGCCGCGCCCGGCTCCGTCATGAAACCCTTGACGAACGCCTTGACGTCGTCGTGCGTGATGCGGTCCTTGAAGCCGTGGCCGGTGACGCGTGTCAGGTCGACGCCCAGCTCGCGTGCGAACTTGCGCACGCTCGGCCCTGCGTGCGCGCGGGAGAAGCCAGGCTCGTTGATGGGAGGCAGATCGCCGCGAACATCCGTGGAGGGCTCAGGAGCCTTTGGCGCGCTCGGCGCTGCCGGCGGCGTGTTGGAAGTCGCCTTCGCGGCCGTGCCGGCGGCCACGGGCGCCGCGGAGGTGGTTGCGGCGGCGGATTTCGCCGCCGGCGCAGCGACAGGCGCAGGCGCCTTGTCGGCTGCGGGCGGCCCGGCTGGTGCAGCCTGTGGTGCCGCGGCCTGTGCACCGTCGCCCGCGGGGCGCAAGGTCGCGATCAGATCGCCCGCATTGACCTTGCCGCCTTTCTCGACATGGATTTTCTCGACGACGCCGCTCGCGGTCGAGGGCACATCCATGGTGGCCTTCTCCGTCTCGAGCGTCACCAGCGGCGCCTCGGGCTCGATGCTCTCGCCTGGCTTGACGAGGACGTCGATCACGGCGACGTCCTTGAAGTTACCCATGTCGGGCACGCGGACTTCGACGAGGCGGACTGCCGCGTTCATCGCGATGGCGCCTTCAGACTTTCCAGGGAACCGGCTTCGCCGGATCGACGCCGAGGGTCTTCATGGCGGCGGTGACCGCGGCGGCCTCGAGCCTGCCCTCGTCGGCGAGGGCCTTCAGGGCGGCGACGGCGATGTAGTTGCGATCGACCTCGAAATGCCGGCGCAGCGCCGCCCGGGAATCGGAGCGGCCGAAGCCGTCGGTGCCCAAGCTGACATAACGGCCCGGCACCCACTGGCGGATCTGGTCGGGCACGGTGCGAATGTAATCGGTCGCGGCGACGAACGGCCCCTGCGCATCCTTCAGGCACTGCTGCACGTAGGGCGCGCGTGCCGGCTCACCGGCGTGCAACAGGTTCCAACGGTCGCACTCGAGCGCCTCGCGGCGCAGCTCACTGAAACTGGTCACCGAGAAGACGTCGGCGCGCACACCATAGCCAGCCTCGAGGATCTTCGCGGCCTCGAGACACTCCCGCAGGATCGTGCCGGAGCCGAGCAGGGTGGTGCGCAGCTTCCCTTTGCCGCCGGCGCGCAGCAGGTAGGCGCCCTTGAGAATCCCCGCCTCGCTGCCCTTGGGCAGGGCCGGCTGCGGGTAGTTCTCGTTCATCACGGTGATGTAGTAGAAGATGCTCTCCTGATCCACGTACATGCGCCGCATGCCGTCCTGGATGATGACGGCGAGCTCGTAGGCATAGGCCGGGTCGTAGGCCACACAGTTGGGTACGGTCGTCGCAACCAACTGACTGTGCCCGTCCTGGTGCTGCAGGCCTTCACCGGCGAGCGTCGTACGTCCGGCAGTTGCGCCGAGGAGGAAGCCGCGCGCCTGGATGTCGCCCGCGGCCCAGATGAAATCTCCCACCCGCTGGAAGCCGAACATCGAGTAGAAGATGTAGAACGGCACCATGCTCATGCCGTGATTGCTGTACGCGGTCGCGGCCGCGATCCACGAGCAGAGCGCGCCGGCCTCGTTGATGCCCTCCTCTATCATCTGGCCCTTCTTGTCCTCACGGTAGGACATGAGGGTCTCCGCATCCTGCGGTGTGTAGAGCTGGCCGACGGAGGAGTAGATGCCGATCTGACGGAAGAGGCCTTCCATGCCGAAGGTGCGCGCCTCATCCGGCACGATCGGCACGATGTACCTGCCGATCTGCTTGTCCTTGAGGAGCGTGGTCAGGATGCGAACGAAGGCCATCGTCGTCGAGATCTCGCGCTCGCCGGTGCCTTCGAGCACGGCGGCGAACGCCTCGAGCGGCGGCACGGCGAGCGGCGGCGCCTGCTTGCGGCGCGCCGGAAGATAGCCGCCCAGGGTCGCGCGGCGCTCGTGCAGATAGCGGCCCTCCTCGGAGTCCGCCGCCGGCTGGCGGAAGGGGAGCTTGGCGATCTCCTCGTCCGAGACCGGGATGTAGAAGCGGTCGCGGAAAGCGCGCAGATCGTCTTCCGACAGCTTCTTCTGCTGATGCGCGACCATCTGGCCCTCGCCGCCCTTGCCGAGGCCGAAGCCCTTGACGGTCTTCGCGAGAATGACGGTCGGCTGGCCCTTGTGGCCCGTGGCCGCGGCATAGGCGGCATACACCTTGCGCGGATCGTGGCCGCCGCGGTTGAGGCGCCAGATCTCCTCATCCGACATGTTGGCGACCATCGCCTTGAGCTCCGGGTACTTCCCGAAGAAGTGCTCGCGGGTGTAGGCGCCGCCCTTGGCCTTGAAGTTCTGATACTCGCCGTCGACGCATTCCTCCATCACGCGCCGCAGCAGGCCCTGCGTGTCGCGCGCCAGCAGCGGATCCCAACGCGAGCCCCACAACACCTTGATGACGTTCCAGCCGGCGCCGAGGAACGCGGCCTCGAGCTCCTGGATGATCTTGCCGTTGCCGCGCACCGGCCCGTCGAGGCGCTGCAGATTGCAGTTGATGACGAAGATGAGATTGTCGAGCCCCTCGCGCACCGGCATGGTGAGCGCGCCCATGGACTCCGGCTCGTCCATCTCGCCGTCGCCGAGGAACGCCCACACCTTGCGGTCGGAAGGCTTGGCGAGCCCGCGGTGCTCGAGATAACGGACGAAGCGCGCCTGGAAGATCGCCATCATCGGCCCGAGGCCCATGGAGACCGTCGGGAACTGCCAGAAGTCCGGCATCAGCCAGGGATGCGGATAGGACGAGAGACCCTGCCCGGGGCCGCCGGCCTCCTGGCGGAAGTGGTGAAGTTGATTCTCGCTCAGGCGTCCTTCGAGGTAGGCGCGCGCGTAGATGCCCGGCGACGAATGTCCCTGAATGAAGACGAGATCGCCCGGATGCTCCGCCGACGGTGCCCGCCAGAAATGATTGAAGCCCACTTCATAGAGAGTCGCGGAGGAGGCGTAGCTCGAGAGGTGGCCGCCATACTCCGAGGAGATGCGGTTGGCCTGCACCACCATCGCCATGGCATTCCAGCGGATGTAGGCTTCGATCCGCCGCTCGAGCGCGCGGTTGCCGGGATACTCCGGCTCGCGCCCGGTCGGAATGCTGTTGACGTAGGCGGTGTTCGCCTTGAACGGCAGATACGCGCCGCTGCGGCGCGTGTAATCGATCAGACGCTCGAGGAGGAAGTGCGCGCGCTGCGGACCATGAGTCTTCAGCACCGAGTCGATCGACTCGAGCCATTCCTGGGTTTCAACGGGGTCGAGATCTTCCAGCTTCGGAGGTTCGGTCATTCGAGCTAATGGA
>DATAXF010000064.1:0-19247 GCA_036273095.1 Steroidobacteraceae bacterium | reverse complement strand
GGTGTTGATCGATCGTGATGGAAAAATTCGTCAGGTAGTGCGCGACTTCAATGAAACGAGCCGCCAAGTTTGGGAGGATGAGCTGCGCACGCTCCTGGCCGAATGAACGGACCGCAACCATGCCCGATGTCCCGTCGCTCCCCGCTCGCCGGCTGGCCGGCAGGTGTTTGACCGCCAAAGTCGCGCTGCTCGCCGGGGTCCTTGCCCTGCAGGCGGCCGCCGGCGTCACATTCGCACAGACCGCCACCGCGGCCGCGCCGCTGCCGGCCGCCGCTTCCCAGCCCGCGCGCGCGGGCGTGGATGAGCAGGTACAGTCGCTGAAAAGCGACGTCCTCGATCTCAACCGCGATCTCTTCGTCCTGGAGCAGGAGCTGCTCTACCCGGCCAACACCCAGGTGGCCGTGTTCGTCTCCATCGATGCGGGAACGTTCTTCGCCCTCGACTCGGTGCAACTCAAGATAGACGGCAAGGAGGTGGCTGACTACCTGTACACGCCCAGGGAGGTCCACGCCCTGGTGCAGGGCGGTGTGCACCGGCTCTATGTCGGCAACCTCAAAGTCGGCAAGCACCAGCTCGTGGCGTTCTTCACCGGTAAGGGACCGCACCAGCTCGATTACACCCGCGGCGCCACTTTGGACTTCCAGAAGGACATCGGCGCCAAATACCTCGAGCTCACGATCACCGACGATCAACGCAAGCTCCAGCCGCAATTCCGGATCAAGGACTGGGAGTAACGCTTGGCCCGTCCGGCGTGCCTGTGCGTCCTCGCCGCCGTGACGCTGCTCGCCGCAGCGGCGCCCGCCGCGGCACGCCTGCACGACCCCGAGGCGCTCCCCGAGGTGCGCATCCAGGACCTGCCGTACGGCGATGTGCTCTTCTATTACTACCAGGGCAAGGATTTCGAGGCGGCAACGCGGCTCCTCGCCTATGACCACTGGCAGAAGCTGCCGCACCACGCGGGCGACGCGCAGCTGCTGCTCGCCGGACTTTACCTCTCCCTCGGGATGTACGAGCGGGCCGACCGGTCTTTCGAGCAGCTGCTGACGAGCGATGTGCCCACGGGTGTACGCGATCGCGCCTGGCTCTACCTCGGCCAGATGCTCTACGCCCGCGAACAGTATGCCGAGGCGGAGCGCGATCTCACCCGCATCAGCCAGCGGATGTCGCCGCAGCTCGAGTCGCAGAAGGAGTTGCTGCTCGCCAATGTGTGGATGCATGAAGGCCGCTTCGACCGGGCCGCACAGTTGCTCGCGAACTGGCGCGGCTCGCAACAGGGACCGACGGCGTATGCCCGGCTCAACCTCGGTATTGCGCTGGTACGCCAGGGGAGATTGGCGGAGGCGGCGCCGGTCCTGACTTCCGTCGGCACCATGTACGCGCTCGCTCCGGAGATGCTGGCACTCAAGGACCGCGCCAATCTGGCGCTCGGCCTCGCTTACATGCAGGCCAAACAGCCTGCCCTGGCGCGGGAGGCGCTCGATCGCGTACGGCTCGACGGACCCTTTTCCAGCGAAGCGCTGCTCGCCGCCGGTTGGGCGGAGGCGGCGGACGGTAACTACCGCGCCGCGCTCACTCCGTGGCTGGCGCTTCAAGCCCGCGGTGGATCGGATCCATCGGTGCAGGAGGCCGATCTCACGGTGCCATACGCCTTCGTCGAGCTGAAAGCACCGGGGCAGGCGGCGCAGTACTACCGGACCGCACTGCAGTCGTACGACGAAGAGTCGGCGCGGATCGACGGAGCCATTGCCCGCATCCGCGGCGGCAGCCTTCTTACCGAGCTCCTGGCCCGCGAGAGCGATGCCGCCGAGTCCGGCTACGTCGGCAACGACCCGCTCGATGATGACGCGCTGCCCGACCGGGTGAGTTATGGTTGGTTCTGGCAGCTCGGCAACGTCCCGGACGATGCGGAGTCACATTACCTGTACGCGGTGTTCGCCGGCTCCGGCTTCCAGGAAGGGTTGCGGAACTATCGCGATCTGAAGCTCATGGGGCGCATGCTCGGGCAATGGTCGACCAGCATGGACGCCTTCCAGGAAATGATCGCGGTGCGGCGCCGTGCTTTCGCGGAGCGCCTTCCCAAGGTCGACGGACTGCTGACTTCCGGCAAGCTCGACACTGTGAAGAAGAGTCGCGTCGCGCTCGCCGCCCGTCTCGAACAGGTGGCGAGCAGCCGCGATGTCGCGGCGCTCGCCACGCCGGACCAGGCGGCACAATGGGCGCGCGTGCTGCGGGACCAGGCGATGCTCGCCCACGATCCCGACACGCCGGCGTACGCGAAGCTGCGCGAGCGTTTGGCCATGGTGCGGGGAGTCCTGCTCTATCAGATGGACCAGGAGTTTGCGGCACGCGTATGGAGTGAGCGCAAAGCGCTGCGGAACCTGGATGTCGCGTTGGCACGGGCACAAGAGGGTTGGAGTCAGCTCCAGACCGGAAGACGGGCGCTGCCGATCGAGACCGGTGGTTTCGCGGGGCGGGTGAACGGCCTGCAGCAGCGGATCGGCGCGCTGCAGCTGCGGCTCGCGGCGGCGCAGACGGCTCAGGCCAATGCGCTCGCCGAGCTCGCCGTCGCGACCCTCGAGCAACAGAAGCAGCGCCTGCAGGACTACCGGGTCCAGGCGCAGTTCGCGCTCGCGACGATATACGATCAGGCGGCTCATCCCGGCCGGGACGGCAAAACCTCCGCGCTCGCGCCGGCGCCGAATGACTCAGCCGGAGGATCGGGGCCGTGAAGTCCGGCCGCATGCTGCTCGCGCTGTTGGGTGTTCTGACCGCCTGCCTGGCGTTGTGCCCGATTGCCGAGCCTCGCGGCAGCGATCCGCCCAATCCGCCCACCATCCAGGACCTCGAATCCCATCCTGCTCGGGTCGTGACAGGAGGGGTGGTCAGCGCCACCGACTCGAGCGCGATGGCAAGCTACCGCAGGTTCCTCGCGCTGCAGGCGACCGATCCGAGGCTGCGAGCCGAGGCGCTGCGCCGGCTGGGGGACCTCAACCTCGATGCCGGGGACCTGCAGCGCATGGAAAGCGAGCTCTCCTCGATCGACGTGCACGGGGCCGAGGCCATCAAGCTCTACACCACGCTGCTCTCGGTCTACCCCAACTACACGCACAACGACGAGGTGCTCTATCAGCTCGCGCGGGCCTATGACACGACAGGTCAGCCGGATCAGGCGCTGCACACTCTCGACCTCATCGTGCAGCGCTATCCCGAGGCGAGAGACATCGACGAGGTGCAGTTCCGGCGCGGTGAGCTGCTCTTCTCGGCGCGCCGCTATCCCGAGGCACAGCAGGCTTACGCGGCGGTGATCGCCCGCGGCGCGTCCTCATCGTTCTATGTGCAGAGCCTGTACAAGGGTGCATGGGCGCTCTACAAGCAGTCGCTGCCGCAGCAGAGCCTGCCGGTGTTCGCAAGGCTGCTCGACATCGAGTTGCTGGGGCCGGACGGGCGTGTGCGGCCGTTGACCGATCTGCGGCGCGCGGACCGAGAGCTGGTCGAGGACTCGCTGCGCGTCATGAGCATCACCTTCTCGCAGGACTCGGGCGCGCAGTCGATCGATCGGTTCGTGGGCCATTACGGCGCCCGACCTTACGACTCGCTGCTCTATTCGAGACTGGGCGATCTTTACGTCGCGAAGCAGCGCTACCAGGACGCCGCCGCGACATATCTGTCCTACGTCGACAGCAATCCGCAATCGGACGCCGCGCCTGACCTCGCCGCGCGTGCGATCCGGGCGTATTCCAAGGGAGGCTTCAGCCAGCTCGTCTTCCAGGCGAAGCGGGACTATGCCGTGCACTACGGATTCAACACGGCTTACTGGCGCACGCACGCGCGGGCCGATCATCCCGAGGTGGTTGCGGAGCTCGAGACCGACCTGAAGGATGTGGCCACCTATGACCACGCGCTGGCCCAGCGCACCCACGATGTACGTGATTACGCCGCCGCGGCGCACTGGTATCGGGAATATCTCGACTCGTTCCCGACGGCACCCGATGCGGCAGAGCTGAATCACCGACTCGCCGACGCGCTGTTTGCCGCGCAGCACTACGCCGAGGCGGCGAATGAATACGAACACACCGCGTATGACTACCCGCGCAACGCGCAATCGGAGGGCGCGGGCTACGCTGCGCTGACGGCCTATCAGAAGGCCGAGTCGGGGCTGGGCGGCAGCGCGCTGGCCGGCCTGAAGCGCCGCGAGATCGATTCTGGTGTCAGGTTCGCGCAGGCGTACCCGGATCATCCCGACAGCGCCGGCGTGCTGACGCGCGCCGATGAGACGGTGTTTGCCGCGGGCGACCTGCCGCGGGCGGTGCAGATTGCGGGAATACTCCTGGCGCGCAATCCGCCCGCCGACCAGGCGAAGCGGCGCATAGCCTGGACCATCATCGGCGAGGCGAATTACAACCAGGGCAAATTCGCCGCGGCGGAGCCCGCATTCATTCAGGCGCGCGAGCTCGTAGCTTCCGACCCCAAGATGAGCGCTGACCTCACCGAGCGCATCGCCGCCACCGTTTACCGGCAGGGCGCTGCGAAGCGGCAGGCAGGGGATGGCGAAGGGGCCGTCAGAGACTTCCTGCGCGTCGAGCAGGTCGCTCCAGAGTCGACGATCTGCGCTACCGCGCTCTACGACGCTTCCGCGGAACTCATCCGGCTGCAGGAGTGGAGCCGTGCGGTCCAGGTGCTGCAGGACTTTCGTGCCAGATTCCCCCACCATTCCCTCGCGGCTGATGTTGATGCCAAGCTGGCGGTGGCTTACGCCGGCGCCAACCAGCCCATGCAGGCGGCGCAGCAGTTCGAGACGATCGCTGCGGAGCCGGCCCAGACGCCGCAGCTGAGGAAGGAGGCGCTGCGCCGCGCCGCCGATCTCTATGCCCAGGCGCACGACATTCCGCGGGCGACGACCGTGCTCGAGAAGCTGATATCCCAGTACCCAACGCCCATTACGGATGCGGAGGAGGAGCGCCAGCGGCTGGCCGACTATGCCGTCAGGAGCGGTGACCCGTCCGGCCGCGACCGCTGGTATCGGGAGATCATCAGGGCGGACGCCGAAGCCGGTACGGAGCGCACGCCGCGGACACATTATCTCGCCGCGAAGGCGCAACTCGTCCTCGCGGCGGGGCCGCGCGACGAGTTCCGCGCCATCCGCCTGACGTTGCCGCTCACGCGGACGCTGAAGGCCAAGCGCAGAGCGATGCAGCGTGCGATGGCGGCTTACCGGCTGGCGGCCGCATACGGAGTAGCTGAGGTGACGACGGCGGCGACTTACGAGATGGCCGGTCTCTACGAGAAGCTGGCCCAGGATGTCCTCGCCTCCGAGCGGCCGCGCCACATGAGCGCCCAGGAGCTCGAAGAATACAACTCGCTGCTCGAGGACCAGGTGTTCCCCTTCGAGGAGCAGGCCATCAGGATGTACGGCGAGAATGCGGCGCGGGCGAGCCAGGGTGTGTACGACGAGTGGGTGCGCAAGAGTTTCGCTGCGCTGGCGCAGTTGGATCCGGCGCGCTATGGCAAGACAGAGCTGATGTCAGATGTGGTCACGACGCTCAATTGAGATCATCACCGCGGCGACACTGCTGGCGGCCGTGTCGGCGTGCTCCGTCACTCCGAAGCGTGCGGCGGCGCCCCCGCGGACGGCGACCGCCGTCGCGCCGGCGGCGGCCAAGGCGGGCCCGCCGCCGATACCCGCGCAGGCGCAGGAGGAATTCGACAGGGCGCTGGCGCTCGCCCGTGCCGGCGGTAACGATGCGGCGGAAGCGCAGCTCGCGAGTCTCGCGCGGCAATACCCGCGGTTGTGCACGCCGCTCGTGGATCTCGCGATTCTCTATCGCCGGGGCGGCAACCTCGATGCGGCGGCACAGGCGCTGCGCCAGGCGGTTGCGCGCGACCCGCACAGCGCGCTCGCCTGGACCGAGCTCGGCGTCACCCAGCGTCTCGGCGGCAAGTTTCAGGATGCGGAACAATCCTACGGGCACGCCATTGCGGCGGATGCCGCGTACGCGCCCGCCTACCGCGACCGGGGAGTGCTGCGCGATCTCTATCTCGACCAGCCGGCGGCCGCGCTCGCAGATCTCGAGCAGTATCGCAGGCTCGCCGGTCAGGATAAGCCCGTCGTCATGTGGATCGCGGAGCTGCAGCACCGTACCGGCCTCAAGGAGCCGCCCGCAGTCGAGCGCCCCGCGGCCGCCGCGGCCGTGACCGCCCAACCGCCCGCGCCGGCCACGGCCCGGGCGGCCCCGCAGCCTCAGGCGAGGAACTGACATGCGCCCGTCATTACCGTTTTTGATAGGAGCCGTGCTGGCGATTACTCCTGTTGCGGCCCTTGCGCAGGCGCAGCCGACCGCGAGCCCAGCGGTGCCCGGCCAACCGGCCGAGAGCCAACAGGCTGCCGGGCCGGCTGCGGCTGCAGCGCCCGCGACAGCCGCGCCAAAGCCGGCTCATCCGGCGGCGCACTCACACAAGCAGCGGGCGCCATCGGCGCGTACGGCCGGCACCTCTCATGCGGGCCCGCCGCGAGAAACGTCCGCGGGCGCTCTTGACCTGGGCACGAGCGACATCACAGGCAACAAGGAGCTGCCCAAGGTGATGGTCATCGTCCCGTGGAAGGATTCCCTGGGCGCGGGCGGCGTGATCAAGCCCACGGACAGCCTGCTGGACGATGTGCTGCAACCGGTCGACCGCGGGGTCTTCCAGCGCCAGATCCGTTATTACGGCCAGCTCGGCCCCGCAGCGGGACCGCCGCCGGCGGCCCGGGTGGCGCCAGTTGGCGACAGCCAATGAAAGTGGGAGAGGCATCGCAGCTTTTTCGGGTGCCGTCAGTCAGTTTGGGCGGGTCCGAGCCGACAACCGGCCGGACCTCAGGGCGGGTTTGAAGCGGAGTGTCATCATGGGTCTCTCGAGCTTGATCGTCAGATTCTTTCAGGGCGGCGGGGACTTCATGTACCCGATCGCCGTGGTGCTCGTGCTCGGCGCGGCGATCGCGCTCGAGCGCTACGTGTACCTGACCATCACGGCGGCGCGCAACCGCAGCACGTGGAACGACATCGTGCCTCTGCTTGCACAGGGCAACTTCCGCCAGGTCGTGCAGCTCACCTCGAAGTCCAACACCCTGGTCGGACACATCCTCGACTACGGTCTGGCGCGCGTGCAGTCCGCCCGTCGGCGCGATGACATCGAGAAGGCGATGGAGGAAAGCATGATGGAGGTCGTGCCGCGCCTCGAGAAGCGCACGCACTACATCGCGACTTTCGCCAACCTAGCCACTCTCCTCGGGCTCCTCGGCACCGTCATGGGTCTCATCCGGGCTTTCGCCGCGGTGGCGACCATCGATCCGGCGCAGAAGGCCAACCTGCTCTCGGCGAGCATCTCGGTCGCGATGAACTGCACCGCCTTCGGCCTGATGACGGCCGTACCGCTCCTGCTCATACACGCGGTGCTGCAGACCAAGACCACGGAGCTGATCGACAGCCTGGAGATGGCCTCGGTGAAGTTCCTGAACGCCATTACGGAGCGAAAGGCGCCGGCAGTGCCGGTGGCGCCCGCCGCCAGGGCCGGGTCCGCGGCCGCGGCCGTGGCCTGATCGAGCCGCCGCTCGCGCCGCACCGCAACCGACGAGGAGGCCCCGATGCGCCGCTCCTATCAGGCGCGCAAGCTCCTGAGGCACCAGCGTAAGTCCAGCGGACTTATGCTCGTGTCCATGATCGACATCTTCACGGTGCTGGTCACGTTCCTGCTCATGACCGCCGTGTTTTCCCATACCGTGATCCTGCAGCTGCACCTGCCGGCGCCGCAGTCGCAGTTCCGCGCGCCGCCGCCGGACCTCGTGCTGGAGGTGATGGTGCGCAAGGACCTGCTGCAGGTCGCGGACCGCAACAGCGGGCCGCTCGCGACTTTCCCCAACAACGCGCAGGGCTATGACTACGCCGGACTCACCCAGTACCTGGAGCAGGTCAAGGCCCGATTCCCCAACATGACCGAGGCCAGCATCCTGCTCGAGCCGGACACGCCTTACGACATCCTGGTGCAGGTGATGGATCACGTACGCATCTTCGAGGCGAACAACGGCTTGAGCACCGTGCAGGCGCAGCTCTTTCCGGACATCTCCGTCGGCGATGCGCCGCCGCTCGCGCAGGTGACACGATGAGCATGTCCAATCGCGCTCGCCGGATGGCGCAGCATCACGTCCGCCACCGGGCGGATGCCGAGCTCAACCTGGTTCCGTTCATCGACATCCTCACGGTGATGGTGGCATTCCTGCTGGTGTACGCGACTCAGGTCGAGGTCATCCACAACGCCAAGGCCATTCCCCTCCCCGAGTCGATCGCGCAACAATCGCCGCACCCCACCGTGGTGGTGACCGTCACCAAGAGCGATATCTATGTTCAGGGTCAGCGCGTGGCCACGGTGCCGCAGGTCCTCGCTCAGAGCGGTGATGAGATCGCCTCGCTCAGGGCCGCTCTCAACAGTCAACAGGTCGTCGGGGCGACGACCACGGGCGCGGACCCCGCGCATCGGGAACTGACCATCATGGCGGACAAGACGTTGCCTTACGAGGTACTGAAGAAAGTCATGTCGACCTGCACCGGAGCCGACTACAGCCACATCGCGCTGGCGGTTCTCGAGAAGGAAAAGGCGGTGACTGCCGCCGATCTGAGATCGTCCTAGTTGCCATCGAGCCTGAATCATGAAGCAGTACGAATCCAGTAGAACAGGCACAGGAAGTGCCCCGCCGCCGAAGGTGGCGGAGGTCTCGGGCAAAAACCACGCTTTTTGCCCGAGGCCGCGCTGGGCCGGGCAGGAGCCCGGATCCAGCGCTTTCTACTAGAAGCTGCACATGGCCCTTGCCGCCTATCATCGTGTTTACGAGCTCGCTTGGGATGGGGATCCCGAGTCCAGTCGACGTTTTCGCCGCATTCTGCGGACGCTGCTCATCATCGTTGCGATCCTCGGAGTGGCGATTCCGCTGTTGCCGACGCCAGAGCCGACGGCCGTGGAAACGGAAGTGCCGCCGCAGCTCGCGCGGATCATGATCGAGAACAAATTGAAGCCTCCGCCGCCTCCGAAGCCGCTTGCGAAGCCGAGAGTTACGCCGCGACCGGTAACGAAGGAGGCGGTGCGGCCGGCCCCCGAGCGTACCGACCTGGCACGCGAGCGCGCCGAGCGCTCCATCGACAAATTCAAGGACCAGCTCGCCGCGTTGCGCCAGCAGATGCCGGATACGCCGGCGCAGACCAGGAACCTGACCGGCGCGGTCCACGCTGAATCCCACGCCGAGCGCTCTCTCATCACCTCGCGGGCGGGTGAGGCGAGCGCGGGGATAACCGCTGCGTCAATGAGCCGCGGCTTCGGCGGCGGCGCCGGCTCGTTGCACGGAACGGATGCGACCAGAGTCACTTCCTCCATCATGCAGTCAGGCCTCAACGCCGGCGCGCCGTCACCCGGCCGCGGCGGCGCCGCGGGCCGCTCGGAGGAGGAGATCGCCATGGTCTTCGATCGCAACAAGGGCGCGATCTACGCCCTTTACGAGCGTGCGCTGCGCATGAACCCGATGCTGCAAGGCAAGCTCGTGATACAGTTCACCATCGCTCCGGGCGGCGAGGTGACGCGGTGCCGTGTCGTCTCGAGCGAGCTGCACGATCCGGCGCTCGAGCGCGAGATCGTCGCGCGCGTGATGCTGTTTCACTTCGAGCCGGAAAAGGTCGATCCGACCACCGCGACCAAGCCGATCGACTTCTTCCCGGCCTGACGTCTCCGGGGGATCAATGAAAAGCAGTGACGGAACTGACGGCGCGCCGGCGGCCGCACGGCGGCTCGTGGCGCTTGCCGGCTGCATCCTGTGTCTGGCCGTCGCGCCCTCGTTGGCTCACGCAGCGTGGTATCACCGCGACGAAAGCGTCATGACCACGGACATCTACGTCGAGCTGTGGGACACGAATCCGACGCACGCCAACCGGGCCATCGATGCGGTGATGGCCGAGATGCATCACGTCGACGATGTGATGAGCGATTTCAAGCCTGACAGCGAGCTGTCACACATCAACGAGCACGGGGCACAGCACCCTGTGGTGGTCAGCCCGGAGCTCTACAACCTCATCAAACTCTCGACGCATTACTCCCGGATCAGCGACGGCGCCTTCGACATCACCATGGAGTCCGTCTGGCGGCTCTATGACTTCCGGCGCCGCATTCATCCGACGGACGCCCAGATCAGGGCGCTGCTGCCGACGGTCGGCTGGCGACAGCTCATTCTCGATGACCGCCATCACAGCGTCGCCTTCGCCCGGCCCGGCATGGCGATCGGTCTGGGCGGCATCGCGAAGGGCTACGTGGTCGACCAGGGCATCTACATCCTGAAGGCGATGGGCATCCGGCACGCGCTCGTGACCGCCGGCGGCGATACCCGGATCCTGGGGGATCGCAGGGGCCGGCCCTGGATGGTCGCCATCAGGGATCCATGGGATCTCAGCAAGATCGTAACGATGGTGCCGATCACGAACGAAGCCATCTCCACCTCGGGAGATTACTACCGCGGTTTCGTGCAGAACGGCGTGCGCTACGATCACATCATCAGCCCGTTCACCGGACGCTCCGCGCAGCTGGTGCGCAGCGCTTCGGTCATCGCGCCCACCGCGACTCAGACCGACGGCATGTCGAAAACGGCTTTCGTGCTCGGTCCGGCGAAGACGCTGGCGATCATCAACGGCATGCCGCAGTACGACGCGATCTTCATCGACCCCGAGGGACGAGTCATTTATTCCAAGGGGCTGGAGCCGCCGCCCGGGGCACCCCCGCCGGCGCCGGCCGAGGAGTCTCCGCTAGCCGGCCGGGGCGGCGTTCCCGGCCAGTAGCGCGAGGGCCTCGCCCGTCAGGCGAAAGATGGTCCACTCGTCCATGGGCACCGCTCCGAGGCTGCGATAGAAGCCGATGGATGGCTCGTTCCAGTCGAGCACCGACCATTCCAGCCGCGCGCAGCGCCGCTCGATCGCCGTGCGGGCGAGATGGGCCAGCAGCCGCTTGCCGATGCCGCGGCCGCGCGCCTCCGGACGCACGAAGAGATCCTCGAGGTAGATTCCCGGACGGCCCTTGAAGGTGGAGAAGTTGTGGAAGAAGAGGGCGAAGCCCGCGGGCTCGCCGCCGATGCAGGCAAACACCACCTCGGCGTAAGGGCGCTCGCCAAAGAGCGCCTCGGCCAGCTGCGCCTCGGAAGCCGCTACCTCGTGCTCCAGCCGCTCGTAGCGCGCGAGATCGCGGATGAACTCCAGTACGAGGGACACGTCGTCGCGGGTTGCCGCCCGGATGGTGATGGTGTCTGTCATGTGACTGGCCTCTGGCTCGCGATGGTCGTCAGGCGATGCTCTGCAGCCCCTGCGCAATGCCGCCTGCGCTGGTCAGCAGCGCCTCGAAGAGATCACGGTCGCCGCGGCCGCCGGCGCGCCAGCGCTGCAGCAGGTCCACCTGCATGAGATTCATCGGATCGATGTAGGGATTGCGCAGCCTGATGGAGCGCTGCAGCGTGGGCTCGCCGTCGAGAAGGTTCGTGCTGCCCTTCAGCGACAGCACGTGCTCGCGCGTCTTCTCGTACTCGACGCGGATCGCGCCCGAGAATCGCCGCAGCGGCTCCGGCACGAGGACGTCATAGGCGGCGGCGATCTCGAGATCGGCGCGGGCGAGCATCGCCTCCACGTCATCGATCAGGCTACGCAGGAAGAACCACTCCGAGTACGCGGCGCGCATCCGCTCCGCGCCGTGCCGCTCGATGGCCGCCGCCAGTCCGGTGCCGGCCCCGAACCAACCCGGCAGCATGTGGCGTGTCTGGGTCCAGGCAAACACCCACGGGACCGGCAGCAGGCCCTCTATGCTGCGGCCGGCCTCGCGGTGCACCGGCCTCGAGCCCACCTGCATCCTCTCGATCACGTCGATCGGGGTCACGGCCCGGAAGTAATCGTGGAACTCGCGGTTGCCGTAAACGAGATCGCGGTAGGCCTCCCGGCTCGCCTCGGCCAGAGTCGCCGCGCACTCGAGGTGCGCCGCGGATCGTTGCTCTGTGCCGGCTTGCGGGTCCGCGGCCTCGCGGCTCGGCACGGTCGCGAGGGTCAAAGCGTTGAAGGCACGCTCCAGCGTCCGCATTGCGATCGGCCGCAGGCCATAGCCCTGCTTGACCGACTCACCCTGCTCGCGCACGCGCAGGATCCCGTTGAGGGCACCGGGCGGAGCCGATTTGACCAGCGCATCGATGCGGCCGCCGCCGCGAGCAGTGCTGCCGCCACGCGCATGGAACACCACGTATTGCTCGCCGTCGTGCTCGCGCATGGCCGTCAGCGCACGCTGCGCCTGATGAATGGCAAAGCGCGACGCGCACAGTCCGCCTTCCTTGTTGCTATCGGAGTAGCCGAGCAACACACACTGGCGCCGCCCGTGAGCCTCGAGATGGCGTCGGTAGACGGGCTCGCTCACGAGCTCTCGCAAGGTGTCGCCGCACCGCTCGAGAGCCTCCAGGGACTCGAACTGCGGCGCGATGTCGAGGGCAACCTGGCCGGTGCGCTTGTCATATACCGACGCCCAGCGCGCCAGCGTCAGGGCAGCGAGAACATCATCGGCGCCGCGCGCGCCGCTCACGATGAAGTAACCAACGGCCTCCGCTCCGAAGCGGTGCCTGGCCTGGGCGAATGCCTCGAAGACGGCGAGATTGCGCTTGCCGAGCGCGTCGAGATCGACTCGCGGACCCGCATCCTTCTCCAGTATCTCCGCCAGCAGCCGGCGCCGCTCGGCTGCGGGACGCCCGAGCCAGCCGGTATCATCGATCCCGCGCCCGATGATCTCGTGAAGCACGCCCGCGTGCTGGCGCACATCCAGACCGGCGAGGTGGAAGCCGAAGGTATCGATGCGGCGCAGGAGCCTGCGGATGTAGAAGAGTCCGGCGTTGGCGCCCTTGTTGGCAGCGAGACTGGCGGCGATGAGCTTCACGTCGTCGCGGAATTGGCGCACGCTCTCGTAGCCGTTGGCACGTCCCTCATAGGTCAGCCGCAGCCGCTCGCCGATCTGCGCCAGAAACACACGATACGGCATGCGGTCGTGCCGCGCCGGGGTCGTATTGCGAGCACCCGGCGCCAGTGTCATATAATCCTCCATCCGCTGGGTCAGCTCCGCGGACACCGCGACGCGCCCTGCGCTCTGCGAGAGGCGTTGGGAGAGTGTGCGGCAATCCTCGAAGTAACTGTTGAGGATCATCTGCTGCTGCCGGGCGAGCGTCTCGCGAATCGTCTTGGCGTGTACGTCCGGGTTGCCGTCCATATCACCACCGACCCAGGAGCCGAAGCTCAGGATGGGCGGCAGCTCGATCGAATCCGCGGGGACCCCGTAGCGCTTCTCGAGCGCCTGCGCAATCTCCTCATAGAAGGCGGGCACCACGCGATAGAGGATCTCGATCAAATGGAAGAGGACCTGCTCGCGCTCATCGCCGACGGTCAGCCGCTCGCGCGGCAGCTCTTCGGTCTGCCAGGCGGTGGTGAGCTCCACCCGGATGCTGCTCCAGAGATTGCGCGAATCCTGCGGCGTCAGCATGGGGTCGAGCCGGTCGAGCAGGTGATGTGCCACCCGCTGCTGCTTGCGCAGCAGCGTGCGGCGGGTCGACTCCATGGAATGCGCCGCGAACACCGGCTCGATGCGCAGGCTGCCGAGGAGCGACAGGACCTCCTCCAAGCGTAAGCCGCGGCTCTTCAGGGTGGCGATCGCATCTTCCACGCCGGAGGGCTGCGGGCGGCCGCTGTCCTGGCGGAAGTAGGTGCGGCGACGGCGGATGCGGTGCACCTTTTCGGCGAGGTTCACGGCCTGGAACCACATGGAAAAGGCACGAACCAGGTCGCTGGCGAGCTGCGGCGGCCGGTCGCGGACGGAGGCGGCGAGCTCGAGACGTGCCTGCTCATCCCCATTGCGGCGGCGGATGGCGGCCTGGCGGTCGAGCTCCACCAGCTCGAAGAGCTGCAGACCGCCCTGCTCGAGCAGGATTTCCCCGACGAGCGTGCCGAGCACGTGCACGTCCTCGCGCAGGGCCTCGTGTTTCGGGGGAAAGTGGATGTCGTTCCGGCTCACGTGAGCGGTGAATGGTATCAGGCCTACCCCGCCAGCAGGACGGACTCGGCGCGCTCGAGCTCTTCCGGCTGCCCGTAGAGCACCACGACATCGCCGTCGCGCAGTACGGTGTCGCCGGCCGGTTCGCGCCCCAATATCCCCTGACGCCGGATGCCGGTGAACGTCACGCCGACACCCCGGCCGCGCACGTCGCGCAGGGTCCGTCCGACTGCCCAGGCCCCGGGCGGCACGACGACCGACTTGATCTCCTCGCGATACTCGTGGCTCTCATCGAGCGGCCGCGCATCGCCGCGGCGGATGATATTTCTGAGGACCGAGTAACGGTGGCTGCGGATGTCGCCCATCGTCCGGACCACGCGCGACACCGGCACGTGCAGCAAAATCAACACGTGTGAGACGAGCATCAGACTGGCCTCGAAGGTCTCCGGCACGACCTCGGTAGCGCCGGCCTCCTGCAGCTCCTTGATCCGGGTATCGTCCTGGGTGCGCACCAGGATGGGCACATCGGGCCGCAGTCGGCGAATGCTGCGCAGGATGCCGACGGAGGTCGCCGAGTCCGAAAAGCTGATCACCATCGCCGTCGCCGTCGCGACTCCGGCCTTGGCCAGGATCTCCTCATCGGCCGAGTCGCCGAACATCACCGGGTCGCCTGCCTGGCGCGCGGCGGCGATGCGCGCCGGGTCGAGATCGAGCGCGATGTATTCGAAACCCTGCGACTCGAGCACGCGAGCCACGTTCTGACCGACGCGCCCGAAGCCACAGAGAATGACGTGCTCACGCATTCCGATCTCACCCGTCGCGGCGTTTTCGCGCTCGAAGGCGGTGCGCGGCGGTCCCGACTCCCACAGCAGCAGACGTGCTATGCGCTTGTTGTTGTTGATGAGGAGCGGACTGAGGATCATGGAAAGGACGATTGCCACCAGAAGCGGCTGGCCGAAGTCTGTCGGAATGAGCCCCGTCGCGAGCGCGATCGTGCCGAGGGCGACGCCGAACTCGCCGCCGATGGAGATGACGATGCCGGTGCGCAGCGCCTTGAATCGCGACCCGGTGAAGGGGCGGGCGACGAGCGACGCGACCGCGGTCTTCAGGAGGAAGATGGCGGCGAGCCAGTAGATGACCGTCGCCAGCTCTCCGGCGAGCAGACGCACATCGAGCAGCATCCCGACCGAGACGAAGAACAAACCCAGAAGGATGTCGCGGAACGGCCGGATCACCGACTCGATCTGATGCCGGTACTCGGTCTCGGCGAGCATCATGCCGGCGAGAAACGCGCCCAGACCCGGTGACAGCCTGGCGAGGCTCGACACCCAGGCGGCGCCCAACACCACGAGCAGCACCGCGAGCGTGAACAGCTCCCGCAGGCGGCTGTGGGCCATCTCCCGGAAGAGCGGCCGCAACAGCCAGTGGCCGGCTGCGAGCACTGCTCCGATCGCCAGCACGCCACCGGCCACCGCCTCCATGACGGCACGCCCGCCGAGGTGCCCGGGGCCCGCTACCAGAGCGGAGGCCAGCGCCAGGAACGGGACGAAGGCGAGGTCCTGGAAGAGGAGCATGCTGAAGGCGAGCCGTCCGTGCGTACGGTTGAGCTCGGCCCGCTCCGTGAGCTGGTGCAGCAGGATGGCGGTGGAGCTCATGGCGAGCGCGCCGCCCACCACGATGGCGGCCGGCCAGTGGATGCCGCCGAGCCTGGCAACGCCGGCAAATACCGCCGCGGTCGCCGCGACCTGCGCGGAGCCCAGTCCGAACACCTCGCGCCGCATGGCGATCAGCCGCGGCAGGGCGAACTCCAGGCCAAGCGTGAAGAGGAGGAACACGACGCCGAGCTCGGCGAGGAGATTCGTCGTGGCGGTGCTGCTCACCACCGCAAGCGCATGAGGACCCAGCCCCAGGCCGACCAGAAGATAAGGAATGGTCGTCGGTACCCCGACGCGCCGGGCGACCGTCACCAGCAGCACCGCTGCGGCGAGAAGGATCAGAACCTGGCTGAGCGGCTGCATGGGCGCATTGTAATGTTAGGCGCCCACCCCCGTGCCCGGGTTCTTTTCAGCCCGCAAGCAAATCAGTAAGCGGCCCCGGGCGTTCCCGGAGCCGCGAGATCAAAGACCGCTAAACAGCTGGCCAGCGGCAGAATCCCGACCTGGCGCCAATCCGCCAGGAGAAAACAGCAGATCCTCGTCCGGCACCGCAGCCATTGGCTGGTGTCCCTCCAGCAGCTCGAGCAGCGTCTCTCTGGCACGGGCGACGCGGCTCTTGATCGTCCCTACCGCGCAACCGCAGATTTCCGCCGCCTCTTCGTACGAGAAGCCGCTTACGCTCACCAGGATGAGAGCCGTGCGCTGGCCGGGCGAGAGCGAGGCGAGAGCGCGATTCAGGTCGCGGAGCTCGAGCTTGCCGTCGTGGTCGGGCGGCACACTCGGCTCGGGCAACAGCTCGATGTCCACGCCGTGCGCCTCGAATTTTCCGCGCCGAAGCTGTGAGTAGTGCTCGTTGCGCACGATGGTGAACAGCCATGCCTTCAGGTTGGTCCCCGGCTTGAAGCGCTGGATGTTGTTGATCGCGCGCATCAGCGCTTCCTGTACCAGGTCGTCCGCGCGCACGCCATCGCGGCAGAGCGAGCGGGCGAAGGTATGAAGCTGAGGCACCAAGGCCACCATGTCGTCGGTCACCATTTGCAGCCCTTCTCCCAGCCCGCAATGGGGCTCGATTTGAATGTCGTTGCTCATGGGGGGAAAGGTACTTGCTGCCGGGCGCGGCCGAAGTCGGCAAGGGCGCGAAAGGGACGGGGTCGGCTTCCCGAGCTCGTGTCGGACGATTCCTACCGGTAGGCCGAAAGCAAGACGGAAAGCGGCCCCGGGACGTTCCCGGGGCCGCGATTGGCGCCAATAAACTAGGCCCGGCGGAAGTCGACGGCGGGGAGCTGCATGGAACGCCGGTACTTGGTGACCGTGCGGCGCGCGACCTTCACGCCGCGGTCGGCGAGAAGCCCCGTGAGCTGCACGTCGGATAGCGGATTGCGGCGATCCTCGGCGGCGATGAATTCCCGCAGCAGCGCGCGGATGGCCGTGGCGGAGCATGATCCGCCGCTCGTCGTGGCGAGCTGACGCGAGAAGAAGCGCTTGAAGGCGACCACGCCACGCGGTGTCGCCATGAACTTGTGGCTGGTGGCGCGCGATACCGTCGACTCGTGCAGGCCGAGCTCGTCTGCGATCTCACGCAGCGTGAGCGGCCGCATGGCGAGGTCGCCGTATTCGAAGAAATTCCGCTGCCGTGCCACCACCGCTTCGGCCACGCGCTGAATGGTCAGGAAGCGCTGTTCGAGATTGCGCACCAGCCATCGCGCCTCCTGCAGATGCTGGGCGAGGAGTGCGCTCTCGCCGTCGCGCGCCTGCCGGAAGTAATCGGCGTACTGTTGATTCACGCGGATGCGCGGGTAGATGGCCGAATTGACCGTGACTACCCAGCGCTTCTTGTCCTTGCGCACGATCACGTCGGGAACGATCGCGCGCGGCTCGAACGTTCCGACCTTCGAGCCCGGGCGCGGATCGAGCCTGCGGATCAATTCCAGAGCGAGGCGCAGCTCCTCCGGAGAGCAGCCGAGTGCCTCGAGCAGACGGGTATTGTCTCTGGCGGCCATTAGAGACAGCCTGTTCTGCACCACCTCGAGGGCGATGCTGCGGCCGGGGGTGTCGCTATCCATCGCCTCGAGCTGCAGCGCCAAGCACTCGCCGAGGCTGCGCGCCGCGATACCGTTCGGCTCGAGCGTCTGGACGATTCGCAGCGCAGTCTCGATCTCTCCGGGCGCCGCACCCGGCGCCAGCGCCGCGACGTCTTCCAGCGGTAGGCGTAGGAAGCCGTCGTCGTCCAAGGCGTCGACGATGAGGTTCGCCAGGACGTGATCGCGCTCCGTCAATCCCAGCAGCAGGAGCTGTTCACGCAGGGAATCGTGGAGTGTCGAGGGAGAGGCGGTCCACTCCGTCCAATCGGGCGTCTCTTCGCCGCTACCGCTGCCGCGGCTGGTCGAGAAGTCAAGGTCGGCCCGGGAGGTGTCCTCGGATGCCTCCTCGCGCTCCTCACGCGAGTCGGCCGCTTCCGCGGTCTCGGCGCTTTCCTCGAGGAATGGATTCTGTGCGATCGCCTGGTGCAGTTCTTGCACGCATTCCAGTGCGGAAAGTTGCAGCAGCTTCACCGATTGCTGCAGCCGAGGTGTCAGCGTGAGCTGCTGCTTCAGGCGCAGTCCCAATACGGCATTGGACATCAGAGGAACCCTCTCTCACAAGTCGACACCGCCCCAGCCTCGGCGGCGCAGCATGCCCCGGGGAGAACTTGCAAGGGCGTGTAAGAAACGCCGCTGCGCCGAGCCCTGGCTCAAACTCCGTAGAGCGACATGACATCAATTCACGACCACGAACCCGGTTCCCGCTCAGATGCGGCGCGCGCTCCAGCCCCGGCCGCGTGTGCGCCATCCTCCGAGTGGGAGCGCCTCGCACACCGCAAGGATGAGCTGGAAACCGTGCTCGGCGCCGGTCGGATCGGCTATTGTCGATTGCGCGCGGCGGCTGATGTGCTCGAGGCCAACTCGCAATTCAAGGCGGAATGGGGCTGGCCACCGGACGAGATGTTGTGCTGGGATGCCATCGAGTCCCGCGTCGATGTCGGCGATCGCGGACGGTTCGCGAATGCCGTGCGCCAGGCCCTTACAGGCGCCGCGCCGCTCGATATAACGGTGCGGGTGCGCCTGGGTGAACAGCAGCAGGATACGCGCTGGCTGGCGCTGCGCGGTTGCGCCGTCAGGGATGTTTCCGGGCCCGTGGATCTCGTCATCACATCGCGCAACGTGACGAGTGAGCACCGCGCCGAGGACGAGTTCCTCTCGGTGATCTCGCACGAGCTGCGCTCGCCGCTCAATGCCATCCTCGGATGGAACCGCATTCTTGCCCTGAAGTGCGGCCAGGATCCGGAGGTCGCGGCGATCACGCCGCGTGTCGAGCAGAGCGCGAGGGCGCAGCTGAAAATGGTCAACGATCTGCTGGACCTCGGGCGCGTGAGCGCCGGGAAGCTCAAAGTGGAGCCGCGTGCGACGCAGCTCGCGCGCGTGGCACGGCTGGCGATCGACGCCGCCCGGCCCGCGGCGGCCGCGAAGGGCATCGAGATCTCGAGCCGGTTCG
>DATAXF010000063.1:0-8197 GCA_036273095.1 Steroidobacteraceae bacterium | reverse complement strand
GAATCGACGACCAGGATCGCCTGCTCGGCGACATCGAGCGCGGCCCGGATGGCGAACGCAACCGTCATCTCCTCGATGAGGACCAGGGCCAGGCGCCGCCCTTTGTACGGAACGTGCTGCACACGGATGCCCGCCAGGAGGATCTCGCTGCCGCGACGAAGCACGACCTTTTCCGCCCTGCCGCCGGTTCCATTGACGAGGTCCTCGACGATCTCCGGATAAGAAAAGCGAATCGCTTCCCCGAGCTTGCGGCCGACCGCGGGCGCGCCATCGACGCAGAGAGTCGCGAGCTCACCGCTTTCTGACACAACCTGCAGCGTTCGGGTGTCGACGAGGACGGCGGGTAACGGCAGCTCCTGGATGAGACTCGTCCACAGTTCCTGGCCCCGCCCAACCTCGGCACGCGCGGCGGCAAGGTCCGTGTGGAGCCGATCGAAGACGGTACCGAGGTATTCGGCGGCAAACGCGCACGCCACCATCAGCACGGCGAATACCTCCAGCATCACCAGGAAGTAGCCGGGAGGAGCATAGAATCCGGGGAAAGGCTCGGTCGCGCGGCTCACGCCGCCCAGCAGCGGAGTGAGCTGCGAAGCCTGCGGAACGAGCCCGCTGGCATACCAGCGCAGCTCCGGCGACTCGATCAGGGCGACGGCCGCCACTGCCAGGATGGCCAGCAGGGCGATGGCGTAGGGCTGCCAGCGGGAGAGGAAGATGGCGCCGACGACGGGGAGCGCGAACACGATCAGGAACGCGGGATTGTGTATGCCGCCCGCGTAGTGCCACATGACTGCGATCACGACGACGCCCACGGCATGCAGAACCGTCAGCGCGAGCTTGCGTCCGGGGTTGATGCCTGGCGTCGGCGCGGTGAGCAATGTAAATCCGACATGAATCGCCGCCAGACCCAGCAGGCCGAGAAGAGCGGGGCCGAGCTGTATGTCGAACGAGCTGATCAGCCAGGGCAGGCCCGCGGCGAAAAGGATCGCGAAGATCGCGAGCAGCCACAGGTCATCGAGCAGGTGTACCCGCGGGTCGTTCCAGGTGGGCTGCGGCAGGAGCTGGGTGCTGTCGAGGCTCTTCATGCCGCTCTCACTGGCGCAATGAGCGGCCGCGGAGCGCGGCGACCGCGTTTTTTGCGGGCGGCGGGAAGGAGTTGTGGTCGAGGAACGGCGCGCTCACCACCTTGGAGCCATCGGGACGGTCGAAGTCCGAGACGCGTAGCGCGAAGGCATGCGGCATGACGACCTGGTTGCCCCGCAGGATCGGGGCATCTCCCACGACATCGATACCGTCGTATCCGGGCTCGATGATGACGTTGTTCACCGCCGTGCTCGGATTGCGCATGTCGCCGAGCACGAACGCCATGCCGTAGGCGCACTCGTAGAGGCGGTTGGTGCTCACCAGCGCGCTGCTCGATCCACGGATCATGATGCCGTAGGCGGCCAGCCCGTGGAGCTCGTTGCGCTCGATCACCACCGCATGGGCGCCATCGGCGATGATGCCCATCCCCGAGCCACCGCTCACGTGATTGCCGCGAACCACGACTCCGGCGCCCACCAGATCGATGGCCGTCGATTGCGCACCGGTGATCTGGTTCTGCTCGATGACGACGTTGAGGTTGCCGGCGACGACGCCGGAGTGGTCAGCATCGAAGCGGTTGTCGTGCACGCTGAGCGCCGCCGCGCCCAGATCCGGCCGGCCGCGCACCGCCCAGACGCCGGCATCCTTCTCGCCCGAGAACAGGTTGGAGGCGACCGTTGTGCCCGGGCTCGAGCCCGCGAACCGTACCCCGATGCGGTCATTGATGAAGCGGTTGCTCTCGAGGAGCAGGCCGGCTGCATTCTCGGCCACATCGACCCCGACGTCACAAGCCTGGAGAGTTGCGTTCTGCAGGCTGAAGCGGGCCGCCCGGACCAGGATGGCCGAGTTCGGGCAGTTGGCCACGGCGAGGCCATCGAGCGCGACGTTCGCCGCCGCGACATCCAGAACGGGACCGCCGCCGCTCAACGCGCTCGCATCGATCTCGCTTC
The DNA here is from genome assembly GCA_036273095.1 of Steroidobacteraceae bacterium. Lineage (GTDB taxonomy): Bacteria > Pseudomonadota > Gammaproteobacteria > Steroidobacterales > Steroidobacteraceae > 13-2-20CM-66-19. The sequence continues at coordinate 6,167 of DATAXF010000063.1, read as the reverse complement.
CCCCCTGGCGCGCCACGATCCGGACGCCGTGGGAGTTGACGATCGGCGGCAGTGCGGTCAGCAGCGAGATCTTCGGCACATCCAGGGTGATGCGCGCCGGTCCGGGCGCCGTTGCCGCCAGAAACAGTGCTTCACGCAAGGTGCCGGTACCGCGATCGGCGCCGTTGGTGACATTCACGGTGGTGGTGTTGGAGAATGACTCGCGTACCGCCCGCCGGGCCTCATACGTGCGGCCGCCGACGATAAGTGCCCCGACGCCGAGGAATACGGCGATCGCGAGGATCAGGCGGCCGCTCCAGCGCATGATCAGTCTCCGGAGTCGCGCTGCAGGACGAAAACGGCGTGCCAGGAGCGCTCGGGCAGCCGGCGGCCCCAGAGAGCATCGATGGGCGCTGAAAGAGCCGTCACGAGCGCGAGCGCGGCGAGCGAGAGAGCGCGCGGGAGGCGCGGTAGATAGGGCAGGAGCCACATCTTGAATGGCGCCGGATCGACACCGGCGAGCGCTCGAACCCGAAGCCCGCAGGCGCGGAAGAGCCTGAGGTATACGGCGCGGTGCCGCGCCGTGAACACGGGCGAGTTGCAGCGGGTCGCGATGCGCGCAGGCGCAGCCTCCAGGAGGACCAGACGCCCCCCCGGGGCCAGATGGAGCGCCATGCGGTTCAGGGCGGAGCGCATCTGGCCGACATCGAGCATGTGCTGCAGCATCGTGACACACACGATCAGATCGAAGGTCGCGCCAATCTGCAGAGCCGCGCAGTCCTGCACCAGGAAGCGGCATCGGCCTGCGAGCCCGCTGGCCTGGGCTCTGCGCTCGGCCTCCGCGATCATGGTGGGACTCAGATCGACGCCGGTGACGCTGGCGCCGCGTGCCGCGAGCAATCGGCTCCACCGGCCGATGCCGCAGCCGACGTCGAGCACCCGCATGCCGGGGACAACTCGCAACCACGGCGCGAGCGCGCGCCGCTGACAGAGGTGTATCAACCGGTTGTAGAAGCCGGGCATTCCGTATGAGCAGACGGCGGCGAGACCATCGCCTTCGACGGCAAAGCGCTGCGCGCGGGCTTCCCAATATTCGGCGGGGCGGTAGGCCGGTGCCGCGAGCACCGCGGGAGCCGTCATCTCAGTCTCCTGGTCGCGAACGTGTGGCCACCTTGCGGCTCGGGCTGCTCGCTCGGCTCCGGCTCGTAATGATCGCGATACAGGCGCCGGCCGACGAGCCTGATCGCGACCCAGTTTGCATAGCCGACCGTCATGGGGGCGATGTGCACCAACGCGTAGAAGAGATAGAGCGGAACGATCGGCGCCGCGTAAGCGCGCTCACTCTTCGGCACCACGGTAAAGAGCGCGACGACACCGAGTACCAGGTAGCTGCCGATCGCGGCCATGAAGTAAGCCGGATTCGTCCAGCCGTCGAGCTGCGTCTGTGAGTGCGCGAAGAAGAGATTGTCGACGCCGTTCACGAAGCTCCCCAGCAGCAGGAGCGCGCTCACCGTCTTCAGGAGGTGGAGGCAGATGGTGAGGCCGCCGACGTAGACCAGGTAGTGATAGAGAGCGAATGGAGTGCGCTTCCCGATCCGCCAGATCGCATCGAGGCGCTCGATGTAGACCTTGATGAGGCCGTGATACCAGCCCACCCTTTGCGAGAACCACCGCGGGAAGACGCCCGGGCCTTCGGTGGTTACGACGAGGCGGCCGTCGTAGTAGATGCGCTCGCCGCGGTCGAGCAGAATCACCGCGTTCTCGAAGTCTTCCGCGTATACCGACAGCGAGTGCCCGCTCAAGGCCCTCGCCAGAGCGTCGCGGCGGTAGAGAGAGACGCCGCCGGAGGTGATGCTGTAGTCGGCGAGGCTCTGACGGCCGGCACGAAACGCCAACGCGTACTCGAACGACTGGAACCGCGCCAGAAAGCCGTCGGGCTCGATCATGACGCGGGGGCAGGCGGCCGCCGCTCCCGACTGCTGGAATTCGCTGACGAACTGCTCGAGATCGATGTCGCTGCCGGCGCCCGCCGGCAGGATGCGGATGTCCGGGTCGATGACCAGCACGGTCTCGATGTAGTCCGGCAGGGTCTCGAGCAGGCGGCGCAGCGCGCCGGGCTTGCGGCGATTGACGCCGTCATCGAAACAGCGCCAGCCCGCACGGCGCAGGCGCAACAGCGTATGGTCGGTGGAGCCGTCACTGATGAGCCACATCCGCTCACGGTAAGTCGCATAGTTGGCGAGAAATTCCTCCATCCGCTCCTCGAGATTGAAGACCGAGGCGATGATGGCGTAGGGCTCGACGGGCACGACCGGCCGCGACCCTGCCGGCAGCGCGCTGGCAAGATCGATCGACATCTCACGCTCGCGGCCGCTGCCGCGCGCGGTGGCGGTGTGGCGCCGCTTCATGTAGAGCCGCAGCGCGAAATCGAGCGCATCGGTGTAGACGATCAGATTCGCGAGCGCATAGACCAGCATCGAGAAGCTCGCGGCCTCGGCGTTGGCCGCCGAGAGGACTATCCAGGCGCCGAGCAGCCCGCAAACCGCCAGCGGCGCTGCGAGGCTCACGAAACGACGCGTCGTCATGCGGTCACGACGGCACAGCGGTCCGCCGCCCCTTGGGATCGCGGCAGGCGGGCATCGAGCTCCAGTTGTACCGCGCGCGCATCGCCGGCGCTGATTCCGTAATCCTCCAGCACCGACAGCGAGCTCAGGATCCACACCAGCGAGCGCACCCGGGAGGGCAGGTGCGCCACTCCGTCCTCGAGGGCCGCGAGCCTGCGCTCGAAGCCGCTCTCGATGCTCAGCACCGCCGCTCTCACCCGCGGATCGATGGGCAGGATTTTCGCCGCCTGGTCCCATTCGATGTCGGTTCCGGCGACGCACCTGCGCTCGTGAATGGTGTGGGCGGCGAGCGAGCTGTCGCGCGCGAAAGCCGCGCCCGAGAACGGAATGACGTAGGGATAGATTCCGATCTCGCAGCCCCGCAGCAGCCAGCGATATGCCTCCGCCACCGTTTCGGCGAGATCTTCCAGGCTCGAGCGCGGCGAAGTCAGGATGAGATCCAGGAACGGGGTGATGCCGAGCTCGAGCGCGGCTGCCAACGCCGGCTCGATGTGGCGATGAATCTGCGCCTTGTTGAACTCCGCGAGGGTGCGCCGCGAGAAGCTCTCTATACCGAAGCCGAGTACGCGAAAGCCGGCCCTGCGCATGGCCGCGAGACGGTCGGGCGTCATCGCATCGATACGGTTGGTGCTGATGAACTGCAGCGCGGCAGGCAGCTCACCGCGCTCCTTCGCGGCGACGATGCCCTCGCAGAGCGGCAGGACCCGGCGGTCCTGCGTGAAGGTGAAGATATCGTCCTGGAAGATGACGGTGCGCACGCCGGGATGGGCAGCGACGATGCGTTGGATCATCTCGAGGCACTCGTCCGCCTCCAGGCGCGCGACGGCGGCGACATGGCCCTGCGACTCGTGCAGGAAGTTGGTCGCCGAGCAGAAGGTGCAGCCCATCGGGCAGTAGTTGAGCGTGATCAGCCGCACGGAGCGGATTTCCGCGAGGCGCGCCTCGCGGGCGGCTTTGGTCGGCAGGCCGCCGACGCGATAGGCCTCCTCGAGGCGGCTCCAGTAGGCCGAGTAGGGCATTTTCGCGTACGGGATGTTGAAGATCGCCGCTCGCAGCTCCTCCCGGCTGAGCGCCCGCTGGTTGCGCTTGACGATTGCGCCGTTCACCTTGACGGCGGTGCCGCTGAGGCCGTCGAGCGCCTCGCCGCTGCGCAGGCGGCGGACGATCTCAATGAGCGGCCGCTCGCCTTCGCCGAGCACGACGAGATCGAAGGGACCGAGCTCGAACATCAGCTCCGGTCTGAATGTCGCCTCCATGCCGCCGGCGACGATCAGCGCCTCGGGCGCGAGGCGGCGCGCGATGTATGCGAGCTCGAGATCGAACCGCAGTGTCATGCCGGTCGTGGACACGCCGATCACGTCCCAACGCGAGCCGAGAATCTCGTGCTCGAGCGCCCGTTGCGGCGGCAGCAGGCAGCAGTTGGGATCGAAGACCTTGACTTGCGCGCCGGCAGTCTCGAGCGCGCCGGCGAGGCGCCACACGCCGAGGGGCGGCGCGAGGAATGTGTACTCTCCACAGTGCGGATCGTAGGGCCCGATCAACAGGACCCTTGCCGGCCGCATGCCCGAATCATTCATGGATGGCGAGCACCCCTCCCGCACTTGTGTTACCGCCAAGGCGCTGCTGCAACCTCGGACTCGGCGCCGGACTCAGCAAACGCTGTGCCCAAGCTGTCTGGAGATTGCGGCAGGTGCGGCTACTTCTTCTTGCGGCTGCTCTTTTTCTTCTTCTTCGGCGCCGGTACTTTGCCGCCCTCGCGGCGCGCCTCCGAGAGGCCGATGGCGATCGCCTGTTTGCGGCTCTTCACCTTGCGACCCGAGCGCCCGCTGCGCAGTGTTCCACGCTTGCGCTCGTGCATCGCGCGCTTGACTTTGCTTTGAGCTTTCTTGCCGTAACGGGCCATGGAGATCACTCCGACTCTGGCGGTGGCCGTCGGGCGCAGCAGGAAGCGCGCCCGTTCGAGCTGCTTGCGCGTAGAATCGCAGCAACCAGGCCGAGTCGGCGATGAACGCGATGCGAAGGCATCGCGGAGAGGCGGTTATCCATGGCAACGAGCCAACGTTCCGCGACCACCATGAAGGTGGCGCAGATTCCCGCGGCGGGCGCGGATTTTCAGATCGTCGAGCGCGAGATTCCGGAACCGGGCGCGGGCCAGGTGCGCATCAAGGTGCAGGCCTGCGGCGTCTGTCACAGCGACGAGCTCACGAAGGAAGGCCACTGGCCGGGCATCAGCTACCCGCGGGTTCCGGGCCATGAGATCGCGGGCCTGATCGATGCGTTGGGCGCCGGTGTCGCCACCTGGCGCGAAGGGCAGCGTGTCGGTGTCGGTTGGCACGGCGGCCATGACAACACCTGCCCGCAGTGCCGCCGCGGCGATTTCATCAACTGCGAAAACCAGAAGATCGCCGGGATCAGCTACGACGGCGGCTATCAGGAATACATGATCGCGCCGGTGGAAGCGCTCGCCGCCATACCGGAGAGCCTGAACGCCGCCGAGGCAGCGCCGCTGCTTTGCGCCGGCATCACCACCTACAACGCGCTGCGGCACAGCGGGGCGCTTCCCGGAGACCTGGTGGCGGTGCAGGGCGTCGGTGGCCTGGGCCACCTCGGCATCCAGTTCGCGAGCAGGTTCGGCTACAAGGTGGCTGCCATCGGCCGCAGCGCCGAGGATGCGCCTCTGGCGAAGAAGCTCGGGGCGAGCTTTTACATCAATAGCCGCTCGGAGAGCCCGGCGGAGGCGCTGCGCCGGCAGGGCGGCGCGCGGGTGATCCTGGCGACGGCACCAAGCGCCAAGGCCATGTCCGAACTCATCGATGGGCTCGGCCCAAGCGGCAAGCTGATGGTGCTCGGTGCCTCGACCGAGCCGATAGAGGTCACGCCCATCCAGCTCATCACGGGAGGCCGGACGATTCAGGGCTGGGCTTCGGGCACCGCGGCGGACTCGGAGGATACGCTTCGGTTCGCGGAGCTCACCGGCGTGCGTCCGATGATCGAGACCTATCCCCTGGCGAAGGCGGCGGAAGCGTACGCTCGAATGATGAGTGGAAAGGCCGAGTTTCGCGTCGTCCTCACGATGTGAGGTGGCCAGGACGTCGGCTTAACTATTCGTTATAGTAGAGCGATGCGCTACGTTTTCGCTCCGCCGCCGCATGCGGCCGTGCGGATCGTCGGATCGACCGGCTGGTTTCCGGTGCACCGCGTCTACTGTGTGGGCCGCAATTACGCGGAGCACGCGCAGGAGATGGGTGGCACCGGGCGCGAGCCGCCCTTCTTCTTCATGAAGCCCGCAGATGCCGTCCTCTCGGTGGCGGAGGGCGAAACCGGGGTGCTCCGTTACCCCGGCCTGACCCAGGAGCTGCACCACGAGGTTGAGCTGGTCGTCGCCATGCGCGAGGGCGGGGCCAATCTCACCACCGACGATGCGGAGCGGTGCGTCTACGGCTACGCGGTGGGTCTCGACATGACGCGCCGCGACCTGCAGAGCGAGGCGAAGAAACTCGGCCGGCCGTGGTGCATCGCCAAGGGCTTCGACCGCTCGGCACCCGTCGGCGGCATCACACCCGC
>DATAXF010000062.1:0-23143 GCA_036273095.1 Steroidobacteraceae bacterium | reverse complement strand
GCCGGCACCTGCCGCAGCAGCTCCTGCATGCCGCGGTCATCGACGTCTATCAGGTTGTCGAACACGAACACGAGATCGAGGATGCGCGCGGCGAGCGCCTCGTCGCTCTTCTCGATCTGCTCCATGAGCGCGCTCTCCTGGCTCGGCTCGAGGAAATTGATGATCTCGGCGGCCGCCTGGGCGCCGCCCAGCACCGAGCTCTTGCCGCCGGTCTTGCCGGAGAACTGCTTCTCCATGATGTCATCGAGCTCGGTGAGGGCGCTCGCCTGCACGCCGTCGAGCGTGGCGATGCGCGCCACGACATCCGCGCGCACGCTCGCGGGCAGGTCCCCCAGCACTTCGGCCGCCTGATCGGCGTCCAGATAGGCGAGCACGATGGCGATGATCTGCGGGTGCTCGTGCCTGATGAGCTCGGCCACCTCGCGCGCGTCCATCCATTTCAGCGCCTCCAGACCCTTGCTGGAGCGCCCGATGTTGATCCGGTCGATGATGCCCGCAGCCTTGTCCTGACCCAGGGCTTCGACCAGCACCCGGCGCAGGAATTCGTCGGCGCCGACCCCCACCGAGGTCTGTGTCTCGACGTTCTGCGAGAATTCCGAGATGACGCCGTGTACCTCCTCGCGCGAGACGTTGGCGAGCTTCGCCATCGCGGCGCCGATGCGCTGTACCTCCTTCGCTCCCATGTGCTTGAGCACCTGGGCGGCCTCGCTCTCGCCGAGAGTCAGCAGCAGGATGGCGGCGCGCTCGGTTCCGCTGCGGGCAGCAGCCTCGCGCCGGTCGGTGCGCTCACTCATCGGAGCCGACCCAGCCGCGCACGACCTGCGCGACTCGCTTCGGATCCTGGTTCACCATCGAGCGCGCCTGCGTCAGCTGCTGCTCGTGGGACAGATTGGGCTGGACAGGCTCCCGCTGGCCTCCCGGCAGGGCTGCCGTTCCGCCGCCTCCGCCCGATCCGGCCGGCAGGGCCGGCGCCGCGCCCGCTGGCGCGAGGCGCATGGGGGTGATGAGAGTCTTCACCAGCGGCCGCAGCACCGACAGGACGAGCACGAGCACGACCACGAGCCCGGCGCCGATGCGCACGAGGCTCCAGAAGATGGGCGTCTGCCAGAGCGGTGGCGCCTGGAAGGTGCCGTCGTTGCTAGCGGGAGTGCTCTCGCTATCCAGCGACTCGTTGACTACGCTGACGTTGTCACCCCGCGATGCGTCGAATCCCACCGCGTTCTTCACGAGCTGAGTGACGCGCGCCAGGTCGTCCGCGCTGAGCGGCACCTTCTTTGACTTCCCATCGGTTCCGGTGACGGTGCGATCGCCGATCAGCACCGCGACAGTCAACCGGCGAACGGTTCCCGCGGGCTGGCTGGTGTAGGCGAGCGTGCGGTCGATCTCGTAGTTGCGCGTGACATCGCGCGAAATCGTCTTGTCACCCGGCCCCCCGAACGAGCCGCCCACGGCCTCGAGCCCAGGTTGACCCGATGTCGCCGCAGGCGTGCCCGCGCCGTTGGGCTGAGCACCGCCATTCGGCGCCGCGTTGGCTGCGGGGGCACCCGAGGCGGGTGTAGCCGACGCAGTGCCCGAGGCGGCCGCGCCATTCTGGCCGGGTGTGGCGCTGGATTGCTGGGCGGACTGCGGTACCGCCACTCCTGGTGTCGGAGGCTCATTGGAGAGCGAGCCGGGCACGCCGCCGCTCGCTGCGCTGCCGCCGGCCTGCTCCGACAGCTGCTCGCTGCGCACGATCTGGCTGTTGGGAGTGTACTGTTCCTTGGACTGCTCGCTGACTCCCAGATTGAGGTCGGCGACGACCTGCGCATGCACCAGCCCTGGTCCGACGAGAGGCGTCAGGAGGGCTTCGATGCGCCGTGCGTAATCCGTCTCCATGCGATGGACCATGTCATATTCGCGCTCGTCCATGGCGTAGGGATCGTGTCCGTTGGGTGCGGACAGCAGATGGCCCTGCTGATCCACGACGGTGACCGCTCCGGGCGAGAGATTGGGCACGCTCGAGGCCACCAGGTTGACGATGCCCTGCACCTGCTCGGCTCCGAGCGTCGCTCCCGACTTCAACTCGACGAACACCGAGGCACTGGCGGTGTGGTTGTCGCTGACGAAGACCGACTGGCGCGGCTCGGCCAGGTTGACACGCGCACCCGCGACGGGTTGCAGGCTCGCGATGGTGCGGGCCAGCTCCATCTCGAGCGCATGCTGGTAGCGCACATCCTCCATGAACTGGCTGACGCCGAAGCCGGAGCTCTTCTCCAGGGCGGCGAAGCTGTCGTTGTCCGTGAGCCCCTGGCCGGCGAGCTTCAGGCGCGCCTCGTCGAGGCGCTCGGCAGGTACCTCGATGCCGCTGCTGGCGGAGTCGAGCTTGTAGGGAATCTGCGCGGCATCGAGGGACTGCGCGACCTGTGCCTCGTCCTGCGGCGACATGTTGGCATAGAGGAGACTATAGGTCGATCCCCGCGACCAGAGCACGATCCAGACGCCAGCCGCGACGGCTGCGGCGATGCCGATCAGCAACAGCAGCGGGCGCAAAGTCGCGGGCAGTCCCGCAATATTCGCGGAAACGTTGGCCGGGCTGTTGGCCAGGCCGGTGGAGACAGTGGCGGAGTCGGCAGCCATGGTCGGTAATTACATCCGTCCCGTTACATCTGCATGTTCATGATGTCGGTGTAGGCGCTGACGAGGCGATCGCGCACCTCGGTCAGAGCCCGCAGGGACACGCTCGCCTTCTCCATCTGCACCATCACCTGCGGCAGCTCGACGCCCGGGGCGCCGCGTGTGAAGGCGTCGGCGAGCTGCGAGGCGCGCTGCTCGCTCTGGTTCACCTGATCGATGCCTTGGCGCAGCAGGGTGGCGAAGTCGCTCGGCCCGCTCGTCTGCGCGGCCGGCTGTTGCGCCGCCTTGGGCTGCAGCTGGGTTGAGAGGGAGCGGATCTGGGCGAGAACCCGGTCGATTTCCATCTGGCTCATAGTGGACCTCGTCAGGCGGCCGGTACGTCGACGCCCGCTTCGCGCAGGCGTGCAAGCTTGTAGCGCAGGGTGCGCGGACTGATGCCGAGGCGCTCAGCCGCCTCGCGGCGGCTGCCCTGATGGTTGCGCAGCGCATCCAGGATGAGATCGCGCTCGGCCTGCACCAGTGAGCCGGCGAGCGAGCTGCTCGCCTCGGCTGCGGCCGGAGCCGCCGCGCCCTGCTGCGACAGCTCGTTGGCGAGCTCGAACTGAATGTGCTCGGGCCGGATCACCGGGCCGTTGACCAGGATGAGCGCGCGCTGCAGCAGGTTGTCGAGCTCGCGTACGTTGCCCGGCCAGCCATAGGTGAGGAGCAGATGCGCGGCTTCGGCGCTCAGCGCCGGAATGGGCTCGCCGGGGCGGCAGCGCCCGGTCAGCAGCTGCATGGCGAGCGGCAGGACGTCGTCCCGGCGCAGCCGCAGCGGCGCGATGGCGAGCGGAAATACGTTGAGACGGTAGTAGAGGTCCTCGCGGAAGCGGCCGGCTGCCACGTCCTCGCGCAGCCGCCGGTTGGTGGTGGCGATGACGCGGACATCGAGGCTGACCGGCATGCGGCCGCCGAGCCGCTCGACTTCGCGCTCCTGCAGGACGCGCAGCAGCTTGGCCTGCAGGCCGAGAGGCATTTCCGTCACCTCATCGAGCAACAGCGTTCCGCCCTGGGCCTGCTCGAACTTGCCCGGGTGCGAGGCGTGCGCGCCGGTGAAACTGCCGCGCTCGTAGCCGAACAGCATCGCTTCCAACATGTTCTCGGGAATGGCGGCGCAGTTGACCGCGACGAACGGCCGGGCGGCGCGCGGGGAACGGCGATGGATATAGCGCGCCACGACTTCCTTGCCGGTGCCGGACTCGCCGACTACGAGAACCGTGCAGTCGCTCAGCGCGACGCGGCGCGCGAGATCGACCAGACGCCGGGAGCTCGGGGCGCACGCCACCGGATCGGATTCGGCGCGTCGCGCGCAGGGCGCATCGCCGGCGGGGCGCGCCAACGGTGTTGCATCACTCTCGGACATCCAACCTCCCACGTACGGGACCGCTTCGTCGTGGGGGAGGGTGCAAAAGGCGTGCCGGGCTCAAACCGGCCAAAAAGCGTGAACGTTGTCACATCGGCGGCAGAAATCCGCCGCGCCGGCGTCAAACTTCCGTCGCCGTCTCGATGCCGAGCTTGCGCAGCTTCTCGACGAGAGTCGTGCGGCGCAGGTTGAGGAGGCGCGCAGCGTGCGCGACGGTGCCGTTGGTGCGCTCGAGCGCCTGTTGGATGAGCGCGCGCTCGATGGCCAGCAGGTGCGCCCGCAGATCGAGGCCGGCCGCCGGCAGGGAGGTCAGCCCATCGGGAACGGCGGTCGGAGGCGGGCTTGCCGCGATCGCATCGACGGCGCTGCTCTCGAGCAGATCGAGCGTCTCTTCTTCACCGAGAACGCTCTCGTCATCCGCGACGGCGGGCTGTTGCTCTTCCCATACCCACCCTTCGGGCGGGCGGTATTTCGACGGCAGATCCTCGATCTGCACGATGCGGCCGCCGGCTGTGATCGATAGCCGCTCGACGAGATTGCCCAGCTCGCGCACATTGCCGGTCCAGGAATAAAGCGTGAGAGCGGCGAGGGTGCGGCGTGCGAAGTGCACCGCGGGCCGTCCGTCCGACACGTTCTGCGCAACGAAGTTCTGCACGATCAGCGGCAGGTCCTCGATGCGCTTGCGCAGCGGCGGCATGTCGATGGGAAATACGTTGAGCCGATGGTAGAGGTCTTCGCGGAAGGTGCCGCGACCTATCGACTCCTCGAGGTTGCGATGTGTCGCCGCGATGATGCGGACGTTACATCGGATCGGCACGTGATTGCCGACGCGCTCGAACACGCGCTCCTGCAACACGCGCAGGAGCTTTACCTGCATGGAGGGGCTCATGTCGCCGATCTCGTCGAGAAACAGCGTGCCGCCTTCGGCGATCTCGAAGCGGCCCTTGCGGGCCGAGATCGCGCCGGTGAAGGAGCCCTTCTCGTGGCCGAAGAGCTCGGACTCGAGCAGCTCGGCGGGGATCGCACCGCAGTTGACCGCCACGAACGGGCGGTTGCGTCGCGGGCTCACATCGTGGATGGCGTGCGCGGTGACTTCCTTGCCGGTGCCGGACTCGCCCAGAATGAGTACCGTGGAGTCGTGGACCGCGACCTGCCGGATGAGCGAGATGACCTCGCGGATGGCGGCGGAGTTGCCGGTCGGAAGGCGCGCCGCGGGGGCGGCCGGGTTCAGGGTTATCGCGGACGGCGCGCTCTCGTCTTTGCCCGGTGCGAGGACCGAGACCGAGAAACCTTGCGCTGCCGCCATTTCGACTCCCGCGTGCCCATTTCAAGCTTTTGTTGGTTCGGTGCGGCGGCTCTTGCGGCGATGGCTTGCGCTGCCGCCCTGGTCGAACCCCGTCACGCGCCGCAATGGTGCGCACCGGCGCGCGCAGGAGGTGTGATGCGCATCCGGTTGCTCGTATCCTGAGACAGCTTCGGTCGAGCTCCGTGACCGCTGTCACAAGGTGGTGGTCGAAGGCGTGAGGTCAGCGCTAGGTATTCGGACGAGTGAGCCGGACGCTGGTGCGCGTGCCGGCGATCTGGCGGCGATGGCGGCGGAACGCCATCTTCTCGATGAGGTCGGCAACGGCCTCGCCGAGGGGGATGAAGCGTGCCTTGACGTTGCCGTCCGGCGTGACGTTCGTCACGCGACCTGGAAGGCGCAGAGGCTGCGCCAGGCAGTCGTGCAGATAAACCTCGAGGACGCCCTGGGCGCCCGCTTCCGGCAGCGGAGCCGTGCCGCGCCACACGGCACCCAGCGCATTGAAGCGCACGGAGGCGGGCGCAGGCCGGGGCCGGTTGGCGGTGAGGATCTGGCCGACGAGGTCGAGGAGAAGATTCATCTTGCGCTCGAGGCGCTGCAGGTCGGCGGCGTAGGGGTTGTTCTCGTCGGTCTTCTCGACCGGGCCGTGCTCTTCCATCGCGTCCCAGGCCTGGAGCACCTGCAGGTTGCGCTCCGCGAGGCCGGCGGCGATATCGGGCTCCAGCAGGCCCGGGGAGACGCGCCACAGGACCGGGAGCACGTCCTGGAAGGCGAGCTCCTCGTACAGCACTACTGTGTCGGCCCCGTCGAACATGCCCGGGTTATCGGCTGTAACGCCGTGTGCTTTAGGAGACTCCATTATGTCAAAAATCATCCCGCATTGCTAAGCGCGGTGATGTTGGTCTGGGTCTCGTCGAGGAAGAAGCGGCGCACCAACATGGCCTGCTGCAGCTTGCCCTTGCGGACGTAGGCCTCGTAGAGGAGGTCCTTCATGACCTCGAGGGCGATGCCGGCCTCGTAGCCGTCGAGCTGCGGGATATTGGGACGGGGGTCGGTGGCGGTGCCGAAAATCACGCTCTTCAGCTTGCCGAAGGTATCGGTGGAGAGGGCCGCGAGCTCGCGCACCTCGTTGAGCTCATCGAAGAGGCGCAGCTTGCCCGTCTCGCCGAGGTCGGCGAACACCGCCTGCGCGGTGCGGCGGCACATCGAGGCGAAAGCGTTCAAGGCGCCGCTCGAGAAGCAGGTCAGCGCCTCCTTGAACAGCAGCTCGACTTCCTCGGGAAGGTACGTAAAGGAGAATTTCTCGCGGGCGCGCTCCACCTCGATGAACTGGGGCGAGAGCTCGATGCGGCTGGCGGCGTACATGCGCACGGCGAAGCGCAGGAAGACCGGGGAGTGGCAGGCGTCGCAGCTGTAAACGATGCCTACCTGAGCGGGGCGGTTGGCCTGCAGCTCCTCGAAGCGGGGCACGGCGCTCACGGTCAGATGGGCGACGACCTGGCAATGCGGACATGTCAGCGCCAGGCTCTGCTCCTGGCTGTTGATGAGACGGCTCGATGCGTCGATGTGGATTGACATGATGCGCCAACGGGGGGCTTCCACGAGACTCGCCTCAGGTGTGGCGGTTCTCCGGCGTCTTCTTGTGCTCGCCCGGTGTCGGGATTGTAGCCTATCGGCGACACCCTAATCCGCCTTTCGCAAGGAACGCCGCGTTATGTCGTATCAGGCGGTGAACAGCTCTTTTACGCCGCCGGCGATCAATACCGAGACGTCCATCAGCACGCGCGGCAGGGCTATGCCGCCGCGCGCGATGAGGTATTTCGCCTCCCAGTGCGGATCGAACTTGGCCTTGTAACGGCGCAGCCCCTCGAAGTTGTAGAAGTGCTCGCCATGGCGGAACACGAAATTGCCCACCCGGTGCCAGGCGGGCGCGAGCGGATGTCGGTCGAGACCCGAGAGCGGCGCCATGCCGAGATTGAGCCAGCGATAGCCCTGATCGCGGCCCCAGCACATGAGCTCGATGAAGAGGAAATCCATGGTTCCCTGGGGCGCGGCCGAGCCGAAGCGCATGAGGTCGACCGCGAGCTCGGCGCGCGTGTCGGTGGTCCAGAGGTTGGCGAAGGCGACCGGCGCGCCTGCCTCGCGCACGACCGCGAGCGGAAATCTGCGCAGGTATTGCGGTGAAAAGTAGCCCACTGAGAAACGCTTCTCGCCGGTGGCCTTGCTGGCGAGCCAGGCGTCGGAAATCCGTTGCAGCGCGGGCATCAGCTCATCGCCGTCGCCGGCGGGGATTATCTCGAAGCTGAGTCCGTCCCGCTGCGCGTGCCGGTGGGAGTGCCTGAGCGCGGCGCGGGCAGGTCCGTCGAGCGAGAAGTCCGTGAGCCAGACGCGCGCCTCCTCGCCGACTTTGAGCGGCGCCAGGCCGAGATCCGCATACAGAGAGAGCCGCTCGGCGCTCGTCTGATAGAAGACGGCCTGGCCGGCGTGGCGGTCGGAGAGCTCACGGAAGCGCCACACCAGGTCCTCCGCGCCGCCGCGCGAGCCGACCGGGTCGCCGAGCGCGATCCAACTGCGCCCGGACACCTGATACATGAGGAAGGCGTCCGCCGGGTCGTTGAAGAGCAGCCGCTTGTCGCCGGTCAACGCCGCGTTCGCCAGGCAGTTGTCCGAGTTGTTGATGATGGCGCGCGCGCGCCCGAGGTCCTCGGCGCTGGCCACGGCCGGTTCCGGGCGCGCCGGCCGCAGCAGATTCATCATGAGGTAGGCCGTTGCGAGCACTACGACTGCGAGGGAGGCGCGCAGCATGCGCGGCGCGTTGGCGTGCAGCGCGAACGTCCACCAGAGCTGATCGGAGTACGGCACGTCGCGGTACACCAGAACGCCGATCCAGATCGATAGGATGATGACGCCCGCGATGCTGGCGACCCACGCCGGGCTGAAGCGCTCGTCGAGGATCGCCGTCGGGCGGTAGAAGGCGCGCTGCCCGAGAGCCAACACGGCGAGCACCAGGGCGAGCACGATCGCTTCCTCATAACGCAGTCCCTTGAGGAGGGAAGCGGCGATGCCGAATACCAACAGTGAGACGGAGATGGTATAGGCGGCTCTGACGCGCCGGAAGAGCGCGCGGGCCAGCACGAGAAGCCCCAGCCCGATGACGCTCGCGGCCAGGTTCGAGACTTCCAGCACCGCGAGCGGGATGAAGCGGTGCAGCAGCGAGAGGCGGGACTCGATCGCCGGCGTAGCTCCCGAAACCAGCAATACCGTGCCGGCGAGGAAGGTGAGGGCGCCGGCGATCTGCGGGGCAACGGGCGCCACATACATCGCGGCACGCTCGCGCGCACGCGCCAGATGCGCTCGAGTGGCGCTCAGCTCCTTGTAGGCGAAGAGGATCGCGCCGAAGAGGAGCGGCACGAAAAAGTAGATCGCGCGGTAGGCGAGGAGAGAGCCGAGGAGCGTCTCCGTTGGAACGCCGCGCAGGATCAGCAGCATCACCGTCTCGAAGACGCCGATCCCGCCCGGGACATGGCTCACGATTCCGGCGATGACTGCGATGGCGTAGGCGCCGATGAAGGGGATGAACCCGATGTGCGCAGCGGCTGGCAGCAGCCACCAGAGCACCGAGCCCGCGAGGCTCAGGTCGATCACGCTGAGCACCACTTGCGGCGGTCCGATCGTCGGACCGGGCGCGCGCAGCGCCCAGCCACGGATCTCGATCACGCCGCGCGACAGCGACGACCAGAGTGCGTAGGACGCCACCGCGGTGAGCAACAGCGCGCCGACGAGGAGCGTCAGCCCGTGCCCGAGATGCAGGACGGCCGCACTCTGTGTCGGCGACAGGAAAAGGGAGATGCCCGCGAGGGTGGAGAGGCCGATTGCGATGGACAGGCTGGCAAATGCGGCGATGGTCGCCACCTCGACGGCCGTTACGCCCGCGCTCGCATAGAGACGGAAGCGGATCGCGCCGCCGGTGAAGGCCGCGAAACCGAGCGTATGGCCAAACGAACAGGCGATGAAGGAAGTGAAGAGAATCTGGCCATAGCGCAGCCGCCGGCGCAGGTAGCGCAGCGCCAGCACGTCGTAGCCGCTCAGCACCCAGTAGCTGATCGCAGTGAAGCCGAGCGCCGCGAGCACGCGCCGCCGCGGTATGGACTCGAGGTGCGCGAAAACCCTGTCGAAGTGCAGGCGCGCGAGCTCGCCGTGAAGGACATAGGCGACCGCACCGAACACCAGCAGCGCCGCCAGCGGCCCCACCCAGGGCAGCAGCCCGCGCCTCTCGCTCTCGTGCTCCGCCGGCACTGGCGAGTGTCTCACCGGGTGAGGGGCTTGTAACGGATGCGATGCGGTTGCGCGGCTTGCTCTCCCTTGCGGCGCTTGAAGTCCTCGACGTACTCCTGGTAGTTGCCCTCGAACCAGACGACCTGCGAATCGCCCTCGAAAGCGAGGATGTGAGTGGCGATGCGATCGAGGAACCAGCGATCGTGCGAGATCACGACGGCGCAGCCGGGGAATCCGAGCAGCGCGTCCTCCAGCGCGCGCAGCGTCTCGATGTCGAGGTCGTTGGTCGGCTCATCGAGGAGCAGCACGTTGCCGCCGGATTTCAACACCTTGGCGAGATGCACGCGGTTGCGCTCGCCGCCCGAGAGCTCGCCGATGGTCTGCTGCTGCTGCGAGCCCTTGAAATTGAATCGCCCGACGTAGCTGCGTGACGGAGTCTCGTAGTTGCCGACCTTGAGGATGTCGAGGCCGCCGGAGATCTCCTGCCACACCGTCTTTTTGTCATCGAGCGCATGCCGTGACTGGTCGACATAGGCCAGCTGCACACTCGGTCCCATGCGGATCTCGCCGCCATCCGGCTTCTCGCCGCCGGTCAACATCCGAAACAGGGTCGTCTTGCCGGCACCGTTGGGGCCGATGATGCCGACGATGCCGCCGCGCGGCAGCGAAAACGACAGACCGTCTATGAGGAGCCGCTCGCCGTAGCCCTTGCGCAGCCCTTTGACCTCGATCACGAGCTCGCCGAGGCGCTCCCCGGGAGGAATGTAGATCTCGTTGGTCTCGTTGCGCTCCTGGAACTCGCGCGAGGCGAGCTCCTCGTAGCGCTGCAGGCGGGCCTTGCTCTTCGCCTGGCGCGCCTTCGGGTTCTGGCGCACCCACTCGAGCTCGTGCTCGAGCGCTTTGCGCAGCGCCTCGCGCTCGCGCTCCTCCAGCTTCAGCCGCTCTCCCTTCTGCTCGAGCCACGAGGAGTAATTGCCATGCCAGGGGATGCCGTGGCCGCGATCGAGCTCGAGGATCCACTCCGCGACGTTGTCGAGGAAGTAGCGGTCGTGCGTCACGGCAACGACGGTGCTCGGATATTCTTCCAGGTAGCGCTCGAGCCAGGCGATCGATTCCGCGTCGAGGTGGTTCGTCGGCTCATCGAGCAGCAGCATGTCGGGAGCTGACAGCAGCAGCCGGCACAGCGCGACGCGGCGCTTCTCGCCGCCCGAGAGGGTGTCGATCTTCGCTTCCCAGGGCGGTAGCCGCAGCGCATCCGCCGCGATCTCGAGCTTGCGCTCCAGCTCCCAGCCGCCCGCAGTATCGATGGCATCCTGCAGCTTCGCCTGGCGCTCGAGGAGAGTATTCATCTCCTCATCTTCCATGGGCTCGGCGAAGCGGTCGCTGATGCGGTTGAATTCCTCGAGCAGCCTGAAGGTCTCGCCGATGCCTTGCTGGACGGTGGTCCGCACATCACTCGCTGGGTCGAGCTGCGGCTCCTGCGGCAGATAGCCGACGCGGATGCCGCTCTGTGGCCGCGCCTCGCCATCGATTTCCTTGTCGATGCCGGCCATGATCTTGAGCAGCGTGGACTTACCCGAGCCGTTCAGGCCCAGCACGCCGATCTTGGCGCCGGGAAAGAAAGAGAGGCTGATATCGCGGAGGATGAAGCGTTTCGGGGGGACGACCTTGCCAACCCCCTGCATGGTGAAGATGTATTGAGCCATTTCCTGTCGAGCTTCGATGAGGCAGCGAGCGAGTATTATCATCGACTTGGCGCCTCTTGGGCAGGTGGGCTCTGCCCCGGGCTGTGTTAGCCTAGGCAACCCCTCAGAGACTCATCCATGAGCGACAACGTGGTGGTGATCGCCGGCGAGCGCCTCGCGCGCTACGGCTTCGGTGACGGCCATCCATTCGGGCCCGACCGCCATGCGGCATTCCTGCGTGAGTTCGGCGCGCGGGCGCTCGACCGCAAGGTGCGCGTGCTCGAGCCGCGCGATGCCACCGATGAGGAGCTGCTCTCCTTTCACACCGCGAGCTATCTCGAATTCGTGCGCGAGCGCTCCACGAGCGGGCACGGCTACCTCGATGCAGGCGATACCCCTGCTTTTCGGGGTGTATACGAAGCCGCGTCCTGTGTGGTCGGCGCGACCCTGGTGGCGACTCAGGGCATCATGACGGGCGAGTTTCGCCGCGCATTCGTGCCGATCGCCGGGCTCCACCACGCCGCGCGCGACCACGCGGCCGGTTTCTGCGTATTCAACGACTGCGGGGTCGCCATCGAGCTGCTGCGCAGCCGGTTCGGGCTCGGGCGCGTCGCCTATGTCGACATCGATGCGCATCACGGCGATGGCGTCTTCTACGCCTTCGAGAGCGATCCGGCGGTGATCTTCGCCGACCTGCACGAGGACGGCCGCTACCTCTATCCCGGGACCGGCGGTGTGGACGAGACAGGCCGCGGAGCCGCCGAGGGCACCAAGCTCAATTTGCCGCTGCCCCCCGGCGCGGACGACGCCCTCTTCTCCGACGTCTGGCCGCGAGTCATCGCGCACCTGGAGCGCTTCGAGCCAGAGTTCGTCATTCTGCAATGCGGCGCGGACAGCATCGAGGGAGATCCTCTGACGCACATGCGCCTGACACCACATGCCCACGCGCGCGCGGCGAGCGAGCTCGCGGCTCTCGCCGACAGGCTCGGTCACGGGCGGCTGCTGGCGCTGGGCGGTGGGGGGTACAACCGGGCAAATCTCGCCGGCGCCTGGAATGCCGTAGTCGAAAGCATGATGGGCGCTCCGGCGCACTGAACCCGTCCGACCGCTGTCGCGGCGGGGCACGCTGCGGTCGCCTGCCGGCCAGTCAAACCGAGGGGCTTCCGGTACAATCCCGGCACCTTTCCGCTTTCCTCGACAGGGCCCCGAATGTTCCCCAAGAGCCTGGATATCCGCAGTTTCGACCCCGAGCTCTACCGCGCGCTCGAGGGCGAGCGACGCCGCCAGGAGGATCACGTCGAGCTCATCGCTTCGGAGAACTACGTCAGCCCGCGGGTGCTCGAGGCGCAGGGCTCCGTGCTCACGAACAAGTACGCCGAGGGCTATCCGGGCAAGCGCTACTACGGCGGCTGCGAGTACGTCGACATCGCCGAGCAGCTCGCCATCGACCGGGCGAAGAAGCTCTTCGGCGCAGCCTACGCCAACGTGCAGCCGCACTCCGGATCGCAGGCGAACGCTGGCACCTACCTCGCGCTGGTGCAGCCCGGCGATCCCATCATGGGGATGAGCCTCGATCATGGCGGGCACCTCACCCACGGGGCGAAGGTCAATTTCTCGGGTAAGTTCTTCCGCGCCGCCCAATACGGCATTCGTCCCGACACCGGCGAGATCGATTATGAGCAGGTGCAGCGTCTTGCCGAGGAGCACCGCCCGAAGATGATCATCGCGGGCTTCTCCGCTTACTCGCGCGTCATCGACTGGGCCCGCTTCGCGGAGATCGCGAAGGGCGTGGGCGCCTATTTCGTGGTGGACATGGCGCACGTCGCGGGGCTCGTCGCGGCGGGCATCTACCCCAACCCGATACCGCACGCTGACGTCGTTACGACCACCACGCACAAGACGCTGCGCGGACCGCGCGGCGGCCTGATTCTGGCGCGTCCGAACGATGAGATTGCGAAGAAGCTCAATTCGCTCATCTTTCCGGGGACGCAGGGCGGTCCGCTGATGCATGTCATCGCGGCGAAAGCCGTGGCGCTGCTCGAGGCGCTGCAGCCGGAATTCGCGGTGTATCAACGCCAGGTGTTGGCGAATGCCCGGGCGATGGCCGCGAGGCTCGTCCGCCGGGACTATCAGATCGTCTCCGGAGGCACCGACAATCACCTGTTCCTGATGAGTCTCATCGGCCGCACGATCACCGGTAAAGAAGCGGATGCCGCGCTGGGCAAGGCCAACATCACCGTGAACAAGAACGCCGTGCCGAACGATCCGCGTCCGCCTGCGATCTCGAGCGGGCTGAGGATCGGCACTCCGGCTGCGACCACGAGGGGCTTCAAGGAGCCTGAGGTCGAGCAGGTAGCCGACTTCATGGCTGATGTGTTGGATGCCGGCGGCGGCGAAGCCGTCGTGGAGCGGGTACGCGGCCAGGTGCTGGAGCTCTGCCGGCGCTTCCCCGTCTACGGTCAGTAGGAGATCGTGGTCCGGCCGGGGCTGCGGTCCGAACGAGCAAATTCGTGCACTGCCCGTTCTGTGGTCACGTCGAGACGAAAGTAACCGACTCCCGGCTTGCCGGCGAGGGGCGTCAGATCCGCCGCCGCCGCGAATGCCTGGCCTGCAACGAGCGGTTCACGACCTTCGAGACGGCAGAGCTCGTCATGCCCATGGTCGTGAAAGGCGACCGCACGCGCGAGCCCTTCGATGAAGGCAAGCTGCGCGCCGGGATGGACAAGGCGCTGGAGAAGCGGCCGGTGCCGCGTCCGCAGGTGGATGAGGCCCTGAGCCGCATCGCCCACAAGGTTCGCGCCCTCGGCGATCGGGAGGTACCCGCGCGAGTCGTCGGCGAGCTCGTCATGGAGGAGCTGCGGCAGCTCGATGAAGTGGCATACGTGCGCTTCGCATCCGTCTATCGGCACTTCGAGGATGTGGAAGCGTTCCATGAGGAGATCCGCAAGCTGCGCAACCAGCGGGAGATCCACCAGCCCGCCCGGGACGCCAAGCGTCCGGCGAAGCGCCAGCCCACCAAGGACCGCGATCAGCTTTCGCTGTTGCCTCCGGAGTCGTCGTCAGCCGAAGAGTCTGACGCGGGCCCGGAGCGCAAGTGAGGCGCTCGACCGATGTTCACGGAATTTGACCGGAGGGCGATGACTCGCGCGCTCGCGCTCGCCGAGCGCGGCCTCGAGACGACTCAGCCGAATCCGCGGGTCGGTTGCGTCATCGCGCACGGTGAGGAAGTCGTCGGGGAAGGGTGGCACGAGCGCGCAGGCGAGCCCCACGCGGAGATTAACGCCTTGCATGTGGCCGGCCCCAAAGCCGTCGGTGCAACCGCGTATGTCACATTGGAGCCATGCAGTCATCACGGCCGCACTCCGCCGTGTGTTGACGCGTTGATTGCCGCGCGGGTTGCGCGCGCCATCTTTGCTTTAGAGGATCCCAATCCGCGAGTGGGCGGTCGGGGCGCGGAGGCGCTGCGGCGCGCGGGAGTGGTCGTGGAGTCGGGTCTGCTGGCAGCGGAGGCCGCGGAGCTCAATCCCGGGTTCCTGAAGCGCATGCGTTCCGGCCGGCCGTGGGTCAGGGTGAAGCTCGCAATGAGCCTCGATGGTCGTACGGCGCTGGCGAATGGCGCGAGCCAGTGGATTACCGGACCGGAAGCCCGCGAGGACGTACAACATTGGCGTGCCCGCAGCTCTGCGATTCTGACGGGCATCGGCACGGTCCTCGCGGATGATCCGCGGCTCGATGTGCGCCTGCCGGATCCGCCTTCGGGACGCCAACGACTGCAGCCGTTGCGGGTCGTGCTCGATGCGCGGTTGCAGACCCCGCCTGGTGCGCGAATGCTAACGGGCGGGGGCCCCGTCCTGATCATGACTTCCGCAAATCACGGCGAGAGTGAAGTCGAGCTCGCCGGTCGGCGCGCTCAGATTCTGCAGCGCGGCGCGGCGATCGAAGAAGTGCCTGTCTCGGAGTCGTCCGCTGCAGCGGGCGTGGGCACGGCCCGCTTGAGTTTGCCCGAGATCCTGGACCGGCTCGGCCGGCGCGAGATCAACGAGCTATGGGTCGAGGCGGGGGCCCGGCTCGCCGGGAGGCTGCTGGACGAATCTCTGGCCGATGAGCTCGTTTTATACATGGCGCCGAGGCTTCTCGGTCCCAACGCACGAGCTCTGGCCGACATCGCAGACGTGCAGCAGCTCAGCGCTGCGCGGCGGTTCGCCATCATCGAGACGCGGCAGATCGGACAGGATTTGCGGATTCGGCTGCGGGGCGGCGGCTCTGCCGCCAATGATACAAAGATGGGAGGGTGACGCTTGTTCACAGGTATCGTTCAGGACGTCGGCAAGGTAGTCAGCCGCGAAGCGCGTCAGGGAGACACGCGCATCGTCATCGCGTTCGATCGCCTCGATCCGTCGGGAATCCACATAGGCGACAGCATCTGTGTGCAGGGGTGTTGCTTGACGGCAGTCGAATTACACGAGCGCACGTTCGCCGCCGACGTATCTCGCGAGTCGCTGTCGCTGACAACACTCGGCGATCTGACGTCCGGCTCTCCGGTCAATCTCGAGCCCTCGCTCAAAGCCGGCGATCCCCTCGGCGGCCACTTGGTCTCCGGGCATGTCGATGGTGTCGCTGAGATTACGGCGATGAGCGGCGATGCGCGCTCGACGAGAATCGGGGTTTCCGTGCCATCCGCTCTTGCGCGGTACATCGCCCGCAAGGGGTCGGTTGCGATCGATGGTGTTAGTCTCACGGTGAACGAGGTGCAAGGCAACACGTTCGGCATCAACCTCATTCCCCACACCCAAGCCGTAACGACCCTCGGCGCGCTGCGTGTCGGAAAGCGTGTAAACCTCGAGGTCGACCAGATCGCCCGCTATGTCGAGCGGCTTCTTGCGGATTCCGCAAGCTGAGCTGATCAAACGCGTAGCAGCTCCTGTGTCTCTGCCCAAAGTCGAGACACGACCTGCGCGGCGGGCTCGGGTCTCGCCATGCTCGCTGCCTGGCCGGCCCAGGCCTGCATCGTTCGCAGCGTGCCTTGCTCAGTAGCCTTGCGTCGCATGGGGGCCGTCAGACCGCGCTGGACCGGATAAGGAGCAGGCGGCGGAGCGTTCGGCGCGTTGGCTGCGCGGACGTAGTCCGTTACGAGAGCACGGCCTGCGCGTCCGCTGAAAGCGCGAGTCAGAGTTGTGTCCTCCGGGCGCGCCTCCGCGAGAGCGTCGGACCATGCCTGTGGGAGCCGAGTCTCCGGACAGCGCAGAAACGCTGTGCCGATCTGGACTGCGCTGGCCCCGAGCAGAAATGCCGCGGCGATGCCGCGCGCGTCGGCGATTCCACCCGTTGCCACCACAGGCACACGCACCGCATCCACTACTTGCGGCAGGAGCGCGAACAGTCCGACTTGCTGCTGCTCTGCTGTTGCACTATCGAAGCAGCCGCGGTGACCTCCGGCCTCCATTCCCTGCGCGACGATGACATCGGCCCCCGCGGCCTCTGCCAGCACGGCTTCCTTGACAGTGGTGGCGACGGCGTACCAGGCGATGCCGGCAGTTCTGAGAGCCGTGACGAGGGCGGAGGGGAAGACGCCCATGATGGAGGAGGCGACGGCAGGCCGAAGCGAAAGCAGCGCCTCGCTTTGAGCGTTGAAGTTGCGGGGAACCTCATCCGCCGCGCTTTCGGGAACCGGCGGTCCCCACTGGCCGAGAAACTGGCGCACTCGCGCCTCGTGCTCGGAGCTTCGGATCGGCGGGAGCTCAGGGACCCAGAGGTTGATCTGGAACGGAGCCGCCGAAGCGGCCCGCACCGTTTCGGCCCACTCGCGCATTTCCTGGGGGCCGAAGAGCAGAGCGCCGCACGCACCCATTCCGCCGGCTTGCCCGACGGCGATGCTCAAAGACGGTGGGCATACGCCTGCCATCGGGGCGAGCAAAATCGGTATTCGCAGTCCGAATCGGCGGCAGAAATCCTCGCAACGGTCGCTCAGTGTGCTCATGGTCACCACCCGATTCCGGCACCCGGTCTGCCATCGATTATGGCGAGGCCGACGATAATCGGCGGCGCGGGTGCGCATTCCGACATTTCGACCGGCGGTACCCAGCATGAGGCAGGCCGTCCCGCTGGGGCATTACCCTATGGCACCATTGCGCTGGTCGCATCGTCGGAGCCTGAAATGCTGAAGCCGCCGTCACGGAGATTCGTGAAATTCCCTTTGTGGCGCCTGTTATTGACCGCCGGTTTGCTCGCGGCCGCGCCGCCAGTGCTTCTTGCGGCGCCACCCGCGATTGGCCAGCCGGCCCCGCAGCTGGTCGTGCCGCAGCTCGACGGCCATCAATTCGACCTCTCGAAGCTCCGCGGCAAGGTAGTGCTGGTGAACGTATGGGCGACCTGGTGCTCGCCCTGTCGCGTCGAGATGCCGACCCTCAATGCGCTCTACCGTCGCTATCATTCGCACGGCCTCGTTCTCCTGGGCCTCAGCATCGATGAGGCGTCGGACGCCGCGCAGGTGCGGCAGGTGATGCGGCAGTTCAGCTACCCGGCGGCGCTTGCGAGCGCGGCCAAGGCCAATGGCTTCGGGGAGCCGATCGCGGTCCCGATCACGTACGTGATCGACGCCGGCGGCGTGATCCGCGCGCAGTTGCAGGCCGAGGGGCCGTCCGGTGTCTCGAAGCGGGCACTGGAGGCGGCCGTATTGCCGCTTCTGCCGCAGCCGTAGGGTCGACACCTAGGAATTCGGCCGGCAGCGAGCCCGGCGGGACTGCCGATAAACCCCGGCAGGTATACTTGGGGCACTTACTCGGAGGCCTCAGAGGCGCTCATATGTCCAAAGTCCTGCCCCTTTCCAGCAAGACGGCCCTGCCGGCCGGCTCCACCGGCGTGAATTCCGTCGAAGAGATTGTCGCCGACCTCAAGGCGGGACGCATGGTCCTCATCATGGACGACGAAGACCGCGAGAACGAAGGTGATCTGATCATGGCGGCGGAGCTTGCGACGCCGGAAGCCCTGGCGTTCATGATTCGCCACACGAGCGGCATCATCTGCGTCCCGATGGAGGAGGACCGGCTGACGTGCCTCGACCTGCCGCAGATGGTTGCCAGCAACAGCGAGTCGCACCGGACCGCCTTCACCGTATCGGTGGACGCGCGCGCCGGGACGACGACGGGCGTCTCCTCGAGCGACCGGGCGGCGACCGTCCATGCACTGGCGGACGCGAGCTCGAAACCGCTCGATTTCGCGCGGCCCGGGCACATCTTTCCCCTGCGCTCGCGCCGTGGCGGGGTGCTCGTGAGGACAGGCCACACGGAGGCTGCCGTGGACCTCTGCCGCATGGCAGGCCTGCAGCCGGTGGGAGTCATCAGCGAGGTGATGAACGAGGATGGGACGATGGCGCGGCGGCCGGAGCTGGAGGCCTTCGCCAGGCGCCATGACCTGAAGATCGGCACCATCGCCGACCTCATCCGCTACCGCCTGCGCAATGAGCGCTCCGTCGAGCGGGTGTCGGCGCAGGCCGTGCAGACCGAGCTCGGCGAATTCACGCTATATGCCTACGAGGACCGCGTCAGCGAGGAGGTGCATCTCGCGCTGACTCGCGGCAAGCTTCGAGGTGACGAGCCGCCGCTCGTCCGGGTGCATGTAGTGGATCCGCTGCGCGATCTTCTTGGCATCCGGGCAGACCCCTTGGCCTGGACGCTGCGGGCTGCCATGGAACGCATAGCGCGCGCCGGCAGTGGCGTCATCGTGATCCTTCGCGACCGGGAGTCCTCCGGTGATCTGCTGGAATCGGTGCGAACGCTGGCCGCGGGTGATGCCCAACCGGACGCGGCATCCGGCGCACACACTCAGGCGCGCGATGGCGAAGTGTTGCGGACCTTTGGGGTGGGCGCCCAGATCCTGAAGGATCTCGGGGTACGCCGGATGCGGGTGTTGTCGGCACCGAAGCAGATACACGGCATCTCAGGGTTTGGCCTCGAGATTGAGAGTTACGTCGGAGAGGACGTTTGACCGCACCGCGCGTTCTCGAGGGCGAAATCATCGCCCGCGGCCGCAAGGTGGCGATCGTCGCGGCGAGGTTCAACGACTTCATCGTCGCGAGTCTGCTGAAGGGAGCTACCGTGGCCTGGCTCGAGCACGGCGGTCCCGCCGAGGACCTGCTGATCGCGCGCGTACCCGGGGCATTCGAGCTGCCCGTCGTCGCGCGCAAGCTCGCACTGTCGGGGCGCTATGATGCGGTCGTGGCGCTCGGCTGTGTCATTCGCGGGGATACACCGCACTTCGAATACGTGTCGGGTGAATGCGCGCGTGGCCTGCAGCTCGTGAGCCTGGAGACCGGCGTCCCTGTCATCTTTGGCGTTCTCACCGTCGAGACGGTGGATCAGGCGCTCGAGCGGGCGGCTACGACCGCCGGCAACAAGGGTGGCGAATCGATGACAGTTGCCCTGGAGATGGCGAGCCTCATGGCGCGCCTCTCTTCCTGACAGCGGATGCCCGACGACCTCAAGATGCCGTCCGAGCCCTCCAGCCGCAGGCTCTCCAGTCAGCGCTCGGTCGCGCGCAAGCTCGCGATGCAGGCCCTGTATCGCTGGCAGCTCAACGACTGCCCCTGGCAGGACCTGGTGCAGGAGTTTCGCGATGCGGAGGATATGCCGCGCGCGGATGGCGAGTACTTCCGCGAGCTCGTCGAGGGCGTCTGGCGCAATCGCGAAGCGCTCGACGCGGATCTGTCCTCATGGGCGGACCGGGGTCCCGCGCTTCTAGATCCCCTCGAGCACGCCGTCCTGCTCATCGGTATCTATGAGCTGCGTCATCGCGAGGACGTCCCATACCGTGTCGCGATCAGCGAGGCGGTGAGCCTGGCCAAGCGCTTCGGCGCCACCGATGGCCACAAGTACGTCAACGCGGTGTTGGATCGGGCGGCGCGCTCTCTGCGTCCCAACGAGCACTGAGCGCGTGGCGCTGTCCGAATTCGACCTCATCGAGCGGTATTTCCGCAGTTGCGGGGCGAAGCGTGCCGATGTGCGCGTGGGTGTGGGAGATGACGCCGCGGTTCTGGAGAGCCCGGCCGGAATGGAGCTGGTCGTGGCCGTGGACAGCCTGGTCGATGGCGTACATTTTCCGCACGGTTCGCCGCCGGCCTCCATTGGCCACCGCGCGCTGGCCGTCAACCTGAGCGATCTCGCGGCGATGGGCGCCCGGCCGGCCTGGGCCCTCCTGGCGCTGACTCTGCCGCAAGCCGACGAATCCTGGCTGTCGGAGTTTGCGGCAGGAATGGCTGCACTGGCGCGTGCCCATGATGTCGCACTCGTCGGTGGCGACACGACATCCGGGCCACTGTGCGTCACCGTCACCGTTCTGGGACATGTGCCGCGCTCATCCGCACTGCTCCGCTCGGGAGGCCAAACGGGAGATGCGGTCTTCGTGTCGGGAACGCCCGGCGATGCGGCCGCGGGCCTCGCGATCGAGCAGGGCCGACTCGCTGCCGCGGGGGAGGCGGGAACGTATCTGCGGGAGCGATTTCTCTACCCCGCCCCGCGCCTCGCCCTCGGGGAGCGTTTGCGTCATTACGTCAGCGCCTGCATAGATGTATCCGACGGTTTGCTGGGAGATGCGGGCAAGCTGGCGCGCGCCAGCGGCCGCGGCGTGGAGATCTCCTATCGTGAGTTGCCGCTTTCGCAGGCGCTGTTGCACGCCGTGGGCGAGGAGCGTGCGCGCGAGCTCGCGCTGACCGGCGGAGATGATTACGAATTGTGCTTCAGCGTGCGGCCGGCTCAGGTCGCAAGGCTGCTCGCGGAGTTACCGCCGGAGCGCTGGGGCTATACGCGGATCGGCGCGCTGCGCGAAAGCCCGGGCGCAGACGTTCTTCGCGACGGCAGCGTGATGAGCCTGTCGCATTCCGGCTACGATCACTTCAGGTGACTTCACATAACACGTGACTTCACATAACCAGCCCGAAAGCAGATGCCTGCCGTGCGCAAAATCGCCGGCAGGGATTTGCGCCAATCATCACAGATACCAGCGGGCTCAGTCCGTATCCTCTCGGACGTTCCAAGAGCCGCCGCCACCCAATGTCCGTATCCACCAAAGGACCGACTGCTTTGCCCAGGGCCGCCCCGCGCGTCCCCGAGCGGATCGGCAAGTACATGGTCATCAAGGAAGTGGGCCGCGGCAGCACCGGTGTGGTGTATCTCTCGCACGATGCCTATTACGGGCGCGACGTCGCGATCAAGGTCTACAACATGGACCCGGGCGCGGACGAGGAGCGCGCGCATACGGCGCGCAAGATGTTTCTCTCCGAGGCGCACCTGGTCGGAATGTTGCAGCATCCGCACATCCTGCCCATCTATGACGCGGGCGAGGAGAACGGCCACTGCTACATCGTGATGGAGCACGTGCACGGGGCGCGGACTCTCGCCGCCTACTGCCGCCCGGACAACCTCCTCAGAATCGACGACGCCGTGGAGATCATGTTCAAGTGCGCGAAGGCGCTGCACTATGCGCATACGCGCGGCGTCATCCACCGCGACGTCAAGCCCTCCAACATCATGCTCACGCAGGACAGCGACGTGCGCATCATCGACTTCGGCATCGCGCTGGTGTCGGACTCGGAGATCTCGCGCATCGAGGGCATCGCGGGCAGCCCCTCGTACATGTCACCGGAGCAGGTGCAGAGCCTCGAGCTGACCAATCGCTCCGATCTCTACTCGCTCGGCGCGGTGATGTATGAGCTGCTGACGGGCTCGCGCCCGTTCCGCGCCGGCAATCTGCAGAAGCTGCTGCACCAGATCGTCTACGCCACGCCTCCACCCATCCACACGTTGCGCAAGGACGTGCCCGAGGAGCTGGAGAACGTCGTGGCAACCGCGTTGCAGAAGGAGCCTCCGAAGCGACAGAAGAGCGGGCTCGACTTCGCCGCGGAGCTGACGCGCGTGCACCAGCGCCTGCGCGAAGCCAACGCGCGCATCGACCGCCAGGAGCAGTTCGGTGTCCTGCGGCGCCTGAAGTTCTTCCACGAGTTCTCCCATGCCGAGATCTGGGAGGTGCTGCGCGCGAGCAGCTGGCAGGACTACTCGCAGGGAGAGGAGATCGTCAAGGAAGGTGAGATGGATGACCGCTTCTATATCCTCGTCTCGGGCGGCTGCGCGGTCGAGCGGCACGGGCGGCGCATCGGCCTCCTGGACAATGGCGACTGCTTCGGCGAGGCGAGCTACGTGCCCGGCGCCAAGCGGACGGCCACCATCCGTGCGGCGAGCGCGGTGACGGTGCTCAAGGTGAGCTCGACCCTGCTCGAGCAGGTGTCGGCCTCGTGTCAGTTGCGGTTCAACCGAGTTTTCCTGCGATCGCTCATCGGGCGGCTCCAGGGTGTCGAGCAGCAGCCAGCTCATTCCGTGAGCGGCTGACAGTATCTGATGCCAGGGACAGGGATGTGCCCCGCCGCCGCAGGTGGCGGAGCGGCGAGCAAAAACCACGCTTTTTGATCGCGGCGCGCTAAGCCGGGCAGGAGCCCGGATCCAGCGTTTCAAATCATTCTGCTGTACATTCCTCTTCCGTGCACATCCTGCTCATCGAGGACGATATCGAGGCCGCGCGGGTCCTCGTCAAGGGACTGCGCGAGAGCGGCTACACGGTCGACCACGCCGCCGACGGCCGTGAGGGGCTTTCCCGCGCCCTCGGGGGCAAGCTCGACCTGATCGTCACCGACCGGATGCTGCCGCACCTCGATGGGCTGGCAATCATCCAACAGTTGCGGCGGGCCCGTCTCGCCACGCCGGTGCTGGTGTTGAGCGCACTCGGCACCGTCGACGATCGCATCCGCGGCCTCAAGGCGGGCGGCGACGACTATCTCACGAAGCCGTTTGCGTTCGCGGAGCTGCTGGCGCGCATCGAGGC